>CAZZMD010000016.1:0-80415 GCA_964655355.1 uncultured bacterium
CAGCATGGGAAAGATTGTCGGCATTGACCTCGGTACCACCAACTCTGTTGTCGCGGTGATGGAAGGCGGCAAACCCATGGTCATTGCCAATGCGGAGGGGATGCGCACCACGCCGTCGGTGGTGGGGTTTAGTAAGGATGGGGAGCGGGTTGTGGGTCAGCTTGCCCGGCGTCAGGGGGTGCTGAATCCGCAGAATACCTATTATTCCCTGAAGCGATTCATCGGTCGGAAGTATAACGAGCTGGACCCGGACACCAAGCGGGTGTCCTATACCATCCGTCGGGGGGAGACCGGCAATGTGCGGGTGGATTGTCCCAAAAAGGAAAAAGACTTTGCGCCGGAAGAGTTGTCGGCGATGGTCATTCGTAAATTGGCGGATGACGCGGAGCGGTATTTGGGGCAGCCCATTACCGGCGCGGTGATTACGGTGCCGGCATACTTTAATGATTCCCAGCGCCAAGCCACCCGGGATGCGGGTCGGATCGCAGGACTAGAAGTAAAACGGATTTTGAATGAGCCCACGGCAGCATCCCTGGCCTATGGTCTGGATAACGATCGCAGCCAAACGGTGCTGGTGTTTGACCTGGGGGGCGGCACGTTTGATGTGTCCATTCTGGAGGTGGGGGACGGCGTATTTGAAGTGCGCTCCACCAGTGGGGATAGTCAGCTGGGGGGAAATGATTTTGACCAGCAGATTGTGGATTGGCTGGCGGAACAGTTTTTAGAGCGCGAAGGCATTGACCTACGGCGCGATCGCCAATCTTTGCAGCGGCTAATGGAAGCGGCGGAGAAGGCAAAAATCGAGCTGTCGGGGGTAGGGGTCACCGATATCAATTTGCCGTTTATTACCGCCACCGAGGACGGGCCAAAACATTTGGAAACCCGACTGACCCGAGCCCAGTATGAAGGCCTATGTATCGACCTACTGAATCGACTGCGGGGGCCCCTGAAACAGGCCTTTATCGATGCCAATTTGCGCCCGTCTCAGATTGATGAGGTGGTGTTGGTGGGGGGCTCCACCCGGATGCCGATGGTGCAGGATATGGTGCGGACCTTGGTGGGGCTGGAGCCCAATCAAAATGTGAACCCTGATGAAGTGGTGGCCGTGGGGGCGGCGGTGCAGGCGGGGATTTTGGCAGGGGACGTCAAAGATATTTTGCTGTTGGATGTGACGCCGCTGTCCATGGGATTGGAAACCATTGGCGGGGTGATGAAAAAACTAATTCCCCGGAATACGACCATCCCCGTGCGTCGATCCGATATTTTCTCCACCAGCGAGAATAATCAAACCCTGGTGGAAATCCATGTGCTCCAAGGGGAGCGGGAAATGGGGGTGGATAATAAATCCCTGGGACGGTTTAAATTAACGGGAATTCCGCCCGCGCCCCGGGGGGTACCCCAGGTGCAGGTGGCGTTTGATATTGACGCCAATGGCATCCTGCAGGTGACCGCCATGGATAAGACCACCGGGCGGGAGCAGAGCATTATTATTCAGGACGCCTCCACCCTCAGCGACGAGGAGGTGGAGGAGGCTATCCAGGCGGCCCAGGTCTATGCGGATGAGGATCGGGCCAAGCGCGATCGCGTGGAAAAACGCAATCGAGCAGAAGCATTAATTGTCCAGGCGGAGCGGCAGTTGCGGGAAGCGACCCTAGATTTTGGCATGCAGTTTGTGGAATTCCATCGGCGGGGCATTGATGCCGCCAGCCGGGGGCTACGGGAGAGTATTTCCCGCAATGACGACATGGCGATCGACCGTGCCCAGGCAGAGCTACAGGATGCCCTCTACGAACTCAGCCGGGAAGTACGAGAACGCTATGCAGAAGAGGACGATGATGATCTGTTCGGCTCCATCAAACGCACATTCCAGGAAGGGCGAGAGTCCGTGGCGTCTAGCCTGAGCGGTTGGGGCCTCGACGACGAATTTGATGACTACGGTGGCTACGGTAATTACGGGGCGAACTATGGCGCAAATCAGGGGGGCAATCCTTACCTGAATAACCGCTACGACAATAATCGCTACGACAATAATCGCTACGGCACCGACAATTTCGGCGGCGATCGCTTTGGACGGGATGCCTACGGTCGGGATAGCGGCGGCAGGCCTCGGGATGGCTATGGGGATGCGGCCGGGGGAAGAACCGGCGATCGCTTTGCCCCCAACGGCCCCAGCTACGGCAATGACTATGGCACAGACCAACGGCGGCGCGATCGCGGTGGATTAGGGGATCCTGGTCCCGGTGGTGGATTTGACGGTGGTTTTGGGGATGATTACCGTCAACCTCGCCCCACCCGACGCCCCCCTCAGCAGCCACCCCGCCAAGGGCCCGATCCCTATGGCAGTCCGCCCCCCACGTGGGACGAATCCCGGCGATCGCCCCAGCGACCTCCGGAGCCCTCCCGGCGATCGCCCCAGCGGCCGCCTGCCCCGTCCTCGGATCCCTGGGGTCAGGATCGCAGTAGCGGGAAAAAGCCCCCCCTCTTTGATTCTGATAATTTGCCCAAGTCCCCCAGAGGACCTGCCAGTCCCCCTCCCCCGGTCAACCCTCCCCCGGCCAGCCCTGCCCCTGCCCCTCTCCCTGCCTACGATCAGCAGGATGATCCCTGGGCAACGCCCCCCGCAGAACCCCGGCGATCGCCCCGCAGCCAACCCCGCAGCCAACCCAATGGCCAGCCCAGTCCTCCACCCAACGGCACCAACGGCCAACGCCGGTCAATGCCGCCTCGGGATGCCCGGGATATCCGTGATGCCCGTAGGACTGCGCCAGACACTGCGTCAGGCATGGCCCCAGACACGGCGCCAGAAATCGATCCCTATAGCGGGACCCCACGACGAGGCAATGGGGCGGCAGAGCGATCGCCGTCGCCCTACGGTGAGCCCTATGGTGACGAAAGACGGTCCCCCCGCCAATCGCCACCGCCCGCCGAGTCCCCCCGCAATGCCCGCCCCAGTCGATCGACGCCCCCGCCCTATCGTGCGGCCCCCGATGCGGACCCCTATGATGATTGGGATGACGATGACGATTGGTTCTAGAGGCGATCTGCGCTGGATTTGAACGGAATGGAAAATTTTCGGAATTACTATCAAATTCTTGGCATCACCTCAACGGCGACCAATGATGAGATCAAGCGGGCATTTCGGCGGCTCGCCCGCACCTGTCATCCGGATTTAAATCCGGGGGATAAGGTCGCCGAGGAAAAATTCAAGGCGATCGGGGAAGCCTACGAAGTCCTGTCCGATGCCAGCCGTCGGGCCCAATATGACGAGTTCAGCCGCTATTGGAATCAGAAGGGATTTCAGGGCAAGGGCGGCCGCAAAAAAGCCCGAGCAAAATCAGCCCGATCGCCCCGACCGGTAGCCCGCCCCAGCGATCGCGTGGCGACGGAAGTCCCCCCCACCGATATGGACTTTGGGGAGTTTGCGGACTTCAATAGTTTTGTCGATCGCCTCCTGGAGCGCCGTCCCCCCCAACGCACCACGCCCCCTCAGCCCGGCACCAAGGATTATTACCGCCCCGGCAATACCCGCACCTCCTATACGGTCAACGCCCGCAAGGGGCGGGATGCGGAAGCGCGGCTGACCATTCCCCTAACGACGGCCTATACCGGTGGCCGGGAGCGCATTCGATTGGAAGATGGGCGATCGCTGGAGGTCAGTATGCCCCCCGGCTTAGTCACCGGGCAGCGGGTCCGCTTAAAAAATCAAGGAATCAACGGCGGCGATTTATACTTAAAAATTACTGTCGCGCCCCATGACTTTTTCCGGCTGGATGGGATGGATTTATATTGCCAAGTGCCGGTGACGGTGCCCGAAGCCGTATTGGGGGGAGCGATCGAGGTGCCCACGTTAGATGGTTGGGTGAAGATGACCCTGCCGCCGGGGGTCCGCCAGGGGCAACGGCTACGCCTGTCCAACAAGGGCTATCCCATCGAGGGTGATCGCCGGGGGGATCAAATTGTGGAAGTGCAGATCCAAATCCCCAGCGCCCCAACGGACGGAGAAAAAGACCTCTATCAACAACTCCGAACCCTGGACCAATCCAACCCCCGAGGACAGTTGCCCGTATAACGCCTCTGGCCTTGGGCTGAATTCGTAAGCGCTGGGGAAAGATAAGCGTTACGATTTTTTATGATTAGGGCTGGCCAGGGAAAGATTTCGGCCGGACGGTTCCTCGGTCGAAGGGTTTCCGGTAAAGTTCTAAATTATGAAAGCAACCGATGATACTGCCCTTTTAAATTTTGACGAGGCGTTCGAAAGCCCGCTCGATCAGTTATCTGATGCCGACTCGCCGTTACCCAATGCGGATGAGATGTTGGCATTACTCGACTCCAGCGATTCTGAAGAGCGCATTGTCGCCGCCCGAGCCTTTTGCGAGTTGGAAGAGGAGCGAGCGATCGCGCCGTTAATTCAGCTCTTGGACGATCCCTGTGCCCTGGTGCGAGTGAGCGCCGCCTATGCCCTCGGTCGCAATATTTCTGAGGCGGCGATCGCGGCCCTGGTGGAGCGCTATGACCGGGAATGGAATGGTTATGTGCGGAAGGGCATCGTGTGGGCTCTGGGCACCTGTCAAAGTTTCCAGACGGTGGCGCCCCTTCTCAAAGCATTACGGACGGATATTGCAGCGGTACGGCTGTGGGCGGCGAGTTCCCTGGGTCAGATCGGAGAAACCGATTACGAGAGCGCGGTGAAAGCCGTGCCGCCGTTGATTATTGCCCTGCGCCAGGATCCGGTGCCGGCGGTGCGGGGGAATTGCGCCTGGTCGTTGGGTCAGCTCTGTCGGGATTTACCGTCGAATGCGATTTATGCCGGTGCCGTCGATGCATTAATCGAGGCGCTGGTGGAGGATGAAGAGCTTGGGATTAAGGATGATGCGCGATCGGCGCTGTTGAAGTTGGGGGATGCCCGCGCCCTGCAAATCATCGAAGAACTGGAACAGGAAGGTTGGCTATAGCCCCATTGTGGCTGGCTGACCATTCACCGTAGCAATCTCGTAGCAATGCCAGCGCGGAAACGGTCTGACTGCTACAATCAGAAGTCAAAATCAGACTTTTGAGAGGATTGTTGCTGTGGTTGAGCCTTTATTGGTCGGTATTGTTTTGGGGCTAATTCCCGTCACCTTGGCTGGATTGTTCGTCGCGGCCTACCTGCAGTACACCCGTGGTAATCAGTTCGATCTGTAGACCCTGTAGACCTCAATGGGGTTCGGGCGTTTAAGCGTCCCAAGCCACCTAAGAAATTTTCCCGAGTAAGGGGCAAGCCGACGCACTAAGGACTTTGATCCGGCGGCGTCGGCTTCTGTGTGGGCATTTTGCGTGGCTCTCTACATTTGCGCCAGATAGTCCCTATACCCCAGCTGCTCTAGATTGGTTTGCTTATCCATCACCATATCCTTCAGGCGATCGCGATAATCCTGCACCCGGTCGAGCAATGGGGGACGCTGGCACGCCAAGATCTGCACCGCCAAAAGTCCGGCATTTTGAGCATTGCCGATCGCCACCGTCGCCACCGGAATCCCCCGGGGCATTTGCACAATGGAATGGAGGGAATCCACGCCCCCTAAATGCCGAGTCGGCACCGGCACGCCAATAACAGGCAACGGCGTCAACGCCGCCACCATTCCCGGCAAATGGGCCGCACCCCCCGCCCCCGCAATAATCACCTGAATCCCGCGATCGCGCGCTGAGCGAGAATACTCCACCATCCGATCCGGCGTCCGGTGGGCCGATACAATCGCCACCTCCGTCGCCACTTGAAACTCTTCGCAAATGGCGATCGCCGCCTGCATCACCGGCAGATCGGAATCGCTGCCCATAATGATCCCGATTTCCGCCGCACCCGCTTCAGCCATATTTTCGTCTCCCTAACCAGGACAACTACACGGTGCACGAGACACCCCATACACGGGTTTCAAGTCTACTTTGCCAGTCCCTAAGACCCAAGACCCAAGCCCTTCAACAGCGGCTGGGTGAGCCAGTTTAAGCCCACCTTGACCTGGTGTTCAAAGGACGGCATTCGGTAGAGATAAACCAGCCGCCGCGCCGCATAGGCCAACGGTCCATCCAACGTCAGCCCCAGCCCCGTCAACGTCGCCTCCGTATTCCCGAGCGCCAGCATCTCCCCTAAATTCTGATAGCGGAAATCCAAAGATGGGCGATCGCCCAGGGACGCCCACACATTCCACGCCACATAATCCGCCTGTTGGATCGCCACCTGCCCCGTCGACGGCACTAATTCACCGTCCTTATCGCGACTTTCCGCCAAATCCCCCAGGGCAAAAATATAGGGATCGCTCGTCCGCAACGTCGCATCCGCCTTCACCTGCCCCCGATCATTCTTCTCCAAGGGTAGCGATCGCACCAACTCCGGGATCCGCGTCCCCACGGTCCACAGCACCGCATCCACCGGCAACGACTCCACCTCTCCGCGAAACACCAGGGTAATCGTATCCGCCGTAATCCCCTCCACCGTCGTCTCCCAATCGATCCAAACCCCACGCTTCTCCAGGGCCACATCCGCCGCCTGACGATTAAAGTCCGGCGAATTGCTCAAAATCTTGTCCGACATCTCAATAATGCGCAGTCGACCGCGATCGCCCAGCCGGTCCGCCAGCTTACAGGCCAACTCCACGCCGCTATAGCCACCGCCCACAACCGCGACCCGAATCTTATCCTGGTCCGACTGTTCCAACGCCCGCAGCCGATCTTCTAGGCGATAGGCATCCTCCAGCGATCGAAACGGGATGGCATGGTCCGCCGCACCGGGCACCCAATCCATCGGCGTCTCCCCCCCCAACCCCAACACCAGGCGACTGTAGGGCAACACCTCGCCCCCCACCAGGGTCACCGTCCGCGCGCCCGCATCCACCGCCGTCACCGCATCCTGAACAAACCGCACCGGCGTATTCGACAACACCTCACTGTAGGGCGGGGCCACCTCCCAGGTCTGCAACTCCCCCGTCATCAACTCATAAAGCAACGGCAAAAAGACAAAGCGATCGCCCCGATCCACCAGGACAATCTCCGGCAGCCCCTGTTCCCAATCCAACTCCGACAGCCGCAACGCCGTATACAACCCACCGAAGCCCCCCCCCAGAATCACGATTCGATTCGCATCCGTCGCAGCCGCCATAGGGAAACCACCAAAAATTAAAGACTATCCACCCGCCGGGACACTCAATATCGTGCCCGACCCCCCACTCATGCTAACGAAAAACCGCTAACGAAAAACCAATCAATCGCAGCACCGGCATCCTAGCAGTGCAAACATCACCGGGCAGCCATCACAGGGCATAGACCCGTCCATCCACCAGCAGCCGGCAAATCTTTTTGGCTTGCAAATACGAACCCGTCTTAAGAAACACGCCACTATCGGGCACCTTAATCACCCGCTGATTCCGCGCCGAAAACCGCCGAGCAATGCGGTGATTATCAAACACCGGCAGCGTCTTCAAATCCGCCTCATCATCCGGGACCACCCCCAACTCCCGAAATTCCTTCAGGGGGCGGGTAATCAACTCTGCAGACCGGTCCACCACCAAATAGCAGGGATTGGGCAAGGACACGTCGGCAAACGGGAAGATCTGTAGAGGCCCCTCAGACTCAACGTCGACCCATCCGTCGCCGTCCTCATCGTCCCCATCCTCATCCCCGTCGTCATCCTCATCCTCATCATCGTCCCCATAGTCATCATCCAAAGAGGACCCCTCATCCAAATCCTCGTCCAGTAGATCCGACTCATCCCCCTCCTGATCGTCATCGGCCACCGCCGCCACAGGATTGCCCTCTTCCTCGAGATCATCCGTCTCCTCAAGGCGATCGCCCGCTTCAACCTCCGGCGTCGACGGCGCAGAAGACCGACGGCGCACTCGACGACGCGGGGATTTTCCTGCCGTAGTCTCCTCCTCAGCCTCTGACTCTGCCGCTAAATCTGGCGTGGAGTTATCCTCCTCAGCATCAGGCGAGCCGCCTGACGCCTTAGCCGTCTTAGCAATCACAGGGCGAGGCGTACTCCGCTTCCGGGTTCGTCTTGACTTCGATTGGTCATCCGACGAGGCACCACCCGACGAAGCATCATCCGACGAACCGTCGGAACTATCCACCGATTCAGATTGCTCGGCTTGATCGGCCTTAGAACGCGATCGCCGCTTGCGGTCCTTCGTTTTAGGGGAAGCCTGGGGGGCAGCCGTCTCCGACTCGTCCGATGGCGGCTGAGCATCAAGCTGCCGCAATATCCGGCTAATCGTCGACGCACTCACCCCAAAGGTTTTCGCCAAGCTAGCCATAGTGACACCACCTCTCCCATAGGAAGAGGCAATCTCTTGCTTCTCAGAATCAGAGAGTCGTTTAGGTGTCATTAAGGTCAGCTCGGTAAGTCAAATGCAGCAGATGTCCGCTAGGAAACCGCTGAGGAGGCCGAGGAAGAGGAACGACGGCGAGAACTGCGGCGCGATCGCGTCGACAGATCGAACTCTAATACCGCTCCAATGCCAAACAGCACACCACTAAAGATCCAAAATACTTCAAGGAGGGACCCACTCTCGTAGTTAGCAATATTGTTAATGGCGTAATTGAACCACATATCAGCGATATACAGCGAAATCGCCGCCGCTGCGATCATCCGCCAAGACTGGGCAGACCGCCCGCCCCAGAACGCCAATAGCAATGCAGACGCCAGCACCAGCAACACAATGTCACCCACGGTGTAGAGGGTCAGCACCACATCCGCAAAGGGACTCAGCAATTCTTCCGCCTGAACCGCCCAAGCCGGCGCATTGACGACCACGACCTCAGCCGTCTCCACGGCCGCCTCCGCAGCCTCTTCACCGCCGCCCCCTGAAATCAGTGGGGAGAAGGAAAAGACCGCCCCAGCGACACCGATCGCCCCAACAGCGGCCCACTGCCACACTTCCAAATTCAAACGTCGGGGCAGCACCGCCAACAACATCCCGACCGATAGCAGAATATAAGTCGCGATATAGAACACATCCCCCGGACTTACATCCGGTTCCTTTTGCAGCCCCAGTTCCCAATAGCTAAAGAACAGACCGCCAATGAAATAGCACAACATCCCGGCCCCGATCGCCAGCCAGACCGAGCGACCGCTCAGGATTTGCTTACTGCGCCAATTGCGGAAACACACAATCGCCGCCCCGGAAAAGGCAACATACTCAAAAATCGACGTGCCGATGCTATACCACAGGGGTCGCGTCTCGCCGGTGGGAGAAATGCTACAGAACAGGAAAAATAGCAGCGCAGCGATCGCCCAGACGGCACCGGCAATAATTAAATTCCGGGAAGAGAAGATGGCAAAGGATCCCTGGCTGGTAGGTGACTTACTCATAGGTCTTATCAAGGCGCACTGTTAAAGGAAACAGGGTTTAAGTAATACAGAGTGAAAGGAAACGAGAAACGGACGCAGATACTACAAGGGTAAACAACGAAGTCAGTGGATTTCGAAAACCGACCTGGCCGGCAACATCTAGGGGGTGCACCCCAGGACTGAAAGTCCAGGCTCCCCAATCCTCCAGATCAAAGTCCGGATCATGGTCCCAGGGAATCCTCGCCCCCCCTCACCACAGGTCGGCCAGGGGGCCCTGGGTCAGCCATTGGGAAAACGCTTTGCGATCGCCTTCGTCCATATCCTCCAGGGCATCCAGGGCCCGTCCGGTGAAGTTCGCATTCCCGAAGTATCCTTTCCCCAACCGGTGCAGTTCCTGGAGCAAAGACATAATCTTTAGGTCGACCCAGGCCGGCAACTGCTCCTCAAAGGGGTTGAAGGTCAGGATTGTTTCCACCGCCGCCGGCGATTCCCCCCCCTGTAGCTGGAGTTTGGTCAGCACAGCACCAATATCCTGCCGGAACTTCGCCGCCTGGCGATCGCCCAATAAATCTTCAATATCGAAAAAGACCGCCTGCAGCAGCAGCACCGCCCCCAGGGTATGGCCGGCACTGCTCCCCCCATCGCCCCCGAGATCACCGCCCCCGCCCTTATCCAGACGCACCTTACCCCAAACGCTAAAGCGATCCGGCTCCTCCAGCAGCACACAGGCCTTACCCCGGTTATCCGTCAAATCACGCCAAAGGGCCCGAGCCTCTTCCGCTTGACTGGCATTGAACACATTCAGGAGAGTAAAGGTCTGACCCTGATAGCTCAAGATAGGAATTGTCTGATCTTTCTCGGGATGTCGGATGTTGGAAATTTCCACATCCTGCCGCTTGAGAATAAACATGGGGCAAAAGATGAACTTTTGTCAGGGCAAGCTATCAAGCCGATCGCAACACAGCGATCGATGTGGCTCATTCTAGCCCACGGGTTTCGGGAAATTCGGAAAATCCGGAAAACTGTAAACAACCGTGCGCCCAGTGTAGCCTCCCGGTTTTATCCCCCCAACCCCAAGGGAGCATTGCCCAGCCATTGCCCAACCATCGCCCCCCTCCGCAGGGTATCTTCCCAATTCCGCCCAATCCCAGTTTCCCCCCTTGTCCCCCCTGGCCAATCCCGATACCATTTGGGAAAACCAGGCAGGGCATTCGGGTTTGTCCCTCCTGTTCCGGGGGCGTGTAACTCAGCTGGATAGAGTAGCGGACTTCTAATCCGTTTGTCGTGGGTTCGAGTCCCACCTCGCCCGCTTCCCAGGGGGTCCCTGTCCATCAGACTTGGGGGACCTCATGATAGGGGACTTAAGAGATATTTCAAAATAAGTTGTTTCACTATAAATTGAATGCTTCCATAGCATTCGGTTAGAACTTGGTGTCCTGGGGGAAGCCTAGGGGAAGTCTAGAGGAAGTACGGATCCGGAGGTTCAGGGCGATCGCTAGCGCCGAGGGGAGGGGCGTAGAATAGGGGATGCCCTAACTCAGCTGCTGCCAAAACGCCAATCCCAGGCGCACGAGATTCACCCCGATGAAGGTACATAGGGCAAGAAAAATTAGGATATTGATGGCGTCCATTAGTTTTTTCTGCACGGTTCTTTCCCCAGGGGTTTTCTCCTATAGGATCTGAAATCCAAGATCTGAAATCGGTGATCGCCCCCGTGGGGGCAGCGATCCCAGGATACGGCCAAATCCTATGGCACAATTGGCGGCGGCATGGGGAACAAAAGAGGGGCGATCGCCGATCCCGCGCGACCTACGGGCTAACCGCCCCCCAAACGCCCCGATGTCTCCCCCCTCCCCCGAACTCTCCCCCAACTCATCCACGCGGGCAGCCGATGCCAAGACCATCCAGGCCCCTCTATCCATCCTCTACTCATAAGGACAACCCCCAAGAGCGATCGTAATGACTAAGTTTATTTTTGTAACCGGTGGCGTGGTCTCCAGCATTGGCAAGGGAATTGTCGCCGCTAGCCTGGGTCGTTTATTGAAGTCTCGAGACTATTCGGTGTCGATCCTGAAGTTGGATCCCTATCTCAATGTGGATCCCGGCACCATGAGCCCCTTCCAGCACGGGGAGGTGTTTGTCACCAAGGATGGGGCGGAGACGGATTTGGACCTGGGGCATTACGAGCGCTTCACCGACACGGATATGTCCCGGTTGAATAGCGTCACCACCGGTTCCATTTACCAAGCGGTGATTAATAAGGAGCGGCGGGGGGATTATCAGGGGGGCACCGTGCAGGTGATTCCCCACATCACGGCGGAGATTCGATCGCGGATCCATCGGGTGGCGAACAATACCAATTCCGACGTGGTGATTGCGGAGATTGGGGGCACCGTCGGGGACATTGAATCCCTGCCCTTTTTGGAGGCGATCCGCCAATTTCGGAAGGATGTGAACCGGGGGGACGTGCTGTACGTGCACGTGACGTTGATCCCCTGGATTGAAGCGGCGGGGGAAATGAAAACCAAACCCACCCAACACTCGGTGAAGGAGTTGCGGTCCATTGGTATTCAGCCGGATATTTTAGTGTGTCGCTGTTCGAAGCCATTGCCGCCGGCCCAGCGGACAAAGCTGTCAGAATTTTGCGATGTGCCGGAACAGTCGGTCATTGCCAATGGGGATGCCCGCAGTATTTATGAAGTGCCGCTGATGTTGGAGAAGGAGGGCCTAGCCCACCAGACCCTATCCCTGTTGAATATGGAATTGCGATCGCCCAATCTGGCGGGTTGGAGTCGGATGGTGGATCGGCTGTATGGGCCGAAACGGACGGTCGAGGTGGCGATCGTCGGTAAATACGTCAGCCTAACGGATGCCTATTTATCGGTGGTGGAAGCCCTCCGTCATGCCTCCGTCGAGGCCAATAGCGATTTGAAATTGCGCTGGATCAGTTCGGAGGATGTGGAACGGGATGGGGCGGAACGCCATTTGCAGGGCGTCGCCGGGGTGGTGGTGCCCGGCGGCTTTGGCACCCGAGGCATCGACGGTAAGGTGCGAGCCATTCGCTATGCCCGCGAGCAGAAGATTCCATTCCTGGGGCTATGTTTGGGGATGCAATGCGCCAGCATTGAGTGGGCCCGCCACGTGGCCCATTTGGACAATGCCAACAGCGCTGAATTCGATCCCAACTGTGACCATCCCATCATTGCGCTGTTGCCGGAGCAAGAGGATGTGGTGGACTTGGGGGGCACCATGCGCTTGGGATTGTATCCCTGTCGCATTGAGGAAGGGACCTTAGCCCATCGACTGTATGGCAAAGAGGTGATCTACGAGCGCCACCGCCACCGCTACGAGTTCAACAACAGTTACAAAAGTCAGCTTGCAGAAACGGGATATCGTCTGAGCGGCACCTCGTTGGATGGGCGATTGGTGGAGATTATTGAATATCCCGATCATCCTTTCTTTTTGGCCACCCAGTTCCATCCTGAGTTTCAGTCGCGCCCCAGTACGCCCCATCCAATATTTTTGGGCTTTCTGGAGGCGATGCTTGGGGAAGTTGGAACGGACGAAGCCGATGCTGACGCCCCTGGGGTGTTGTCATCACCGGACACTGCGACCGTGGAATCCTTGATCGCGGCGGGGGAGGCTTCTCCAGGTCCGGCACCGGAGGAGGAGCAAACCCTTTCCGCCTTTGCGGATGCGAGCGATAGCCATGGGGAACTGGCGGGGCTATCCCCTGAAGGATAAACCGCGCTCAATATCGGCATGAAGAAACCCAGGGGGGCGATCGCCCCCCTGGGTTTTAGACAACGTGTTATTAGACAACGTGTTTTAGATAACAGGCAAATGGACGTTATCCCTACCGACGGCCCATGCCCTTCGCCATGTCCTTGAAAGCATCTAGGCTGGGACCGGGGCTACGACGCTTACCGGTGGGCTGAGGCACCAGGTTATTCGGCGCAAACAAAACCGTCGGCGCAGCGGGAGCAGGGGGAGCCGGAGCAACCGGGGCAGGCTGAGGGGCGGCCTGCGGCTTAGCAGCTTTCTTCTTGGGGGACTTCTTCTTAGCGACTTTCTTGGGCGCTTCCTGGGGTGCCGCTGGGGCGGCGGGCTCGGCAACGGGGGCTTCTGCGACGGCGGCAGCGGGTGTCGGGGCCGCGCTATCGGGGGTTCCCCCCGCGTCGTCCAGTTCTAAAAAGAAGTCTTCTTTCTTGCCACCGAATAGATTTTTTAAAGGGCCGATCATGGGTTGGATTTTCTCCTCAAGCAAGCCTAGGGTTATCGTTCCGCCCCTGAATTTTAGCGGATGGCCCGGTAGCCATTCCTGACCTTGGATATTTCGCAATGTCCCCGGTTCCGCAATGATTTTTCCCTAGGGTCAATGGCTCGATTTTCCGGGCGGCATATGGGGATCCGGAGGAAAAGGGGAGGAATGGCACAATGGTGAGGAAGGGGTAGAAATGTTGACTGAATCTTGCCCCTGATTTGTGTTGATACTTGAGCTACTGCTAATTCAGCCGAGAGTCTACGGGCGATTCATCTATGGGCGATCGCATTGAACAGTTTCTGCTGTCGATTACGCCAATCGGGCCGAGCGATCGCCCCGAGGAAAAGTTTTGGGTGCGCACGGAGCGGGTACCGAAGGGGGTGCCCCTGGCGGAGGAGGTGGTGGTTTGGCAGTTAGACCATTGGATTGATCAGGCACAGATGTTGGCGGGGGATCCCTTAGTTGCCCTGCTTAATCCCCAGGGGGCGGCGAGCCAGAGCCCGTTGGCGTTTGGGCAGTTGCTCTATGGGGAAGTGTTTAAGGGGCGAATTCGAGATAGTTGGCTAGTCGCCCAGGGGGTGGCCCAGAGTCAGCAGCAAATTTTGCAGTTTCGCCTTGGCCTTAAGGGCGATCGCCTCCCCCGGTTACCCTGGGAAGCCCTGTCGGGGGATGGGCGCACCCTGACGACGGGGACGGAGGTAACGTTCTCGCGCTTTCGATCGCAGTTTGAGCACCAGGGCACGCCTCGGGAGGATATTAATCAGCTTCGGTTTCCCAATCGCCTGCGGATCCTGATTGCGGTGTCGGAGCCCGATGATCGCGATCGCCTGGAATTGGCCCAGGAAGTGGAGCGTCTCCAGGGGGAACTGGCGAAATTACGGGACTTGGATTCGCCCCTGGATATTGTGATTGAGGTGTTGCAACAGCCGGATCGGGAACAATTAACCCAAGCCCTGGAGCAGGGAAATTACCAGATTTTTCATTATGCGGGCCACAGCACATCCGGTCCCGACGGGGGAAATTTACATTTGGTAAGCCGCCGCACGGGACTGGCGGAAATGCTCAGCGGTCAAGATTTGGCGGGGCTGTTGGTGAACAATGGCGTGCTGCTGGCCTTTTTTAATTCCTGCCAGGGCAGCTATACCGCCGCCGGTGCCACCCCTCCGTCGTTGCTGGCGAAGGATACGGCGGTGATTGATAATTTGGCGGCAGCCCTGGTGGAGCGGGGAGTGCCGGGGGTGCTCGCCATGAGCGAAAGCATTCCCGACGATGTAGCCCTGACCCTGATGCAGTTGTTCTATCGCAATTTGCGCCCGGACTATTCCATCGACTTGAGCCTGAGCCGGGTGCGTCAGGGATTGGTCTCTGCCTATGGTTCAGACCGGTTTTATTGGGCACTCCCGATTTTGTATCTCCATCGGGATTTTGATGGGTATCTCTTCCGTCCAAACCTGGTGCAGCTCCCAGGGCAGGGGACCGGCGGAGAGCTATTGCCCCTGGAGAATGACGAGGATATCCGTGAGGATCTGGGGAGCGCCACGTCGTCGGTCGATCCGATGTCCCAACCGATGCCCCAACCGGTCTCCCAGTCAGCATCCCAGTCGATCGCCCCGGATCGCGATCGCCCCTCCCTTCCCACACCAGGCACCAACCCCGCTCCCTCGGTCAAAAAAGCTGGGGGAAAAGTCGGTGGACTGGTGGACATTCCCGCCTTTCTGAGACAGTCCCTCACCCCCACTCCCACCGCCGCCCCCCCTGCGACCACAACGCGAGGTGAACCGGTAGCCGGCGTCCCAACCCCTGCGCCCGCCCCCCGATTTAAACCCCCGGTCCCCTGGGTCATGGGGGGCTTGGCGATCGCCGCGATCGGGGCAGGCAGTTTGCTGTGGAATCCGGGTGATCCCGATCCCGCGCCGGGTCCCTCGACTCCCGCCCAAAATGCTCAGGTTCCAGCCACCGCACAGTGTACAGAAGCGGCATTGCTGGATCTGGAGGAGGGCATCCCGCCGGACAATTTAGTGGACCTGGGAATCGCCTGCGTCAATCAGGGGAATCCCACTGGGGCGCTAGCCCCCCTCTCAGCGCTCCTGGATAACAATGCCCTCGTCCAGGCCAACGAACTCTTGCAAAGTATTCCCACGGACGATCAAACGGCGGATTACTATTTCGCCAAGGGTCGGCTGGCCTGGCAAGCTACGAAAACGGGTCAAGCGCAAGCCCTCGCCGTATCGGTCAATGATGCGGTCCGGGATTGGGACGAAGCCGCAAAACGGGATCCAAGCTCAGTGGTCTATCGCACCGCCCTAGGGTTTGCCTACTATCAAATCAGCGAAATTAACCTCGCCCAGACCGCCTGGACGGAAGCCCTAGCGACGATCGCGGACACCGAGGCAAGCAATGCGATCGCCGAGGTCGTGCCGCCCCAAACCCCAGCAGAAAAACAGCGACAGCGGGCCATCCTCGATGCACGGGCGGGACTCGCCCTGATTAGCTATGGGAAATGGAGCAGTCCCCTGGAACCGGAAGATCTGAAGCCGGGACACCTGGCCAATTTCCAGAACCAACTGGACATTATTCGCGCCAGGGATGGATCCAACTTTGCCCCGAGTCAGCTTGGCAACCATTGGCTATGGACCCCCACAACCGTCAATGAGTGGTCCCAAATTTATGCCCCCGCCAGCCCCTTCCCCCAGGCAAGTCCCTAAGGGAAAGCGGCACGTTCAAGGGCTTGGGATTAGGCCGTGGCGATCGCCCCGGAATTAATCACCGCCAAGGAACTATCGCGATCACGGAGGGCCTGATAGAGAGCTGCGACTACTTCCGCGCGGGTAGCAGGCTTATCGGGGTTAAACACCTTGGAATTGGGATAATTCACCATGGCTTGCTTATTCACCGCCGCCGCCACCTTCGGCACCGCCCACTTGGGCACCTCCGACACATCCGCCAGGAATGCCACGTCCCCCGCATTGCCATCGGGCCAATCCAAACCACTGGACAGGGACACCAATAATTGCACCTTTTGCAGCGGGAGATTGGGGCCAAACTGAGTGGTATTCACCCCCGACATAAAGCCCCCTCGATAGGCCGTTTGAATCGCTCCCGCGGCCCAAAATCCCGACGGCACATCGGCGAAGGTACGCGCCGATCGCTCCGCCGCAGGATTCAGCACCTGGCTCAACATGGCCGCATATTGGGCGCGGGTAATGGTGGTATCGGGGCGGAATGACCCATCGGGGAAGCCATTGATTAAGTTCTTGTCCTTCAAGGCCGTGATAAAGTCTGCCGCCCAATGGCCAGAGATATCGCTGAAGGCCGGAATCTCGCCGCTGGGGTCAACGATATAGGGCGAACTCACCGCCGACACATCCCCCAGGGCCACCAATGCCTGATAAACCGCCGCCGCCACTTCCGCCCGGTTCATGGGGGACAGGGGCCGCAAATCCGTCACCCGGGGATAGTTCACCACCAATCGATTGCCCGTCGCCGTTGCGATCGCATTCACCGCATAGCTGGGCACCTGGGCGCGATCGCGGAAGAGCCCCAACAATCGGGGATCCCCCGCATCGAGTCCCAGTCCATTGGCCAAGGAAATCAACGCCTGAACCCGGGTTAGGTTTTGTCCCGGTCGGAACGTGCCATCGGGGAACCCTGCCAAAAATCCCATCTGGGTTGCCTTGGCGATCGCCCCTGCCCCCCAGAAGGACGGCAACACATCGGAGAACTGCCGCGCCGCTCGCACCAACGGTCGATCAAAGGCCTGGGTCACCAGGGCCGCATACTGCGCCCGATTCAAAATATCGTTGGGGCGGAAGGAACCATCGGGATAGCCCGCAATCACACCGCGATCGCGCAACGGCTGAATAAAGGCCGCGGCCCAAGTCCCGGTCACATCATCCACCGGCGTTGGAGAGGGTCCTGGGGTAGGGGTCGGCGTCGGCGTTGGGGTGGGCGTCGGGGTAGGCGTCGGGCCGGGGGTCGGAGCCGAAGCCCCCGAGGTATCCACCATGCCCTTGGTTTTGCTGGTGGTCAGTTGATTCCCCACCGCCCGAAGCGTCGTCGCCGTCGCGTTCTGAATATCGTATTTGCCATTATTCCGGAACACATTCCGCCCCGGATCCTGCGCCGTCCCCACATCCGGTGACGCCTGGAGAATCACCGTCAATCCATCATCCCGATTCCCCTCCAGCACGTTATTACGCAGGACCGGTCGCGCCAAATCCGACACCACAATGCCGCTGCGGTTCCCCACCAGGGTATTCCCCTCAATCCGGGATTTCGACGCCCCGCTCACCGCGATGCCAAATCCCGTATTACGGCAAATATTATTGCGAATCACCCCCGCCGCATCCTTCGCGATGGAGATGCCATTACCGTCATTGTTTTCAAATAAATTGCCCTCCACCACCGGCGCAGAGGAGCCCGTCAAAAAGACCCCTTCCCGCTTGGAATTCACAAAGGTATTAGCGGCAATGGTGGGATTCGCCGATTCCACCCAGACGCCAGTCCCCCGGCTCGCCGGGTTCGTCACCGTCACCCCCCGCAGTTGAGACCCATTCGACAGGGCGATCGTTACATTCTGCCCCGCAAACGTGGAACTGAGGAATCGGCCACTGCCCTGGATCAAAATCCCCTGACCCCGGCTGCCTGCATTCCCCACAACCGACACATTGGCTGGCACCGTCAGGGGAAACCCTTCGCCACTGTCAGCGCTGTATTGTCCCGGAGCGAGCTGAATCGTATCGCCGCTCTGGGCTTTCGCCAAGGCTGCGGTGATGGTTTTTAGCGGTGCACTCTGACTCCCCGCCGCCCCATCATTGCCGGCGGCTGGGTTAATGAAATAGGTTGCCATGGAGGTTCAAACTGTGAGGTGAAACGTCGATGATGTAAGGCTTTGGGATTGAGGGCTTGGACTGAAGTCGCGGACAAGGCTTTTGGCCAAATATAGCCCTTGGCTTCGGGTCTCATCCACTGGTTGTTACAGCCCAACGGATTTTCCACACCGATCGCAAGGAACCGCCTTCGCCCCCACGCATACTTCTGATCCCGCCAGTTCCAGTCAATAGCACCAGTCAATAGCAGAAGGGGTTGAAGCCTTAGAGCGGTTATTTAGGGCGGTGATTTGGAGCCGTGATCAGGTTATTAATCGAACATCCGGGATTCGGGAGGCGCTACTGTGTAGTAAGGAGTGTGGTCATCATCCAAGGCCAGGACTCCACGGGTGTATCGAATGCGTCGGTATGGATGGTGAACCATTGCGGCAGGGAACTGGGTTCCGCCGGGTCTGTGGTCGCCATGCCGCGACATTAGCTACTCCCTCACGGCCATCCTATGTCTGATTATTCTGAGCGTTTCGCCGCTGGTCCGTCTTCGAATGAGAATGACGCGAATGGCGCATCGGCTAGTCCCTCTCAAGAGGAAACCGCGGCCTTACCCCTGCGATCGCCCCAGGGCGAGGAGTCGTCTTCAGACCAAGCGGTTGTTCCATTGGATACCGGGACACCGGACCCGGAAGGGCGATCGCTGTTGCCGTCCCTCCAGGATGCGCGGATTTTAATTTATGATTTGCCGTTCCGATCGCGGCGATCGCCCGGTGATGACTGGAGCCCCAACCCGGGTTTAGCGCCGTCGGAAAATAATGCGCAAATGATCCGCCAGCTCAAGCGGTGGGGCTATGACGTGGACTGGGTCACCCAGCGGCAGCAATGCTTGGACTATTGCGATCAGCATTTGCCCAGCGCCCTTATTTTGATGGCCAGCACCCTGACCCCAGACGTGTTGGAAACCTGTCAAACCCTCATTCCTCTACTGGGGGACGGGGGCCCACCGCTGTTGGTGCTTGCCCCGTACAAATCGTCGCCCCATCTGATCCATCCGATCCTGGCCACGGGCATTGCGGAATATCTGCCCCATCCCCTATCCGCCGAATTGCTGGTGCAACGGGTCGATCGCCTGGTGCACCTCTACCAATCCACGGTGGATATGCGCCAGCAATATAAGCGGGAACGGCAATTAATCGAGCGCCTCCTCCAAACCAATGCCATTCTGCACCAGACCCAGGACGAGGTCACCAAACTCACCAGCACCAGCGATCGCCTAACCCAACTGCCCAATCGCTCCGGACTGGAGGAACGGCTACACCAGGAATGGCGACGGCTCGCCCGAGATTATGAAACCCTGAGCGTGGTCACCCTCACCCTGGATGACTTTGCCCAGTTCAAAACCCTGTATGGCGTCGTCGCCGGGGATCAATTCCTCCAGGATGTGGCCACCGCCCTCCGCGCCTCCCTTAAGCGCCCGGCCGACTTCCTAGCCCGCACCGGTCACGACACCTTCTCCGCCATCCTCCCCGGCACCCAACACCATGGGGCAATGCACGTAGCAAAACGACTGATCCAAACGGTCCATGGGGTTGCGATTCCCCACCTGCCTCACGGCACTTCCTTGCGTTCCTCGATGGGGGGCAACGAGGATTTAATGACCGCCCAAATCGTCAATGTCTGCGCCGGGGTCACCACCCAAATTCCCGACACCAACGTATCGTCCTTCGCCCTGTTAGCAATGGCGGAAAAAGCCCTGGACGAAGCCCGAGCCCAAGGGGGCGATCGCGCCGTTTATCTCCCCGGTCCCTCCACCCCTGAGCCCCCGCCAGAGCGATAGTTACTTAGCCAGAAGCCTACCGATAAAGCTGCATCACATCGGTCACCGGCATCCGAGAACTAGCCTTCAGGGTCAGGGGCGATCGCCGGCCCGCCGCGAAATGTTCCGACGCCGCACAGGCAATCATCGCCGCATTGTCGGTGCAATAGCGCATGGGCGGAAAAATCACTCGAATGCCCAAGGGCTCCCCAGCGTCCTGGAGCGCCGCCCGTAGCCCCCGATTTGCCGCCACACCGCCGCCCACGACTACGGTGGACAGATTCAGATTTTGAGCGGCAGCGATCGCCCGTTTCACCAACGCCTTCACCACCGCCGCCTGAAAACTGGCCGCAATATCGGCGATCGGCAACGGAGCGTCTGAATTGCCGTTGCGCAATTGTTCTTTTTCCAGCTTTTCTCGCTCTAATTTTTCAACGAGATAGCGCACCGCCGTTTTCAGACCGCTAAAACTGCTGTCATAGGGATGAAAGCCCCCCTCCGGCAATGAGACCCGCCCCTCCGGCAACGGAAATGCCTTAGGATTCCCCGTCGCCGCCAACTTATCGATCACGGGACCACCGGGATAGCCCAAATCCAACAGCCGCGCCACCTTATCAAACGCCTCCCCCGCCGCATCATCTCGGGTCTGCCCCACCAGCTCATACTCCCCACACCCCTTCACCGCGATCAAACTTGTGTGCCCCCCCGACACCAACAGACACACAAACGGCGGCTGAAGCTGGGGATCCGTCAGGTATGACGCATAAATATGCCCCTCCAGGTGGTGCACCCCCAAAAACGGCTTATCATGCACCATCGCCAACGTTTTCGCCGCTGTCAGCCCCGTCAACAACGCCCCCACCAGCCCCGGCGCACAGGTCGCCGACACCACGTCAATATCCCCCCATCCCACCTGGGCATCAGCTAAGGCCTGGGCGATCGCCGGATTAATCGCCGCCACATGCTGCCGGGAGGCCACCTCTGGCACAACCCCCCCATACTCCGCATGGACTTCCATCTGGGACGCAACAACACTACTCAAGACTTCACGCTTGTTTACAAGCGCCACGGCAGTTTCATCACAACTTGTTTCAATTGCTAAAGCGGTAGCCATGACTCGTGATCCTGCCTGATATTTTGTGGGGATATGACGGCTGCAATCCCTAAGCTGGGGACCGTTTGGTCAGTCCCGTCGGGAGCATTGATCCATCCAGATCGACGTTTGCGACATCGTGGCCTATCGAACACCGATCCAGGGGAAGTTTATTTGAGAATTTCTCAGGAATTTCCAGGGGCGATCGCAGCCGAACCGTCTGTAACAAACCAGTATTGTTTCATAACAGCAAGGAAACAATCCATGCGACACCTGTTTGCTATCGTCCTTGCAGCCTTTTTGTGGGTGGGCATCGTTCCCGTTGCAAAGGCTGACTACTATTCCAACTTGACCCCCTGTGGTGAGAATGCTGCCTTTGTGCAGCGTGCGCAGGCGGCAACGACCGCCCAAGACACAGCCCGTTTCGAGAGCTACTCCACCCTATTGTGCGGTGAAGAAGGTCTGCCCCACCTAATCGTGGACGGCAACCTGAAGCACCTCGCGGAGTTCGTGATCCCCGGCGTCATGTTCCTGTACATCGCCGGCTGGATTGGCTGGGTGGGTCGGTCCTACCTGCAAGCCATTAAGGCTGACAAGAAGCCCGAAGACAAGGAAATCGTTATCGATGTGCCCTTGGCAGTGAAGTGCTCCTTGACCGGCTTTGCGTGGCCTCTGACCGCCTTCGGGGAGTTCAGCAGCGGCAAAATGTTTGCGAGCGAGAGCGAAATCACCGTTTCTCCTCGCTAGAGCGCGACAGGCCGCGGCAGACGGATAGTGGGTCCATTTCTATGAGTTCTTCTATGAATTTCATCGAGTGAATTCCATCGAGATGGATACCCATTGTCTGGCTCTGGCGTCGTCATATCGCCCCTGACCCTGCCCCTTTGAGACCTAGTCCCTAGCCCCCTATTTCGGGAGAGTTTTCCATGAAAGATCTGCAACGGTATCTATCCAGTGCACCGGTTTTGGCTGCCCTGTGGATGACCATCACCGCCGGTATCTTGATCGAATTCAACCGGTTCGTCCCCGATATGCTGACGACCCCGTTCTAAGCATTGTTGGCTTATCCCCATTGGGGGATTTTTTATTGCTGTGATTGTTTAGGCTGCGCGTCTCTCGTCTCCAAACCTCATTCATTGGGCTTCGGCATCAATGATGGGTTGAGTGTTGGCGGCGATCGCCCAAGCCTGAGCTGGGCGTGGCAGTCCTTAGATAGGGCTCACGTTCAACCCCGTTAATCCTGTGTTTGGAGAGAAATCAGTCATGACTGCCGTTTCCCACACCGGTGATCCCCAGGTCGGCAACCTGGCGACACCCCTCAATTCTTCCGCCTTCAGCAAAGCTTTTATCCAAGCTCTGCCCGCCTATCGCCCCAACCTGTCCGGCTTCCGCCGCGGCTTGGAAGTCGGCATGGCCCACGGCTATTTGCTCTATGGTCCCTTTGCCGTCTTGGGTCCCCTGCGCCTCAGCGACGAATTCGGCGATTTAGCCGGTCTGTTGGCGAGCATCGGTTTGGTCTCCATCCTGACCGTTTGCCTATCCATCTATGGCGCAACCGGCAGCGGAGCCCCCGTAGCCACCATCACCACCCCCAACCCTCCCGAGGAGCTGGGCACCAAGGCCGGCTGGAGCGAGTTCGCTAGCGGCTTCCTAATTGGCGGCTGTGGCGGTGCCTTCTTCGCCTTCTTCCTGTGCACCACCCCCTACGTGGCACCTTTGGTGGAGATCACCCGCGGCGTTTGGTCCTCGTAAGAGACGCAGCAAAATAGGCTTGATAGGTTAGTTAGCCTTAGCCTGTTGCCCGATGTAGCAATGGGCTTGAAAGCACTCGAAAAGGGAGCTTGTTTCCAGATTAGGAAGCGAGCTCCCTTTTTGATTCACTCGCATTTGATTCATTAATCCTGACCGGGAAGAAACGTGAACCGGGTTAAGAATACCTGTAAAATCCTGCGGCTCTTTTTTTTCCTCGACAGAATGGGAATAGGCCTTAAAACGCCTTATGGATAGCATCTTATGGATAACACTATGGATCATTTTGATCGTTTTTCTGGACTCATTCAGGTCGATGAATATAGCGTCCAAAATGCATTATCTTTAGCGATCGCCTGTGCATTAGCCCACGGTCCAGGCAATGGAGAAGATGAAGGCAAATATAACGAGATCAGAAAAGCAAGAGTAGAATCCTGGGGATTTAAATTTCATGGCTTTATTAGTACTTTAAAAAGCCATGATGTCGACACTCAATGCTATGTCATGTCCGATGATGCCAATGTCGTTGTTATATTTCGGGGAAGCGACACAGCCAACGATTGGCTCGCCAATTTCCAAGCAGTTTATGATCCCGGTCCCTTAGAGGGAACCTGGGTTCATGAGGGGTTTCAGGATGCGCTATATCCTGGGGTTATGGCAATTACGAAGCTCTTAGATCAGGCCATGACCGGCGATAAAAAGCTTTGGGTTACGGGCCATAGTTTAGGGGGAGCGCTCTGTTCTTTGTACGCGGGAATGCTCATCGCAAATTCCTATTCAGTCTATGGCGTTTATACGTTTGGTAGTCCTCGCCCTGGCAATAAAGATTTTAGAAAAGCCCTAAACGAAAAAATTGAGGGACCCCATTACAGGGTGGTAAATGCTGGGGATATTGTCCCCCACGTCCCACCGGAGCCGTTTTATCATCACCCTGGTGAACGCATCATCCTAAAGGATGGGGAAAAGGTGCGTTCCGATCAATCTTGGTTTGAAGAAAGAGTTGAAGCGCTGAAAGTATTTATTTCCGATGCTATCAACTTGCTGGATGTCAATGACAACCATAGTTTGATGGCCGAGGGGGAAGGGTATATCCCTCAGCTGATTAAGGATTTGGATCAGGCTTAAATCACTTCGATCTTAAGGGGTAATCGTTTAATCGCTGGCCTACATGAATGAGCGAAAGGAGAATTGCAAAGGGAGCTTGGTTCCACATTGGGAGGCAGGCTCTTTGGGGATTTGAGTATCCTTGTTCTCGCACCTTTGCCTAAAATTCTGTAGCACGATTGAGCAGGGGGCACCCTAGGCGAGCGGACCTTTCTATCCAGTCGCGATCGCATTATTACGCTGCAAAACGAGACCAACTGCGGCAAAACCTTCATTGCCCTCGAGCTGACCCTCAATGCGCTTAATAATCTCAAAACCTTCAGATAGATAAAGATCCAAGGCCGGTGTATTGCCCTCAAGCACTTCAATTATCATTTCGGGGGCTGAGTGTGTGGCTGCATGTCGAACTAATGCGCGTCCTACGCCCTTCCGATAAAACTGAGGATCGACATATAGCCACGCGAGTTCTTCATCGCTGTATGCAATAAATCCCCGTACAATCTGGTCCACTTCAGCAACAAAGAGTTGATCGTCGAAAAGACCTTCGGTGTCAGCCGTTTGAGCAAGGGATAAAAAGGCATCCGTCCCAACGGTTAATCTGAGTTCGTCGAGGCGCGATGTGTCGTGTATCTGGCACAGTCGGGGCCAGTCGGTCGGCTCGTAGGGACGTATCTCTATCTTCAGCATCAAATCTTCAGCCTCAACGGATTAGGGGATTGGTTGGCGTTCAATTACCAATTAAGGGGAATCGCAGTTTTAGCCGATTGGTAAGGCAAGTTCTCCGATGCTTGGCCTAGAGCCAGGAGGATAATCACTGGCTGACGTTGAAATCGTTGAAATCGCATAGTGGCGATCGCCCCCATTTCCCCAACCTCTACACAGACGAAGAACTATCGTCGCGAATCTGGTTAATTTGCTGGCGCAAGCGCTCAATTTCCCGCTGTAGTCGTTCCGCTTCCGCTTGGTCCTCAGCAGCATTGTTAGACACGTCAACCGCGCCTTCGGCCGGACTTTGGGCATAGTTGCCACTGCGAATGCGTCGGTAGTCATCGGAGTCGGCCCACTCTTCCAAAAAGCTCACCCGCTCTACGGGGAAAGGGTGGCTCATAAAAATGCCCTGGGTCAGATTGTTTTGGAGCAGGAATTTATAAATTTGGTTCATCCCGTCGTTGTCCAGGTCGCGATATTCCTGGGCTTGGCGACGAAATTCGGTCAGGCTAATTTCTTCGGACCGGGTGCCACTGCCGCCGGCTAGTTTGAGCAGGGTCATCAATACCGTATCCAAATCGTCGGTGACCAGCAGGGCCGCGCGATCGCACGAGAGTTCGGCTTTGCGTTTCCATTCGTACAGGGCCCCAATCAAAGCACTGTTCAGAAACAGATTGCTCACCCCAAGGGTGTACTGTCCAACCATGGACGCCGCATAAACAGCCCAAATCCCCATTTGGGTCAGCACGGAATGGCCGCATTTGAAATGCCCTAGTTCATGGGCGAGGACGACGCGGAGTTCCGCTTCGCTGAGGAGATCGAGGGCACCGGTTGTCACCACAACGGAGGGTTGCTCTTGCCCAATGGTGTAGGCGTTGACCTCGGGGGTTTGGGTCACGAAGAGGGTCGGTCCGGGGTAGATATCTAGGGATTGTAAGCATTCCCGATAGAGCTGATGAAGCGACGCATATTGGCGTGGCCCCACTTTGATGCTGTTCCCCATGTTGTAGATAAGTTGGGGATTATCGACCATCACTTCCATAAATTTACGGGCGATTAGGTCGAATCCAGGGACGCTGCGTAGGGCTTGTTCCGCTTCTAGGTCGAGGGGGTGGCGGAAGGCTTCGCTGGAGATTCCGGGATAGCGCGGCATAGGTTAAGGCCTTTCTGGGGTGGGCAGGTCGCTTGTTTCCATGACCTACTTCCATGATAGTAATTTCGCGCTAGGAGGTTCCTCGGCCGGGGGCGATCGCAACAGTGTCCCTCCCCAATGGGCAGCTCTGGCATATTCTTTTGACGGCCCCTAAGGCTGCTTTCGGGCGATCGCAAACAGGGTCCATTCCATCAAGTCCGTCACCAATTTCACCGAATATTGCCCAAAGCGCGATCGCCGGAATAGGTCTTGCCAATCCTCCTCCGTACGGTAGTGGTGCTGCCAATTCAAAATGTGTTTCAGGAGTAGTTGATCGGGGAACTCAGGCTTGAGGTTGCTGAAGATGGCCATGCCGCCGGGGGCAAGGCGCTCATACACCCAGTCCAAGAGGGCGACGATGCGGTCATCCTCCCAGCGATCGCACAGGTCTAACCCGTAAATCACCTGTTGGGGCGGCAGGGCAATGCGATCCCGACCGGAGAGGAGGGAGCGCAGATGACCATAGAGGACCGTAATGCGATCGCTCACCCCCACTTCCCGCGCCTTAAGGGCACTAAATTCCAGCGCCTCCCGATTACTATCCAGACAGGTGCCATAGATCTCAGCCTGATCGCTCTGGAGCACGGTCAATAGCTCCTCCACATTGCCCCCCGCCAAACTCATGACACGCACCGTCCCCTCCTGGGAAGCCGCGAAATCAAGGATTTTCTGCGCCAAAAACGTTCGGTTTTGACGGTGCGCTTGGCAAAAGGGACGGGAGAGGAACCAAGCATCAATGGCAATCCCCAACACCCCATCCCCCGTCGGACGATTTTCCCGGATCAGTTCCCCCAGGGAATCGTCATTGGCGTAGTTGACCCCCCGGAAATGGCAACAGGCGATCGTGGCACTCCGCATCAACAGCGGGAACACTTCCCGGAAAATATAATCCCCGATCCCCGCCTCAATTTGACGGGTATCCCGAAAGGCCAATAAATCATCCCACCCTCGATCCATCAAGGTGTCCGCGGCCACCTGTTCGGCAAAGGTCTCAAACAGGTGATCGCAGGCGATCGCCACCTGCTGCCGACCCTCATCCGGGGAAAGCTGGGGCTCTTTGATCTGTTGCTCCACCTCCAGCAGGCGATCGTGAAAATTTTCCAACTCCGTCAATAGATCATTCGGGACCTGGCGTTCGCTGATATTGCCGACGCGGGCCCCCTGGGTCCCACTGATCAGCTCCACCCAAGATTGATCAATCTCCACCGCCTTAGCCGTGGTCCGCCGCAGCCGCTCCGCCAACGTAATCGCCAAAGATCTGTAAAAGCGCGCCGCCAACCCCGGCACGGAGTCCAGCAAGGATTGAATTTCCGCCTCATCAATCACCTGGAGTTCCACATTCCCCGCGGCCACAATCGACGCCGTTGCCCCCGCCGATTCCAGAAACGACACCTCCCCCAACAATTCGCCGGGACCGCTCTGCCCCAAACAAATGCCCTGGGCATGGCTGCTGGCTTCAATGGTGACGTATCCCTTATTCAGGATGAACAATTGCCGCGTCGTCGCCCCCTCCTGCAACACCGTTTCGCCATTGCGGAAGGTGACCTGGCGAGCCGCCCCCAACAGCAAGGACCAATCCTGATCCGTTAGATAGCCTAAAATATCTCGGTTCATGCTCTCTCTCTGCGACGTCGTGCCTTACGAGCCATGCTAAACAATATTCCTTCGGTCCTGCCCCAGACTAATTTCCCTATCCATTCCGCGAGCGATCGCCCCCCTGGGACCCTAAATAGCACCCAATAAATCACGCTCAATCCCCAGAGAACGGGCGGCCAAAAAAAACGCTCCTTCACCTTGGGAATGGCTAAAGAATCCGCGATCGCATCCCCCAACAGCACGCGGACCAAACTGCTCCTCAGATTGGCAAGCCAGGATGGCTTTTCCAATCCCCCCGGCGGTCGCGAAATATTCCGCAGCGCCTTCATCAAGGCCCGACTGTCCTGATCGGGGGCCCCCTCCACAGAGAGAATCAAATTAGTCAACATCCGAGCATCCCCTAAGGTCGAACAGAGCAACGCTTCACGGACACCGGAGAGATACCCCGCATAGCGCCACAGGTGTAGCACATCTTCAATTTCCTGGGCGGAAAATCGAAATCCCAGATCCTTCAGCTTCTGAAACACATTGGCGGAAATGGCCACCAACGTCCCCGCCATATGGGCTTGGTTAATGGGCAGGGCCCACTCCTCGACCTTCCAGCGCCCCGATCGCAGCAGCAGCCGACGCACTTGGGCATGCATCAAGCGGACTTTGAGATGGATTCTGAAGCCTGGGTTGGATGGTCTCAGGCTATTGGGCGCACAGGTCAATCGCACGAAGGACAGGGTCTCCGCCAGTCTTAGGGGGGCGCGATCTACAAAATATCGCGTTGAGACCAGGGGCTTGTTCCCGGCGGGGGATGTGTAGGTGGCGGGGAGAGCATAGAATCCCAGCAGCAACATTATGGGCAAGGCCATCTGGCGACACAACTGTCCTCCCCGATCAATGCTGTCCCAATTGACCCACCAGGGGACATGGGCCATGTGGTCCAACAGGGCGGTCAGGGCCTCGGGGACGTCGGGGATGTCAGCGATCGCCTCAGTGCTGCCCTTCTTAGTGCTGTCCTTCTCAATGCTGCCCTTGAGGGTGGTATCCAGTATTTTTGCGCTTTGGTCCACCGGGAGTGTCGCTAGGGCCGCAACGGCGTCATCGGCCAGGGGATCCATTTGGTGGAGGGCCTGCCAGTAGTAATCCACGCGATCGCCCAGTTGATCGCGGGCTTCTTCCAGCTTGAAATATTGAGTCTGCGATCCAGTCTCCATCCCGATTGCATGGTCCTAGGTGGATGGGCACAGGTGGGTTCTAACACACCCCCGCCAACACCCACCACTGCTATGAGGGGTCTGGTGCTAAAGTGCTGAGTCCTATTGGGGCGCGCGATGGCGGAATCGGTTAAAGCTGAGGGCGATCGCGCCGAGGGTGACCAGGGCGATCCCCACATTGGATCGAAAATCGAGGGTTTCCCCCAGCAATATCCAGCCGAGCAGGCCATTCAGCCAGGGGGAGCAAGCGCCGACCACGGCCACCAAGGACGGACCAATCTTACTGACGGCGTTATTGTTCATGGCGTAGCTCACCAGGGTTAGTAACCCCAGCACCGCAGCGCCAATAATCAGCCCTGACATCCCATTCGGAGCGATCTGGACGGCCGCCCAATCCCCCGGTTGGATGATCAGCCCCAGGCAGCTGAAGAGAAAAATAACGAAAAACGTAATCAGGGTCAGGGGAACGGGGTGCAGCTCCTTGAGGCTCCGTTCCGACGATTGGAGATAGCCGGCGAAGGCGATCCCCGCCCCCAGCCCCGCAATGATCCCGGTCAAGGTGGGGGAGAGGTTGGGATCCAGGGGATTACCGCTCCAGGGGCCGGGAGTCGTATCGGGCGCGGCGATGATCAGCCCGGCAATAATGACCGCTCCCATCAGCCAGCGCACGAGGGATTGGCGCTCGGTGCCCATTAACCAGCCGAGGAACAGTCGCACCACGGGATAGACGAAAAATAGGGTGATCGCAATGCCGAGGGGAAGGTGGGCGATCGCGAGGTATCCCAGTAACTGGGCCATAAAGAGCCAAATGCCACTGGTAAGCACCGGGAGCCAGCGGGGTACCGATCCCCGTTTAGGCGCGGGGGAACTGGACTGAAAAAGCTGCTGGAGGTCGGACCAAATGGGGGGGTAAATCAGCTTGGCGACAATGGGAAAAATCAGCAGGACGGTCAAGGTCCGCAGGGCCAGCACCAGCAGCACATTGCCGCCGGTGGGGGGCAAGATGGCAGAGACGGGCGATCCCCCAAACCACCAAACATTGCTGGTGCCCTGGAACAGGCCCCGGAGGGCAGCATTAAACAACGCCAAGGTCACGACGGACAACATGCCTAGCCCTAATCCCGATAGGAGGCGATCCGACGAGGGAACGGGCACGATCGCCCGGGTCGGCGCTGGGTCAGTGCATTCCTCTAGGGGCGGATCAACATTGGGCAGGGTCACCGGGGAGGACAGTTGTCCCGGGGGCGTGTCATCCCCACCCAGGGGCGATCGATTCTCCTGGCGGCTCTCCTGGGCTTCCGCATCCCGTACCCATGCCTCTTCCAGCCGGTGAATGAGAGATTGCAAAACCAGCTCCCCCTGTTGTTGCAGGGTATGCATCCGCTGGAGTTGCTGCACCAACTCACTTTCGTAGGTATCTAAATCCCGCTGAAGCCCTTGCAGGACGGTATGCACGCGATAATCCAAGCTCGCCAACGCCTGATCGGTGGACTCCAAAGTGCCTAAATCCAAGGCCTCTCCATCCGGGGACAGGTCACGGGCGATCGCCGTTTCCGCCGCAGAAACCGGATAGGTCTGGCCATCCAGGCGTTCCTCAAATCGTTCTTCAATCTGATCAAACCGCTGTCGCAGCGCCTCATTGAGATACTGCCCCATATGTTGCGCCAGCTGCTGCGCCCACTGTTGGGCCCACTCCTTCGCATTGGGATCAATGGCTGCCTCAATGGAACGCCGACCCTCGGCGATCGCCCCCGTCTCCTCATCCGGCTGTTGTTCCTGAAGCCGCTGGCGATAGAGCTGCAGGCGATCAATATCAATCGCCAACTTCGCCTTCTCCGCCCCCAACCGCTGTACATCGTCCGTCAACTGCACCAGCAAAGCATGTTGCAAACTCCGTAAATCCTGGGTGAGATCTTGTAGGGGTGATCGCGATGGCGACTCTTCGGGCTCTGGTAGATCGTCCGGGGGGTCGAGACTGCGAGTTATTTCTGGGGGATCGGGATTATCCGGTGGGGCGATCACCCCTTCCGGGTCAGCAGATTCAGTGGACTCGGCTGTTACCGGCTCCGCCATCCACTCATCCAGCAATTGAAGTTCATCCTCAGTCAACGCTGCATCATCCATCATGGACTCCGTCGACCCCGTAGGCGATTCATTCTCAGCAGCAGCCACAGACCATCCCCAAATACCAGCACCCCCAGGATAGTGCCACAAAAAAAAGCCCACCAGTTAGCGAGCCCAAAAAAGAGATTTTTTTAAAGTGGGATTCCTAAGGGACCGTGTCCCTTAGGTGGGGGACGCGGGGGCAAAGCCCCCGCCAACCATAGGCTGTCAAGCTAATCCAATTAACCCAAAACCGCCTTAGCCTTAGCCACCACATTCTCAACGGTAAACCCGTACTCCTTCATGATGGTGCCGCCGGGAGCGGAAGCACCCCAACCAGCAACCCCAATAATGGCGCCCTCAGAGCCCACATACTTCTCCCAACCAAACGGAGACCCCGCCTCAACGGACACCCGCTTCTTCACCGCCGCCGGCAACACCGACTCCTTATACTCAGCAGACTGCTCTTCAAACAGCCGCCAGCAAGGCATCGACACCACGCGCACCTTCGTACCCGCAGCACTCAACTCCTCAGCCGCCGCCACACAGAGACTGACCTCAGACCCGGTCCCAATCAGAATCAAATCGGGCGTGCCATCGCTGTCCACCACCGTATAAGCCCCCTTAGCCACGCTAGCAGCGCTAGAGCCTGCCAAATTCGGTAACCCTTGACGGGTCAAAGACAACAACGAAGGACGCTTACGATTCGCCACAGCAATCTGGTAAGCCCCAGAAGTCTCGTTACCATCAGCGGGGCGGAGCACCAACAAATTGGGAATCACCCGCAGGGCAGCCACCGTCTCCACCGGCTGGTGGGTCGGACCATCTTCACCCAAAGCGATGGAATCGTGGGTCATCACGTAGATAACGCCAGCCTGGGACAGCGCCGACAAACGAATCGCGCCGCGCATGTAATCGGTGAACACCAGGAACGTAGCGCAATAGGGAATCAAACCAGAGTTGTGCAACAGCATGCCATTACAGATGGCACCCATCGCGTGCTCACGTACCCCGAAGTGAACATTACGGTTTGCGTAAGCACCCTTCTGGAACTCGCCAGAGCAATCCAGCTCGGTCAAGTTGGAGTGGGTCAAGTCCGCAGAACCACCAATCAATTCCGGCAACTTGGGGGCGATCGCATTCAAGGATTTTTCCGAATGCTTACGGGTCGCCAACGCCTTATCTTCCGGGGTGTAGCTGGGCAAATCCGCATCCCAACCCTCAGGCAATTCCCCACTCAACATCCGCTCAAACTCAGCGGCTTCGGTGGGGTACTTCGTGCGGTACTGGGCCAGATCCTTCTCCCACTCCGCCTCAAAGCTGGCGCCGTTATCGATCGCCTTGCGGAAATGCTCCAACACATTCTCAGGAATTTCAAAGGGAGCATGACCCCAACCCAAATTCTCACGGGTCAACGCCACCTCGTCATCGCCCAAAGCCGCACCGTGAACCCCAGCGGTATCCGCCTTATTGGGAGACCCAAAACCAATGGTGGTGGTGACCTTAATCATGGTCGGCTTGTCGGTGACAGCCTTGGCATCTTCGATCGCCTTCGCAATGGCATCCAAATCCGTGTTGCCGTTCTCCACATGGAGCACATGCCAACCGTAAGCCTCGAAACGCTTACTAACGTCCTCAGTGAAGGCAATGTCGGTGGTCCCATCAATGGAAATGTGGTTGTCGTCATAGAGGGCGATCAACTTGCCCAGGCCCCAGTGGCCAGCCAAAGAGCACGCCTCACCGGAGATACCCTCCATGTTGCAGCCGTCGCCCAGGATGACATAGGTGTAGTGGTCAACAATCTTGGCATCGGGCTTGTTGAAGCGAGCCGCCAAGTGAGCCTCAGCCACGGCCAAACCCACACCGTTACAAATCCCCTGCCCCAAAGGACCGGTGGTCACTTCCACCCCAGCCGTCTCAAAATTCTCGGGGTGACCGGGGGTGCGGGAGCCCCACTGGCGGAACTGCTTCAGGTCGTCGATGTTAACGCTGTCATAGCCGGTCAGGTACAGCATGGCGTACTGCAACATGCAGCCGTGACCCGCAGACAACACAAAGCGATCGCGGTTAAACCACTGGGGATTCTTGGGGTTGAACCGCATAAAGCGATTCCACAGGACGTAGGCCATCGGCGCTGCGCCCATGGGCAGACCGGGGTGACCGGATTTCGCCTTCTGTACGGCATCAATGGCTAAAAAGCGAATAGCATTAATGCTAAGTTCTTCGATGGATTGGGTTGCGACAGCCATACGAATTATTTAGTCTCGACTCAACAATGTCTTGGGGGAACGATGCCAGTACACGCACGAAGACGCCTGCATTGGAAACTGCCTTGGGAATAGTCATCCCAAAACCAGACTCTCAAAACCAGCGCCCATACGGCCCGCGATTGCCCGATTCAGTCCAATATCCCACCAGAGCGATCGCCTAGCAAGCGATTCAGCATAGGCATGTAGGGGACGCTTAACAAGTCGGATTTGAACTTTTCTCAGATTTAATTCAGATTTAATGTTGACGGCGGAACGGATAACAGGGCATTTCCAGGGTATCGGTCCAGCGTTGTCAGGGAAGACAGCTAGATTCGGTCCACTAAATTCGGTCCACAATCCGAAATCCCACCACCCCCATGACCAGCACCCCTACGAGATAGACCAAAATCGCCAGCAGCGGGCTCAGAATCCACAGAAAATGAGTCAGGGCATAGAGCAGGGGGGTCAACAGGAGGAGCAGAATAAAAACTTCAGGGAGTTTGAGATAGTCCATGGAAGGGAGGTGCCACTCGGGCTGGAACAGACCAGGTGCTTCTATCCTAAGAATTTCTCGGGCGTGTGGAAAAGGGTGGAGTCCCCTTTGCTTCATCCCACACCATTTCTTAAGACAGGGTCGAAAAAAACAACAAAAAGATACGATCCCGCGCCCCATTGGATGCGTCGTTGGGGGCGTAATTTTTAGAATGCTTCAGCCTAGGGTCCATCTGGGTTGGGAGTGCCCCAGGAAGGGCGTTTTGGGCGATCGCGATCAAGGCACGCTTTCCCTGTCGGCGGGGTAGGAATTGCATTCTTTGCGACTGGCCCCTGACGAATGGAGAATGTTGTGCGATGTTGGTAGGGCCCTAAGCCGTAGAAATAGGGCATGAAGCGGTATATTTCTGCAATTCTCCTGCGATTCCGCGATGGGTGAGTCCCCCATTATTTTCCGAGATTTAATCCATGGCAGCTGCTCCTCAACCTGATGATGCCCGGAGGTCACGCCGCGTCAATTGGCGCGATCGCCGCCGTGGGCCTGTCAGTCGTCAGGGGGAGCATCAGACACAGACGGGTCAGCAGGGCAGTCAGCAACGGCCGGGTCAGCAGCGACTGGAGCGATCGCCCCGCCGCGCCAATCGCAATACCAGTCGAAGTACCAGTCGAAATAATCGCAATGTCATTCGGTTTCCATTTCTCCGGCGGCAAACGCCCCAGAAAGAGAAGGTTGCCGTTACCACCCTCCCTAGCCCAACGCCCACCCCTGAATGGCTCGGCACCCTGAAGCAGGTCTATCGATGGTCGTCGGTGACGGTCTTTGGGTTAGGGGTGATTGTGGCGGGGGTCTACAGCCAGACGGTGCGCCTAGAACAGGATTTAGGTAAAACCTATACCCACCTCCAGAATCTGCAACGGCAGGAGCGGGAGCTAACCCTGGCCATGGAGCAGCTCAAGGATCAAATTGCTCGGCAGGCCGCCCAGCCGGAGTCTGGTTTGGCGTTGCCTCAGCCCAATAGTCAGGTTTTCCTTGAGCCGGCCCCAACTCAGCTACCGGACTCCCCACGCCCCAATTCAGCACCGGTGGTCCCCCAAGGGGAAGCCTCTGATATCCCCGTCGGTTACTAATTCCCCCAGCGTCGACTATCCAGCGCGGACTATCCCAGCGCGGGTTACAGGAGATTTTCCAGACGACGGCGAATACTATCCAGTTCGCTGGAGCCAAATTCTTCGGCCGGGCGATCGCCCATATCCCCCTTTGCGGACTGATCAATCCCCTCCTCATTCCAGTCCATTTCCTCCGCAGAAACATTGACCTCAGGGGGCATCACCAACATTTCGCTGGTGACCGGCTTACATTCATAGCCCGCCCCCTCGCAAAATTCCTGCACCTCGTCCGCATCAATTTCCGTGACGGTGCACTCGGGGAAATCCTGCGCTTCCAGCATGACCCCAAAGCGCGCGGCATCATCCTCGTTCTCGAACATCAACACCACATTGCGGATTTGCCCATCTTCCCCCTGCAGGCGCAGGGAATGAATGCCTTCGTTTTCGGTGCCGGCATTGAACAGTAGAACGTAAACACGCATGGGACAGGTTGGGATGAGAGTTTAGTTTGATTGGTTAGGTCTTGGGATGGCGGCGGAGTGGCTAGCAGGGCACCGCCGTTCGCACAATCTCTACAAAATTAGCAAGGGCTTTGAGGCCGGCGGTGGAAGATTTTTCCGGGTGGAATTGGACGGCCATTAGGTTTTTGCGAGGGGAGCCTAAAAACTGACCGTGGACGGCGGCGGTGACCGTTTGGCTACCGTGGGTGACGGTGGCGGCCCGCAGGGTTGTGTCGACAGGATCGACGTAGTAAGAGTGGACAAAATACATCCAGGGGCGATCGCCCATACCGGTCCATAGGGGGCAGTCTGGCTGGGTTAAATCCAACGGGTTCCAGCCCATATGGGGAATCGTAATACCGGGCTCAGGGGTGAAGCGACGCACGACGCCCGGAATGATCCCGAGCCCTGGCTCTTGCCCTTCTTCGCTGCGGTCAAAGAGCATTTGCAAACCCACACAGATGCCCAAAAACGGCTTACCACTGGCGATCGCCGCACGGATGGGGCCTTCCAAATCCTTCGCCCGCACCTGCTGCATGGAATAGTCAAAGGCCCCGACGCCAGGGAGGACGACGGCATCGGCGGTTTCAATATCCTGGGCAGTGCTGGTAATTTTTGGGGTTGCCCCCGCCTCAGACAGTCCCTTGCAGGCGGAGTGGAGATTGCCCATGTCGTAGTCAATTACTGCGATCGTTGCCATGGTTTTATAGTGCTCCTGAGGCTATGCTGCGGAAGACTGTGCTGCGGAAGACTGTGCTGCGGATGGGGCGCGATCCAGGGCCGTGACCCAATCAAAAAACCAATCCAAGACCCAATCAAAATTGTTGGTGACTTCGTTTCAAACGTGGCTGCCCCATCAATCGGAAAATGCATCCGATGTATTGCTGGGGGCGGTGGAACAGGCTTTACCTGAGACTTGCATTCTACTGCGAAAGTTACCGGTGGATTTTGAGGAAGCCCCCCGGCAAGTCCTACGGGCAATGCAGCGCGATCGCCCCAAAATCATCGTCGCCTGTGGGATGGCGGAAGGGCGATCGCGGCTGACGGTGGAACAGTTTGCCCGCCGCGATGGCACTGTCCTACAAACGCCATTACCGTTGCCCCAGCTCATCGCCGGTTTACCTTGCACAGACATTAGTACGGATGCGGGGCAATTTGTTTGTAATAGTCTGTATTTCGATTTGCTGGCATTAATGGCGATCGCCGCCGCTGCAAAGCACCGGACTGAGCCCTGGAAAGCGGCGGTATTCGTCCATGTGCCGGTATTAACTTCAGAAAACCAAGGGGCGATCGCGGCTGATTTCCAGACCTTTCTCCACCGCCTAGCCGCCTTCCCCGTCGACGCCCTGTCCTTTGATTCCCTGCTTCATGGCTAATTCTGCGCCCTCGTCTTCGTCGCTGCTGATTAATCTGAGTTTTGCGATCGCCCAGCCCACGGGGTTATCTAACTACGCCCTTTCCATCCTGCCCCACCTCCAGCGCCTCAATCCCGCCCTGCTGACCTCCCAGGATTACCCTGGATTGTCCTGCTATCGCACGCCGGACAATATGACTTCAGCCCATGGGGCAAAGGGGCACCTACGGCGGCTATTGTGGACCCAATTCACCCTCCCCCGTTGGTATCGGCGGCTGAAGAGTGATTTATTATTCTGTCCCATTCCTGAAGCGCCTCTGGGACTTCCCCTATTCCCCAAGTGCCGCACGGTGGTGATGGCCCATGATGTGATTCCTTTGCGGGTGGCCCCACCGCGATCGCGCCTCCGCCAATATTTTCGCTACTACGTCCCCCGCGTCCTGAAGCAGTCCTGCCATGTGGTGTGCAATTCCCAAGCCACCGCCGATGATTTGATCAAGTTCTATGGCATTCCAGCGGGCAAAATCACCCCCATTCCCTTAGCCTGCGATACCCAACGCTATCGCCCGTTAAACCTGGAGCGCCAACCCTTTTTTGTCTATTTGGGACGCAATGACCCTTACAAAAATTTGAGCCGGGCGATCGCCGCCTTTGCCCAATTTCTCTATCAAGTGCCCAACCCGAACGACTGGGAATTTCGCCTCGCCGGTCCCATTGACGATCGCTATCACCCCGCCTTGCTGATGCAAATCCGTAGTCTGGGATTGGGAGAGCATATTAAATTCCTCGGCTATGTCCCCGATGATGAGCTGCCGGTTTTGCTGAACCAGGCCACCGCCCTGGTGTTCCCCAGCCTATGGGAAGGGTTTGGGTTACCCGTATTGGAGGCCCTATCCTGTGGCACCCCCTGCATTGTGTCCCGCCGAGCATCATTACCGGAGGTGGCCGGCGACGCTGCCCTATGGGTGGATCCCCTCCAGGTACGCTCCATCCGTAAAGCGATGGTGCAACTGGTCAAGGAGCCGGGGTTGATGCAGCACTGTCAGGAACAGGCGATCGCCCAGGCGGCGAAATTTAGCTGGGAAAAAACCGGCAATGCCACCGCCGAGGTATTGGAACGATTTCTATGACGCGTCTTCTATGGGGCGTCTGTAAGGGGAGATGACGCCCCAACAAACTATTGGGATTTCAACTGGCGAGAGGTGGCAATTTGCCAACTGAGGAGCAGGGTGGGGATCAGACCCACCACCAAAATGGCGATCGCCGGTAGAGCTGCTTCCACCAATCGTTCATCGGACGCCAAGTTATAGACCCGCACGGCCAACGTATCGAAATTAAAGGGGCGCACAATGAGGGTCGCCGGCAATTCTTTGACGGAATCCACAAACACCAGCAATACCGCCGTCAGTAAGCCCCCTCGCAATAGGGGTAGATGGATGCGCCACAGGGTTTGGGTGGGGGTATGACCCAAGCTGCGGGACGCGTCGTCAAAGTTGGGTTTAATTTTGGTCAGGCTGGTTTCCACGGTGCCAAAGGCGACGGAGAGAAATCGCACCAGATAGGCAAACACCAAAGCCGCCATGGATCCGCTCAACAATAGCCCCGTCGACACATTAAACGTGTTTTCCATGTAGGTATCGAGGGTGCGGTCGAACCATCCCAAGGGCAGCAACAACCCCACCGCCACCACGGATCCCGGCACCGCATAGCCCATCGCCGCGAGCCGAGTGCCCAGGCGGACCAGCCAATGGGGATAGAGCCGTCGTCCATAGCCCAAAATCAGGGCAGTGATAACAGCGATCGCAGCCGTGATGCTGCCCACCACAATGCTATTGACCGCAAACCCTAGGAATTGCTCATCGGTAACTAAGGAAAAATCCTTTTGTAGTTCCCGGGTCGCCATGGTGAGCAAGCAGCCCGCCGGTACAAAAAATCCCAGGAGTAAGGGCGTGGCGCAGAAGGCGATCGCCCCCCATTGGTGCCAGCCCCGCAAAACATAGGGCGTGGCAGTTTTATAGTTTTCATTGCCGTAGTGCTTAGCCTGTCCACGCGATGCCCGTTCCAGGGTCAACAGCCCCATCACAAACACCAACAACAGCGCCGCCAACTGGGAGGCTGCCGGGCGATCGCCCAGGCCAAACCAGGTACGATAAATCCCCGTCGTAAAGGTCTCCACCCCAAAAAACTGCACGGTGCCGAAATCACTGAGGGTTTCCATCAGCACCAGGGCCAACCCCGCCATAATGGCGGGTCGCGCCAGGGGTAATGCCACAGCCCAAAAACTTTGCAACGGGGTGCGTCCCAGTAGCCGACTGGCTTCCAGGGTCACCGTGGACTGCTCCAAAAATGCCACCCGCACCAATAAATAAACATAGGGATAAAGCACCAGACTGAGCATGGCGATCGCCCCGCCGAGCGATCGGATATTGGGGAACCAATAGTCCTGGGGTCCCCAGCCGGTGGAGGATTCAATCAGCGTGCGGACCGGTCCGTAAAAATCTAAAAAGTCTGTGTAGGTATAGGCGAGGAGATAGGCCGGAATCGCCATCGGCAACAGCAACGCCCACTCGAACCAGCGCTGCCCCGGAAACCGACAGAGGGACACCAGCCAAGCCATCACCGTCCCCAGCACCACGGTGATAATCCCAACCCCCAATCCCAGGGCGATGGAATTGAGAATGTAGGTGGGCAAGACGGTGCTCGCCAAGTGCTGCCAGAGATCCCACTGCACATGGGTCGCCGTTTGCAGCACCATCAAGATCGGCAACATCACCAAACTGGCGATCGCCCCCACAGCAAGGGTCCATCCTGAGAACCATTGTCCCCGCTGGTGTCCCCGCTGGCCATTGCCGCCCCAACGACGTAATCGCCGTCCCAAAGCCGGGAATGGGGAGGATGAGAAGGCGGGCAATTTCATGGGACGTCAGCAGAAGATAGGAAATTGACAGGATTGGGGCAATGCCAAAGGGACGCTAATAGACTGAGAATAGTTCTCATTTAGGAGTCCGTTAGCGGGCTTGATCCTAGCATTGATTTCCCTATCAATTTCCCCATCGATTTCCCAGCCGTCCCGCCCGAGTTCCATCCCAAAAACACGCCCTTGGGGTCATACTGAAAAGTGATCGGTCAGCGCACTTGCCCCTACGCAACGGCAATCCCTGGGCTGACAATTCCCGAAATCCCTTATCCCATGAGCCGCAAACGCCCCCCTTCCCGCAATTCCCAGGATCGCTATTTCGACGACTATCGCGATCGCGGCGGCAATGGACGAAATCGGGGTGGCGATCGCAGTTCCCGATTTGACGATGGCTTTGGGAGAGGCGACGCCCCGTCCACTAAAAGTAAGTCGTCTAAGTCGCCCTTAAACTATGGGACCGCGGCCATTCTCGGGGGGGTTTTTGTCCTGGGCATCGGCGTCGGCATTGGCTTTAGCTCCTCCGCCAGCGTTGATCCCCAAAACGTTGCGTCCCGTGAATTTATTGACCGTTCTGCCCCTAACCCGGAGCTGTGTTTGCAATATGGGGCCAGTGCGATCGCCATGGACACCCGCCTGTTCGTCACCTTCAGTCCCTTTAGCGTGTACGTATCCCAGCCCACCATGAAACCGGGATGTGTCATGCGCAGCAATAACTGGAACGTGCTGAAACAACAGGGCATCGTCACCAGCGAACAGGTGAATGACTGCAAAAACCGTATGAACACCTTTGCCTTCACCGGTTCCGTCGAAAGCAATCCCCGCATTGACTGCGTTTATCAAAACGACGCGGCGGGGAATCTATTCCTGAATCAGCCGGGCGTCGTCCCCGCCCAGGAAAGCGAGCGGTTCTAAGGGGCAGCATTGGGTACTCGCCCGCTCCCCAGCGAATGATTCGACCTACCCTGCCCCCTAAATTTCTGATGGATTTATGGACATCTACAAAACTGCGCTGCGCCCCCTGTTGTTCAATACCCTAAAGCTAGACCCTGAAGTTGCCCATACCCAAGCCCTCGGAGTCCTGGAAAAAATCGACCAGTCCCGGCGATCGCCCGTGGGGCAATGGATTATCCAACAATGCCAGGATAATTTCACGGTTCAGGATGCCCGGCTAGCCCAGACGATGTGGGGGCTGAGGTTTGCCAATCCCCTCGGGTTAGCGGCGGGCTTCGACAAAAATGGTCAGGCCGCCGGACTCTGGTCAGACTTTGGGTTTGGCTTTGCGGAACTGGGCACCGTAACCGGCCAGGGGCAACCGGGGAATCCCAAACCCCGTCTCTTTCGGCTGATCCAGGATGAAGCGGTCCTAAATCGCATGGGGTTTAACAATCGGGGGTCCGATCAACTCAAAATCCGCCTCGAAAACCACCCCCTGACGGTGGGCCAAAACTGGTCCTATCCCCTCGGCATTAATCTGGGCAAATCCAAAGTCACCCCCCTCGAAGACGCCGCCGCCGATTATGCCCTCAGCTTTGAACGGCTGAAGGGGCTGGGACATTATTTTGTCGTCAATGTCTCATCGCCCAATACGCCGGGATTGCGATCGCTCCAGGCCACGGACGAATTATCGAAAATACTCGACGCCCTCCAAACCGCCAATGGACAGGGAGGAGCCCGTAAACCCCTTCTGGTTAAAATTGCCCCCGACCTAGCCGACGACGATATTTTGGCGATCGTTGACCTGGCCCAGCAATTCGAACTCTCCGGCATCATCGCCACCAACACCACCATTCGCCGGGACCACCTCACCACCCAAACCCTCGCGGCCACCGGTACCGCCGTCGCTGACGAAGCCGGGGGCATCAGCGGCGCTCCCGTGCGATCGCGCTCCACCGAAGTAATCCGTCTGATTTACGAAACCACCCAGGGACAGCTCCCCATCATCGGCGTTGGGGGCATCTTCACCGCAGACGATGCCTGGGACAAAATCACCGCCGGAGCCAGCCTGATTCAGGTCTATACCGGCTGGATTTATGAAGGGCCGTGGATGGTCAAAACTATTTTGCAAGGACTGCTAGAGCGGTTAGAAGCAGCAAAATTCAATACGATCGCCGATGCAGTGGGCCAGCAAACCCGCCTCAAAGCCTCGACGAATTAATAAGTTCGGATTAACAAGTTCGGAAACTTTTCGAGGGGCGATCGCGTCCCAAGGCCCAGCCGGGATCAGCTTCATATCAGCTCCATCAAGAAAGAACAATCTTTGGGGGAGTAAAGTGGGGGAGTATGCCCGTCATGCTCCGTAAAGCTTCGGTTATGGATGACAGGTATACCGGCAGAGTTGGGTAACCTTAGGGAGAAAGGTAGGATCCTGTTAACGGACTCCGTCCTTCCCCTGATGTGGCTCCCACTTCATTGGCATCTACTTTCGTCATGCCCCTATCGGCCAGATTGGCCAGATCATTGTCCTTGGCGATCAGCATTTTCGATATTCATCAGTCCGCATCTACCCCCTGCGGCTGCTGAGTCACCCGCCTCATATCCTGCCTCCTCTCCTGATCATGACTGTTGATTTCCCGAATTTTCTAGGTCTCTCGACCCCGTCCAATCAGGTGGTTTCTGCTTTGGAGACCTTGAACAACGCAGGATTGGACCTGAGTCCCATTGAGATTGCCGGGGCAGCGGCTTTCCTACAGCTCAACCCCACCCTTGCGGACGCGACGGCGACCCTGGGAACGGTGTGGGAGCCTTGGCTGGCAGATCTCGGCACCCTGGATGCGGCGGCGGTTCCCCAGTGGATTGACCAGACGGCGCCCACCTTGGTGGATGTGGCATTACGCCAGCCCGGGGTGCGGGATGCGCTGACGGGAGGGGCTTTGGATGCAGTTAGAGCTGGGCTGGGGGATAGTGACCTGCTGACCGGGTTGGCGGAGGAGTTGGATGCCCAGTTGGCGGCCCAAGGCCAGGGCGATCGCCTGGTCATCATCGATGGCGGCGTTGAAAATTATCACGAGCTGATTGCGGGGGTGGAGGCTGGGGTCGAGGTGATCGTGTTGGATCCCACCCTGGATGGGGTTGCCCAGATCACGGCTGCCCTGGATGGACGGACGAATATTGCTAGCCTCCATGTGCTGTCCCACGGGGATGATGCCAGTTTGAATCTGGGGAGCACCACCCTCAATCTCGATAATTTGGATGAATATTCCGCGTTGATTCAGTCCTGGGCACCCGCCTTGAAATCGGGCGCTGATATCCTGCTCTACGGCTGCAATGTGGGTGCTTCCGAGAGTGGGACCGCTTTTCTGCAACAGTTACGGAATCTGACCACGGCGGATTTGGCGGCCTCCGATGACCTCACCGGCAGTGCCTTGCTGGGGGGGGATTGGGAATTTGAAATCAACTTGGGACAGATCGACTCGGAAGGGGCGATCGCCGAGCCGGTCCGTCAAAACTTTGCCGGCACCCTAGACACTGTGACAGCCGTCTCGACCGCCAGTGGGATCAACGGAGACACCTCTAACATCGCAGCGCTCATCGGCAGTGACGGAGGCGACGGCATCAGCCTGGAAGAGGCGGTGGCAGCGGCCAACAATACCGCCGGCGATGACATCATCCAATTAACCCCCGGCGCAGTTTATACAACCACGGCGACGCTAGCAGTCACCGGCGCTGATAATTTGACCATTCAGTCCGGGACCGGGACCACCCCCATCGCCCATAGCTCGAAAGCGAGAATTTCTGCCGCGAATCTCCACCAAGCCTTTCTGACGAGTGGGAGTGGGAATCTCTCCCTTTTCAACCTAGTGATTCGGGATGGGAATGCCGGAGGCGGTCGCGGTGGCGGCATCCGGTGGACCTCCAGCGGCACACTCAATATCAACCACAGTGTGATGACCGCCAACACAACTACGGATATTGGCGGCGCGATCCGACATGAAGGTGGGACCCTCAATATCTTCAATTCCACGTTCCACGGCAACACAGCGAGCAATGGTGGAAATGTGGTGAGTTCCAACGATGCAGCCGTTGTCCTGGACCACGTCACCGCCACGGCAAACACTGCTGGCGCCAGCGATTTCCGCTTCTTCAGCGGCAGTTCGTTTGCGTCCAACAACAGTATTTTAGACGGCTCATTTCAGACGGGTCCGGGTACGACCTTTCCGGCCATTAGCCGCAATATCTTTACCAGTGCTACCACGGGCATCACGCCCCCGAACAGCACAACAGTTGCTGCCGACTTTGTGGCCTCGGCCCCCAATACCGGTGTTGCGAACACAAACCTGACGGGGGTAGCGGTGGGCAGCGTCATTGCGACCACCGTAGCAGAGGGGATCTTTGCCCCGGTCACAGCGGGACCGGCGATCGATAGTTCCAGCACCGCGACCGGCGACGACCAGGTTGGTAGCGCTACAGCGGGGGTTCGCCGGGACGTGGGAGCGGCGGAAGAGGCGGCGGCCAATGTGGCCCCGACGCTGACCGTTCCAACGGGAACCAACTTGCCCGAAGATGAGAATCCAGGTCAGATCCTGAACGACTTATTCGGCGGCCTTAACGTGACCGACCCAGATTCCGATTTACGGGTCGTGATTACCGCAACCCCTGAAGGGGGCGGCAGTGATTTGGGACGCTTCGACTTTGATCCGGTGCCGACGACGATAACCGGCGACACCGACGGTAGCGATGGGACGTTGGACTTTACCGTGTTGGCAGGTGCAGGGGCTGATCCCGCCGCTCGCAATGTGGTGCTGAATTCGGTATTGGACACCCTGCGCTACCGCCCCCCGGTTAATTTCCCGAGCGGCATTGGCGCCCCTAATAACACTGTGGGGATCAACGTCTCAATCCAAGAGACAACGGCACCGATGCGGACCGTCGCGACAGCGCCTGCCCCAGCCAGTCCAACAACGATCACGCTGACCTATAACCGGCGAGCGGATACCGCGAATGTTGTTGCGGTCAACGGCGGCGTTGTGGGGGCAGCCAATAGCGACATTGCGTTGGGTGCGGTGACGACGACCCTGACGGATACGGATGGGTCTGAGAATTTCTTCGCGCCCCAAGGGGACGGGGACGGTACCGATGATGATTTGATAGGAGTCTGGATTGAATCCGCTAGTGTGTCATCCGCCGGGGTGGGCTTGAGGAATAGCGGGGTTCTGGTGGTGGATGGCAATGGAACGCCAGGTGATCCGTGGCTGGTGCCCCTAACCACCGCTGGCAGCCCGGTGACGTCAGGCACCGCTAACGCTTTATCCCTGCGATCGCCGGTCGATCAGACGATTGTTTTGAGTATCGGTTCTGCGACCCGCGATGGGGGCGATCTATTGGATGTCAATAACAATCCCGCCACCAATGGGGGAGACGCCAATATCGATAAGATCACGGTGAGTGTGGGGGGAAGCCTTAATCAGCGGCCGGTTTTGGCGGTGGCGGCTCCGTTTGCGGGTCCCGAGGTGCGACCGCCGGTGAATGAGGACAGTGGCCCCGTTGCATTTACAGTTGCTGAGTTGATCACCGATGGCAGTATTACGGACCCAGATGTTGTGACGGCACCGGAGGCGATCGCCCTCACGGGGATCAACGCCAATGGCTTTGGCACCTGGCAATTTTCCACGACGGGGAGTAGTGGCCCCTGGACGAATGTTCCGGCGGTCAGCGATACGGCCGCGCTACTGCTCAACCCCGATGATGGGCTGCAGTTTGTCCCTAATATGGACGGCAACGGCACCGCCACCGTCACCTTCAAGGCATGGGATCAAACGGCGGGGAGCGCAGGAACAACCACGGACACCACGAGCGCCGCGGCGACCTCTCCCTTCAGTACCGATAGCAAGAATGGTCAAGTGACGGTCACGGCGCTGAATGATGCCCCCACCTTTACCGCCGCTGGGGGGAATCAAAATGTCAATGCGGGGGATGGGGCGCAGACGGTGCCGAACTGGGCGACAGGTTTTAGTCCCGGTCCCGCCGATGAGTCTGGTCAGACGATCGCCGCCTATGATGTGACGGTGACCAGCGGTGCCGGGCTGTTTGCGGTGGCCCCGGCGATCGATAACGCCGGCACCTTGACCTATACCCCGGTCGGCGCCGTGGGCGCTACCAGCAACGCCACCGTATCCGTTGTGGTCCGGGATAGTGGTCCAAATAGTCCGGCGGGGAATGTCAACGAAAGTACCGCCCAAACTTTCCTCATCACCGTCAATCCCATGGGGACCGTTGCTGCGCCGCCGGTGGCGAATGATGACCTCGCCACGGCGATCGAGGGTGCGGCGACCTTGATTGATGTGCTGAGCAACGATACCGATCCCAATAACAATATCGCCGCCAATACGGTTGCCATTTCTACCCCCCCTAGCGCTGGTGGTACCGCCGCAGTCAATAGCAGCGGGCAAGTGCTTTACACCCCGCGCACGACGGGGCCTTTCCCCTACACCGACACCTTCCAATACACGGTAAGTGATACCGGCGGATTGCCCGCTGCCACTCCGGCCACGGTCACCGTGACGGTCAACCCGGCCCCGGTCCCTGCCCCCACGCCGGTCCTACCGCCGCCGGCACCAACACCCACCCCCGCACCGCCCCCGCCACCGGCTCCCGCACCGAGCCCTGGCCCCGCACCGCCACCGGTTCCGTCTCCGGCGGATATTAATGTTGTGGATCCCGGTGGCAATGGTTTGGCCGACACCACCATTGATCTTGGCCTGATTCCGGCGGGGCAGACCGTTCCGATTCCCGTCGTGGTGCAGAATACGGGGCAACAGCCGTTGTCATTCTTAGAAGTAAAACTACCGCCCGGCTATCAATTGACCAATCAGTTTTTGCCGCCGATCGCCCCGGGTGAAAGTACGACGCTGGTTCTGGAGTTATTCTCCAATACCTTTGGGGAGTTCGCCGGGCCGCTGGAGTTGATTACGAACGATCCCGATGAACAGTCGGTGGTGGTTAACTTGGCGGGCACGGTCTTCCTCTCGGTGGACAGCCCGACGCCGGTTGTTCCCGGTCCCCCTGGGGCCCCAATACCGGGCACTCCCACCCCTCCCCCAGGAATGCCCGGAACCCCCGGAGCACCGGGGACACCAGGAACACCAGGCGTTCCCCCGTCTGGTACGCCGATTCCGCCGGGGGCACCCCAGCAGGTTGTGCCGGCGGTCAATGCGTTGGCCTATGACTTGGGGGTCTCCAATGGGGGCAATGCCCTGCTTCAGTATTTTGATGCGGATTATTATTTGCAAACGAATCCAGCGGCTCAGCAGGCGATCGCCGACGGTAGTGCTCCCGACGCCCTGACCCATTTCCTCCAGGTGGGACAGTTCGACGGTGCTAACCCTAGCGCCCTCTTCGACGAAACCCTCTATCGCCAACTCAATCCCGACGTGGCGGCCCTCATTGGCACCCAATACGCCAGCGGGTTCGAGCATTTCCTCCAGATAGGACAGTTTGAGCGACGCAATCCCCTGGTCCTGCTGTTTGACCCGGCATTTTACGTGTCCGCCAACGGTCTGCAGGGGCAGGTTGATCCCCAGGATATTGCGGGGGCCTTTGCCCATTACCGCACCGTGGGTCAGTCCCAAGGGTTGCGCCCCAGCCTGGTGTTTGACGAGGCGTTCTATGTCCAGCGTCATCCCGACGCGGCGGCGGCGGTGGCAGCCGGGCAGGTCCCCAGTGCCTTTGACTATTTCCTACAGGTGGGCTTAGCGGCGGGTCAGGTCCCCGTGGCCGGCTTTGATCCCGCCAGTTATCTGGCCCAAAACGCCGACGCCCAAGCGGGGGTGACGGCGGGTCAGTTCCGCAGTGCCTTCGACCATCTGTTACGGGTGGGGCTGCCGGAGGGACGTCCTCCCTTTGCTGGGCTATTTAATGCGGCTTTCTATGTGGGGACCAATCCTCAGGTGCAGACGGATTTGGCAGCCGGGTTAGCGGTGAGTCCGTGGGATCATTTCATCCAGATTGGGCAATTCCAGCAACTCCAGCCAGGACCGTCCTACAACGAAGGGTTCTATCTGCAAACCAATCCGGATGTGGCTGCGGCGATCGCCCGAGGGGAATATGAAACGGGCATTGACCACTTCCTCGAGCAGGGGCGTTTTGAAGGTCGCATTGGGAATGCATAACGGTTGACTTTCAGGCAAGGTTTTCGTATAAAAATTGAAAAAACCTTGCCGGTGCAATGGTATATGTTTGCCCCCGGTGAGATTAAGGTTTATCTGGGTTAGCCTTGCCTCCCTGACTGGCAGGAACTCAGCTCAAAAATCGGTTTTAACAACGCTAACGTTAGAGGAGTTGCGCCGTGTCCGTTGAAATTCTGACTCGCCAGGAAACCATCCGTAAACATGCCCCGAATTACAAGGTGCTGTTGCACAATGATGACTTCAACAGCATGGAGTATGTGGTGCAGACGCTGATGCAAACGGTGTCGAGTCTGACCCAGCCCCAGGCGGTTGACATCATGATGGAAGCCCACAATAGTGGTCTTGCGTTGGTGATTACCTGCGCCCAGGAGCATGCCGAGTTTTATTGTGAAATGCTCCGCAACCATGGTCTCAGCGCCACGATGGAGCCCGACGAATAGTTTGATTTTTCCTTGCTGGGGGCGAGAGCGGGGACAAACCGTCTGCCCCCTCGCCTTTTATGGTTAAGCGTTGGGCGTCTTCTCAGCGTTACAGAAGGTTTCAACGCAGCGGGCAAAGATTTCCACCCCTCGCACCAATACCGATTCATCGAAGTTAAAGCGGGGATGGTGGTGGGGATAGGCGAGCCCTTTCTCGGGATTCGCAGAGCCCAGGAAAAAGTAGCAGCCCGGCACCGACTGGAGAAAGTAGGACATATCTTCACCGCCCATGGTCTGACAGTCCGGAACAATCCCCATAGGCGTCTCCACCACCTCTTCAGCGATGCTGCGCACCAGGGCGGCGATCGCCGGATCATTCACGGTGGCGGGATAGAGGCGCTTGTAGTCCAGACTATAGGTTGCGCCGTGCATCTGGCAGGTATGGTCAATAATCTGGTCAACCCGGTGCTCGATCGCCCCCACCAGCTTGGGATTGAAATAGCGCACCGTCCCGCTGAGCTGGGCACTGTCGGCAATAACATTTAGGGCCGTGCCCGCCTGAAAGGTTCCCACCGTCACCACCGCCGCATCGATGGGATCGACGTTACGGGCAACGATGGTTTGCAGGGCGGTGACCACCTGGGACGCCACCACAATGGAATCCACCGTTTGGTGAGGCAGCGCCCCGTGGCCGCCCTTCCCAGAAATATTGAGATCGAAAGTCTCCACCGCCGCCATCAGCGGTCCCGGTCGTACGCCCACCGTCCCTACGGGCAAATTATTCCAAATATGCAGCCCCACGATCGCATCCACATCGGGCGATTTCAACACCCCCGCCTCAATCATCGGCGCTGCGCCCCCGGGTCCCTCCTCCGCCGGCTGAAAAATCACCTTAACGGTGCCCGAAAAACTATCACGATGCTCCGAAAGATACTTCACCGTGCCCAGGGCGATCGCCACATGGCCATCGTGACCACAGGCGTGCATTTTGCCCTCATGGCGTGATCGATACCACACGTCATTGCGCTCCTGCACCGGCAGCGCATCCATATCCGCCCGAATGGCTAGCACCGGGGGCTTGTCGCGATCAGGCGACACCGGTCGCGTCCCATGGATCAGGGCCACAATACCCGTGGTGGCAATGCCCGTTTCGTGCTCCACGCCCCAGTGGGTCAGCTTATGGCTAATAAATTGCGCCGTTAAATCCTCACGGAACCCCAGCTCCGGGTACTGATGCAAATGGCGACGCCATTCTAATAACTTGGGATGGAGCGATCGCACCGCTGGACGCACGCGATCGGCCGGTTGGACCTCATCCAAGGGCACATCAGGAACAGTGGAAACCATAAATCAAACCTAGGGCAGGAACGGACACAAACAACAGAGCCGAAGCACGGCTTCAAAGCGGTCATATAGTGTAGCGTAGACGACATTTTGAGGATTGGTGGCGCGTCTCCCATGCCGCCCCCATCAGGATCAGAATTCCCCCAGCTCCCTTTCAAATACCAATTTCAAATATCTTTCAAATACTAATTATCTTTCTGAAATGAGCATCTCAGAGCATCCAGCTCCTTCAAGGATCCAATAGCCATAGGGGACTCAATATATTCAATGCAATATCAACGCTTTGCCAGCCTGACCGATCCCCTCGCCAAGCACGCCCTATCCCCTTTAAATCGGCTCATGCTCCACCACAAAAACATTGGAATATAAATTTGCGATAATCTGCTTGCCTTGCTGGGTCAACCGTAGATATTGCAACGCATCTTTCACATAAGGATAAACCCCACTCCAGTAAAACTTGGGGTAATTCCGCCGCAAATCACCGGGGTGACGATACTGAAGATACTGATTCATCCCGGTTTCTTCAAATTCATAGTACAGGGCACTAATTTTATTGAGATATCGGGGGTCGCTGAGCTGGCCAATGAGATCCGACGCCCGCACCATCCCCGCATAACTCATCGTCTCCTGGTGATCCTCCTCATTCGGCACCGGGAAACGGGTCAACTCAATATTGCGCTTGATCATCTCCGCATCGATCAGGCGATGTCCCCCAAAGCGTTCTTCCACAAATAACTTCGCCCGGTCCACATGGTAGGGCGTCAAACTGGCATCGGACGCGCCAGGGGGAAGTCGCACACGCTCCCCATCCTCCCCCGTCGCATAAAGTCCCTTACTGTCATCCCGACAGACCCCTTTGACATAACCGATGTCATGGCACAACAGGGAAATGATGAAGTGTAGCCAATCCTCCGGCGACACTCCCCCATCCCGAATATGCTTTCCCCGCACCACCTCTTGACCTACAAGGGTGACCAGGATCGTGTGCTCCACGTTGTGATAGAGCGCATCACTGTTCGCAATATTTTCCAGGGCCATACTGCTGGCCCATCCCAAAATATCCTCATATTCCGTCTTCCAGCCCCCATAGGTGCGTTGATACCCATCCTTGACCCGCGCAACGAAGGCATCGATTAAGATTTCGGTGGCGTTAAATAACATAGCTGGCGTCGGGGGCGGGCATTGGGGCGGGGTAGAGAGGGCAAGGAAAAAACAAGGGCGCTGAACGACTCGGGGTGCGATCGCCCAGTGAACGAATGGAACGGCAGTTCCCCCCATCCCAGTGTATGGGATGAGTCACTCGTTCTAGTTTATCCAGGGAGATCGGGGATAGGCTAGCGGGCCAAAATCAGGCGGCAATGATGGACTGGTGGACTGGTTTATAAAACTGTCGTTCTAGGGCACCCATTTTTTAGAGCATCAATCAGCTATCAAACCGATCGCGCTCACTAGAAGACAGGATTAGTTCAATAACTGATCCGGAGACTGCTCCGAGAACTGCTCCGGAAACTGCTCCGAAAACTGATCCGAATTGGTAATGATCTTATCCAAATCTTCAAATTAAACGCGAGTCCGCGCTCAACCACGGTACTAGACTGGAATTAGGCAGAAGGTAAGCGTAGGTGGTTGCAAATGTGACTTCACCTATTGGTGATGATTTGCATTTGAGGAAAGTCCGGGCTCCCGAAAGATCAAACTTGCTGGGTAACGCCCAGTGCGAGTAATCGTGAGGACAGTGCCACAGAAACATACCGCCTGGCGCAGGTCGGGGATTCTACGGATGAGTCCGATCCGCGTTCGGTAAGGGTGCAAAGGTGCGGTAAGAGCGCACCAGCAGCATCGAGAGGTGCTGGCTCGGTAAACCCCGGTTGGGTGCAAGGTCGAGGGGCAAGGGTTGATCTTTTTCCCGCCCCGATTGATGAGTACCGCTTGAGGTATTTGGTAACAAATATCCCAGATGGATAATCACCCCCGCGGCAATTTTAGGATTGCTGGCGGGAACAGAACCCGGCTTATGCCTTGCCTTCTCCTGGCTCCCGTGGATTAAGTAACGTAAATTTCACGTCACTGCCGCGCCGTCACTCCCTTGGCTTTCCCATGGAGAGTGGTATGGAGCACCGGTGATAGTTGAGTAGCGGCGTTGGGGCTGGGGCTATGCCGTTTGGAATATCGCTGGAAAGACGGCTCCCCAGGAGGATAAAAAAACTCGTTAGGTACAGGGTGTATTATCCATGATCCACGCATCTCACTCCGATCGCTCGACCCACACGTATGATGTTCCGTCCAAGTTGGTGATTAATCATCAGCAGGTGGGGGGGCTCATTGTCTGTTACGAACACCATGCGGAATTTTTGGGGCCAGGGGCGATCGCCCACGGCTCGTCCGCGACGCATCCCACCCATGTGGTGGCCCTAGGGAATCCGATTGTATGGTCGGTGAGTGATCCCGAGGCGATCGCCGCGGCATACCGACGGCGGCAGCTGTGGTTAGCGTGGTTAGCCCGTTTAACGGGGGTAGGAGATGCCCAGGAGCGTTGCCGCCGGTTGCTCCAGGGACTGGAGGGGTTATTTAATCGCCAGGACGTGAGCCAAGTTTCCGACGAAACCTTATCCCTATTGATCGGGGTGTTCCCCAGCACCATGGCCGCAGTGCGGTCCGAGCGTCGCCGCCGGCTGACCCCGGTGCCCATCAATCGGAAAGGATCCCGTCCCAGCTCCCAATCTGTTTTTGCGCTGCCCCGTCGCACGCCATCCCCCCATCCTTTTTCCTCACGCCCCAGTCAGCCCTCCGGATTGCCGCAAAATCCAAAGTGGCGATCGCGTAATCCTCAGCGTAATCATCCCGCTACGTCCCAGCCAGCGGTACACCCTTCGGCTCACGCCTATCGCCGGTCCCAGACGATCGCCTAGGGAGCGTTTGGCGCACGGATCGCCCAAAGTGTTGCAGACCCTTTAGGATGGGGCGCTGACGGGGTTGAAGCGGATGAAAAATGGTAATCTTCCCAGGGACAACGGACGCGGGGTTCGACCGGTCCGACGGTCCGAACCTGTCCCCATCCATTTTCCTGCAATCAGTAATGGCGTTAATTGTCCAAAAATTTGGCGGTACTTCCGTCGGTTCCGTCGAACGTATCCAGGCGGTCGCAAAACGGGTCCAAAGCACTGTGGCCGCGGGTCATCAGGTGGTGGTGGTAGTGTCGGCCATGGGCAAAACGACGGATACGTTGGTGGAGCTGGCGAATGCCATTAGTGCCAATCCCAGCCGGCGAGAGATGGATATGTTGCTGTCCACCGGGGAGCAGGTGTCTATTTCTTTGCTGAGTATGGCGTTGCAGGAGCTGGGGCAGCCGGCGGTGTCCATGACCGGGGCCCAGATGGGCATCACGACGGAGGCGGCCCACAGTCGGGCGCGAATTTTACGAATTGGGACCGATCGCCTGCGCCGGTGTTTGGAGGCGGGCAATGTGGTCGTGGCGGCGGGATTTCAGGGGATCTCCAGCGGCGAGTCCGCGGGGGAGGAGTTTGAGATTACGACCCTGGGGCGCGGGGGATCGGATACGTCGGCGGTGGCGTTGGCGGTGGCCCTCCGGGGCGATCGCTGTGAGATTTATACGGATGTGCCGGGGATTTTGACGACGGATCCGCGGATTGTGCCGGAAGCTCAGTTGATGGGGTCGGTGACCAGTGATGAAATGTTGGAGCTGGCTAGTTTGGGGGCCAGCGTGTTGCATCCCCGCGCCGTTGAGATTGCTCGGAATTATGGGATGCCCTTGGTGGTGCGATCCAGCTGGACGGAGGATCCCGGGACGTGGGTCACGTCAGCGGAAGTGAGCGATCGCCCGTTGGATAATCTAGAAATTTCCCGGGCGGTGGATGCGGTGCGCTATGACATCCACCAAGCCCAGGTGAATTTATTGCATGTGCCAGACCGTCCGGGGATCGCAGCGCAGATTTTTGGGGAAATGGCGGCAAACGGCGTCTCGGTGGAGCTGATTGTGCAATCCATCTATGAAGAAAATACGAATGATATTGCCTTTACGGTGCGGGAAACGGCGGCGGACCAGGCGCAATCCCTAACGGAACAGTTGGCGATCGCGTTTACGCCGAAGCCGGGGGGCACACCGCTGGTGTGGACGGTGGACCGGCAAGTGGCGGAGGTGAGCATCCATGGGGCCGGGATGATTGGGCGACCGGGGGTAGCGGCCAAAATGTTTGCGACCCTGGCGGCGTTGGGGGTGAATATTGAAATTATTTGCACGTCGGAGGTGCAGGCGGGTTGCATTATTGGTCCCGCCCCGGGCGACGAGGATGCGGATCTAACAAAAATCTGCGATCGCGCGGTGGCGGCATTGCGGGAAGCCTTTGAGATCGAAGAGGCTGCCGAAGGAACGCCCCTGCTATTGGAGGATGATCCCACCCTGGCTGCGGTGTGTGGGGTGGCGCTGGATGAGAAGCAAAGTCAGATTGCCATTCGCCATATTCCCGATCGCCCCGGAATGGCAGCCCAGATTTTTGAGCAGTTGGCGGAGGATGGCGTCAGTGTGGATATGATTGTCCAGTCCCAGCGCCGTAGCGAACACCAGGGCAATCCCACCCGCGATATCGCGTTTACCCTGGCGGAAATTGATGTTGAAACCGCGAGCCAGCGCCTTAAGGCGATGGCAAAAACCGAGGGGTGGGGGGACGTGGATGTGATCCCGGCGGTGGCCAAGGTCAGCATTGTGGGCACGGGGATGGAGGCGCGGCCGGGGGTCGCGGCTCAAATGTTCCAGGCGTTGGCGGACCGGGGCATTAATATTCAAAGCATCACCACCTCCGCCATTAAGGTGAGCTGTGTGGTGGCGCGCGATCGCGGAAAGGAAGCGGTGAAGGCAATCCACGAAAAATTCAATCTGGGGCAGCCCGCCGAAGATTAGGGATTATGGCAGTTTTGGTCCTGAGATTCTAGGCTTGGGACGTGGCGGGCACCGTCAGAATCGTTTGCAGGTCTGCCATCACATCCTGAGCGCTTTGGTAGCGATCGCGCACCGCCTGCTCCAGCAATTTATCGAGCAATTGCCCCACCCGTTCATCGATCCCAGTCGTGACGGGCATCTGAGAAAAAGTACGACGGGCCCCACTGTCTTTCGCTGGAGGCTGCTCTTGGGGAGCCGTCGGCGGTGCACCCCCATGCAACTCCTCTAGACTCAAGGTGTCGTGCCATTGGGCCAGTTGCTCCCGCCAGGGCCAACGCCCCGTCAAGGGGTTATACAGCTCATCGGGGGGAACGCCGGTCAATAGGAAAATGCAAATCACGCCGAGGCTATAGAGATCGCTAGCGGGATAGGCCTGTCCCCCCCGGAGCTGTTCAATGGGGGAATAGCCCTCCGTGCCGATTTTCGTACCGGGTTTGCCGCCGCCTTCGGGATCGAGCTGCTTCGCAATGCCAAAATCGATCGCCACATAACGGTTATCGGTTTTGCGACAAATAATATTATCCGGCTTCAAATCTCGGTGGATAACGCTCTTGTTATGGATGAAATGCAACACCGGCAGCAGATCCTTGAGCAGTCGCAAAATTTGTTTTTCGTTGAAGGGACCGTTGCGGTGGAACTCCTGAAGCAAATTCGGTCCCGCGATAAATTCCTGCACCAGATATAGGCGACCATTGTCCTCGAAATAGGCCAGCAAACTGGGGATTTGCGGATGTTCCCCCAGGTCCCGCAGCCGGATGGCTTCTTGGCTGAACAGGCGAATCGACTTTTTCAGGGCGGCCCGGGTTTTGACCCGGGGGGAAAATTGTTTGATCACACAGGGGGTGTCCAGGCGATCGCGATCCACCGCCAGATAAGTCCGCCCAAAACCTCCCCGTCCCAGGGGACGAACAGCACGGTAATGCCCCCGCAGCAACAAGGGTTCCCCACAGGACCGGCAATTGGGGCCTGAATGGTCATTTTTCGGGGCTTCGCAACGGGGATTGAGGCAGTGGCTCATGGGTGTGGCAGACGGGGCAACAGCATTGGCGGCGGAGTAGCGGGCAGAGTTGAGCACCCCAGTCCCCATTCTGCCCAATGGGGATCACTCGAAACAACAAACGGTTTATTGCGTGATTTTACGGTGTTGCTCAGGGTTACGGTAACCCTAGTTTTACCGATTCTAACTTTACCTATAGGGGCAATGGAGATAGGGACAAGGTCGTGCCGAGGCTTAACGGGTTTCCGCCTCCACCCGGCCAGGGACAGGCTCCTGGGGCTCCGGGCGGGCACTGGACACAATGGGCACAGCGGCGCGATCGCGGATTAACCGTTGCACCGCCGCCAGGGTGGCATTCAGCTCCGGACCTCGCCGATGGGGATGGGCGAGATAGGCTTTCTGTTCCTGGTCGATGGCGCGTACATCCTGGCGCACCAACCCCTCTAGCAATCCCTTGGCCGCATTGAACAAAAGATTCTTGACCCAGCGACGGAAAGGCACCGGCAATTTATGGAGTCGCCAGAATGCATTGAGGGAGGTGAAGTGAATGAGGTAGGCGCGGGTGCGCTGGGGACCCACCGGACAGAACAGGCAATAAATTACGAAATCCTGCCCCAGGGTGGAATGCCAATGGGGATAGCGATAGCTGACGGTGAGGGGTTCCGGGTGAAGGCGGCGGAGGGACGGGACAAACAGCTGGGAGACGGACCAGATTTTGTCGATGCGATAGTAACTTTGTGCATCGTATTCAGCGGTGACGGTGCCCCCCTCGGTTACCAGATTCTCTAGCCGTGCCTCTGCCCACGCTTGATAGTTGTCGTGGAGGTGACCGTGGTACATGTCCATCAGGTTTTCGATCAGGAACGAAAAATGCCCCGGACAGTCCACGGTGGCGACGCTGGCAATGTAGTTCAGGTGATCCCACTCAGGGATCGCCATGGGCGGCGGCAGGGTCTCCACATCGGCATTGGCGACGGGATAGACCCAGATAAACCCATCCTGTTGGCAAATCGGATAGGTGGGAATCTGGCAGGTGGGTAATTTTTGATTGTCAGCGAGGTAGGGAACAGTCTTACAACTACCGTCGCCATTAAATTGCCAGCCATGGTAGGGGCATTCCAGAGCATCATTCACCACGGCCCCATCGGATAGCTTTACGAAGCGGTGGGGGCAACAGTCATCCATGGCGGCGAGGGTGCCGTCGCTCTTCCGATAAACGACGATCGCCTTGCCCCAGATTTCTACTTCCAACGGGCGATCGCCCAACTCATCGACCCGAGCCGCGACATACCAACAATTCGGGTCAATGCTCGCTTCCCGGAGAGAGATCATCGGATCGATTCCCATTTTGCGCTCCCTGCTCAAAGCGTTCAACCGATAGGTTCAAGTTTTATATGGCTTCCATACAGCCAAACTTGCGCCTCTAATCTAGATCATCGGTCCCGGAAGCGGCAGGAATGAGCGCTACCATGGCACAATCGTTTGCAATTTTTACCCGTTCGCAATTTTCGCAATTTTTGAGAGTCGCAACTTTTGAAACGGGATTCCCCAACGATTGCAGCCCCCCCCTGCCCATTTCCTATCCCTCGGGATGCGATCGCCATGGACACCGATACCCCCACCCCGACCCCCGATTCCAACGATGCCAGCGTCACTGCCATCTCAGGTTGGCCGCGACTTCTACGGTGGCTCAGGAGTGGTTTTTGGACCGGGTTAGGCTACATGCTCTCGCCCCTGTCCTGGTGGAATGATGTTTTTTTCAATCTGCCGATCGCCTATGGCTTTGGGTATCTCGTAGCCCTGCTGAATCCCGATTGGTTTTTACCGGGCACCGTGGCCGGCTATTGGCTCTCCAACGTCATTGGCATTGTCATGATGCAGGTGGGCATTACGGACGTGGTGTGGAGCGATCGCCCGCGTAACCTAAAACGGGATATGCTCTGGGGCGTTGTGGGGTCCACCGCCTACACGGTCATCATCGTCGCCCTCGCCCGGTGGAATGTGTTGCCCCTGCCGGATTTATCGTTTGGTTTGTCCTAGTTTTGCCCCAATAATTTGCATAATTTGCCCTAACCCCTGCCATGGCTAAGGTCTTGCTGGTGGATGATGAAATCGCCCTGACGGATTCCCTGAGCCGGGTGCTCCGTCGGGAGGGCTATGACGTTCAGGTGGCCAGCGATGGCAGTGCCGGCTATAACCAGGCGATCGCGGATACCTTCGACCTATTTATTTTGGATTGGATGTTACCGGGGCAAAGCGGTATTGATCTCTGCCGCCGGTTACGACAACAGGGCATTGCCACCCCCGTGCTGTTCCTGACCGCCAAAGATACGATTGATGACCGGGTTCAGGGGCTCGATTCCGGTGCCGATGACTATCTCGTAAAACCGTTTGAATTGCGAGAACTGTTGGCGCGGGTGCGAGCCCTAATTCGGCGATCGCCCACCCTCCCCGCCGACGCCTTACCCGTTCCCAATTCCCCCACCGCCCTAGATTCAGGGGCCGATACTGAAGCCGATATTGCATTGGACGCCCCTAACCGCATCGCCTATCGTAGCGGTCAAGCGATCGAGCTATCGGAAAAGGAAACCCAGTTACTCGCATTATTTTTGCGATCGCCCCAACAGGTGCTGAGTCACGACGAGATTTACCAAGCCCTATGGGGGGACAAAAACCGCCCCAGTAGTAACGCGATCGCCGCCCAAATCCGCCTCCTCCGCCGCAAAATTGAGCAGCCCGACGAAGCCCCCCTTATCCGCAGCGTCTATGGTCGGGGTTACCGATTCAATCCCACGCCTTCCCCCGATCCCGACAGCGAGTAAGTCGCGATCACCCTAGGATCGGCTCGGGGTCAGTCATTAGGGCAACCGCTTAAAAAAGGCATCCACCTCGCCCTTCGCTTTGTCGTCCAGACGTTGCCAATCCACATCGCCGTCGTCCCCCAGCAATGTTGTATCCACCTCCACCGCAACGCGATCGCCCGCACTGAGGGCCGCCCGCGCCGCATAATCCTTGAAGCAGATCCGATAGCACACCTGCCATAGGTCAATCATGGCCCGGCGATCGCCCTTCTGGAGGTGAAACGTATACAGAGGCTGAGGCTGGGGCAGCGCATCCAAAGCCCCTTGAATTTCGTCCACGCGGGGCATATCTCCCACCTTCTCCGCCTCCTTGAGCTGCTGTTCCAACAGCTTAATTCGCACCTTCATTTCCTCCGTCGTATCCTCAGGCCAACGCCATTCCTCCTCGTATTTCCCCTCCCAATCCGACGCCTCCAACGCCCGGCGAATATTATCGATCGCCCGAATCAACGCCGGCTGCATCAACGCTTCCGCCTGGTACCACGCCGTGATATCGCTTAATTTCGGTTTCATAGGGGGAGCAGATGGTAAACAATGAACAGTCAGAAGGGGAAAAACGGCAAAGCTGGATAGGGTGAGCGATCGCCTACAGCCTTGCAACATCGCGGCGATTAAGGCTTAACCTAAGGCTTAAATTTTAAACCGTTTGCCCTACCCGCAGCGTCCAGCAACGTAGCATTCCCTCCCCGAGTCCCCCGCCCCCAGGTGCGCCCCATGCCGTCGATCGCCCGTAAAAATTTATTCGAAGATATTCCTCGCTTCCTGGTGGCCCAAGCGGGCATCATCTTTTCCGTGAGCCTGGTGACGATTCAGACGGGGGTGTTTCAGGGGTTTATGAAATCCGCGTCGGTGTTGGTGGATAACGCCAGCGCGGATCTATGGATTACCTCCAAGGATTTTGTCCATATGGAATTGACCCTGCCCCTGCCCTATGAACGGGTGGTGGAGGTGCGTCAGGCGGAGGGGGTCGACCGGGCGGAGGCGGTGATGCTCAGCAAAGCCCTCTGGCGCGATCGCGATGGGCAGTTAGATACGGTCTCGGTGTTGGGAACCCATCCCGGGGCAATTTTGTTGCAGCCGTGGAATGCATCCCGCGACGATATCCAAAATTTGAATCAGCCCTATCAAATCCTGGTCGATCGCGGCAGCCTGTCCAGCCTGAACCTAGCCGCTTCCAGTTCAAGCGCCGGTGCAGCCGATTTCGTCGATTCAGACCGTTCATCACTGGGGGGAACAGGCACCGTGAACGGCCTACCAGCAACGGTGACCGGTCTGACCCAAGGCACCCGATCCGTTGTCTTCAGCCCGTTTGTATTTGTGTCCCTAGAAACCGCCAAGGGATATCTCACCGGTAGCCGTCAGGGGTTGGTGGACTGCCAGGTGGGGGAAAACGGGGAAATTAGCTGTGCCCAAGCCGGTAGCGGCAGCAATGCGGCCATCCCCAGCAGCGACGACGCCGAGGACGGGGATTCAGCAGGAGCGACGGAAGCGACTGCACCGCCCCCCCTGCGCAAGCTAAATCTGGCGGATCCGGTGACGTTTATTTTGGTGCGGGCCGAAGCGGGTACCGATATCAACACCCTGAAAACTCAATTGGCAGAGCTGGTGCCGGAAGGCACGGTGTACACCGCGCGGGAGTTAGCAGCCGACACCCAAGCCTTCTGGCGAGATCGCACCGGGGTGGGATTTGTCCTAGCCTTGGGAGCCGTGGTGGGGATTATCGTCGGCATTGCGATCGTTGGGCAGATTTTATATACCCTCACCAGCGATCGCATCCGGGAGTTTGGCACCCTCAAGGCCATGGGGGCATCGAACTGGACTCTCCGGCAAATTGTCATTGAACAATCCCTATGGATGGGGGTCTGCGGCTATCTACCGGGGGTCGCCCTGAGCTGGGGGGTCGCAACCTGGGCGATGGCGGAGGCGGGGGTGATTATTACCATCACGCCGGTCAGTGTGGTGGTGATGTTTGCGGGGACCATACTCATGTGTGTGGGGTCGGCACTATTTGCCATCCAAAAAATTAATCACGTTGATCCGGCGATCGTCTTCAAAGCCTAGAAGAGGATAGATGGGGACGTCGAACTGGAGAAAGGGTTTCCGTAGACAAACAAAAAATAACGTTAAGAACCTAGACATATCTGGAAGTGTTTGCTACTGTATGAGCGTGTGAGGAGCGAACTCAAGAAGAGCGCCGAGACGAAACATGGAAAGTCGTCGGCGCTCTTTTTGATCCAATTTTTTGACTCAGTATTTTCCACCCAGTTTTTTGGCGAACTAGATACGCATCAGACGACGGAGCAAGCTCAGTTTCTGATCGTCGTAGGGGGCGTAGCGCAGGTTGAGGTCGAGCCAGAAGGGACGTTTTAGGACGGCTTTCTGATGGGTGAAGCAGTCAAACCCCGCTTTACCGTGGTACTGCCCCATACCGCTGGGTCCAACGCCGCCGAAGGGAAGGTTAGGGGCAGCCGTTTGCAGCACCGCATCATTGAGGACGATCGCCCCGGATCGGGTTTCCTGGGTAAATTGCTGTTGGCGATCGCGGTCTTTGGAGAAGAGATAGATGGCGAGGGGGCTGGGCTGACGGCTGATATAGCGCAGCACGTCGTCCAGGTCGTCGTAGGGCAGGATCGGCAGCAAAGGACCAAAAATTTCCTCCTGCATCAGCGGCGAGTTAGCGGGCACATCGTCGATTAGGGTGGGGTCGATATACCGATCCCCGGGGGCAACCCGTCCCCCAAACACCACGCGGCCGCCAGAGGTCATCAGCCGTTGGATGCGATCGCACTGGTGTTGATTAATCAGGCGACCATAGTCGGGACTTTGCTCCGGGGCTTCGCCGAAAAATTCGGTGATGGTGCGCGCCAGTTGTTGCAGCAGCGCCGACTTCAGACTGCGATGAACCCACACATGATCCACCGCCAAACAGGTTTGACCGGCATTTAAAAACTTGCCCCAGGCAATCCGCCGCGCCGCCACTTCCAAATCAACGGTTTCATCCACTACACAGGGATTTTTACCCCCCAATTCCAAAGTCACCGGCGTCAGATGCTTCGCCGCCAGGGCCATCACCATTTTGGCGATGGTGGGACCACCGGTATAGAAAATATGGTCAAACCGTTCCTCCAGCAGGGCTTGGCTCGTATTCGCGCCCCCCTCCACTGCCGTCACATACATGGGGTCAAAGGTGCGCTGGAGCAGTTCGGCGATCGCCCGGGAGGTATGGGGAGCCACCTCCGAGGGTTTAATAATGGCGCAATTCCCCGCCGCGATCGCCCCAATTAAGGGCACCAGGGTTAACTGCACCGGATAGTTCCAGGCCCCCATAATCAACACCGTCCCCAGGGGTTCCGGCATCACTCGCCCCGACCCCGGCCACAGGGTCAACGGCAACCCCACCCGACGCGATCGCATCCATTTCGGTAGGTTTTTCAAGGCGACATCCAACTCCGCCAAACAAAAGCCCACCTCCGACGACAGCACCTCAAATCCAGATTTTCCTAAGTCTTGTTGCAGCGCATCCGCCAGCCGGGGTTCCCATTCCACCAACGCCCGCCGCAGTTCCTGGAGCCGTCGCAGCCGATAATCCAGCGATCGCGTATATCCCAGCCCAAAAAAGTCGCGCTGCCGCTGCACCAACGCCGCCGGTGTTGCTCCTGTCCCGCTCGCCATTCCAGGCCCCGAGGAGGCGGAGGGAAATTGCGCTGATGGGTTAACCACGTTACTCTCCTAGTTACCTGAGAATAATGACCTGAGAAAATTATCTGAACTATCCGAAAATAGTTACTGGAGAGTTCGCTCCAGGGGTGCTCCAGTGCTGGCGTGCAAGGGGCATCGTTCGTCACAATAATCCCGCCATCATAACGTTCCCCGTTGGGGCGATCGCCCGACAGTTTCAATCCCACACATTCCCCCTGCCCGCCCCTTCATCCCCTAGATTCCGTGAGGTGTAGCCATGGCCCGTCCCACCATCGAATTTTTTGACGGCGTTTACGAAGCCTTTGATGAAGTGAGCCTGCGGCGCAATACCCGCACCGGCGCAAAGATTGTGGTGATGATTTTTCGCGAATTGAAGTGTATTGAGCAATTTAAAGCCCTGCGGGCGCAATTTTCCAATGCCCTGCGCCTAACGGATGAAGAGGGGGAAATTAGCGTGGAGCCATCAGGCGTAAAGTTCTACTTTGGGGGACCGGAAGGGGATGATCTCGATCGGGTGGAATGTTCCGTCGAAATTGCCCGCGAGGATCATTTTGAACGGGTGATGCGCTTCCTACACCGCTTTGCCGACGACAACGGCATGGGATACGACGGGGCGGAATAACCGGTAACGTCAAATCCCCCCATCCTCTGCGGCCACTGGACGCAAAATCATCCTGTATCACCGCTAGCATTCCCGACTTTTTAAAACTCGCTACCATAGCTCAAAAGGCATGGGGAAAGTTTTAGGGACAGGTCAATGCAGCACTTTACACGGCACCTTCATCACCAACGCGGGTTCGGGACCGCGCGTTTATTGCCCTTGGTTTTAGCGTTATCCCTCCCCCTGGGGGCCTGTCAGCTCACCTCCCAGACCTCTGATGTAGTCAGTGGTGTAGTCCCTAACCCTCCCGCCCAAGCGTCAGATGGCACCCGCCCAACGCCCGAGTTAACGGCGGACGCCAAAGCAATCAATGACGCCATTTTGGATGATTTGAAAGGGGCAACGTTTGTCTATCTCGGCGAGGTGCATAACCAACCGGGCGATCGCGCAGGCCAGATGGCAATCCTGGAAGCGCTGTACGAGGACAATCCCAAGCTGGCCATTTCCATGGAAATGTTCCAGCGTCCGTTCCAGCCCTTTTTGGATGATTATCTGGCGGGGGAAATTGATGAAGCCGAGTTGGTCGCCAAGACCGAATATGAGCAGCGTTGGGGCTTTCCCTGGGAATCCTATGCGCCGATTTTACGGTTCGCGAAAGAGAATCAGGTCCCAGTGATTGCGGCCAATACCCCCACGGAAATTCTGCGGAAGGTGGCCCGGGAAGGGCTGGACAATCTCAGCGGCGATGATTTCCGATATATTCCCCCCCGGGAGGAAATCCTGCTGGACAATCAAGCCTATCGGGATCAGCTCCAGGGCATTTTTTCCCAACACATGCACAGCGGACACGGCAATAGCGATGGATTTGAACGCTTTTTTTCCGCCCAGGTGACTTGGGATGAAACCATGGCCGAGGCGATCGCCAAGTTCCACGCCGAGAACCCGGACTATCGCATTGTGTCCATCAGCGGCTTAGGCCATGTGTCCTATGGCTATGGCATCCCCAGTCGGGTTGAGCGCCGGGTGGACGATGGACTGGAGCACCGCAGCGTTTTATTTACCCATCAGGATCGGAAGCTGCCCCCCAACGCCGACCAGGCCGCTGACCATTTTTGGCGCTATGCCGAATTGCCCCGCCGCCGACAGTCCCTACCTAGTCAGTAGGTCAGTCGTCATTAGGTCATTAGGTCATTGAGTCAGTTATCAGGGCGGCGGGGGCGATCGCCCTCCACCGTCCCTCTCCTTTCCCATCCTGACGTTTCCCTATTCCGGGGCATCCAGGTCCACAACAACCAGGGGTGTACGCTGTAGCCCTTGGAAGAATAGGGCAGTCACATCGGGCTGGTCCGAACTATCCCCAGACTGAGCAAAGTCGGATTGTAATTTCTGCAAAATCTTTTGCCACACCAACGTCAGCATCGGATCATTGGGGCGATCGCGAGCCACGTCGGCCACCTGGGCCATCAGGTCGACCCACAGGCCTTCCCCAGCAAAGACGTTTAACCGCTCCACAGCATCGGACGCAGAGGCTAACTGTTCCCCTAACTCCGTGCCGGGCTCCACCCGTTGGATCACCCCCTGTTCTGCCACATAAGCCCAGTCCTGGGTAATCTCATCGGCACAGGCCACCTCTGACACAATGTGGTATTCCGCTCCCACCTTAAGGTCCGGCGGGGAGGCGTGTTTCTCGCCATCGGCAGCACTAAACAGATCCACCGCATACAGCCCCGCCGCTGCCGGATAACGCCGCTGCACCCGAGCGATCGGTTCCGATTTACCCAATTCATATAACGTGACGCGAAGGTTCACTTCCCCGGATTCAGACGCTAGGTTGAGATAGAGTTTGGGGCGATCGCTCACGGTTTTGCCATAGCCATACACATCCCCTGCGGTCCCGTCTCCCTCTCGGAACATGGGCAACAGAAGCTGCGCACAGCGACTGCCTCGGGTGCCGGCCCGTTCCCGACGACCCGGTGCCCCCAAATCCTGGGGCGGCGCAAAGTTTGTCCCCGCAGGCTCCCGACGCCCCGGTGCGCCCACCGGTTGCACCGGTGAAAATTCTAGGGTTCCCTGGGCGATCGGTCCCAGCTGTTCCCAACGCCAAGGGACAGGGGCCTCGGCTGTTCTGTGGGCGATCGCTGGTGCGTCCCCCAGTAGCCCCCCTAAAACAGCGATCGCCAAAGATGAAACCGAAATCGTACGCGGAGGGAGCAAGGGAAGCATAGTTATCCATTCAAGAAGCTATGTCTTAAACGATAGCCAATAAATCTGTATTCATACAGCGCTATCCCGCATCGGCACTGGGGGGTAAGACCCCACACGCATTTCCCATACCCTTCATTTGTTACCAAGTACAGGGGCTTCATCCGGTCTGTAAGACTGGGCGAAAAATGGGCTAAGACTGGGCAAACGGCTCTACCCCGGGCGATCCCCGACCTTCCCATGCTGCCTACCGAATTATTGATTCACCGATATCACGGCGAAACGCTGGCTCCCCATCGGCTCCCCCTCAGTGAACCGAATCGGCAGCGGTCAGCGATCGCCATCGAAACCGTGCGATCGCACCAGGGCAAAACCCAAGGGGAATTGAGCAAAGCGCTCGCGGAATTGGAAGGCAATAGCCCGGATTTCAAGGTGGATCGCGGGCTAGGGCATATTTTGCAAAAGAATTTTTCGACGTTTGAAATTGTCAGTCCCCTGGAGCCGATCGCCCTGCGACAACGGGTATTTGAGGCAGCGGCGCAGCAGATCCCCAACCCCAGCCAAACCCCAAGCATTCTGGAAAAAGTGGCCCGGGCGCTAAGCGAAGACGGGGATCAAGAAGTATTGCCGGATCAGGTGCGTCAAGGATTGTATGCGGACCTGCCGGAGAATCGAATTTTAACGGTGTTTGATGCCCCCGAGAGTGATGCGTTGATTCATCGCTATAACCTGTCCCAAGTACAGGGGATTTTCTATCGCGCCAGCCATTTGGTGATTCAAGCCTATCGGAATGATCCCGGCGAATATAAAACCCTTTTTCGCTATCTCAAACTTTTTCAATTAATGACCTATATCGAAGGGGATCAAAGTCAGGGATTTACGATTACCATCGACGGTCCAACCAGTTTATTTAAGCCCAGTACCCGCTATGGTCTGGCGATCGCCAAACTGATCCCCGCCCTGCTCCACGTAACAAAATGGTCCCTGACCGCGACATTACAAATGAAGGATACCTATGGCGATCGCCGGGTGATTGAGCGGCAATTTACGTTGGATTCCGATTGTGGGTTAGTGACCCATTATTCCCCGGGCAAGGTATTTGACAGCATGATTGAAGAGTCCTTTGTGAAACGCTGGGAGAAAACCAAAACCGACTGGAAGTTAGAACGGGAGGTCGATTTAATTCCGATCCCCGGCAGCGTTGCGATTCCCGATTTTCGATTGGTCCATCCCGATGGGCGATCGCTGATCCTAGAAATTATTGGCTATTGGCGACCGGAATATTTACGGAAAAAGTTCGCGCAAATTCGGAAGTCGGGGCGACAAGATTGGGTGATTGCCATTTCAGAACGGCTGAATTTAGAAAAGGCGGGGGTGAATGCCAACGAGTTACCGGGTCCAGTAGTTTGGTTTAAGGAAAAATTGCAGCCCAAACAGGTTTTAGCGGTCCTAGATTAGCGGTCTTAGATTTTAGATTAATGAACTTCAAACTCATTATTTTTGATAAGGATAAAACCCTCGTCAAACCGAAAGGTCGCGGGCGCTTCGTTAATTTTCCAAAGGATCAGGTGCTATTAACGGGGGTCGAGGACAAGATTCAAAGCCTTCACGACGATGGGATTTTGATGGCGATCGCGACAAATCAGGGGGGCGTCAGTGCGGGTCATAAATCCCTGGGGTCTGCCAAGGCGGAATTGTCCTATGCGATGACGCTAACCCGGATTGAATACGGCATTTTATGTCCCGATATGCAGGGACGCCGCGCCTGTGCCCTAACGCCAAATGGGGTAGAAACCTTATCCGGTGGGGAAGCTAATTGGCGAAAGCCTGGGGCGGGGATGCTGTTGTGGTGTTTGGAGACCTTAGGGGCTGCGCCCAGGGAGACGTTATTTGTGGGCGATCGCCCGGAGGATCAGCAGGCGGGCCACAGTGCAGGCTGTCAGTTTCGGTGGGCTAAAAATTTTTTCTCGGGATAATTTCTCAAGCTAAACCAAACAGCGATCGCCCCGATTATTGGAGCGATCGCTGTTTTTCAACGGTTCGTGATTAAGCGCAGCAGGTTAAACGCAGACCGGGAGAATTACATTCCCAAACCGCCCATGCCACCCATACCGGGCATACCCATACCGCCCATGCCAGGCATACCCATGCCACCCATACCGGGCATCCCCATGCCGCCGCCCATACCACCCATGCCACCCATGGGATCACCGCCGGGAGCAGGAGGAGCGGGGGGTTCAGGCTTTTCAACCACCAGGGCTTCGGTGGTGACCACCAAGCTGGCGATCGAGGCTGCATTTTGCAGGGCAATCCGAACCACTTTCACCGGGTCGATGAGCCCACTATCCAGAGTATTTTCGTAGGTTTCGGTGACGGCGTTATAGCCAATGCCCTCGTCAGCATTTTGGAGCTTATCAACAACGATCGCCCCTTCAACGCCTGCATTCGTTGCCACCTGCATAATGGGCGCTTCCAAGGCGCGACCCACAATATCGGCACCAAGCTGCTCATCGTCGGCGAGCTGGGCGCGGAAGGCTTCTACCTTTTTCTGCAAGAACATCATGGTTGCCCCGCCGCCAGGGACAATCCCCTCATCGATCGCCGCTTTGGTAGCGTTCAATGCGTCCTCCATCCGTAGCTTGCGATCGCGCATTTCGGTCTCAGTTGCGGCACCCACCTTAATTTGGGCAACGCCACCAACCAAGCGAGCAATACGCTCCTGCAACTTCTCGGTGTCGTAGGCGCTGTCGGTTTCCGCCAATTCCTTTTTGAGCTGACCGACTCGCTTCGCCACATCAGCATTGCCCGCGGCCTCCCCGGCAACAATCGTGGTGGCGTCCTTGGTGATGACAATCTTTTCCGCCGAGCCCAACATATCGACGGTGACGTTATCCAGAGTCAATCCGCTAGCTTCGGTCACAAGCTGCGCTTGGGTCACAACGGCAATATCCTGCAGCATCGCCACCCGTCGCTCACCGAAACCAGGGGATTTCACGGCCGCCACTTTGATGGCACCGCGCATCTTGTTCACCACCAAGGTGGCAAGGGCTTCCCCTTCCAAATCCTGGGCAATCAACAACAACGGCTTACCGGCTTGGGCCGCGCCTTCCAAAATCCCCAAAATCTCCTGGAGGGAGCCGATTTTTGCATCGGTCACCAACACAAGAGCGTCTTCCAGAACAGCCTCAGAGCGCTCCTCATCGGTCACGAAATAGGGAGAAATATAGCCGCGATCAAACTGCATTCCCTGGACAATATCCACCGTGGTGGTCTGGGATTTCGACTCTTCAACGGTAATCACGCCATCCTTGGTGACCTTACCGAACGCGTCAGAAATTAGCTCACCAATCTCCTTATCATCCCCCGCAGAAATGGTCGCCACCTTCACGATGTCGCCATCGGTCACGGGCTTTGCTAGGGCGTTCAGCTCATCCAGCAAAAACGCCGTCGTCTTCTCAATTCCTTTTCGCAGCGCCACCGGGTTTACCCCCGCCGCCACCACCTTCATCCCTTCCTTCACCAACGCTTGGGTCAGCACCGTTGCAGTGGTGGTGCCATCGCCCGCAATCTCCTTCGTATTGGACGCCACTTCCTTCAGTAGCTGCGCGCCCGCATTTTCGAAAGGATTCGACAGACTAATTTCCTTCGCGATCATAATCCCATCGTTCACGATGCTGGGATTACCGCCCGCCTTCTCCAGAACGACATTGCGCCCCTTCGGTCCCATCGTAATTCGCACCGCATCCGCTAGAGCGTTGACCCCCTTGGCAAGGGATTGCCGCGAGTCCTCATTAAACGAAACTAGCTTAGCCATAGATCCTTGTACTGAAACTGCGATAGGCGTGGTTGCAACGACAAAACTCCCGCGAGAGTTTGATCACCGCTAGCACTCTACTCGGGTGAGTGCTAAACCCAGAAGCCAAGATTACCGAACAAAAGCGGATCGGGCCGATAGATCCCCCCAGATTTCAGGCATGGTCAGCCGGACTGGTGTAAGGAGACGAGCCCGCAGAGTGGGGTACGGGCGTTATCAGTCCTATCGGATCAGACTTGGCGAAGTGGGGTCTGGCGATTGAGCTGACGAGCAATTTGTAAACAAATGATCGTCGCGGCGATAAAGCAGCCCTCTGACAGGATTTTGAATCCTTCCTCGATCGCCTGCAGCCAAAATAGGAGCGATCGCCGCGACTCCAGATCCGCAAAGAAAATTTTAAAGGCTTCGATATTAGACTCTGGATCAAAATTGGTACATACGTCCAATACCATCATAATTCCCGCCAAAACAAAGGAGCCGATTACCCACTTAAAGGCAGGTCGATAGTATTGAAACTCGCGTCGAAATAGATACAGAATATAGCCGCCCCCCATCACATACAGCAGCACAATTAAGTCATCAATCCTGTCACTGATTGGATTCTCTTGGATTTGAAAGAGGGCATGAAATCCAAAATCGAGGCTCTCGTGAATCTGTGCAATATCATCGATCGCCAGGAAGAAGAAACTAATTGCCATCCATTTCCAGAGGGATTGGGGTGACTTCCACTTCAGGGAAATGCCCCGTTTTCTAATCCGAAAAATCCAGAAGCATAGGATTGCCAACACTAGGAGCTGGAGAAAAGAAAGCCAGCTAATAATGCCCGCCTCGCCGAAATATCGCATCGGTGATTTTTCCCGTTCAATCGCCCTGAGCATCATCAAGCCAATGATTAAGAGGTCAAAGGCAAGGATGGGGAGGGCAAATGATCGATATTTCGAGGGAGCCGATCGCTGAGGATTGGCGACGAATGACTCATCTGGCATATGCGCGGAAATTAAACGATGGGTCGAGCACGCGCGGTTGATTGAGAAGGATGTATTGGCTCAACTTCAACCGCTCCAAAAGGCAAACAGGGGTCTGTGCAGTTTATCGTGCAACGTGTTTAGCGTTAAGTATTGGTTAAGGGCTGCCGTCAACGATCTAGCAACTGGGTCTCCAAATAGTCGGCGATCGCCCGAGCGATCCCCGGTTTACCGACCAATCCCTCAGACACTGCATCCCGGGTCACCAAATACGCCACCTGCTCCCCATTCGGTCCCAGGTCTTCACCCCGATTGGCAATGACCGCTTCATACCCCTGAGCAAGGCGATCGTGTGCGATCCCCAGCAGTGCCTTATGGGTAACCCGCTCCTGATATTTGAACGTCACCATAGCCAACTGAGGATAATTTTTCCGCACCTGGGCAATCACCTTTTCCGTAGGTTTTAGGGCGATCGCTTGCAACGCACCACCGCTGGGGATTTTGCCAGGATGTACCGTCTCAGGGGCATAGTCCGCCACCGCCGCCGAAAAAATGGCCGCCCCGTGGGGCGTCTCAGCTAAGCGGGCATGGATGCGATCGCGATAGGCATCGTAGGTGGGGACAATTTCGTGGGGGAGCCAACTGGGCGGAATTGTCGTCCCTTGCCCGTGAATTAGGTGAATATCAGCCCCTCGACGAAAAAGTTCTTCGGCGATCGCCATGCCCAGCCGCCCGGTGAATTTATTCGTCAGACGGCGCACATTATCGATGGGGACGGGAGTGGGTCCGCCGGTCACCAGGATTTTTTGGTTGCGCAGGGGGGATGGGCTGACGGCGCGACAGGTTTCCACAGCGATCGCCATCGGGTCGGGCAAATTATGTTTTCCGTAGGCATCGCGAGGGGGGATCACGCGCACGCCCCAGGATTTTAGTTGGCCGATAGTTTCCTCCAGGATTGGGGTGTGGAGGCTGCCGTGCATACAGGGAGCAACCAGGATTTTGGGACGACTCTCAGGACGATGGGGATCAAGCGATCGCCCCAGCGCCGATGCGAGGGTGCTGGTGAGGACGGTGTCGGCGATGCCCTGGCGAAATTTATTCAGGGTGTTGTAGGTGGCGGGGGCGAGGACATAGGCGGCGAAGGGGCGATCGTCGCTGAGGTGTTCGGCGGCGGGGGTCAGTTCGGTGATGACGGGGTTGGTGGTGCTCCAGGCGAGGACATCGCCGGTGACATAACGCAGGGCTTCATCGGACGCAAACGCCACCACATCTGCCCCCTGGCGACGGAGAGCGCGGGCAATATCAGGCGATCGATAGGCGGCAATGCTCCCGGAAATCAGCAGCGCCACCCGTTTCCCCTGCAAGTGGCTTCCCTCCAATGGCACTTCGCGATCGCCCAAAGTTGACGGCGTGGGGCGAGGAAAGAAGGCGTCAGGGGAAGTCATTGCTGGTAAGGTTGGGATTGCTTTATCGGGTCGGGATTGCTGGATTTAGGGGGCTGGCGACGCTATGGATTTTCTGCGGATGGACAGCGAATCGCGGTTTGCAATATGGCAGGCATTGCGTCAGCCCCAAAATTTGGCGCTCATTGCCATTGTGTTGCTGGCGGGGGCGATCGCGATTCCGGGAATTCAATGGGGGTTGCCAGATCGATTGGGTTGGGCAGCGGATGAGCTGACGCCGGATCGCGTTTTAGAGGCGATTGATCTGGGGTTTTCTAACGGTTGGCATTATAAATATCCACCGGTTCAATACTATTTATTATCCCTGTTTTACATGCCGGTTTTGACGCTGGCGCAGTTGGGATGGATTGATCGCGCCAGTGACAATACCTATATGTTGCTGTTTGGATTGGGGCGATCGCTCTCTGTAGTGATGGGGATGGGAACCGTCGCTCTCATTTATCAGCTCGGCAAAGAAATTTTTAGTGTGAAAACCGGTTTATTTGCAGCATTGATTTTTGCGTTGACGCCAGTTTATGTGTACTACGCCAAAATCACCAACCTTGATATTCCAATGCTGTTTTGGTTAGTGGGGTTTTTGATCCTTTACGGACGACTACTGAAGTATCAAAAGCCATCCGACTATCGATGGTGCGCCGTATTAGCAACCATTGCAGTTTGCACAAAAGATCCTGCATACGGATTTGTTTCGCTGCCTGCTTTTCTGCCTTGGCTCCTATATGGGAGACAACTTAAGCAAGCCAATCAAAACATATCTTGGGGTGCAATTTTCCGACAGGTCGCGAGCGATCGCCGAGTGTGGCAACCCATTGCGATCGGCATTTTTGGGTTTCTCCTCCTGAGCAATGCCTTCCTAAACTTTGAAGGTTTTATTGATCGCATTAATCTACTGCTGTATGGCAGCGCCACCATCCGTCCCCGCTATAGCGAAGATTGGTGGGGACAATGGCAGATGTTTGGCACCACCCTGCGCACATTCCGATTTATGTTTGGCTGGCCCGTGGCGATCGCCATCCTGATTGGTTTAGGGCGATATCTCTGGCACCTCGCCACCGCCAAACCGAAGCAGAGAAACTGGATTCCCCTAGGCTTACTCTTCCCGTCGGTTTCCTATTATTTTCTCTACGTCACGCCGGTGATGTACAACCCTGATCGCTACCTGATGCCATTGATGCCGATATTGGCAATTTTCGGTGGAACCTTTGCGGCGGAGATGCTGTCGAAGAAGGGCAGAACCCGATGGATCGCAGGGGCGATCGCAGCGGGGGCGCTCACTTATACCCTTGCCTATGCTTGGACACCTAATACGCTAATGGTTCACGATTCCCGCTATCAAGTGGAAACGTGGATGACGGAGAATATTCCTAAGGATGCGTTGGTTTTACGGGTGGGGATTCGGAAATATTTGCCGCGACTTGGAGGATTTACGACGGAACATATTGAAGCGCCCAATATTGAGGAAATAGAGGCACTTCAGCCGGAATTCATTGTGATTTCCAGTGGTTATGATGAGCGGCGGTTTAAAGTGTATGACCCGGCTCACCAGTTTTTTGCCACCCTTAAATCAGAAGCGCTGGGCTACAAACAAATTTTGCGAAAGCAGACTCGACCGGAGGGATATTTATTTGATTTTGACGAGGTGAATGATCGGGCGATCGATACGATGGCTGTTTATACCAACTTCGATAAAATCGATCCCGAAATTCAGATCTTTCGAAAATACTAGAAACGGCTCTCCGGCTCCCCTTGAAGAGCGTTATCTGGTGTTTTTTTCTAGCATTTTAATATCACTTGAGCTATAGTGTCTTGGTGTAAAAATACATGACTCGATGCCACTTAACACCTGTATTGAGGTGGCGGATGCTATGGCGCTTGGAGCAACGGTAAATCATCAGAGACAATTCGAATTGAGGAAGGATTGATCATGGACTTTACTAACTCGTTAGAGATCACCTTTTTTGGGATGCGCCGCAGCGGGAATCATGCTGTGATCAATTGGATTCGGAGTCAGACGCAAGGGACCTTTATTCACCTGAATAATGTGAATCTCTATTCGGGGTGTGATCCCTATCAACACTTTACTCAAGCTGTAATTTCTGAAGTAAATCCTCTAGTAGCCGAGCGTGGATTGAGATCGTTTAAACGTTTCAGCAAGTATCTTCTTCGTTGTGGGAAGGTGGAATATCTATATGGGGTAGATGAGCGTCACTCTGAGTTGATTAAGCGAGAAAGCTGGCGTGCTTTGAAGAAAATATTATTGGTTCGTAGCTATGAGCATTATTCCCTGCAGGACGCAATCCACGATTGGTTTGAGGCTGAGCGAGAGCAGAATGTCGGTCGTAGCCAGCATCAGTTTGATATTGTCCTAGTTAGGGACCCATACAATCTATTTGCAAGCTTAATCAAGACCAGTAATAACATCTCAGAGCTCTCAAATTCCCAGCTTGTGATTGATAAGTGGAAAGAACATGCCAAGGAATACTTGGGTTACACGAACCATTTAAAGCATCAGGTTGGGATTAGCTATAACGCCTGGTTCCAAGATCAAGAGTATCGGCGTGAGTTGGCGGATCGATTGAAGTTAACGTTCACTGATGATGGTATGGATTCGGTCCCGATGTTTGGGAAAGGAAGTTCATTTGATGGACAGCGATTCGATGGCAATGCTCGCAAGATGGGAGTTTTATCTCGTTACAAACATTTCTTGGATCACCCTGTCATGGAGCAGGTATTGGCGGATCAGGAAATTCGGGAGTTGTCCTATACAATCTTTGGGGACATTCTCGAGCCGGCATCTCTACCCACTCTTTAACACGTCAGAAATGCGTCAGATTAGTGCCTCAGTGCTCAAAATTGATACGCTAATTCCTCCCCATCATTACTTTTTAATCGTGTTAAATCCCACCATTTTCGCCAATCGATAAAGGGCGGAAAGGTGGTTTCGTCCTGGAAATGAATCGCGATCAATGGCAATGGTGAAAAGCATGGCACCTGTTGATAGACGGCGTTGATGGTGCCCTCTTCTGCAGGACCAGGGACGACGCATCGTTCCGCAAAGGCGCTGTAGTTTTGTCAATAGGTCAGCAGGGTATGGCGATGCAGCAAAAATGTGCCGGTGGTGTGCAAGACGGTGCGCCAATGGCGATCGCTCCCCAATAAAACCGTTGCGGGATAGGGCTGCCGATAGCGGTCCGGATAATCGCACGGGTGCAAAATAATCGGTCCGCCCACCTGTTGTTGCAACATCCCATAGCTTTCCACGAGCGATCGCATCGCTTCGGGGGCATGGAGATAATCATCCTCCACGAAATAAATCAGCTCGGGACAGCGATCGCGCCCATAGGCGTAGTTGGATCAGAAAAGCTGGGCTACAAAAAGATTTTGCAAGAGCAAACTCGACCGGGAGGATATTTATTTGAGTTTGATGAGGTGAATGATCGGGTGATCAATACGATGGATATCTACACCAACTTTGACAAAATCGATCCCACCATTCAGATTATTCAAAAAGCTTCCGCTCCATCAAAATAGATCGAAAGATCGGGCTATAACTTAACCGCTGGCTGATATCCCTCAAAAAATGGATCCCGATGCAGATCAGCCTTAAATTCTTCCAACTTTTCTGTCAGTCGCTCGGTTAGGTCATTGATGCGATCATCACTGCTCAGGAAAGGACGACAGGTCATGGCCACTTTTTTCAATTCCTGGGCAGCCCTTTTATATCTGACGTAATCGCGTACTTTGCGTGCTGGGGTTAGGATATCTTTGACATCGCGAGGATGATAAAGTCGTTCAATAAAATTGGGTTCGTAAGGCAATCCTAATGACCCGCACCAATCATTCCATTTGAAAGACAAAACGGATTCACTATTACTAACAATCGGAATCCAAGGGATACGAAAAGCATCGGCAATAATTGCGCCATGCATTGCCTCAGCAATCATCATCTCAGTTTCACTGATTGTCTGTAATGCTTCCTCAAGGGAGCCACGAGGATCAATGTAGCCAAATCCTATATCCTGACAGGCTTTCTCCCATGCAACACTAGCGTTTTCATGGTGGGGCATGTAGGTATAGGAATAACGTTTTTTACTGTTGCCGATAGGCAAAACGTTCCGTAACAGCGCCGCACCATCAGTGATGCCTAGTTCCTCAGGTAGCCCTAGAGCTTTGGCAGAGAGTGGACCACGAACACAATAAACCTTGTAAAACTCATCTAACGTAGGAGTCTTTCCCTTTCCATATCCTACACCGCTTCCAAAGATAACTCTTCGCTCTGAAAATCGAGTGAAGTAAGGTAATCTCTCATTAATTAATGTCCCGATTCCTACCAAGCAAAAACGACGGTCATCATTCTCTAAACCAGGAAGCAGCTTGTTCCATAGCCAAGGATTTAGATGATCTCCAAAATTTGGGACGCCTTTGTAATAGTAAAGTTTCATGGGCTGTGAATAGAAGGACTGACGTCAGTCTTTGGGGGTAAGTAAGGGTTGGCTTGCTAGGCAGTCTTACAGGACGATTGTAACTCCCAACCTAAATTATTCTATTAGAAGAATTCATAGAAAGCATTGAGGCTTTGCCAATAAAATCAGGATGGGCAGTTATTCATAATTCCACATACTGAGTCTGCACTGGCAAGTCCGGGAGATTTTGCTTTCTGTGATCACACCATTTCGGCTCTCACAATAAACATTGCCACCATCAGAGTTTTGCATTTGCAAAGAATGGCAATCTTCAGAATTCTGATTAGCAGTAATCAGGAATTTGTGGATCTATTTGTGGATCTATGTGATAGATGGGGAGCACTGGACATTGTTGTTGCCAAATTGTTGCCAAATTGATTATAGAGTCGATTTTTAGAGTTGATGCCCTGTTTTTAAAAGCGGTAGGGCGGTTCTCTTTCGTTAACCTGCTTCATTGTAGTGTTTGTCTGGCTTACAGTCTGGGTCAAACTCCACCATTTTCGCCAGTCGATAAAGGGCGGCAAGGTGGTCTCGTCCTGAAAATGAATCGCGACCGATGGCAACGGCGAAAAGCATGGCACCTGTTGATAGACGGCGTTGATGGTGCCTTCTTCCGCTGGACCGGGGACGACGCATCGTTCCGCAAAGGCGCTGTAGTTTTGCCAATAGGTCAGTAGGGTTTGGCGATGTAGCAAAAATGTGCCGGTGGTGTGCAGGACGGTGCGCCAATGACGATCGCTCCCCAATAACACCGTTGCGGGATAGGGTCGCCGATAGCGGTCGGGGTAATCGCACGGGTGCAAAATAATCGGTCCGCCCACCTGTTGTTGCAATATTGCGTAGCTTTCCAGGAGCGATCGCAGGGCTGCGGGGGCGTGGAGATAATCATCCTCCACGAAATAAATCAGCTCGGGACAGCGATCGCGCCCGTAGGCATAGTTGGAATGGAGCGAGTCCCGATTGCCGCGGCCGGTGATGGGCAAAATTTGGGTGGGGATAGGGGTTTGACTAAGGATATTTTCCAGTTCTGCCAAGCACGCCGGGTCGGACGCATCATCCAGAATCGTTAGCCGGATCGTCAGCGGGGCCAGGGAAGGATGGACCGGTGGGGCGATCGCCAAATTAATGGAATTCACCAGCGATCGCAAACACCGCTGAATCAGCTCAGACTTGGGCTGTTGGATAAATCGCGGCGAGCCACAAAAGGCATTGACCCGCGCGCAACTGCGAAACAATATGTCAAGTTCCATCGAAGACTGTTACCTTTCGGCGATCGCCACTGACCCAAACGTTAAGCTGAAATCACACTACAACCCAATGCCGGCGGTGCGCATCTACGCCGCCCATTCCCATTGGGAGCTGGTTATTAGTAACACCACCACCAACACCATCACCACTCAATTTTGAAGCACAAGGGTAGCGACACTATGGGATACACCGCCCGCCTCCACTCCGCTCGCACTGGGGCAGCTGACGCATGGGCAACCGGGGCACCACAACGACGCCTCCATCCCGCCCTTGCTCCCCTCGTCACCCTACTCCTCTGCACCAGTCTCCCCGCGATCGCCCGCTCCCCGATGCCCTCCCCCACGGAGCAGGTCCCGATCGCCGCAGCCAAGGAGATTCAAGGCGATCGCCCCAAGGGTCAGATTCACGCTACGCCCTTCCGCCAGAAAACCACCCCCCTCAAGCAGGTTTCCCCCAACAACGGCCGCTACTTCTTTGAGAGGGGTCTGGAGCGCTTGCAGAATGGGGATTTCTCGGGGGCGATCGAAGATTTTGATGCCACCCTGGCGCGTCTGGAAACGGAATCCAGCACCACCCGCAACGATGGATCCGTCATCACTCCGGCCCTGGTGTATTACAACCGCGGCAATGCTTATCTGCAACTGCGTGCCGTCAAAGCTGCCCAGGATAATTACGATCGCGCCATCGAGCTAAATCCCGACTTCACCCACGCCTATATCAATCGGGGGGTCACCCGCCGCGCTGCGGGTGATTTTGACGGGGCGATCGCCGATTATGACCGGGCGATCACCTTAAATCCCAACGATGCGGACACCTATTACAACCGCGCCAATGTGTATCGCATCCAGGGCAATTGGGACGGGGCGATCGCCGACTATGGCAAGGCCCTCGACCTCAAGCCGGACTATGCGAATGCCTATATCAATCGCGCGGTGATTTACCACCAGCAGGGCAATTTAGACGCGGCCCTCGGGGATATTGGTGCGGCGCTGGCCATCAATGATCAGTTGCCGGAGGCGTTTTACAATCGCGGTCTGATTCGATCCGAGCAGCAAGAAAATCTGGGGGCGATCGCCGATTTTACTCAGGTCCTCACGCTCCAGCCGCGCAATGCCCGCGCCCATGTGAAGCGGGGAATTATCTATCACCGCCTCAGGAAGTATGACGCTGCCCGCCGGGATTATGATCAGGCGATCGCCATCAATGACAAGTTGGCGGAGGCCTACAATATGCGCGGGCTGAGCAAGGTGGCTCAAGGAAAATTATCCCTGGCCATCAATGATTACAATGCGGCGATTCGCATTAATCCTGATTACACTAACGCCTATGTCAATCGCGGCATTGCCTACCATCGCTCCAAGGCTTATAGCAAAGCGATCGCCGATTATACGAGCGCGATTAATCTTGATGGCAAGAGCGCTTCCGCGTTTCATTTGCGGGGGTTATCTTTTCAGGCGTCGGGGAATTCTGGTCAGGCAATCCCCAATTTCACCCAGGCGATCGCCCTGCGGCAGGATTATGCCGATCCCCACGTGAATCGGGCGATCGCTTATTGGGCTCAGCAGGCCCGCGGGGGCGATCGCGATCGGTTCCGACAGTTGGCCAGTCAGGATTTGGCGACGGCTCAGCAGATCTACGAGCGCCAGGGGAATGAGGCGGGCCTCGCAACGGTGGCTCGCGTGCGATCGCAGTTTCAGCGGTAGAACAACAACGCTCGAGTTTTTGGAAGCGAGGGGCTCTGCCCCTCGGACCCCGCCTAAGGGGCAACGCCCCTTAGGAATCCCGGTTTAGGGCGGCTATTGCACGATGAAGACGGGGCGTTTGGAGCGGTGGACGACGTGGTTACTGGCGCTGCCGAGCATGGCTTCGGTGAGTCCGGTCCGTCCTCGTCGTCCCATGACGATCAGGTCAACGTCAAGGTCGTCGGCAAGGTGGCAAATGCTGGTGCCCACGTCACCGATAATGCGATGGCTTGTCGCTTTGACGCCCTGGCGATCGCATTGGTCACGATAGTCCGCCAACACTTCAGTGGCATGGTCTTTTTCAAGCTTCATCCGCTGGGCTTGCGCTTCATAGGCGCTCCCCATCACTTTGGGGTAGGGGCCAACTTCCGCTAAAGCCAGGGTGGATACTTCGTCCAACACCGCATAATTCACACAGTGAAACAGCACCAACTCCCCTTGCTGCACCTTGGCCAGGGTCACCGCCGCATTAAAAACCCGAGACGCCGCGTCACCATAGTCCAAAGCCACTAAGATTTTTTGTAGTTTCATACCTTAAATCCTCCAGCCAATGCGTCATTGGGGGAATTAGGCGATCGCCCGGGAAACCACTGCCCTCAAGCCCCGGCAATGGGGCACCCCAGACGCTGGGCATCGCAACCAGCCCCCGCTACTTTCACCTTGCCACGGCTCAGAAAACGACGGACTCGAATCAATAAAAATTGACGCGATTTAGCACTTATCTAAAGATTCTCATCGCCAGAGAGAATACCAATGCGCCTAGCAGATTAAACGTTCAAGGGCATCAACACTGGGAATACGGAGGGTATCAGAATCCCGGCAAATCAAATTCTTCTTTTCTAACTTGGTCAAAACCCGCGTCACCGTCTCCCGAGCCAAACCACTCAAACTGCTCAATTCCCGGTGAGGCAAATTCGGAATCTCAATCCCGCTATCGATAGTTTTGCCTTGACCATCCGCCAGGAACAGCAGGATATCCGCCACCCGCGACATACTATCCGACTCCCGCAGCCGCAATCGACGATTCACCTGCCGTAATCGCCGCCCCATCAGCTGAGCCAAATGGATGCCCGCTTGGGGTTCCGTCTCAATCAGCGTCAAAAAATCCTGCGCCGGAATGCTGCCAATGGTGGTGGGAGCCAGCGTAATCACATCCGTCGAGCGGGGCACCTCATCCAACGCCGCCATCTCCCCGAAAATCTCCCCTTTCCCCAAAATATTCAGGGTGACTTCCTTACCATCCAGGTTGTAGGTCCGAATCTTCGCCCACCCTTCCAGGATGAAATAGACCGAGCCGCCCCAGTCATTTTCCAAAAGAATGACCTGGTTAGCGGGATGTTTACGGGCAACCACGTGAGCCGTCGCCTGCTCCACGGCGGCAGGGGGCAGGTCCTGGAAAAACGGGGCGGACTGGGTCAGTAAATCCAGATCCGCAGAGGGGGTGCGAGAGGTTGTTCGGTCTTCCATGCTGCCGTGGGTTTGCTCTAAATCAGAATGACTGCACGACAAAGACCGGGGGACAAGGGTACAGTGCGGCGCGATCGCTGAAGGTTGCGGTCATAGCCATACCAGTCCCAGAATCATAGGTCGCATAATTTCTAATGACTCTGATTACTTGATTCTACTTATAGCCTGTTTCAGGGCCTTAGGCATCCTTTCATACCCCTTATTCCCAGGCGACCGGGGGGATATTACCGCAGACGGAGCCTCCTACATGCCGCCCTCATGAGGGATACCCCCCTCCCCCGGCGGACCTGTACTCCCCTTAAAAAGTTTTCGTCGCGTCCGCTTGCAAGATCGCCCCAGCGATCGCCCCCAGCCCCCAAAAGCGCCCCCAAAAAATGCGATCGCAACTGCGTCCCAAATTGCGCCCCAAAATCCCTGCGCCCCTTATCCAATCAGCCTTTGCGGTTATTTTTTATTGCCAGTTGT
>CAZZMD010000017.1:0-71990 GCA_964655355.1 uncultured bacterium
GGGGCGGGGCACTTTCAGTTTCGCCTTCAGGTAGTAGCGCACCGTTTTGTGCACGCTTTTGTAAGGGGCCTCTTGTCCATGGAACAGGGACAACCACCGTTGGACCTCCCCATAGCTGTCAAATCCCTCTGGGTCTTCCAGTTCTCGTTTGAGAGTTTCTAGCACCTCGCCCGTGATGGCCCGGGGGCGGCCGGAGCGAGGCTTGACTGCCAGTAAGGCATCGAGCCCTTCCTCGCGATAGCGCTTTAACCAGCGAGATACCGTGCTGGGATGATAGCCGCTCCACTGGACGGCCTGTTTCACGGTGGTGGCTTGTTCTGTTTTGAGCCACCACAGGATCTGTAACTTGCTTCGTTGGATGGCTGAGCTTTGTTGGTCGAGGCGCGCCTTGAGGTCTTCAGCGGACTCAGCGATGTGAAGGGTGTGTCCTCTAGGCATCAGGGTCCTCGTTAGGGGCATCTTAGGGACCTCTCTACTTTAGCGAATTGGTATAATAGGCTGAAGCGCTAGATAGGGAGCTTGAGATGTAATTAGTTGCCATCACACCCTAACCAGCATGAGCAGAGCTTCCGATGTCATTGTCGGGCTGACCTGCTCCAAGTAATGTTGAACCTGCTGGCGGGGGTACCTTTCTTGAGCCTCTCTGTCGCCAACGAATGACAGGGGCAGTGCGCAGTAGCGCCAGTGATAATGTCCGAATCGGATCCCGTCGCAATCCTTACCACTGGCGAGATCGCCAAATGGGAAATGAAAGGGCGGTTAGGAGCGGATAAGTAACGAGATTCGTTCGAATGCTGTGTTCACTAGAAACAACAACCCCAAGAGCACAATCTAAGGCACCCCAAAGAAGTTACACCACGTCAACTTTGATCGGCGATAAAGCTGTTCAAATCTGCCTCGAGCCACTCCAAAAACCTATCCCTGAAAGGGTTTCAGGGATTGTGAATTTAGGTAGGGTCCACTCAGGTATGTTGTTGGACTAGGTTTGGACTAAAGCGGTTAATCCTATACCAAGTTCTACGGGATTTCCCTGATAGAGCCCGGACTTCAGGTTGGGCGATCGCCCCTTACACGAAAAATCCCCAAACGAAGATCCCTAAACGAAATTAGAAGCAGTCAGGGTACTAATCACATTCTCAAGGGTCACCGTGAAGCTGTTATCAGCGGTGGTGATGGTGGTGTTGACGGCATCATTGGTGATGGTTAGATCGCTAAATCCGACGCCGGTGGGCAGTTGAATTAGGTCCGTGCCATTCAAAAAGTCTTGGATGATATCGTTGCCGCTGCCTACCACAAACGTATCGGTGCCGTCGTTGCCAATGAGGGTGTCGTCCCCTAGGTCGCCCGCAATGATGTCGTTGCCGGAGCCGCCGAATAGGATGTCGTTGCCCATGCCGCCATTTAGGGTGTCGTCGCCGGCTTCGCCTGATAGGACATCATCGCCTTTCTGACCTAATAACAGGTCATTGCCTTCGCCGCCGATTAGGGTGTCGTTGCCGCCGGTTTCGCTGGCGGTGGTGGTGTCTCCCACTAGGACATCGTTGCCGCTGCCGCCGCGGACAAAGTCATCGCCTGCGCCGCCGGTGATAGTGTCTTCGCCTGCCCAGCCGAAGAGGAAATCGTTGCCGTTGCCACCGTCAATGGCATCGTTGCCGCTGAATCCGAGGATGGCGTCGGCGTCGCTGGTGCCGGTTAGGGTGTCGTTGGTGTCTTCGCTGCCGTTGATGGCGGGCTCGGGTAAGGCGGGATTGGTGCCGTCGGGGGCGGTGCTGCTGGGGATGGGGAGTTCGCCGGTGCCTTCGATGTTGAAGTTGAAAAATTCACCGCCAATTGGGAAGCCGACGATGCCGCCCTGGGGTCCGCTGCGGTTGGGGTTGAATTGGAGGGTTAGGGGGAAGCTGGAGTTGGCGGCTAGTTCGGTGGGGAAGCTGCCGACGATGCTGAATTCTTCGGGGAGTTGCAGGTCGCCGAGTTGGAAAGGGGTGCTGCTGGTGTTGCTGATCCTGAGGGTTTGGGTGGGAGCTGTGCCGGCGGGGGTGAGTCCGAAGGTTACGGGGGGAATGGAGCCGTCAGGGATCGCGTTGCCGTTGGGGTCGGTGATGGCGGCAACGGCGATCGGAGTGGTTGTGGGGGCGGGTGTGGGAGCGGTAGGAAGGGTAGTGGGGACAGTCGTAGTCGTTCCTTCAATTTCCATTCTGAAAACGAAGGTACTGGTCGCGTTCGTCCAAGTTCCCCCAGAGAAGGTATCCCGTTCGTCGGCGATCGCAAATCCCGGAGTCAGTTGGTCATCACTGCTAGTGGTTCGTATGAAAAATTGATTACCTGTTGCTTCCAAAACCACGTGATAGGTGGTGTTTGCCGCAACGGAAATTCCAGCGGTAGAGGTAAAGGACGTTACGGTGTTTTGGGAGAAGGAGGCTGGATTACTGAAAGAGCCGATGGGGGTACCTGGCACTCCACCCGCATCGGTGTAGATTGACACCGTAGGAGTACCAGCGAGGATGCTGCTTGTCTGCAAGCGTATTTCAGTAATGTTAGCCCCCTCCCCACCGGTCGTGAACGCTGTTGCGACTGACGTTGCAGGACCAGCGGCTGTGCTATTGTCATTAACCTGACTGAGGGAGCTGCCCAACACAGTGGGTAGTGTGCCAAGCCAACGCCGTTGAACCTCTGGTGAGATGGCTAGCGCCGTCGTTCTCTGACCGATCGCCACATCAAAATCCCAATCGCCGCCCTGGTCTGCGTTCCCGGTAGGCGTCGTCGAAGCGGCAATATTCGCCCCGGTCAACCGGTGAAGCTGCTTAAGTAATATAGAACCCGCAGCACTGACACCCACCTCACAGCCATAAATCAACAGATCAGCATCGTCTGACAATGCTTCTCCCCAGGTCACCAATTGGGTGGCATGTTTTTCGACCAAGGTTGCCCAGTTTAAAACCCCATTGCCCAACTCAATCTGTCCCGGCTGCCCGTGGGAAATTAAGTGCAGCGCTTTTAAGTTGCAGCGGTCTTTCAACGCTTCCGTAATTTGCTCAATCCCATCCCGGGACGCATCCAGCAAAACCACATCCACATCAGCGCGCAGCCCATCCAGCAACACCTGCCGGTCTGGCACCGCCCAATCCATCACCACCAATTCACGGACCGCCGTCTGGCGAGGCATCTCCGATCGCGTTTGAGCAGAACGGAGGGTAGAGGCAATGGTGGAGGTCATGGCAAGGAAACTGGGTAGGGATGCAACACTGTATAGAAATGCTAAAGGTAGCCTACCCAGAATCTCTCACAGTCCCTATGTTGCGACGATGAAGATATGACGAGCGATCGGTCTCATTTTCGAACGTTTGCCGGGAGCCTTGGGCGATCGCTTTTTAGGACAATTTGAGGGGGCGATCGCCCCAAAAGACTCAAAGCGGCACTTATGCTGGAAGGGAAACGCTTTTTGCATGCCCTATGGCCCCAACTTTCGACATTATCCTGGTAGGCGCAACCGGATTTGCGGGGCAGATTGTTAGTCGATATCTGCTGGACCATGCTCAAATAGAAACCTTTCGCTGGGCGATCGCCGGACGTTCCGATCAAAAACTAAATCACTTGCAACAGTCATTGGGAGAAAACGCCACCCGGCTACAAACCATCCCGATCAATGTCACGGATGAGCAGCAGGTGCGGGAATTATGCACGCAAACGAAGGTGATCATAACGACGGTGGGACCCTATGCACTGTACGGCGAAACCCTTGTGAAAGCCTGCGCGGAAACAGGCACTGACTACTGTGACCTGACGGGAGAAGTGCAGTGGGTGCGTCAAATGCTGGATAAATATGAGGCGATCGCCCAACAATCCGGAGCGAGGATTGTCCATTGCTGTGGTTTCGACTCAATCCCATCAGACTTGGGCGTGTTTTATCTACAACAACAAGCCAAAGCCCAATTGGGTGACTATTGCGATCGCGTCAAGATGCGCGTCAAGGATGCCAGTGGAGGCTTTTCAGGGGGGACCGCCGCCAGTGGCGTCAATATTTTAAAAGAAGCGATCGCCGATCCCAGTGTTAGGGAAACCTTGCAAAACCCCTATAGTTTATGTCAGCCAGACGCCCAGGAATTAAACCATCCTGCGGCTTTAATCCCAGTGCAAATTGATGATTCCTTCGGGGAATGGGTTACACCCTTTGTCATGGCAGGCATTAATACACCGGTTGTCCTGCGCTCCAATTATTTGTCAGCGTGGGGATACGGCAACAATTTCCAGTATGACGAAGGAATCTTAGTGGGATCAGGGATATCCGGTTGGCTTCAAGCCTACGGTTTAAAAGTTGCCCTGGATTTATTCGGCATTGCAGTGGCGATCGTCCCCAATTTAATCGAAAAAATCATCCCCGCCCCCGGCGAAGGACCTAGCGAAGACTCCCAACAAAACGGTTTCTATGATCTACGGTTTTGGGGAGAGACCGCATCGGGCAAAATAATCACCGTCAAAGTCACGGGCGATCGCGATCCAGGCTACGGATCCACCGCCAAGATCCTGGCGCAAGCGGGACTCTGCCTAGGGAAGGAAGCGGAGAAAACCGGTGGTTTTTGGACGCCCGCCACCCTTTTCGGCAGCAGTCTTATTTCTCGCTTAACCCAATATGCAGGTCTAACCTTCGAAGTTTTAGAGTCAAGCTAAACCATCAAACCAACGTCAACGGTGGAGATCGCGATCACTTCCCAGAGCTTGAGCCAGAGGCCCCATCGCCCTGCGCGATCGCCCCGTCTTTGGAATGCAATCAGGATTATGAGTGTCGGCGAATCAGAGCAAGCAATCGACTTGATTTTTGTCTAAATTTCGTCCATACCCAAATGACCCCTAGCTAGCTAGGAAATCGAGGAACGCCGCTGATCGAGCCAAGTTTGCAAAATCAGGACCGCCGCCAAACCATCAATCCGATCGCGGTGGAAAGCCGGATCAATCCCGCGATCGCGCAGCATCGCTTCAGCGGCAACGGACGTACAACGCTCATCCACCCAAGCGATCGGGATCCCCAGGGCGTGACCAAACTTGCGACCCTGCTTCTTCGTCCGTTGGGCCTGTTTTCCCAAAGAACCATCCTGGGCATAGGGCACCCCAATCACCAACTGAGAAATCTGGCGATCGCCCACAATCCCTTGCAAAATCGCCAGATCAGCCGCCGGATCCGTCCGCGTTAGGGTCGGCAACTCCACCGCCGTCAAGCCCAGGCGATCGCACCCCGCCAACCCAATCCGTCGCCGTCCAATATCCAGCCCCAACGCACAAACCGCCTCGCCCATTACGCCCACCACGCCCATTAACGCTCCCGATCTCAACCGTTACAGAAGCTATCAAACCCTTGCCACAATCACAACGAATCCAGGGGACAAAGGAGCCACAAGCTATGCTGTGGACAACCTCATTCCATTGCAGGCAACACTACCAATCCGTCGCCTGAGGCGGTTTCCAATGGGATTTAAACACCCGATTAATTTTATTTTTCAAACGATTGGTAATGCATTGCACACGACGAGTCGCTCAGCTATCTAACGGCTTATCGAACGGCGACTTAACAGTTTTATTGGTATAGCGCTTATCCCCATGAATCGACTTGAACAACTGCACGATGCTCATCTCGGTCTCGACGGTTATCTCAAAATCGCGATCGCCGAAATCAAAAAAAACAGTACTTCCCTCGGCATACTATTCGGCATTTTTTACATCCTAGTTCCCATCGTCAGCTTTGCTCCTTCCTTCAATAAACTCATGGAGCTACGGCCCCTCTTTGAGAGTCTTGAGGCCCGCACAACAACCCTCACCCAAGCCCAAGCCGCAGAAATCATCAGTTCCCTTGCCGGTCCCCTCAGCATCGCCATTGTCATCCTGAGCATCGCCTTCACCTGGCTAGGGCTAGCAACCCCCCTGCTCATTGAACGGTCCATTCGCGGTCAATCAGCGACAGCCCTCGAGGTCCTCAGCGCCAGCCTCCCCAAAATTCCAGCCGGACTAGTCGTCGGTTTTGTGGTCAGCCTGCTCATCTTTTTATCAGCCATATTGTTCGTTATTCCCGCCATTTATGTGGGGGTTTGTTTAGCCTTCACCACCTTCGCCATCAGCTTGCGAGGCCAATTTATTGACGCCATTTCCTACAGCTACTCCCTCGTCAAAGGTCAATGGTGGAAAGTCTTTATTCGCCTACTGCTCCTAGGGCTGATGATCTTCGGCGTCAGTTTTTTGCTCAGCCTGGCGCTCACCCCCGTCGAGCTAGTCTTGGCCCCGGTTGCCCCCCTAGGCGTCATCATCAGCAACCTTAGTCTGACCCTGGTGGGCTACCTCTGGAGCATTGTATTTATCGTGATGTTCCTGCACCTGGACTACGTTCGTAACCCAGTGCGCTAGGACAAAAAGCCACCGCAGCGATCGCCCCCCAACCCGGGCCGGAATAGAAAAAAAGAGATAGCTCGATGGTTGGGGTGGTGAGCTATCTCAGTACCCTTATTATCCCAAGGGGGATTGACCAGAGCGATGACCCCCATCATGGCCGCTGTTGATTCTCTCGGTGTTTTCCCCTGATCTAACTCCGGGTTCCCAGCGACCGCGGTCGAGCTTACCGTTGATAAGGTTCACCAAGAACCATTGAGGGAAGTCAACCCGAACCACGCACCAGATCCGGCATCATCGTGCGTCCAATAACGATCAGAAAGTGACTTAAATCACCAGGATGGGGGCCCCTATCCCCCACGGAAAGAAACCCTTCAGCCATCCCCCGCCGGATTAATATTTCACCCGGGGATCAAGCACGCCATACAGCAAGTCGGCAATGAGGTTAAACAGGACGATCAGAATGGCATAGATAAAGGCGATCGCCATAACAACGGGAGTATCACTACGCTGGATGGCGTCGATTAAGAGGGATCCAATACCCGGCACCCGAAACACCTGCTCCGTCACCAGCGCCCCAGTAAAGACCGCCGGAATATCCAAAGCCACCAGGGTCACCACCGGGATCAACGCATTGCGCAGGATATGGCGATTCACGACCCACCAAGGTTGCAGCCCTTTGGCATGGGCAGTGCGCACATAATTTTGATTGAGCTGCTCCAACACAGCGGCGCGGGTAAAACGCATCAGGGCCGTGGCTTGAAACGTACTTAACACCAACACCGGCAAGATGGACTGCCGCACCTGGGCGACAAAACTATTCCAATCGGTCACCGTGAGCGCGCTGTCGTAAATAAAGGGAAACCAGCGGAGATTCACGCTGAAAATCAGAATAAACAGAATGCCCGTGAAGAAAGGGGGCAACGAAATTCCCATAAAGGCGATCGCGGTGACCGCACGGTCCACGGGGGTGCGACGCTTCAGGGCGGAGATAATCCCAAGGGGCAGGGCAATAATCACCGACAACACATAGGCCGATCCCACCACCCACAACGTATTGGGCAACCGCTGCAGGATCAACTCAGCCACCGGGCTGCGGCTCGTAAACGAATAACCCATATCCCCCCGCAGAAAGGCGATCGCCCATTTAACGTAGCGAATATGAATCGGCTGATCGAGACCGAGGGAAGCGCGGATTTGATCACGAATTTCCGCCGTCAGGGCCCCATTCGCTGCAAACTCACCGAGGGGATCCCCCGGCGCCAGGGCAAGGATGGCAAAAATAACCACACTGATGGCCAGCAACGTCGGAATGGCAATCAGTGTGCGCTTGACAGCATATCGAAACACCCAAATTCTCTCCCGAATTATTTGACGACCAGTGGGACGGGGGCTTGAGCCTAACCGATCAGAAACATACTAGAAACATAACTGTTTAAACGCCTGACGAACTAAAAACTCAGTCGTTAACGCGAGTACGGGATAAGGAAAGGCGGGAGCGTTTAGCCTGAATAAAACAAAACCATTCAGCCGCTCCCGCCAATCATGTCTAGTCTAGAAGCTTTGTTTTGGAAGGACTCTCAATCGCAGGAATTTAGAGAATTGGTATAACGGCACCGGACAACTCTGGCGCTGAAAATTTTGACCGCCTGACGGCAATACTCTGAAAGGCAAAAGGGCAAGACCTCTGGGCCAGCGCTAAAAATCCCTCGGGGGGACGCAACACACACGAAAACCGAGAGGGTCGTAGCGGTCAACGCGCTGATAGTCGGCGCGCACCGCAGAGCGGCAATACCTAGGATGGCGGTACCAGGAGCCGCCGCGCAGGAGCCTATGAGGCTCTTCTGTACGGTCCTCTTCTATCCACGCACTTCCATCCCTAGGTGCACCTTCATAGCCATCATGCCAACCGTCTTCGCACCATTCCCAGACATTGCCATGCATATCATGAAGTCCCCAAGCATTTGCAGGAAAACTACCTACAGTGGTCGTTGATTCGCGATACTTCCCCCTTGGACCATCATTGTCGGAGTAATTGGCGTTGTAATTCGCTAGTTCATCCGTAAGAGTTTCACCAAAGCTAAATGGAGTTGTCGCTCCAGCGCGACAGGCATATTCCCACTGAGCCTCACTGGGCAATTGATAGGTTTTGCCCGTTGCAACCGATAGCCGTCGACAAAACTCCACCGCATCATCCCAGCGAACCCTCTCCACAGGTCGCTGAGCCCCCTTAAAACGGGATGGATCAGGGGCTAACGTCTGCTTAACTTCAGGATAGCCAGCAACAACCTTCCACTGCGCCTGAGTAACGGCATAACGCCCCAAGTAGAAAGGCTGGAGCGTGGCCTTTAGGAGATTCCCTCTCCTAATCAAAGTTCCACCAGGAATTGAAACCATATCTAAGCCCACCTCATCTCCCAGCGGCTCAATATATCCCCACGCAGTGCCGGAGCTACGCTGAATATCCCAGCTCCGGCCGTCACGAGTGATTGTTGCCGTCTCAAACTCAAAACGGTCTAGGACAGTTTCGATTTCAACAATCTCTACTTCATCGGACTGGAGGGGAAATGGATCGCGCACCAGCTCGATCGCCACACCTTCCATCTCTTCCAACACAATGTCAGCCCATGGATCATCAGGGATGGTTGTTTCGCCTGTTCCTGACTCCGGTGGGGGAGCAATCAAATCCGCCATCTGGGCATAGCGATCGCCCATCTGCCGCAGATCCTTAGCCATCAATTCCCCAAAGGTTTCAAAAAATTCTGCTTCCTGGTCCGATAGCCCACTGCGATCGCGCAGGCACAGCCGTGCCGAAAACTCTTCCAGGGATAACCCAAAATACTGCGCCACATACTGTGATGTTTTATCGATGACCAACAGGCGATGCACTTGCCCTTCCGTTTCCCCTAACCGATCGCGGGTCTCATCATCCACAAATTGATAAATAATGCGCTCAGTTTCTGGATCATTGGCCTTTGTTGGCAGGCGATCGCCCCGGACCGTCAAGATCCCACCCATCCAAACCTCAGCCACATGCACCGCCCGCGATTGGGGCAACATCGACCGTTGGATCAGACGAACAATAGGCAGCGTCACCACCGGCGCGACGGCCAATAACCCCGCCAATCGTTTTGCCAATGGAGAACTGGTCATCCAAAAGGTTTCAAACGGAGATTGCGATCGCGCTCCCACCGAGGGCAATTCACTAGCAGGGTCAGTCTGATTAACCGGCGGAAACCAAATCCCCCCTGGGACTCGGGCTTTGGGATCGCCCATCATCATCCGAGCCCAAGTGTTCAACTGCTCAGCGTCAGCCGTAATAATGGGCAACTGAATCGGAGCATTAACCCGACGTTCTGCCGCCACATAACGACGATCGCGGGATGCCAGAGCGATCGCCTGGAGTTGATCACTGGCGATCGCGTCAGATTTAGCTGACATAGCAGCCTGAATCGTTTGGTTCAGCCCTGTCCGTTCCCATAGCCGTTCCGGGAACACCTGGAAGAGCACCGTTGGCAAATGGGCTGTCCAAATCCCCAGAAAATCCCGCATTCGGCCATCGAACCAAGGGGAATCAATGCAATCGCTGACCACCACGACCAAACGGCGGCGATCGCCGGTCAATAGCTCCCGAGGATGGCAACGCCGAAAAGAGTCGGGATCCGCCTTGGGAGAGATCCAAACTTGGCCCCCATCGTGGTGCAAATACCAGGTTCGTAAATCTCGAAATTCCCCATAGCGCAACAGCAACCGCCGTAAGTCCCGGCCAAAACGCTGCCATAGGGCCATTGATGGACTCGTTTCAAAAATCAGCGCCACATCGAACCGTAATTCTGTACGGGGCATCAAAACCGGCTGACAGATGCGCGTTTCCGCAATCTTGTCGACCGTTGCTGCTTCATCCAATTGTTCCGCCGTGCCCACTTCAATCCGTTGGAGCAAAGGACGCAGAGCACGGGCTAATTCCAAGGAATCGGGGATGGTTGATGGATCTGGAACGGCGATCGCCATCGTCCGCTCCGGTAACGTAATCCCTCCCGGGCGGGGCTCGATGCCAAGATCAGCAACGGGCTCATCACGGATCTCTGGCGTGTTGTCTAACCCATCAGGAGGGTGATCCGGATCCACTGTGCTGACATTGACATCATTGTCTAGAGAGTCTGGTTGCGCCTCCTCTTCTGGCTCGACCGGCTCCAGCTCTCCCATCTGCAAGGCTAACCACAAGGCATCGGCAATTTCTCGCCCCGTCAACCCATCAGCATTTTTCACCGTCCCTGGCAGTGACCCTAATGCCTTAATCAACCGTTGCCCATCCCGTTTAATGGCCTACACCTCCTCACTCAATTCCCGAAGGAGCATGTCTTGGATCCGGCGACGCTTTTCTTCCCCACCCGGTCCAACGGGGCGGGTTAATAGGTACACCGCATTCAGCAGTTGATCCGTAGCCACATTGCCCATTCCTGGGCCTTTCGAGCGATCGCCCTTAGCCACAAATGCCCCCACCAGGGCATCAATATCATCCTGCATAGACTCCCAGCGATCGGCATCCTTTCCTTTTTTGAGGTGGGCTTCAACAATCCGTTGTAAGACTGTCTCGCTACTGGTGGGATCAGGCATTTCCAACCGCAGGCAACGGCGCAAAAATGCTGGCGGAAACTCCCGCTCACCATTACTAGTCATCACGACAATCGGAAACTCATGGCAAAATACGCGCCCCCCCAGAATAGTTGCCGAAATATCCTCATCCTCCGTGCTGACCTGCGCAATTTTTTCCTTCGATCGCACTAATTCTGGGATGGAGTAGCGCCCCTCTTCAAATAGCTCTAGCAAGTCATTGGGCAGATTAATATCGCACTTGTCGATTTCATCAATCAGCAATACCCGGGGCAACGCTGAGGGTAAAAATGCCGTCCCCACCGGTCCCAAGGTGATGTAGGCACCGATCGCTGGCTTATCGCCTCCCTCCAATTTGTCATCCTGCAATCGGGCGATCGCATCGTAGCGATACAGCGCATCTTTCAAGGTGGAGCGAGCATTGACCGGCCACGACAAAACCTGACCCAGTTGCAATTTATGGGCGATCGCATAGGCGAGGGACGTTTTTCCCGACCCCGGCTTACCTTGCACGAGGATGGGGCGACGGAGATAGAGCGCCGCATTCACCGCCTCAACAATTCTCTGGCCATGCTCCCCCTCAGCAATGCGGAAACTGGTCCCCCGGCCCGCCCCCCGTGGATCATTGTCAGCCAATGCTTGGATAGCCTGCCAGCGCCCTGTACTTTCTTCCGCATAATCGCGCTGGAAATCATCCTTCGGCATAAAAGTACGCCACGCGGGAGCATCGGGCGTTTTTGTCAGCGGCCGGGGAACGGAATCATCCAGGCGAAATTTTTTCCAGTCTGCTTGAGAACCTGATTGGGTCATGCGGCACCTGCCGATAGGGGATTGTGACCGTTGTTGACCCACGTTGGGTCATACACCGGATCGCTACCTTCGTCAAAAACACCAAGATGATAACCGCGATCCTCCCGGTCGATCTCGCAATAATATTGAGGACTCTTCCGCTCCTGGCGAACCCGCTCGAGGAAAAGAGAGTGATCCCCTTCAATCAGCCAATCAAAGGTTTTTTGATTCAGCGCTGCATCCGCCCCCGCTTCGCACATCCACAGGGCCAAAGGGATCCCTTCACTCACCAGATCATCCCAATTATCCAATGCATGACTGTCGGAGGATAGCCATTCTCCACAGCACCGAACCCCCGAGGCATCGAATAACTTCACAGAGTCAGAGCGCCCGGGATAATGCCATGACAAATCCTTGAGAGTTTTGCCCGAGTCTAGCGGCATGTCCCTCACGAAGCGCTCGCGTCCTAGGCGAAGCCGTTGATAAAACTCGGCATGGTAACGCACACGACGATTCCAGCGATCCGAACAGCGGTACACAATGGGATGGGACTGGGTCATTCCCTTGATCGCCCCACACCAATGGCGCAAGGGTTGTGCCAACAGATCCAGGGGTAAGAATAGGTCAATGACCAGCCGCCAGTTTTGGCCATAGCGATCGCGGAGATAATCGGTTGTCTTTTGGACCCAGCCATCGAGCCGTTGGGGAAACTCGGCCAGTTGGCAGGCAAAGTCTTCTTCCGCCTGCACCCCAGAGCCTTTGTCCACCGTTTTGGAGTCCAGGTCATAGCAAATTCGCTCAAGACGGATGTTGACTTGGTCTCCGGCCCCCGCCTGAAAAACCAGTAGCAATAAATGGGCTTCCACCTGCCCATCCTTCGTAAGGGGCGCACGTTGGGGGCTGCCCACCTCAACCGTGGGTGCTATTGGCTTTTTTTTTAGCCACCCCTCGCGCCATCTCAGAAATGTTGGATTTCTATTGGTGCGATTTTCAAGCTCAAACGCCGCCGCAAGGAAGTTCAGCCTGCCTTCAGACTCAAAATGGTCCAGCAGCTCCGAGACGATACTGCTCAGGTTGGAGTTGCTGGCGATCGCCGCCAAATTTTGATCCAACTCCTCACGGACAAAAGTCTTCAAGGCCGATGGCTGTCGATAAACCGCGAGCAACGCCTCACGCAATAACCGGATTTCCTGCCCATCCCATGCCCCATCGCCTACATTTTCTCCGGACACATCAAAGGCGTCGAAGATGGAAGGGCCTTTCTTGATTTGCGCCTCAATAGACCCTAGCTTCTCTTCATACTCAGCGATCGTGGCCTTGGTTCTATTGATCGCCGTTTGGGTTTCTTCAATATTTTGCTCAATCTCGAATTGTTGGAGTGGATTGGAAAGACTGATTTCCTCAAATCGCAGCTTAGCTAGCTTCCTTTCCAGTTTTGCCAAAGCTTCACGGTACGTCTCCAAAATTCCTTGGTATTCATCCCGCTGCTGTTCCCAGTGTGATGACATAGCCTTAGCGTGTAAAACGGCGGCGGATACGGCGGAAGCGATCGCTGAGACGGGTCAACATCAACATCCCTTCGGTATCCATCTCCAACTCGTAAGATGCCAACATCGGGATCACCGGCAACGCAACCTTTAACTTGGCCGAAGCAGCAACGGTAGGATCGAGGGCATCAATTTTGCGGTGTAATTCAGCAATTAGGGCGATCGCCTCGGGGGGGACGCTCGAGGGTGCCCTTTCAATCGCTGTGACGGCGGCGTCAACATCGGTCATGATGACTTCCGCTTCGCCCTCATCAATCACGAGTTCAGCTTCAGAAATCAGCTCGCCATATTCCTTCTCATACTGGCGAATTTTGGGATCGATCTCACGCTTAATACGCTGTGTCATCTCGAATTTCAGCCCCGGATTGGCCGAAAGCTCTAACTCTTGCTCGAAAGCTGCTTTCTTCTCGTAAAGCAGGTCGAGCAATCCTTCAAGATCCTTCAAACGCCGTTGGCTCATCCCCACACCAGATGCACAACACCAGAATTAACTCACTAAAGAATAACCTTGAATATTCCAGAATGTATTAATCGTTGTCACAGAAACTGGATCCGGAATTCTCCCATCCCGCCAGAATCCATGGACCGGGAAATGCAGAAGGACAAACCCTATGGACCACTCCTAAAGAGCCCTCGGGGGGACGCAACACACACGAAAACCGACCTTGGCGTTGCGGCGAGCGTGATGACGATCGCTGCGCACCGCAGAGCGGCAAAATCTGGGAGGGAAGTTCCAGGAGCCGCCGCGCAGCGACCTACGGGTCCCTGAACGGTCTTCCTCTACCCAAGCACTACCGTCGTCAGGAGCACCTTCATAGCTGTCGTGGTAATCGTCTTCACACCATTCCACGACGCTCCCGTGCGTATCGTATAACCCAAACCGATTCGGCGGAAAACTCCCCACGTCCGTCGTCTCTTCTCGAAATTCACCATAGGAGCCACGCCCATAAACTCCGGGATAGATCTGCCCTTCAAACTCCCAATCCTGAGCACGATAGTTAGCTAGGCTGGAATCGATGGTTTCGCCAAAATAAAACGGCGTGGTCGTCCCTGCCCGACAAGCATATTCCCACTGGGCTTCGCTAGGGAGCCGATAATCCTTCCCTGATCGCCGCGATAACCGCCGACAAAACTCCACCGCCTCATCCCAGGAAACCCGTTCCACTGGTCGGTTATCTCCTTTGCCATTCGCAGGATCGGGGTTCAAATCTATTTCCACCTGCCCATATTGACTGGCAACCACCCGCCATTGGGCTTGGGTCACAGGGTACATCCCCAGAAAAAAGCTTTGCAGGGTCACTTCATGCCGGGGATGTTCATTCCTGTAGCTATCGAGTTCATCAGGCAGGGGGCCCATCAGAAACGTCCCAGCGGGGATAGGGCGTAGTTTCAAAACAACACCGTCCCCCAGCTCTTCCGTGTAGTACTGAAGGCTTAGGCGACGGCGACGTAGAACCAGTCGATGGGCAGGGGCTTTGTCCATGGGAACGTGGAAACCTGGGGGGCGATCAGCGGATCATTTTTTCATCAATAGCACTGAATCATCATCAAAGCTCCCTCGGGGGGACGCAACACACACGAAAACCTATGTAGTAGCTCCTGAAAAAGCTATGAGAGCCGCGGATGCGCGTCGCAGAGCGGCAACTGCCAGGAGTACGGCCCCAGTGACCACCACGCAGCACCCTCTTAGTTGCCGTACGATTTTCTTCGATCCAAGCATCGCTGTTGCCAGGGGCACCTTCATAGCTACTGTGCCAATCGTCTTCGCACAACTCCAACACATTCCCGTGCATGTCATACAGTCCAAAGCGATTCGGCGGGAAAATACCCACGTCCGTCGTCCGCCCTCGGTATACTCCCTCTGAGTTGCCCTTATAGGTTGCTGTGGCACGATAATTCGCCAACTCATCTGTCAGCACATCCCCGTAGTGAAACGGCGTAGTTGTCCCTGCACGGCACGCATATTCCCACTGCGCCTCACTCGGCAATCGATAATCCCGCCCCGTCCGTTCCGATAACCGCCGGCAAAACTCCGTAGCCTCCTCCCCGTCAACTTGCTCCACCGGTCGCTGGTCCCCCTTGAAACTCGACGGCTCAGGATTCAACTCAATACCCACCTGCTCAAACTGGCTAGCCACAATCCGCCACTGGGACTGCGTCACCACCGTCTGTCCCAGGAAAAAGCGCCCCACCGTCACCCGATGTCTCGGTCTATCAGTGTTCAAAGCCTCAGGCTCATCATCAGAAGCCCCCATCCAAAATTCACCACCGGGAATTTCCATCATCACCAACTCAACCCCATCCCCCAACGGCTCCCGATAAAACCGCCACTTTTCCCGCACCTCCCGCACCCGATACCCAGACGGAACCCTTGCGATCGCCTGTCGATCCATCGTCCTTACTGCTCCACAGCAGCCCCAACTTCGATCCTAGTCAATCTTAAAACCCGTTCAATGAGAACCCGAGAGCTCCGTTCTCATTTTCATTTGTTCTCATTTTCAACTGTAACTTTTACCGGTCGCCGTACCGTCGGAGACCAGATAGCCTTGAGCTGATTCAATAGCGATCACGAGCGATCGCGGCAGCTTAGGGGTACTTATTCGTCACTTTTGCCCAACAAACCCCCACTTGCCACACTTAAGCCTCAGACGTGACATATGACACCCTAAAGCCCCTGAGGCCACACGCCAAAAATTGCTTACAAGTTCTTTAGATAGGGATGTCATTACATCAAAGTGACGGATAACATCTAGAAATATGGATTGCATCTGCCAGACCTGACACTAAATATGTAGTCAGTCCGTACTCCCACACCTGTATCCCCAGATTTAGCGACACCAGCTTTTAGGAGCTGACCCCACTTACAAGTCCTTTAGGATTGCTACAGGAGATAAAATATCTTGTTTGAAAAAATATTTGAAAGAATAATTGCAAACTTTTTACTGATACTTAATGAACTCAGACAAAGAAGCAATAACAGAACCTTTAGCGGAAAGATCATTCCTTCTAACTATGACTTCCAAACCGTTATCAGCGATATATTAGGTCCCCATCAAGTTTGGTATCCGGATTCTCAGGAAGATGTTGCGACAGCGATCGGCCTTTCGCGTGGATTTAAAACCTTTGTCAAAAGCGGGAGGCAAGTAGCAAGACAAGACGTTGTAGACGGCACCAACAGCATTGTCATCAACCTAAGCGAATTAGCACAGATCTCCGTCAACGAAAATAGAGTATCAGTGGAAGCGGCCGCCACACCCGAAGATGTCGCCACGCAACTTATAGAACATGGTTTAGCACTTCCACTCTCAGACGATCCACTCAAGAGCATTGTCTCAACTGTATTGGGCGATCATGTCACACATTTGACCCGTAGTTTAGGATTGCTATCCGACTATGTATCTGAACTTCGTGTTGTGGAACCTGATGGCACGCCAGTTACATTGCAATCCAGCGAAGACTCGTCATGCCTGGCACAGTGGGAAAATTCCAAAGGCGTCATTACTCAAATCACATTTGAAGCAGCAGCAGCCACAGACCTTTGGATGCAACGATATGCCTTCCCTTATCCGGGTGCCTTAGAGTTTCGGGACCTCGTACAAGACCTATTTTTAAGACCGAATTTACCGGAGCGCTGTGACTTAATATTGGACGTCTGTAGTGGCATTCACCTATTACCCATCGTGCGAGTTACTGCTCTTGGCAGTCAAGAAGAGGATAGATCAGCCCTAGTAGAACAGATCTCCAACGTGCTAAATTCCCGTGTTGAGGAACTTCCGTCAGACTCATTTGCAGGGGCCGAAGTCCTCGAAGCGATTCTTGATGCGGGTCAAGGAGCAGGTCTAGATCCGGTCATTGATTCGGAAAGGCTAGACAAAATTGAGACTAGCGATGGCGATAGAGAAGCCTTTTTGGCTGAATATGCTGACTATATCCATCTTGGAGTTGCCTATAGTGAGGACGGAACCGGCCCCTTAGAAAGGAACCTGAACCTATCCGCACGTTTGCAATTCAACCAAGACGATGCGATCGAGGTCACGGGTTATGCCTACACCCCCACAGGGCCGACCTTAGAGCCCACGACTCCGGTGTCAAGTTTTGCCGACAGAGCCCCCACCACTCAAAAACCAATCCCATGCCACGAAAAATTTTCCATGCCCTGTCCTACAAAGGCACCATCGGGACCAATCCCTAAGTTCAAAGGGGATGTCTATGAACGTGGCGATTGTGGGTACCGCTGTCGCGCAAAGGTTTATGCAACAACCTCTTACCCAGAGCAAGAGGTGACTCCCTTAATGATTGCTTACCCACGGGACGTAGAGGATATTAAGGCAGCCATTAAATATGTCCAGTCAAAAAACGCCCAGTCAACAAATGACCCGTCAAAAAAATTATCTATCGTTGCGAGAAGTGGCGGTCATCAATACTCTGGCAAATCTTCGGGAGGTGACACAACGATAGTGCTGAGTATGGATGCTTTTAACCACCTCAGCATCTCTGGGAATATTGCTAAGGTTGGCCCCGCCGTTGCATTAACGAATCTGGCAGCTCGCTTTAAAAGAGAGAAAGTAACTATTCCCCATGGCGAATGTCCGCAGGTGGCCATTGGCGGTCATGCTCAAACAGGAGGCTATGGTCATCTTGTTCGTAGTTTTGGCTTAACCCTTGACCATATTGAAGCATTCGACATCGTGCTGGCGAATGGGGACCTACGCACAGTCACGCGTCCAAAACCGGGCTCCCCACTGTCCACGATCGATGAGGAGCTTTTCTGGGGAGTACTAGGGGGAAATGCTGGATCATTTGGCATCATCACCAGCTACACGTTCGACTGTATTAGAGATTGCAAGCACAAGCACTCTTACGGATATGTTGAAACCAGAAAATATACAAAGGATCGCTACTTCAACCTTATGAAGGAAGTTCAGGCATGGACAAAAAGAGTTGAAGCAGGGACATTACCAGATACCGACTTAATGATGACAGTAATATCAACGGGAGGGATACGATTTTTTCCAGCACTGTTTGTTGAAGCCGTCAACAAAGACCTACCTGTCGAAGACGATGGAGACATTCCAGACGAGTTGCAGTCAATCCATCAGGCAATATCGGCAGAGACAAGCTTGTGGGAGAATATCCTACGCTTTGAATCTGGCGAGAAAGACCTTTCTGACTTGTCAGATTCGTTCGTACGTCGCTGGCCAGCAACAACCCATGATGGGCGCGAGTTTAGGTATCCCTATAAAAAGCGGGTCAACTGCACGAATGAAGCACTAACCGATGAATTTGTTGAACAGTTTGTAAACAAGGTTGATGAGGTGGTGTACGCGGATGGCGTAAAGATTGTCTTCCAAATGAATATAGGCGGCGGTGAATACCAGAAGGAAGAGAATAGACTCATAACCTCAATTCCTCATCGAGATTACGTTTTCTGCTTCGTTTTCGATCTCTTCTACCGCGAAGGCTACAAGTCGGAGGCGCAAAGACTGCAGGATGAAATGCAGCAGTTGGTTGATGATCACTTTAGTAAGGATCAGGAGCAACGAGTTTTCTGGGGTTCTTTCGGCGATAGTAATGATACTGATATTAGCAAGGTAGAGGTCAGACAAAAGTACTACGACAATGAACAGGATTATAAAAAATTGCAAAAACTCAAATTAAGAGTAGACCCTAACGACATCTTCCATACATCGTTGACGGTCAAGTTGCCAAGTCAGTAAATAGTCAAAGAAAACCAAAGATCCCTGTAGACTCATTTATAGGGATCCTTTGGTATTTAACGGGTCTAAGTTGAGTTTTTCGAGGATATTTATTTTCCTCTTTAATCTGGCTTAAAGCCCCCAGACAAGCTGGATTTTATCCACATTGATGACTCGCGGGGGCATTGTCAAATTAACTGAGGTGATAGATCCGGCTGAGATTAACGGGACAAGTTCATGGGCGCTTGCGACAAACGTCATCGATTTCCTATCGAGATTATTCGCCACTGTGTCTGGCTACACCTTCCCCTTGAGCTACCGCGACATCGAGAAGATGATGCTCTATCGCGGTATTGAGGTGACCTACGAAACGGTCCGCAATTGGTGCCAAAGGTTTGCGCAGGACTATGCCAATCAGATTCGTAAACGACGCCGGATCCCGGTGGATAAGTGGCACCTTGACGAAGTGATGGTCACCATCAAAGGAGAGCATTTTTACCTGTGGTGAGCGATCGATGCTCAAGGTCAGGTGATTGATATTCTCATGCAGCGCCGTCGCGATAAGGTCGCAGCGAAGAAGTTTTTTCGCAAACTGCTCAAGGGCACCGGATTTGCTCCTCGGGTCATCACCGATAAGATGAGGAGCTACGGAGCAGCAAAGAAGGACTTGACACCAGGAGTAGAGCACCGACAGCACCGGGGGTTGAACAATCGGGCAGAGAATTCCCATTGCTCGACTAGAACCCGAGAAAGACGAATGGGGCGTGTCAAATCTCCAGGAGGAGCCCAACGACTCCTAGCTGCTTTTGAGCCGATACGAGGTTACTTTCATCCCCATCAACATCAACACTCTGGGAGTGATTATCGAGTAACGATGAGCCAGCGATTTGCAGACTGGTGTGAGCTGACGCGGTTAGCCTCTACTGCATAGAAGTAGCGTTTCTGGGAGTGAGCAGGACGGTGGTATCTCATCCAGAAAACAGAAGGCTAACTTTGACAGTGCCTTCAGGCTGTTTTCATGAAATTTGAAGGACTGTTGTATATCGTCACAAATGTATATCGTCACAAAGAGCAGTTCCCTCTTTGCTGAGGTAATAATCACCATACCTAATGAAGCGATTAACATCCGGATGGCGCCATGAAGTGATAGGCAAGTGCCAGGTAGAGACGCAAGTGATACTGCCCCATTGCGCCAAAAAAATATTGAATTCAAACTAAGTAGAGTTTTTCTCTATGTAAAAAAAATTGATCTCATCCGGATTAAAATACTCTGAGCAGTAGGAAAGGGAGTAATCACGTTTCAGACGCTTTCCACCCATGAAACCTTCCCATTTTGCCGCTTCATTCTGGTTAGCTTGCGGTCTGCTTGGCGTAGTACTACTCGCTTCAGTCCAATCCCAATCCCCGTCCCCTTCCACCGCACCAAAAGCGACTCAAAGTCCAGCCAGTCAACCTTCCCCTGCACCGCAAGCAAACCAAAGTCCACCGGTCAAGCCGCCAGTGCAAACATCTCAGACGCCTCTTCCCGAAAGTGCCCCCCCCCCAATAGCGAGCTCCGCACGATTTGCTAATCCCACTATTCCACCCTCACCGGTTAGTAAGTCTGGAGAATCTGAGGGTGATTACTCTCAAATGATTCCTAAAAATGCTGTTTTTGGATGTGATGATCCTGGTCCTGGATTGCGTGACGGGAACGGTGGAACAACCAACAATGCCTTGATTGTGACGCAGACTTCTCCCTCTGGCGGCAGTAGCGTATACGGTAGACAACAGGGAGACTTAGTTATCTTCACCAAATCTGATTTTAATGCTCTGAATTTAAAGTCTCCACAAACCCAACCACAAGTAATGGGTGCTTCTCAACCGCAAGTGTCGGGTGTTCCTCAACCACAAGTGACGACGCTACAGGTTGACTCTGGTGCACTCCGATGTGCGCAGACTGCACGATATCTCAATTACTTTGTTCAGAATCCAAACGAATTTCAAGGTTTTATTTTCAGAGTCGATGACTCCTCTAAACCTCACATGATCTGCTACGCACCATCAGGGGCTCCGTGTGGAGACACCCAGGCAAGATTAGTAATGTTATTGCCAAGAAGCAAAGACTCTAGCTCAGCCTTAGACGCCTTGCAAAAATTCACGACAAACTTAAACTTGATGCGCAACGTACCTGGCTCTGAAGCTGTTTATAACTAGGGATTTATTGACGCGAGTACGGGATAAAGAAAGGCGGGAGCGTTTAGTCTGAACAAAACAAAACCATTCAGCTGCTCCCGCCAATCATGTCTAGTCTAGAAGCTTTGTTTTGGGACGTAGATGACTTCTGCCAAGCCTTCGAGCCCCAGTGGAATCGACAGTTGCTCAACGATGGCGTCAAACGGCGCAATCGACCTCGACAGTTGAGCTTGAGCACAATTCTGACCCTGCTGATTGCCTTTCTCCATCAGGGATATCGCACCTTCAAAGGCTATTATCAACGGCATGTTCGAGAGCATTGGGCGACTGCCTTCCCCGGTCTGGTCAGCTCTCAACGCTTCGTCGACTCAGTCAACATCGGGTCTTCCGCAATCTGGCGGCTCGGAGCAAGACATCGGTGGGCTGGTTCTTTGGCGTCAAGCTGCATCTGGTTATCAATCATCACGGAGAACTGCTCGATTGCTGCTTCAGTTCTTCGCCAAGCCCCGTCGCAAGATGAAGAATGCTTTGATGCTCGAAGGGGATAAGTTTCTGGCTCGCAAGCGGTGTCTTATCGAGACAGTCATCGGGTAACTCAGGATCGTTTGCCAAATGGAGCATTCGAGACATCGCAGTCCAGTCAATTGCTTTGTACACTTGATGGCGGGGCTAGTGGCGTACTGCCATCAACCCCGCAAACCGTCTTTGAGCCTCTAGGTCTTATCCCGTACTCGCGTTATTGAGGCGATGTACCGCCAACTCTGGGCGCTCTCGACAGAAGATTCATAGTCCCGACTCAAACGGCGACACCATCGCAACTAACCAAAGGTTTGCTCCAAAACCCAGCGTTTGGGAACGAGAACGAATCCTTGGACTTCTCTTGGACGCAGCACTTTCTCCAAAATCCAGTGATGGGTATCCATCACCCAACGCACCAAGGGCTCTCCCTGATAGCCCCCATCGACTAGAATTCTGTCGAGTCTCCCAAGGTTCACGTCTCGGCGAGCCACATCGTTTAGCAATTGCTTCAAACCGGCTCCGTCATATCCCACTTGGCGAGCCACCATGGGGAATGTTGGAACGGATTGGCTATCCACCACTGCCAAAGAGGGTGAGGGGGGCGATCGCACTCCACCGTTCGAGTCCACTGCCTCAAGTGTTCATTCACTTGCTCCCACGTATCATGCTCTTGCCATCGGGCGAAGTAGTCGTAAACGGTTTGGTAGGGAGGATAGGTTTTTGGAAGATAGCGCCAAGGGCATCCCGTGCAGAGGATATAGAGAATTCCGTTGAGAACTTGGCGCAAGTTCACAGTGCGAGGGCGTCCATCAGATTTGGCGGAAGGCAGTAGAGCGGCGAGTCAGTCCCATTGGTCGTCGCTGAGGTCACTGGGATAGGCTTGGGGGCATCGCTCATGAGAGCTGTTGTGTTGTAACCACAGGCTAACTCCCGTTAGCTTTTTTACTTTTCAGACATCTACTTACTTATCGCCCCACATTTTTGCAACAGAACCGCCTTCCCGACTAGAAAGCTAGATTTGACAGTGTAGTGCAAGATATTGGTGCATGGGAAAATCGTCTCGGTTCAACCTGTCATGTCTAAGCTACAGTCTGAAAATTCATCGTCTGGCTTTGTCCAAGTCGCACTGGTTACTTTAGTAACCATCGTGCTTTTAACCATCGTTGCTTTCGCCTTACGGGATGGTTGGGTGGACAAGTTTCAACAAGCCCTTGAGAAAAGACAACGGGAAGCGAATGCCGAAAAACTACGCTCATCGAAAAGCTGTCCCGGTTGCGATCTCAGTGAAATAGATTTCACGGGGGACGATTTAAGCGGAGCAGATCTCAGCTCGGCCACGCTATCCAGTGCTATTTTTACCCAAGCCAATCTCAGTGGTGCAAACCTCAGTGGTGCAGACGCAACCTTTACCGCTTTTCAGCAGGCGGATCTAACCAATTCACAGTTAGATTCCATGGGTGGAACCAGGATTAAGTTGCAGGGCGCTAATCTGACCGGCGCAAATATCACCCTGGAGGATTTAACGCCGGAACGCTTTGAGTTAGATAAAAGCACAATCTTACCTAGCGGCGACCCACATTTGCCAAAGCTTGATCTCTCGAGTGTCTGCACAACTGGAGAGGGTATTAAAGAATCAGCAACTTACGGTAGTAACGCCGATTTCCATACCCTTTTAATCCTTGACCTGCCCAATGAGAGTGGTCAACCATTCAAAGAGCGTGCGTCTGAGTCAGAGTGGACAGTCCCCCATGGAAATGGAATTGAACTGGTGCTTTGTGTCGATAACACAGGCGCACAATCAATCGAAAAATGTGAATACTCGATCGCACCGAATCTTCCTTTTTCCAAGGGCACTGTTCTAGCTGAGCGTTTTCGCCGGGTCACCACTCTCAAACTATATAAAGCGCAAACGGGTGAATTAATGGCATCAGAGACGATCGCTTCACCAGAAGACCCCAAACCTTGTCCAGAGCGAGTCCCTCTCAAGCAAAAAGAGATTACCAAGATATTTCCGACGAACTTAGATAAAGTTCATCAGCGAATTTTGTCCTGGGCTACGCCCTATGTTGACAAGAAATAAGACGGCAGTCGCCCAGTCTAAAAAACCTATCGAGTGCAAGGGACTCATTTGAATTTCCCTGGAGAATATCAACTTAAATCTTGCGCTTTAATCTTATTAACCATCACCCAAGTTATCTTCAGTCTCTTCAATACCTTCAGTAAAAGTATGGATGTGCTCAATATGAAACTATTTTTCCGAACTTCAATAAAAGGGGCTTTAACAGGCGGCGGGGTGGCGATCGCCCTCAGTGCGGCCACCCTGCTGGGGGGATGTTTCGGTCCTGGGCTGGAAGAGCGGCCCGTCAGCGAACTGGTGGAAATGTTGCAGGGGGAAGAGGAATCAGACGCCATTTCCGCCGCTAGCGCCCTACGACAGAAAGGGGATCCGGCCGCCATTGATCCCCTCATCGATGCGGCGACCAACAGCGAATTTGCCAGTGTTCGTAGACAGTCCACCATGGCGTTGCAGTGGTTCGATGCCCCCAAGGCGATCGCGGCCCTAGTGATCCTTATGGAGGACGGGGATGGCGAAATTGCCGGCGCTGCCCAACAGGGCTTGAAGTTTGCGGTGGGGCAAAGTTATCAGGCGATCGGCGCGGGGATGGCGGCGGCGAAGGAGGAGAATCCCGACGCCTATGAAACGGCATTTACAGTGTTGAAAGGGATGATGGACTCCCCCGAGGAGTTTGAGGTGAGTAACGCAATCACAGCCCTGGGGCAGACCGGCGATCCCCGGGCAGGGGCGTTGCTCGTCGAAAAAATGGACACCGCCACGGACTATCAAAAGGGCAAATTGGTGACTGCCCTGGGGAAAATTGACTCGCCGGAATCGGTGGCGGCCCTGAAGACTGCGGCGGCGGATGACAATTCGGTGGTGGCGAAGGCGGCGAGTACGGCCCTGCGCAGTTTGGGCTATGTGGATTTGGATCTGCTGAAGGCGGAATTGGAAACCCTGGGGACGCGGCCCGGGGCGATCGCCACCCTAGGCAAAATGGACACCCCCGAATCCCTACAATTGCTGAAGGCGCAGTTGGAGTCTCCGTCTGGAGATCGGAAGCAGGTCATCCAGGCATTGGGGAATCGATCCGAGCCGGAGGCCATCGAAGCACTCTTCAACTTTATGCGGGGGAAAGGGCTGCGATCGCCGGAGGTCATCTCCACCCTGCAACTCATCGGCAACGTGGGCAAACGCTCCCAGGATCCCCAGGTGCCGAAGGCCATTATTAACGCCTATCGCACTAATGATTTACCCAAAGGCGCGGTCGTCTCTGCCCTGGGCACCATCGGCGATGCGGCCTATGGTCCCGCCCAAGGGCTGCTATCTCACCCGGAACCCAAGATGGAGGAATTGGGGGTGGCGGTCCTTGGTGTCATCGGCAAGGAAGACGCGATCGCCCCTCTGACGGCCAAGCTAACGGATTGGGAAGTGGCTCCGGCGGCGGGCACATCCCTCAAACAATTGGGGTGGGAGCCCACGAAGGATCGGGAAAAGGTGCTGATGTGGTTGGCAGCGCGGGACAAAGCCCAACTCACCGCCAACTGGGACACCACCAAAACCGTTCTGTTGTCGGAGGCCGGTAGCGGCAACGTGGACGCCGTTGCCAATGCCCTTTACGGATTTCTAGGCATCGGCAACGCCAGCGTCATTCCAGATCTCAAGCAAAACCTGAACGCTAGGGGCAATAAAGACATTGCGCTGGTGTACCTCAACTGCGGTCAACCGGAGCTGGAGGCAGCGGCCCAGGATTGGGCGAAGCGCAATGGCTACCAAGTCATTAAAACGCCGGGGGTGAGCAATTCTCGAAAGTGGGGAAGCCTTTAGGGGCACGGCATAGCCGTAGAAAACACTAATTAGAAGACGGCGGATCAGGGCTGAAGTGCAACAGTTAGAAACAAGCGTTGGACACCAGAGAGAGTCTCATTTTTTGCGTTCTGAAATTACGATCCAAAATTGCGATCTATTGCGATCCTGTGATCCAATGATTGCTGAGATTGCTGAAACTAGCCACAGCAATTTAAGCTCTATCTAACGGAACTTCAACCCATACTTCAGCCCAAAAGAGTCTGTGATCCAGGCAAATTCAGCCGTCAGACCCAACACATTTGAAACAAACTTGAAACAAATTTTATAACACTCAAAATGGCACAAACCCACGATCGCTCCGACCGCCATCAGCGTCAATCCTACCGTTGGTCCTACCAAGGGCGATCGCACTCAATCGCCTATGAAACCCTAGGAGAAGGACCATCCATATTATTGTTGCCAGCCTTCAGCACGGTTTCCAGCCGCACCGAACTCGAAGGCATTGCTCAAATTCTTGCCCCGCATTTTCAAGTCATTAGGTTGGATTGGTTGGGGTTTGGAGACTCTGGTCGCCCCCCAGTCCAATACAATCGACCGCTTTACCAGCAACTGCTCCAGGATTTTGTGCAAGCGTGCTGCCCCCATCCCCTCGCCATCCTCGCCGCCGGCCATGCCGCAGGGTATGCCATGCACCTCGCCCAAGCCCAGCCCAACAATTGCTCAAAGCTACTGCTCGTTGCCCCCACCTGGAAAGGTCCGTTACGGGCGATGGGAGCACCGAAGCCGATGGCGAGTGGCGTCAGAAATTTGGTGCGATCGCCCCTATTGGGACAGGCACTTTATGCGGGCAACACCCACCCCGCCTTTCTGAAATGGATGTATCAGCGTCACGTGTATGTCAATGGGGACAAACTGACGCCCGAGTTTATGGCCGTCAAACATCAAATCACCCAGCAACCCGGTGCTCGATTCGCCCCTGCCGCCTTCGTCACAGGGGGGCTTGATCCCATGGGCGATCGCGACGAATGGTTGAAGGTCGGGCGATCGCTGACCATGCCCGTGCAACTGATTCTTCCGGAGCAATCTCCCCCCAAATCCAAAGCGGAAATGGAAGCCCTCGCCCAACTCCCCCAAATACAAGAGCAGCGACTCCCCGGCACTTTAGGTGTCTATGAAGAATATGCCGATAAAGCGGGCAAGGCCGCTCTAGCATTTTTTCAAACCTAAGAAAAAAGCCTAGGAAGAGAAAGTAGACATCATGAGCGCACTTTCCAAACAAGCCCTAATCTTTGCATGATTCTAATCATTAGGAATGAGACATCAAACTCGTAGGGATGATGGGTAAAAGAGGCTGATGAGGGATTGGCGTGGTGATTATTATGCCACCCCTCACCAAACCCCAAAAGCGCAACAATGGGGTTATTACAGCTATGGTCAGAGGTATCAAAATTACGGTAGCCGAAACGATGGCAAACTGAATTAACAGAAAAGATGATATGCCAAGTCAAAACAATCCGTAGAAATCCACCCCAAATCAAAAAAGACAATGCCGTTTCGGCTCCCCCTAGCCAAAAGCCTGTCCCAAAGAGCCATGCACCCAATATCAGATTCAGCGTCAAAAAATGCCTATCAAGGAATCTAAAAACGGGGTCACTAGCAAGGTCTTTAGCTTTGCACCATAGATCCTCGCCTCTTACGATTGGATGCTCAAAGATAATCCAACCCATATGCCCCCAAATAAAGCCCGCCCAAGGTGTGTGAATATCTAGGGCTTGATCTGAATTTGCATGATGGTTTCGATGATAGCTTACCCATTCAATAGGGCCTGATTGTACGGCAAAAACACCGAGCAGAGCCAGGGCATATTTGACCCATCGATGGGTCTCAAAACTTTTATGGGACAGCAAACGATGGTAGCCGATCGCGATACCAAATCCACCCGTTAGCACCCAACCCATCACTAGCAGGGGAATGGAATATGAAGTGTAAAACCATGGCGCGGTGAATGCGGCCAGGTGGATCACAATCATCCCTACTAATATTGCAGGTTGAAAGCGATCCTGTGCGGCATAGGTCGGCAGTTTTTTGCCTAAAGAAACTTGCATATTGGTTTGTTCTTAAAGTGTTTTTAAATCAAAGAGGTTGGGACCCTATTGTGGAGCCCTAGCTAGAATCTAGCTGGAATATAGATACTGGCGAGTTAATGGCATACCACTCTTATTCTCCGAGGGCTTAACAAACAAAGTTTGATAGAGGTTGTTGCGACCGATTTTAAAGTCGTAAATACAGCCAGTAAAGTACATCTGATACGCACGATAGGCTGAATCGTCAAAAAACTCACTGACACCGTCAGCATTATCTTCAAACCGTTGCTTCCAATGGCGCAAGGTGAGTTCGTAATGTTCCCGCAAATTTTCTAGGTCCCGCACCTCAAATCCAGCGTTCTCTGCTGCGCGTAATAGGTCACCAATCAACAAAATCTCGGTGTTAGGAAAAATATATTCCGTGATAAACGAATGGGATTCTTTTCTTAACGGTTGGCGAATGGAGCAACCACTGGCTTGGTTAAATAGAATGCCACCAGGATTAAGGCAATTCCAAGCAGCTTGAAAATACTCATTAATTAAGGCTGAGGTTAAATGCTCAGTGATGCCAACCCCAGAAATTTTGTCGAAGGTGCCAAACTTTTTGGCATCCCTGAAGTCACAAAACTCCACCTGACAGACATCCTCAAGACCTTCTTGCTTAATCCAGTTTTGGGCATGTTCTGCTTGGAGTCGACTGAGGGTAACCCCGGTGGCACGCACGTTATAGTGTTTGGCCGCATAAATAATGAGACCGCCCCAACCACACCCCATATCGAGAAAGCGATCGCCCGATTGTAGCCTTAGTTTTTGACAGATATGCTCCAGTTTTTGGAGTTGGGCGGTGGGGAGATCATCCTCTGGGCTATGGAAATAAGCACAGGTATATTGCATGTAGGGATCCAGCCAAAGTTGCCAAAATTTAGAGGGTAAATCGTAGTGGTATTTGATGGCATCTTTTACCCGTTGCCGACCTTTTACATCCCCTGATAACACCGCTGGTTGATAGCTCCCTTGGGACGTTTCAGCGGTGGGAGGCGCAGTTGTGACTCTGGGTAATTTCAAGGCATATCGTGCTAGGGAAAACCATTCACCAATGGTGGGTTTGAGGGCAATGAGATGATCAATTAAAGGGATAAGTGCTTCGAAGTCGCCGACAACATCTGCCCGACCACTCATATACAGCTCGGCTAAGGCTTGGGTACCTCCCGAAAGAAAGAGAGTGCGCAAAACACCGGGTTCCCGAATCACCAAGGTTACTTGGGCGGGGCGATCGCTCGGCTCCCAGCGCATACCATTCCAAAGCTCAACGGCAAATGCTTTATTCTCCAGGGGTTGAATAAAATGCTCGACCCATTGCATTGCTTCCTGGGCAAGTTGATCGTTTTTTGGGATGGTCGTTTCCATATGAAAGTCCTAAAGATAAAAGGTGATTAAAATGCTTTCGAAAAGGTATTAGATTTTATTAGAGCAAGATAGCTATAGGCATATTAAGTCTCCTGATTTTGTCAGTGAGGTAGCTGAACCATCTCGCGAATAAAGCCCTGAATATTGCCAACGCCTTGGTTAAAATTGCGATCTTGAGGATGACATTTGACCAAGAGGGGAGTCGGGCTGGTCAACGTAAAAACACCACCGGGATTGATGTCTGCGGTGGGTACAAACTCTAAGCGAAGCCGCTGCACAATCATGGCGATCGCCACCTTGAGGCTGAGTATCGCCAAGCCTTTGCCAATACAAGCACGGGTTCCTCCACTAAACGGTGAATATTCCCAAGGTTTCGGTTGCAGCGTTTCCCAACGGTCTGGCTTGAATACCTTGGGACAGTTATACACGTCGGGGTTGAGATGCAGATGATGCAAGCTAAGAAAGACTTCGGTGCCGGGGGGGAGACCGTAGCCCACAAGCTCGGTTTCTTGTACAGCGACCTTAGGATTCCAAGGAGCGCTTGGCAGCAGCCGCAAGCCTTCTTTCACAATGTGGTCCAACAACGGCAAGTGCTTAAGTTGCTCCACCGTAGGCGCATCCCCGTGTAATGTGGCGGACAACTCATCGAGCAGATCAGCCGCAATCGCCGGATGCTGGGACAGCAATAACAAGAGCCAACCCAACGCGGATCCCGTCGCCTCTGCCCCCGCCGTCCACATGGCATTTAAATGTCCCAAAACTTGGCCCTGGTCGAGGGCGATATCGGCTTGACCGCACTGGGCATCCCACAGGAGAGAGAACACCGTCAAGCGCTGAACCTGCTCCGGCTCACCCGTAGCTAAGCGCGATCGGGCCCGCTCAGTAATGCCTAAAGCAATCTCCTCCCCTGTTTCGAGATCCTTGAGCAACCCCCGAAAAGGAGACCCCGGAAAGGCATAGGGAAACAAAATGAAAAAAATGGCGATCGGTGACCCACACTGGTACACCACATCATGAAAGAACTGTATTTCATGGTCATACATCTCTACCCCGAGCAACGCCTGGATCATCACCTTGGCCGACCAGTGGTTTGTCAGGGCTGTCAGATCCTGGGGCGATCCACCCGACCAAGACTCCAACTCCTTTTCGGTGACAGCAACGGCATCGTCTCGATACATCGCGATCGCCCGCTGGGAAAAGGCCGGGGAGAGGTACTGCCGCGCCTGACGATGGGGTGGACCATTAAGGTCAAACAACCCAGTCATATAGCGCTCCAAAACTCGATGACGAGGCGATCGATCGCGTGATCGATACAAAGTCCCTAAGAAAGGAAATCGATAAAAAACATCATTGCTTGCCAGAATCTGCTTCACCGCCTGAGGATCACAGGTTAGAACAGTGCCAGGACAATGGGCTAAAGGGGAGTAAATATTCGTCCCCCCCCGATGACTCAAAGCGACAAATGAACCATATTGGTCAAACAGCTGTCCACCGGTACGCATAGTATCGCCAAAAAAGCGTAGCCCCCTGAGAAAACGTAGCGGTGTAATGGTACGAGGAGGTCCAGGAATCGTTGCAGGTAGAGCACAAATGGACATTATTAATGTAACGAACTAGGAATAAAAACAAATTTATATTTCAAGTTTTTTGTTTGATGCCTAACCCTATACCTAGATTTCCAAGGGTAGGAAGAGGGAATAATCTTAATTACAGGGCATCCACAAAAGGTTAGCGCACAAAAAATCTTGACGCCACCGTATTGTTGTCAACGCTATGGCCACTCAATAAACTTATCTATTGTTTAGTATTTAGATTTAGTCCCTATTGCTTGCTCTATTGACAATCTCTATCGACCATCGGCAGACCTATGAATAGTCCATTGAATAGTCAATCTGACAAACCTCGTATTTTGATTATCTGTACTCATTTTCATAGCGATCGCACAGGTAAAAACGAGAAAATATTTTTACAAACCAGTGCCGGTGTACACGTCGGCTCAATGATTGATCTAACCAAATATGACGTCAAGCTTTATCACGAAAGTTATCATGGTCCCTACGACACTGAGCACTTAGATGATGTCGTGCTGGTCTTTTTGACAGGGCTCCAGAAAGATTTTGATCGCATGCGACAGCTCGCCTACTTTTTTCGCCGTCAGGGCACGCCAGTGGTTGCCGGTGGCAATATTTGCACCATGTTTCCTGAGTTTGCCACGGAGTTTTTTGATGCGGTGAGCGTTGGCGGCGTAGAATGCATTTTGGCGATAATGCGAGACTTTGAGCAAGGGCAGTTACAAACTATTTATCGATCTCCCCAAACTCAGCTCAGCAACTACGTGGTGAAGTATGAGTTATTGAGAGACAATCACATCTCATCAATCCTCCACTTAATTGAAGCGTCACGGGGATGTAACTTTAAATGTGATTTTTGCGTCATTCCAGCAGAAGGAGCAAGTCACACAACCTATCGTGTCGCAACGGTTATTGAAACCATTCAGCACTCGATCCAAACCAGTCCCCGCTGGAGTTTTAAACGCCTGTTCCCCGTTGTATTTTTTATCGACAATAATTTTTCCAATAACATCCCCCATCTCAAGGAACTTTGTATCGCATTAAAGCACTCCAGATTGCTCAAAGGGTGGGGTGCTCTGGTCACCCAAAATGTACTCCAAAACAGAGAAATTGTTGATCTGATGTCCAATTCCGGTTGTCGGGTTCTTTTCACAGGGATTGAATCCTTTGATCTGCAATTTTTGGATCGCCACAACAAGGTTCAAAACACCCATCAAAGCAATGTATTCGACGATATTGAATACGCTCAAAATCAGGGAATTGCAATTATGTATCCCTATATGTTTGATCCACGTTTTGCATCGGTAGCTGCCATGAGGCAGGACATGCAGATGCTGACGGGGTTAGACGTTGTAGCGTTCCCGGACTTTTTTACGATTGTGGCTCCCCTCGTTGGCACCAAGCTTTTTTGGAATAACGTTGATGAGGGTGGACTCTTGCCCAACTTACGGCTGCGAGATTTAGATGGTCAAACCCTTGCCTATCGTCATACGGTTGATGATCATGCCGACTATAGTGAGTTTTTGAGAATTTTATTTTCGGATCCCATGCAGTTGGTCGATCGCGTTAAGTTTTGGCGGAATTTGGCATTAAAAACGTTGAAAGTTGCGATCCATCATCCGATCGCAGGTTATGTGTTTGGCAGTTCGAGCTTAAACCAATTTAAGGGCATGTTTAAAATTCCTGAGGGAGGTGGGCGCAATTTTATTGGAGGGCAAGATATTCTCGATCCTCAATATGAACAGTATCCCGACGATATTTCATCTGAGGATAAATCGCGGTATTTTGATCCGATCAAAATTACCGACGATGCTGGCAATTTGCAACCTTGGCTTCGCCCTTATCACCCCCAGACATCTATAGCGACAACCTCCCCCGTGGCTAACGGTTAGCCTACTCCAACGATGAAGCGATCGCGCCGTTCTTCCCGTTCTCAGTCCCTAAAATCCAAACGCATTACTTTTAGGGTGCCTCTAGCTTGGCGACAGTTGAGCTATCAAAAGAGTCGCTTTCTGATGGCTTCCTTAGGGATTTCATCAGCGATTATTTTGATGTTTGTCCAACTCGGCTTTATGGGGGCACTGAACGAGAGTAATACGGTATTGCATCAGCATCTTCGAGGCGACCTGGTGATGTTAGATGCCAAAACCCAGGCATTAGTTTTAGCCAATACTTTCTCTCGTCAACGTCTTTATCAGTTATTAAACTTTAAGGAGGTCGAGGACATTAGTCCTATTTATTTAAAAACGGGAGTTTTTAGGAATCCCAAAACAGGAGAATCACGAACAATTGCAATCTATGGGATTAATCCCATTGAGCAGCCTTTCGAATTCCCTGAACTTGATCAAGACATTCAACATATTTATCTGACTGATACTGTTCTTTTTGACCGAGGTTCCACCTCAGAGTATGGTCCCATCGAAGCAGACTTTGAGTCCGGCGACGATGTTTTTATTGAGCTCAATGATCAGCGAATTAGAGTTGGCGAAATCATAACATTTACAGGGACATCGTTTGGCATTACTGGCAGTGTGGTTACCAGCGACAAGAACTTTGCTCGCTTATTTCCTGAGCTTAGCCATCTAGATCAGGCTGCCATTGGAGTGGTCCGTCTCCAACCCGGATTGGATGCTGACGAAGTTGCCTCAACTCTACGTAAGCACCTTCCCTCCGATGTCGTGCTCTTGACTGCGGATGAATTTATTCAAAAAGAGTATGCCTACTGGCAAGGCACGACAGCCGTGGGATTTATCTTTCAAATGGGAGCCGCCGTTGGTTTTTTGATTGGCATGTATATTGTCTATCAAGTACTTTTTACGGATGTTGCTAATCATATTCCTGACTACGCGATTCTCAAGTCCAAAGGGTATCCTAGCTCCTACTTTTTGAGTCTGGTCATTCAAGAGTCGTTAATCCTTTCAATATCAAGTTATATCCCTGGTTATATTTGTGCTATAGGGCTCTACAAACTAGTGCAAATTGGGACTAAGCTGCCTGCTTTTATGACCCTTGAGCGTGCCATCTTAGTATTAATTCTGACCTTTTCAATGTCTTTGTTTGCAGGGTTTCTGGTCATGCGAAAGCTCAAAGATTCTGATCCTGCTGATCTGTTTTAATCCTTACAACTTTAATTTTAATTCTTACAATTCCAATCCCTATACAACTTCAATCCTTGCAAAGTTTATAATTTAAGATTCTCTGCATTGTGGTGACGGAGCTTATTGAAGTTGTTACGATAAAAGACCAAGATTACAAAGCCCTATTTCCAATGAAGAAGATTTGGGGAGTAGCCATTTTTCTGGGCGGGTTGTTAGGTGGCGCACTCATCCTCTATGCGTTGCAACTCCGTTCCGTTAGTTCTGAAGGCACCCCCCAACCTGCCGTTGAGGCTAGCGTCACGCCACAACCTGCTTCTGTCGCCGCCCTTGGTCGCTTGGAACCCCGCGATAAGGTTCTCAATCTAGGGGCTCCGTCTGCCCTTACGCGGGCGCGGGTGCTGGAGCTGCGGGTTAAGGAAGGGGATTGGGTGACGGCGAATCAGGTCATTGCCACCCTGGATACCTATGGTGAGCGACGGGCTGCTTTGATGGAAGCTACCGTACAAGTCGAGTCAGCCCAAGCTAGGCTTCAACAGGTTTTGGCGGGGGCTAAGCGTGGTGAGGTCAATGCTCAGATCGCTAGGATTTCTGAGCTAGAGGCTCAACTGGAGGGCGATTTGTTGGTGCAGGATCGCAAGATTGCTCGCTTACAAGCGGAGTACAGCAATGCGGTGGCTGAGTACCGACGTTTCCAAGCCTTATACGACGATGGTGCTACGTCTGAGTCCAGCCGGGATGTGCGCGAAACCACGATGTTGACGGTTCGCCGTCAGATGCAAACCGAGGAGGAAACGCGATCGCAACGACTTAACACGGGACAAAATCGTATTCGCGAAGCCAAAGCCACCCTTGATCGCATTCAGGACGTCCGCCCCGAGGATGTCGCCGTTGCGCAAACCGATATTGAACGGGCAAAAGCGGCCCAAGCTCTAGCCAAAGCCGCGTTGCAAAACACCGTCATTCAAGCCCCTGTCGCTGGAAAAATCCTGCGCATTCATGCCCGGTCCGGTGAAGTGATTGCCGAGGAGGGCATTGTCACCCTGGGGCGCACGGATGCCATGTACGTGATTGCGGAGGTGTATGAGGCTGATATTCAGCGGGTTGCGGTGGGGAAAAAAGCGACGGTGACCAGTGAATATGGGGGCTTCAGCGGTGAATTGTCGGGGGTGGTCGAACAGCTAGGGTTAGAGATTCTCAACAATAGTCTCTATGATCCCAATCCCCTGAGCCGTAGTGAGGCCCGTGTCGTGGAAGTGGCTGTTCGGCTGGATGATGCGGATAGCGATCGCGTCAGTCATTTAACCAATCTGCAAGTTCGAGTTTTGATTGACACTGACTAGGTATCCCACTAGGTATCCCACTAAATATCCCAAAAGCTATTATCTAAGCCGTCGATTGTAATGCCCCAGCCGATTGTCGCCGTCCAGAATTTAAATCATTACTACGGAGAGGGTCGTCTGCGGCGACAGATTTTGTTTGAGGTGAATCTTGCGATTTACCCTGGCGAATTTGTGATTATGACGGGGCCTTCGGGGTCGGGTAAGAGTACGTTGTTGAGTTTAGTGGGCTGTCTTCGATCGCTCCAGGAAGGCAGTCTCAAAGTGTTGGGTCAAGAGCTGGTGGGGGCATCGGATGACCAACGGACCCGGATGCGGCAAAATTTTGGGTATATTTTCCAGGCCAGTAATCTGGTGACGTTCCTGACGGTGGAACAGAATATTGCTTCATCTTTGCATCTGCAGGGAGTCCTGGATGACGCCACGATTCGAGAAAAAATTTCTCAGATTCTGGACGATGTGAGCCTCCTGCCCCAGCAAAAGTTTTATCCCCATCAACTGTCGGGCGGCCAAAAACAACGGGCGGCGATCGCGGGAGCCTTGGCCCCCCAGCCAAAGCTGGTGTTAGCGGATGAACCCACCGCCGCCCTAGATAGCAAAACCGGCCGCCAAATCATTGATTTAATCCACCGCCTCGCGAAGGAACAGGGATCCGCTGTGCTGATGGTGACCCATGATCCCAGGATTCTCGATGTGGCGGATCGGATTATCAATATGGAAGACGGCAACCTGGGTCTGGCCTATTCCCAAGAAATTTCCCTGGCGCTACCGGGGCTGAAGGAAGAACAGGTCACCGCGATGAATATCCAGCCGGATTTGTTGACCTATGAACCGGGGGCGATCGTCTTTCGCGAAGGTGATTCAGCCAATCTGTTTTATACCGTGGTGCAGGGGCGGGTGGAGGCTTACCATGACGAGGGCAATGGGCAACGAAAGGTCCTGAATACCCTGGAAAGGGGGCAATTTTTTGGGGAAATTGGCTTGCTGAACCCCGACAGCCGCCGTAGTGCGTCCATTCGTGTCACCGACGATGCCCCCGCGAAGCTGATGACGATTAAGCGGGACGATTTTCAGCAACTGATGCAGGTGTCCAACTTGACCGAGATGGTCATCGCCCAGACCTTGCAAGATCGCATGAATCGTACGGTCCTGGCGAAAGCGTTACCCAGCGCCGCCGGTACGATCCAGCCCCTTCTGCGCCATGTTGAACGGCGAAAATATGATGCCGGGACAACCATCATCCAGCAAGGGGCGATCGCCGATTACTTTTACGTTGTGGTAGCGGGCTTCGTTGAGGTCATCACCGTAGATAGCCAGGATCAGCCCCGGCTATTGACCACCCTCGGTCCTGGGGATTATTTCGGTGAGATTGGCCTCTTTGAACAGCGCCCCCGCACCGTTACCGTCAGGACCAAAGTCAATACGTCGGTGGAGTTAATGGCTTTGCCCGCCTCCGCGTTTCAGGAGCTAATCGAAACCTCCCAGATGACCTATGACGCGATCGCCCATATGGTTTACGAACGGTTGAAAAATACAACCCGGTCTGAGCCCTATTAGTTTGAAGGCATTAGTTTTAAGACATTAGTTTTAAAGCATTAGTTTTAAGGCAATGTCTGCCCGCCATCGGCAGTGTCAACGTCATTCAACGTCATGGGCAGACAATTGATTGCACCTCGTTCAACATCTGCCCAAAAATCTGCCCAAAACCGATTTGAGTCTTCCTTAGGACTGAGGCGAGTCCCCCTGTCCAATCCGAAGATAGGTGAATGCGATCGCGGCCATCGCATTGGCTTTCGCCCGATGATCGTCAATTTTTTCGACGGTCGTTTGGGCTTCCGCCAACATGTCGAAGGCGCGATCGCTTTCCCCAAGCCGTGCGTATCCTTGGGCAACGTTCATGAGTCCATTGGCCCTTGACCAGTCGTCTTCAATGTTGGCGCTGGCCGCCTGGGCTGAGGTCATTGCGGCTAGGGCCCGGCTCTTATCCTCCAGTTCTAAGTAGACTTGGGAGACGCCATTGAGGAAAAAGGTTTGAGTATAGGGATCCCCTTGAGCCTCAAGCAATCTTTGCGCCCGGGTTAGGTTACGAATGGCGCGATCGCTGACGCCTAGGCTGGAGTAGGTGCGTGCGATTTGCTGGAGCACATTGATTTGTGACGGTTCGTCATCGGAGAGACGCTCGGCAGCAGCTTGGGCAATGGCGAGGGTGGCGATCGCCTGGTCGTCTTGCTCCAACCCTTTGTAGACATGGGCAATGCTGAGGGACTGGAAAGCCTTGACCTTGGGGGATTCGGTGGTGGTGGCCACGGTCAGAGCGGCCTCCATCGCTTCTCCACTGCGATCGCGATCACCATATTTGTCATAGGCCCTGGCCAAACTTAAGAGGGCTGACACCTTGGAACCATCGCTGGTGATTTCGTCGGCGATGGTGCGCGCCTTTGCAAGGGTGGCGAGGGCGCGATCGCCATCTTCTCGTTGGAAGTAAGCCTCGGCGAGGGGAAAGAACGTAAAGGCTCTGACATCTGCTTGTTCAATGGTGGCAACGCTTTGTGCCGCTTGCTCCAACGCGGCTAAGGCGCGATCATCCTGCTCTAATTTGTCGTAAACTCGGGCAATTTGTAGCAAGGCATTGGTCTGGGCCCAAGGCTCATCGTTGAGTTTTGCCACTGCCGCCTGGGCCGTTTCCAAGGCTTCTATCGCGTGCTCGCCAGTGCCTAAAGAGTCGGCAAATTCCTGATAAATCTGACCCGATCCCACCCACTGGAACGCACGCATTTGCTCCGATTCAATGTCATCTATTTGGGATTGGACGGTTTGTAGGGTCTCCACCAGGCGATCGCGATCACCCACTTCCCCGGCAATACGTCCCAAACTCATCAACGCCGAGACGCGCAGATGCGAATCCTCCAAGGTTTCGGCTGCCGCGAGGGAGGTTGCGATGACATCCCCGGCCCGCTCCCGTTCACCCCAGTTTCCATACAGTTGCGCCACCCACATCAGTCGGAATGCAAGGGGGGGCTGACCGTCCACATCCCCCGCCTCAACCGCTGCCTGTTCCGCCTGGACAAGGGCATTAATGGCCGGCCCCGGTTGTTCCAAGGTTTGATAGGCCTGGGCGATGCTCATCCAACCATAGAAAAGGGGAATGGAATCGGAGGGAATCAGTGCCTCCGCCGTTTTCAGCGATCGCAGGGTATGCTTGTCTTCCCCCAACTCCCCATAGAGCCGGGCAATCACGACCCAGTCTTCACTATTCACGGCCGCCGTCTGTGCTGCCCTTAGGGTTGCCAGAGCCTGATCGCGATCGCCCACTTTTCCGTATACCAGGGCAATCTGACGTAAAACCTGCCCCCTAAATTTTGGGTCACGGATGCCATTGGCCCTGGTTTCCAGGGCAGCCAACCGCTCCGTAATGCGATCGCGATGCTCCAGATTTGCCGAATCATTATCCGCAAATAGACGGTCTTCTAATGGACTTTCTACCGGGCTCCCATCACTCTCCAGAAAGGGATTATCCGTTAATCGCCTCTCTTCTAATAGACCCTCTTCTAATAGACTTTCTTCTAATAGACTTTCTGCCCGGCTCCCATCACTCCCCTGGAATGGCTGGAAACTCTCTATGGTTTTGCCCGCTCCCGCCGTTAAATTCAATAGGGCGATCGCGCCAACGATGGCCAGGGAAACTTTGGATCGACGTGTTTTCCCCCATGGGAGGACGTCAATATTTTGGTCAATATTTTGGTCAATATTTTGGTCAGTATTGTGAACGGCTTGTTGTATCGACATGGGAGCACCTTCAATGGAGAAATGTCTACGGCTATTCCCATTGGATGCGGAATGTAATGCAAAATACCAATTTGTCGGCCGGTTCTTAGATTGCCACTTCGATTGTCACTGCAATTTTTGATGCCCTGGCCCCAAGATTGATGCAAGCGGTTGTATGGGTAAACCGAATTGAGACATAAAACGAATTGCGATGCAACCCCGGTAATCTTGACCCGATTCCTTAGCCTCTAAAGGCTTTAGGGGCCACCCCCACCACCTTGCGAAATTGCTTACTAAGGTGGCTGTGACTATTGAACCCACACTCCAGAGCGATCGTGATAATGGGTTGATCGCTGTGTTTCAGTAAATGTTTGGCGCGTTCCAATCGTTGTTGAATCACATATTGATGGGGTGAAATTCCCATGGATTGTTTGAACATGCGTCCAAAATGGAACGGACTCATATTCAGCAATCCAGCCAAATCCGACAACTTAATCGCCTCGCCTAATCCAGCATCAATGTAGTCCAGGATCTGGTTAAGCTGATACGCCGGTAATCCCCCTTCATAGGTTGGCACCTGGACCGCGGTCGTCCCATAGGTGCGCAATAGCTGCACCGCCAATACATTGGCCAGCGAGTCTAAATACAGCCCGCTGCTGGCCTGCCGTTGCTGCATCTCTGCCGTTAGCAAATTGGCGATCGCCTCAAGCTGCTGCTGGCGACTCTGAAACGTCGGCACCAAAGTCAGGCGATCGCCATTCTTCCCCAAAGTTTCTTCCGCAACCCGCTTCAGGAAAGGCTCCGGCAACTGGATTTGCAAACAATTTTCGTGCCCCCCCTCCCAGCGAACAAACAATGGCGTATTCGCTGGGGTAACGAGCATATCGCCATGGCGGTACAGGCCAGTGTGAGTCTTCCCATCCTGAGCCTGTAGGTAATTCAGGGGGCGCGACGTCAGATTCACAAACAACGTGTGAGACGTCGCCGCATGAAAATCCCCCTCCCCCGGCGGCAATTGCAGATGATCAATCTGAATCGTCTCCGTCTCCAGGCTCAGCTCGGACGCACTGGGATGGGGGTCTTCAGGCAATAAATCGGCTGGTTGGGATTGAGCCATGGTTCAAAGCATCGTCACGTCGCCGATCGCGGGGTCCTGGCAGCACCTTCCATCTAGACCTTGGGATTTTCTCTGCCCGTTGCAATATCGAGATTTTGTCTCAATGAAATTTTGTCTTGATCTTAGGCGTCGCACCCCAGTCTTACAAGTCACCGCAAGAAAGTGACAGCCCGGCAAGAAATGACAAGCACCGCCAGAGCATCCTTCGTACCTTGAGGATGTCCTCATCAAGGGACTCATCCCTAAGGAACTTGAACCATGTCAACCGTAGCAACGTTTCAAATTGTTCTGATTTTAGCCACCTTACTCTGCTCCCTCGTGGCAGGTTTTCTGTTTGCCTTTGCCACAGTCGTCATGCCGGGCATCAAAACCCTAAAGGACCGCGAATTTATCCGAGCATTCCAAGCGATCGACGGCGTCATCCAAAATAACCAACCCCTATTTGTCGCCGTCTGGATGGGGTCCGTGGTGCTAGTGGTGGCGGCCGCCGGACTGGGGCTTGGACGGCTGGAGGGTGCCCAGCGGCTGCTCTTGATCTCAGCCCCTCTGGTCTACATCCTCGGGGTCCAATGGTCCACCTTCACCATGAATGTCCCCCTCAACAACCGCCTCCAAGCCCTGAACGTCGAGACCATGGACGAAGCCGCACTGAAGGCAGCTCGAATGGGTTTTGAACCCAGTTGGAATCGATGGAATTTGATCAGAACACCTTTTGCCGGCTTGGCATCGGTTCTGCTGATGATTCTCCTCTTCAGACTCTGAAGCGCACCGAGTTTGGCTGCCATAGGCAGCAATCAGTCCCTAGCTTTTTCGTTTCAACACTTTTCGCTTCAACAGACCTTTAGTTTCGACAAACCCTTAGTTTCAACAGAGAGGAATGACAGATGATTTGCATCACTGGAGCCGGTGGAACCGTCGGACGCGAAGTGGTTAAGCTACTTCAATTAGCCAAGGTACCGTTTCGCGTTGCCTATTTCTCCCAAGACAAGGCGGAGGCGGCACGGGAGCAAGGGATCGAGGCCGTTACCATCGACTACAATCGCCCGGAGACCCTTCGCACGGCATTTCAGGGCTGCGATAAGGTATTTCTCCTGGGGCCAAATGCCCTTAACCAGACGCAACTTGAACTCAACGCCGTCGCAGCAGCGAAAGCGGTTGGTGTGCAGCACATTGTGAAGCAGTCCGTTATGGGAGCCGAAGACGAGGCATTCAGCCTTGCCCTGATTCATCGCCCCGTCGAGCAAGCCATTGAATCGAGCGGCATGGCCTGGACATTTCTTCGCCCCAACAGCTACATGCAGAATGTCGTCACGTTTATGAGTGAAACGATCGCGGCTGAATCCGCGTTTTACAGCGCCAGCGGCGAGGCAAAAATTGCCCATGTCGACGTGCGTGACATTGCGGCGGTGGCCGTGAAAGCACTGACGGAGCCGAACCACGGAGGGCAGGCCTATACGCTGACCGGGTCCGAAGCACTGACCTATGACCAGATCGCGGGCGAGCTATCGAAAGTGCTGGGGCGGTCCATCAGCCATATCAGCCTTCCCCCTGCGGATTTAAAACACGGCATGCTTGCAGAAGGTATGCCAGAGGCGATCGCGGATCGGATGCTCGATCTCGAACGCTACTACCGCGAGGATCAAGCCAGCCGCATCACCACCGATATCCAGCAGGTGACCGGTCTTGAACCAAGACGATTTGCGCAGTACACGCAGGACTATGCACCGCTGCTACGATCGCCCACCGCAGTGTGATAGTCATCCTGCCTCCGTGCCTGGGCAGCTTTGGCCGTAACTCTGGAGTAGAGGGCGATCGCCCCTACTCCAGAACGGGTAAAGATTTTGCTGATTTTGCCCGTCGATTTGCCGCCCCTCAACTTGCGACTTATTAATCCCACAGCTTAATTCCACAACTTTGAGAAACGTCCCATGAACCGCCTCATTTCTACTTTCCTCACATTTGCCGCCCTACTCCTACTGGCCATTGGTGGCACTATCCTGCTGGCCCCCCATACCTTCTATGGGAGTGATGGAATCATGCTCGGCAATGATCCCAGCCTACTCTCGGAAATTCGCGCCCCCGGTGGCTTGCTGGCTGCCAGTGCTCTGATCATCCTCACTGGCGTCTTTCGTCACAACCTGCGATCAATCGCTCTAATGCTGACTGTCCTTGTTTACGGCTCGTTCGGCCTCTCGCGTTTGGTAAGCCTGTCCCTAGATGGAGTACCGTCTTCTAGTCTGTTGATTGCAACGGTGATTGAGTTGGTCGCGGCAGCGATAGGACTTGGGATTCTATGGTGTCTACCTTCTGTCGGGGGCGATAACTCCCACCCCAATGGCGGCTTGGGAACCGCGACGAGACCTTGGATGCAATAGGCCGCTTGCATAAATCTTGGATGGCATGGGTTCGTCCCTGACCGCAGAAGACGTCAATGAGAAGGCAGCAATAAACAGTCTTGGCATAGTTAGGGGGGCAATCAGCAGTGCAGCGAGCCTTGCACCGCCCCTATGGCCGCGGGATTAGGGATATGTGGCGATCGCTGGCTAATCCACGGGGCAGTCATAGCTTCAAGCCAAATTTTCGATATAGCGACGAATGACCGCTGTTTGCTGCTCTAAGCTCAATTGCCGCGATTGAATCAGTGAATCCAAACTTAAGCCATTGACTAAGGCCAGCAATATATTGGCTTCACTCTCCAGATCAAGATCCATACGGATACTGTGCTGCTGCTGGAGGGTCTCTAACTCTTTCAGAATGGCTTGGCGTAACTGCTCAGCGCTGTGCCGATGGTTCGTCATCAGGTCTTCACGACCGACGGCATAGCCCAAAAACGCTGCCCACACCCTGAGAATATCTTGACCTTCCTGATCAACGGGCAAAAACGAAGACAGCATTGCAACAAAGCGATCTATTCCCGCACCGTCCCCCGCACCGCCAACCATTGCCGCCTCCATCCTGGCTTGCAATCGCGCCGTCACCTGATGCAAAGCAAATAAAATCAACTCCTGCTTATTGCGGAAGTAATGGGTTACTACCCCCGTCGTGCAATTCATCTCATGGGCGATCGCCCGCAAACTGGTGCGATCCAACCCCTCCCGAACAATCACCCGCCAGGCCGCCTCTGCCACTTCCAGTCGCCGATCATTCTGTACTGCGGACATTTGCAATTCCCTGAGCTGCCTGCTTGATGAATATCATAACAGTTGTTATTTTACGAATATAACAACTGTTATGAGGTCAGCCATGAAACTTGAAACGTCCCATCCTCCGACCCATTTATCCCCCCGTCTGTCCCCTCGCACCGGTTGGGAGGGGTGGCTGGATTCCCTCATTGGTCCTGGAGCGACGCCAGCGGAAATGGCGCTACAGTTTGTGCCTGCGGTGGGGGCGGCGATCGCTGCACCACTCTATGCCTCGACCCTGTCCATCGACTGGACGCTCTGGCAACTTCTGGCGATCGCAATTTTAGGGTTCGACCTGGTGGGCGGCGTGTTGACCAATGCCACCGCCGCTGCCAAACGGTGGTATCACCGCCCCGGTCAAAGTTGGCGACAGCATTTAAGTTTTACGAGCTTGCATCTATTCCACCTGGGCTTGGTGGCGCTGCTGTTTCGGGGCGGTGATGTCCTGTTCTTCGCCGGTGTGTCGAGTTATTTGCTGTTGGCCGCGGGATTGATTGTGGCGAGCCCGCTATATTTACAACGCCCGATCGCACTGGGGCTCTATGGTCTGGCACTCCTGGGCGATCGCTACCTGCTGACTCCGACGCCAGGGTTGGAATGGTTTCTGCCCCTGTTTTTCCTCAAACTCCTGGTGAGCCATCTATTGAACGAGACGGCCTATCCCGCCCGCCCTTGATCTCCGGGGGTGAGTTTTATCCCTGGCAAACACCGTTTAATGCGGGTCATGGTCAACGCCATCCAGGGGCTCAGCCAAAGTCGCTAGGATGTCATTAATGGGACCGCGGGGCAGATCTTGACCGTAATTCAACGGAGTCAATGGGTTCATGCCCCCCCCTCGCCATGGCCTGGCGTCAGCCCTATCCCATTAAGAAATATCGAGATCTGGGGGCTTCTACCCGCTTTTCGAGTTTCCATGAGATTATGGGCTGCTATTTATCCAATTCGCTTCAAGTGCCATGGTATGACGTTCATTCAGCCTCACTCTTCTCCGTGATTCCACTTTCCCTACCCTCGATCCTGCCTAGACCCGGTCCTTACCAGCGATCGCCCCATCGAGCTTTCGAAACGTTCCCGGCGGTCCTGTTACTGGCGGCCCTGCCCCTGGCAGTCCTGCCCCTGGCAGTCCTGCTCCTGGCGGTATAGATCATGGAACAGGTTTTGATTGATCGATTGTGGATTCTGCTTTGCGCCATCTTGGTCTTCTTGATGCAAGCTGGCTTTTTATGTCTAGAAGCGGGGGCGACTCGCCGGAAAAACAGCATTAATGTTGCCCTGAAGAACATCACCGATTTTGCGGTGTCCATCCTGCTGTTTTGGGTGCTGGGCTATGGGTTGATGTTTGGGGCAACCGCTAACGGATGGTGGCTGAATTGGTCCCAGTGGCCGGTGGACTTTTCGACGGATGAAATCATTTTTCTGTTGTTTCAGGCCATGTTTTGCGGGACGGCGGTCACCATCGTCTCCGGGGCGATCGCCGAACGGATGCACTTCAAAGCTTATGTTGTCCTCTCGGCGATTATTTCTGGATTGCTCTATCCCATCTTTGGCCATTGGGCGTGGAATGGCGTGATGGTGGGGGAAGCCAATGGCTGGCTGGGGAAGCTAGGGTTCGTGGATTTTGCCGGATCAACAGTGGTTCATGGATTCGGCGGCGGGGTCGCTTTGGCCACATTGTTGGTGATTGGTCCCCGGCGCGATCGCTTCACCTCCCAGGGCACGCCGCGATCGTTCTATGGCAGCGACTTCCCCCGGACCATCCTCGGGGCATTGGTCCTGTGGTTTGGCTGGTTGGGATTCAATGGCGGGAGCGCCCTAACCTTCGATGACAGCGTCGCAATTATTTTGCTGAATACCATCTTGGGTGGATCTGGGGGACTGTTGTTTCCCCTGGTCCTGTCCATGGTCCGCGGTCGACAGGTGGCGGTGGAGTGGATTACCAATGGCTGCTTGGCCGGCTTAGTGTCCGTGACGGCCTGTTGCCATGTGATCACCCCAACGGCGGCCATTGTGATTGGGGCGATCGGCGGCGTTGTGATGTTTATCAGCACCCGTCTGCTGTTGCGGTATCGCATCGATGATGCCGTTGGGGCGGTGCCGGTGCACCTGGGCGCAGGGATCTGGGGCACCCTCTGTGTGGCCCTGTTTGGCAATCCCGACGCGATCGGGACCGGTCTCAGCCCCATTGCCCAGCTTGGGGTGCAGGTGGTGGGGGTGGTTAGCTGCCTGATCTGGGTGGGCGGGACCACCTTTTTGATACTGAAGGGGCTGGCCCGTTTTCTTCCCTTACGGGTTTCCATGCGGGAGGAGCTGTTGGGGCTCAACATTGTGGAGCACGGGGCCCGATCCGACCTAGTCGATTTATTCGATGTGATGCGTGATCACCAGAGAACCGGTGATCTCAGCCGTCGGGTTCCCGCTGAACCGTTTACGGAAGTGGGGCAATTAGCCCTGCGCTACAACCAGGTCATCGAGTCCTTAGAACGGGCCACCGCCCGGACCCAAGCCATCGTCAATACAGCCCCGGAGGCGATTCTGAGCGTTTGTCCCCGCGATCGCACCATCCTGAGCTGCAATACGGTCACCCTCACCATGTTTGGCTGTCAGGATGGCGAGCTGCTGGGGACCCCCGTCACCGACCTTTTCAACCTCCACACCTTTGAGCCCGACCTAGAACAATTGGCTCCCGCCCATGACCCGGCAGCCCGGGACGCGATCGCCCAACGTATCCAGCGGGACGAAAAACCATCCCTCTTTTGGGACAGCCTGAAATATTGGGTTAACCATGGCACCATCACAGAACTGATCGGTCGCCGCCCCGATAGCAGCACATTTCCTTTGGAATTGCGGGCCGCATCCTGCCAGGAGGGCAATCGGATAACCTTTATCGTTGTTCTCAGTGACATTAGCCAGCGGAAGCTCAACGAGCAGGCCCTAAGGCAGGGAGCAAAAGATTTAGCCCTCCGCAATGAGCGACTGACGGACGCCTTGGAAGACCTGCGCCGGACCCAAGCCCAATTGGTTCAAAACGAAAAAATATCGGCCCTAGGTCGCATGGTTGCGGGAGTTGCCCATGAAATTAATAATCCCATCAGCTTTATCCAGGGCAACCTCACCCACCTAGAGTCCTACATGGATAGCTTGATGGAGCTGATCACCCTCTATCAGGATCATCTCCCTGAGCCGCCGGTGGCGATCGGGCGATCGATAGATGAGATGGATTTGGACTTTCTGCGGCAGGATTTGCCCGCCATCCTATCGTCGATGGGCCATGGGGCAAGTCGGATTAGCGCCATTGTGAATAGCCTCCGCACCTTTTCCCGCTTGGATGAAGCGAGCCTGAAGACGGTGGATCTCCATGAGTCCCTGGACAGTACCCTATTGCTTTTGGAATATGCGCTCAAGGCGAATAATATCCACCTGGTGCGGGATTATGCGCAATTGCCGCCGGTGGAATGTTTTATCGGCAATTTAAATCAGGTTTTCTTCAATGTGCTCTCGAATGCGGTGGAGGCATTGGAAGGGGTTCAGGGGGTGCAATCACCGTTGATGCTGTCGGTGACGACGGAATATGAGGTGGGGGACAGTGTTGTTGGGGTGCGCATTTGGGACAATGGGGGGGGGATTAGCCCCGCGACTGTGGAGCATGTTTTTGAACCGTTTTACACCACGAAACCGGTGGGTCAAGGCACAGGTTTGGGGCTGGCGGTGAGCTATCAAATTGTGGTGGATCAACACCATGGGCAATTAACGGTGGAATCAACGCCGGGGGAGTCCACCCTGGTAACCATTCAAATTCCTTGCCGTCAGTCCCTCACGTCATCCCCGTCCCCAGTGATGGTTTAGCAGGTCGCGTTGGGGACCATCGGTTGCGCAGTCAGCAGCGCCGTTTATAGCGTTTATACCAACGCTTCAACCGGTCTAACAACCGGTCTGCCGATTATCCAAACCCTTTTCCTGGCGTTATTTTTGTCCACACCAACAGTTCGCCCTGACGCCCTCCAGCCGCGATCGCGCCCCCCGAAGGGCTCCAGGCAAGACAGGAAAACTCAGTGGATTGATGCTCAAGGGTTTGGGCAAGCTGACTGCCCTGATTCCAAAGACAGAGGCGGCCATCTTCCGCCGCTGAAGCGAGAAGTAGGGTATTCGGTTGAAAGGCGATCGCGCTGACCGTTCCCTGATGCGCATCCAATGCTTTGGATTGCCATCCCGTGGACGGATCGGATGGATCGGAGGAATCGGATGGAGCGGACGGATCGGCAGCAACTCGGATCGACACTGCCACCCGTTGACCGCTCATGGAGGCCAGCATAGGCGAATCAAAGGAGGCTGTGACCGTTGACCAGACAACCTGCCGCACCTTCCCGGGGAATCCCCCCAGACGCCAGGGATGGGGATCGCCTTCTACCCACATCATCACCGAGTGATCGTTATTGCCCGCGGCAAAATAGTTGCCATCCGAGGACCAGGCGATCGCACTACTGGCAATCCCAGTTTCCAGCACGGTGGGATCCTCATCCCAGTCCTGCCGCTGCCAGGTTTTAATCACTTGATTGCCGCTCGCGGATAGGCGATCGCCCTGGGGATGCCACGCCAAATCCAAGACCGACGACGCATCAAAATTAAGCGTGGTCACCACCGATTGGTCCGCCGCATCCCACACCTCCACATAGCGTCCATAGGCAAAGGCCAGCTCAGCATGTTGAGGATTCCATTGCAGACAATCAATCCAAACCCGAGAATGCTCCAACGTCTCCACCAGCGTTGCAGCCTGATTCTCCAACCGCCAAATCCATACCGTTCCCGCCTGTCCGCCCGCCGCCAAAAAGTGACCATCCGCAGAGATAGCCAACGCATCCACCGACTCTCCCTGCTCCCCCAGCAACACCGTGGTTTCACCGGTGTTGACCGCACACTGCACCACTTCCCCCGCCGCAGAACTGGCCACAAACCAGGCTCCATCCGGAGACCAGGCGATCGCCGTTACGTAATCCGATACAGTGCTTCGCCGCAGGAGTCCAAATGAACTTTGGGATTTTATTTTAGGCATGGCATTTTAGGCATGGCATCGGCAGTGAGAAAAAGCAGTATCTAGACAGCAATATTGGGCGACAATCCCCTACACCATCTAGCTCACCAAACAAGCTCGAAAGCTCTCTGCCAAGTTCATTTTCTCCAGATTTCGTCCGATAAAAACAAGCTCATTTTTTCGGGATTCATCTGGCTTCCAGGGGCGATCGGGACGGCTATCAAACAGCATATGAACCCCCTGAAAAACGATGCGATCGTCGCTTCCAGCAAGGTTAAGGATGCCCTTCATCCGAAAAATATCCGGCCCTTGATTCTGTAGCAGTTCGCTAAGCCACTTATTCAGCTTTTCAACATCCACTTCGCCGGACTCAACCAGCGCAGTGGAGCCAACGGTTTCATCATGTTCGTGGGCATCCTCATTCAAAAATTCTGGGTCAATTTTCAGGGCATTATCCAAATCAAACGCCTTGACCCCCAACAGGGCTTCCATCTCCACTTGCGCATCATGGGTGCGATAGATTTTGGCGATCGCATTCATCCCTCGAATCCGCTGTTCCAGCTCATCCAACTGCGCTTCCGTCACCAGGTCAATTTTGTTGAGCAAAATCACATCGGCAAAGGCAATTTGTTCAACCGCCTCATCCGCTTCCCAATGCTGCCAAATATGACGGGCATCGACCACCGTCACCACCGCATCCAACTGAACTTGCTCCTGCACCTCATCATCCACAAAAAAGGTCTGAATCACGGGAGCCGGATCCGCCAACCCCGTCGTTTCAATCACCAGATGGTCAAACTTATCGCGCCGCTTCATCAAATTGCCAATAATGCGGATCAAGTCACCCCGCACCGTGCAACAAATGCAGCCATTGTTCATCTCAAAAATTTCTTCGTCCGCATCCACAACTAACTGATTGTCGATGCCCACCTCGCCAAATTCATTCACAATGACTGCCACTTTCATGCCATGTTCATGGGTCAGAATTCGATTCAGCAGCGTTGTTTTTCCGGCCCCCAAATAGCCCGTCAATACAGTTACAGGAACGGTCGTTCGATTAGCAGTGGCAACCATAAGCGGTTTCTGGCGCCCAAACTTGCGCCCCAGTAGACAATGCCATCCATTATCACATTGAGCTGGATTGACCGGCGCAAATCTTTGGCTTATATCAAGTATTGATACGCGCTAGCGATACGCGTAGGAGAAGAAAAACATTCATTGGTGTAGCTGGCGTTGCTGAATCGGGGTATGAATATGTAGGAAGAGGGATTTCCCCAGAGTTCAGGTAGTGGAGCAACAATCTGAGGGAGTATCTCAGCATATTGACGCACTTCGAATAGCACAACGTCCTTCGAGATAATCGGGCTAGATAATACCTGAGCCGGGTATTTTCTCCCGCCCCCCGAGTTCATGTAGGTTTTACTGACTACGTGGTCTTCCTCGGGGATGAACTGGGGATAAACCTTATAGCCGTCACTGACATAGAAAAAGCACTCCCAAAGACGAACCATTGCCCAGAGCTTCTGAAAGGTCTTAGCACTGCGGTCTCCGACCTCCCAGGCAAGAATCCCTGCTTCAAAGGGATTCACCGCGGTCCAAATCCAGAGTTTTTTTTGAGCCGACAAAGATCTGCAACTCGTCGAGCTCTCCCACCAGAGGCATCACCTCCGCCTCCCAGGTATCCGGAAGCCGTTGCCCCGCTTGTTTAACCCAATGGATGACCGTGGTGTGATGAACTCCTTTGACTCGTTCAATCCCGCCTTTCCTTATCCCGTACTCGCGTGATTTATTTTTTTCGCCAAAACGACAGAGGGCTAAAACGACAAAGAGCCCCTAAGCAACGTTAGGAGCTCTTCGCGAGAATCAGAGTCGATGACGCCAGAGCCTCAGCCCACAGCCGACCCTAAACCTAGGGGTATCAGCCTTAGCCGAACTTACCAGCAGTAGAGGCAATCAAGAAGGCAGCGTAGGTCAGGATAAAGCCCACTGTGAAGTGTGCCAAACCAACCACACGAGCCTGAACGATGGACAGCGCAACGGGCTTATCCTTCCAGCGAACCAGGTTCGCCAGGGGAGTACGCTCGTGAGCCCAGACCAAGGTCTCAATCAGCTCTTGCCAGTAACCACGCCAGCTAATCAGGAACATGAAGCCGGTTGCCCACACCAGGTGAGCGAACAGGAACATCCAGCCCCAAACCGCCAGGTTGTTCATACCGTAGGGGTTATAGCCGTTGATCAACTGGGAAGAATTCAACCACAGGTAATCTCGGAACCAGCCCATCAGGTGAGTGGAAGATTCGTTGAACTGAGCAACGTTACCCTGCCAGACGGCGAGGTGCTTCCAGTGCCAGTAGAACGTGGTCCAAGCGATGGTGTTCAACATCCAGAACATGGCGAGGTAGAAGGCATCCCAAGCAGAGATGTCGCAAGTACCGCCACGGCCGGGACCGTCGCAAGGGAAGCTGTAGCCGAAGTCTTTCTTGTCCGGCATCAGCTTAGAACCACGGGCATCCAAGGCACCTTTAACCAGCACCAAGGTGGTGGTGTGCAGACCCAGGGCGATCGCATGGTGAACCAAGAAGTCGCCAGGGCCAATGCTCAGGAACAGGGAGTTGGCACCGCTGTTGACAGCATCCAACCAACCGGGCAACCAAACATCACCATGGTTGGGCCAAGCGGTCGCCGCCAAGCTATCCGGGTTAGACAGCAACAGGTCAAAGCCGTAAAGGGCTTTACCGGAAGACGCCTGAACAAACTGAGCAAACACAGGCTCAATCAGGATTTGCTTCTCGGGGGTACCGAAGGCAACACACACGTCGTTATGGACGTAGAGACCCAAGGTGTGGAAACCCAAGAACAGGGACACCCAGCTCAGGTGCGAAATAATCGCTTCCTTATGCTGAAGCACGCGGTCCAACACATTGTTCTTATTCGCAACGGGATCATAGTCACGAATCAGGAAGATTGCACCATGGGCGAACGCGCCGACCATGATGAAACCCGCAATGTACTGGTGGTGGGTGTACAGCGCCGCCGTGGTGGTGTAGTCCTTCGAGATGAAGGCATACGGAGGCAGAGCGTACATGTGCTGCGCCACCAACGAGGTGATCACACCCAAGCTTGCCAGGGCCAAAGCCAACTGGAAGTGCAAGGAGTTGGTCAAGGTCTCAAACAAACCCTTGTGAGCATCACCCAGCTTGCCCGAAGGAGGCTGGTGCGCTTCTAGGATTTCCTTGATGCTGTGACCAATCCCGAAGTTGGTGCGATACATGTGACCGGCAATGATGAAAATCACCGCGATCGCCAAGTGGTGGTGGGCCATGTCCGTCAGCCACAGGGACTCAGTCTGGGGGTGGAAACCGCCCAGGAAAGTCAAGATTGCAGTTCCTGCCCCTTGAGACGTGCCAAAGACATGGCTCGCAGTATCAGGATTCGCTGCATAGGCTCCCCAGTTCCCCGTAAAGAACGGAAGCAACCCGTCCGGATGGGGCGCAACAGACAAGAAATTGTCCCAACCCACGTGCACACCCCGAGACTCAGGGATAGCCACGTGAACCAAGTGACCGGTCCAGGCCAAAGAAGAGGCACCGAACAAACCAGCCAAATGGTGGTTCAAGCGAGACTCATTGTTCTTGAACCAAGCCAAGCTCGGGCGGAACTTGGGCTGAAGATGCAGCCAGCCTGCGAACAGCAGAACCGCAGACATCAACAGCAAGAACACAGAACCCTGGTACAAATCACCATTGGTCCGCATTCCGATGGTGTACCACCAGTGATAAACACCGGAGTACGCAATATTGACGGGGCTAGAGGCGCCCGCCTGGGTGAACGCATCCACCGCAGCCTCCCCAAAGTGGGGATCCCAAATCGCATGGGCGATCGGGCGAACATTCAGCGGATCTTGGATCCACTGTTCGAAGTTACCTTGCCATGCCACATGGAACAGGTTGCCTGAGGTCCACAGGAAAATGATTGCCAGATGACCAAAGTGCGACGCGAAGATCTTCTGATAAAGATTCTCCTCCGTCATGCCATCGTGGGTCTCAAAATCATGAGCCGTGGCAATCCCGTACCAAATCCGACGGGTCGTCGGATCGTTGGCTAAGGCTTGGCTAAATTTTGGGAATTTGGTAGCCATAAGTCCTTAAACGTTTAATCCCTTCGAGGTCGCAGAGGGCGACCACAAAACACAAATCGTTAGCCCACCGCCAGAATTCTAGCGAGGAAGAACGACCAGGTGGTAACAATGCCTCCGAGGAGGTAATGCGCAACACCAACAGCACGACCCTGAGTAATACTCAGCGCACGGGGCTGGATTGCAGGAGCCACCTTCAGCTTGTTATGAGCCCAAACAATAGACTCAATCAGCTCTTGCCAGTAGCCACGACCACTGAACAGGAACATCAGGCTGAACGCCCACACAAAGTGAGCACCCAGGAACAGCAGACCGTAAGCGGACAACGCCGAACCATAGGAGGTAATCACCTGAGACGCTTGCGCCCACAGGAAGTCACGCAACCAACCGTTGATGGTGATTGCACTCTGGGCAAAGTTGCCAAAGGTAATGTGGCTAACGGTGCCATCGGGGGAAACCGTACCCCACACATCCGACTGCATCTTCCAAGAGAAGTGGAAAATCACAATGGATAGGGAGTTGTACATCCAGAACAGACCCAGGAAGACATGGTCCCAACCAGAAACCTGGCAGGTACCACCACGACCGGGACCGTCGCAAGGGAAACGGAAACCCAAATTACCCTTATCAGGGATCAAGCGAGAAGAACGCGCATACAGCACACCCTTCAGCAGAATCAACGCCGTCACGTGAATGGTGAAAGCGTGAATGTGGTGGACCATAAAGTCCGCCGTACCCAACTCAATGGGCATCATGGCAACCTTGCCACCCACCGCAACGACACCGCCGCCAAAGGCATGGCTAACGATTTCACCGGCATTGGGAGCCGTGTTGCCAGGGGCAACCGCATGCAAGTTTTGAATCCACTGGGCAAAAACGGGCTGCAGCTTAATCGCCGTGTCAGAGAACATGTCCTGAGGGCGACCCAACGCACGCATGGTGTCGTTGTGGATGTACAGACCGAAGCTGTGGAAACCCAACCAGATGCACACCCAGTTCAAGTGGGAAATGATGGCATCACGGTGGCGCAGAACGCGGTCCAACAAGTTGTCCACGTTCTTGGCCGGATCATAGTCACGCACCATAAAGATTGCGGCGTGGGCCCCTGCACCAACGATGCAGAATGCGCCAATCCACATATGGTGGGTGAACAGCGATAGCTGGGTACCGTAATCCGTTGCCAGATAGGGGTAGGGAGGCATCGCATACATGTGCTGTGCCACCACAATGGTCAGGGAACCCAACACCGCCAGGTTCACCGCCAATTGAGCATGCCAGGACGTGGTCAGAATCTCGTAGAGACCCTTATGACCTTCCCCGGTGAAGGGACCCTTATGGGCTTCCAGGATTTCCTTCATGCTGTGACCGATGCCAAAGTTGGTGCGGTACATATGACCGGCAACGATGAACATTACAGCCAGAGCCAAGTGATGGTGAGCGGTGTCGGACAGCCAGAGACCGCCGGTGACCGGGTTCAAACCACCCTTGAAGGTTAGGAAGTCGGCATACTCACCCCAGTTCAGGGTGAAGAAGGGGGTCAGACCTTGGGCAAAGCTGGGATAGATATCCGCCATGAGTGCCTTATCCAGGATGAACTCATGGGGCAAAGGAATATCCTTTACCGCTACGCCTTTGTCTAACAAAGCGTTGACGGGCAATGACACGTGAATCTGGTGACCTGCCCAGCCCAGGCAACCGAGGCCCAGGAGAACGGTCAGGTGGTGATTCATCATGGATTCCACGTTCTGGAACCACTCCAACTTGGGAGCAGCCTTGTGGTAGTGGAACCAGCCAGCAAAGAGCATCAAGCCTGCCATCACCAAACCACCCAATGCCGTGACATAGAGTTGGTCGGCGGTGGTGAAGCCTGAGGCCCGCCACATTTGAAATAGTCCAGAAGTAATTTGAATACCGTGGAAGCCACCGCCCACGTCAGCATTCAAAATTTCTTGGCCCACAATCGGCCAAACCACTTGAGCACTAGGCTTAATGCTCAAAGGGTCACTCAGCCAGGCTTCGTAGTTGGAGAAGCGGGCACCGTGAAAGTACATGCCGCTTAACCACACGAAGACCACCGCCAGGTGACCAAAGTGGGCGCTAAAGATTTTACGAGATACGTCTTCTAAGTCGCTGGTATGACTATCGAAATCATGAGCGTCAGCGTGGAGGTTCCAAATCCAGGTTGTGGTCTTGGGACCTCGAGCCAAGGTGCGATCAAAGTGACCGGGCTTACCCCATCTTTCGAAGGAAGTAGGGACCGGGTTCTTGTCTACCTTGACTTTTGCCTCCCGCTCTGGAGGGCTAATCGTCATCGAGACTCTCCTCTCTTAAAACAAAGGTCGAGGATGATGCAGAGAGATAATTGCAGTGCATCCAAGAATCCCTATATCGCTTTGAAATCCAGGAAAGTCTTGGTTTCTCGGCAGATTAAGGGGGTTTTCTCTTCTGAAGATTATAGACGTGGTCTTTGCAGCCACTTCATTAGGGTTAACAATATTTCAAAAAGCCTAAACCCAAGTATGACGAGGGTTTGAGGGGGATTTGGATCCCACTGCCGATCGCCCCGGTCGATCAGCTACTGATCATAAGTTTTACAAAACTCGACAGTATTCAGGGGCAATCAGTCGTGGGATCCAACCCTTAATTGGTGGGATCCAACCCTTGATTTGTGGGATCCAAAATAGGATCGAATTTTGGATCCAGGAATCAATCCTGATCCGAGTTGAGATCGATTTAACTCCCTTCCCGTAGGCGATCCAGGACGGTGCGATCCTCGAGGGTGGAGGTGTCGCCGGCGATGTCTTGGCCGCTGGCCAGGTTCCGCAGCAGGCGACGCATGATTTTGCCCGATCGCGTTTTGGGGAGGGCGTCGGTGAAGCGGATTTCGCCGGGACGGGCGATCGCGCCAATTTCTGTGCCGACGTGTTTTTTCAGGTCGGTGGAGAGGTCATCCCCTGCCGGCTGGCTACCTTCCAGGATCACAAACGCGACGATTTCTTCCCCTTTGAGGTCATCGGGCTTGCTGACGACGGCGGCTTCGGCGACGGCGGGGTGGGACACCAGGGCGGATTCAATTTCCATGGTGCCCAGGCGGTGACCGGACACGTTAACCACGTCGTCGACGCGACCCATCACCCAGAAGTAGCCGTCTTCATCCCGGCGAGCGCCGTCCCCCGCAAAATAAAAATGTTGGTCGCCCTTTGGCGGAATACCTTCCCAGTAGGTTTTGCGGAAGCGATCGCTATCGCCGTAGACATTGCGAATCATGCTGGGCCAGGGGTGTTTGATCACCAGGTAGCCCCCTTCGTTGTCGCCGACGGGGTTCCCCTCCGCATCCACGATGTCCGCCATGATGCCGGGGAAGGGTTTGGTGGCTGACCCCGGTTTGGTGGCGATCGCCCCGGGGAGGGGGGTCAACATAAAGCCGCCGGTTTCTGTCTGCCACCAGGTGTCGACGATGGGGCATTTTTCCGCGCCGATCACCCGGTGGTACCACATCCAAGCCTCGGGGTTGATGGGTTCGCCGACGGTGCCCAAAATGCGCAGGGACGACAGATCTCGGGCGTTGGGGTGTTCGTCGCCCATTTTGATAAAGGCGCGGATGGCGGTGGGGGCGGTGTAGAAGATGGTGACGCCGTATTTTTCAACCACGTCCCAGAAGCAGCCGGGATTAGACGCCCGCGGTGCCCCTTCGTACATCACCGTGGTGGCGCCGTTGGACAGGGGACCGTAAACGATATAGCTGTGGCCGGTGATCCAACCCACGTCGGCGGTACACCAATACACATCGGTGTCCTTGATATCAAAAGCCCATTTCAGGGTCATGTGGGTGTAAAGGTTATAGCCGGCGGTGGTGTGGACCACGCCCTTCGGCTTGCCGGTGCTGCCGGAGGTGTAGAGGACAAACAGCATGTCTTCGCTATCCATGGGCTCCGGGGGGCAGTCCGCAGACGCATCCTTTTTCAGCTCATGCCACCAATGATCCCGCCCCGCTTCCATCGTGACGCCTTGCTTCGTGCGCTCCACCACCAGCACGTTTTCCACGCTGGGGGCCGCACCATCGGCGATCGCCGCATCCACCTGGGGTTTCAGGGGCACAATCTTATCTTTGCGGAATCCGCCATCCGCCGTAATCACCGCCTTACACTCGGCATCATTCAGGCGATCGCGCAGGGCCTCCGCACTAAACCCACCGAACACCACACTATGGGGAGCCCCAATGCGAGCACAGGCCAACATCGCGATCGCCGCCTCCGGAATCATCGGCATATAAATCGCCACGCGATCGCCCTTCGCTACGCCGAGGCCCTTCAGCATATTCGCCGCCTGGCACACTTCCCGATGTAACTGGGCATAGGTCAGGGTGCAGGAATCCCCAGGCTCCCCCTCCCAAATAATCGCCGCCTTATTTTTGCGCCAGGTTTTCAGGTGTCGATCCAAGCAGTTGTAGGTGATATTCATCTGACCACCGACAAACCACTTCGCATTGGGCGGCTGCCAATCCAAAACCTGATCCCACTCTTTGAACCAATCCAGCTCCGTCCCCGCCAACTTCGCCCAAAAGGCCGCGGGATCCGCCGCCGCTTCCTTATACAGCGCGTCATAATGCTCCGCCCCCTTCACATGGGCATCCTGGGAAAATTCCGGGGCCGGAGGAAACAGGCGATCCTCGTGAAGAACGGACTCAATATTTTTTTCTGCCATGGTTTTTGGATGGGTTGCGATCAGGAAAGTGCGTTCAGGAGAATGCGATCAAAAATGCGATGACGGAAATGCGACAAAAATGCAATTCACACAAAAAACTCGTGCCCAGCCCGAAGGCTGATCCCCAAAGATTCCTTGAGCATAGCTGGTCCCGTTCGTCGGAATTAGCCTTGATAACAGACCCTTAACACCCCGCGATCGCGGCGCTTTAACAAAGTTTTCAGGACCCAAAGGTTGACAAAATATAAAGCGCTATCGGCAGCAATTGTCATTAAGGGGAATTTGTTGCGAAAAACTGCTTTTGTCTTGTAGGATGTTCTCAACAAGCCCCTCTTATCGATAATGCGTGGAAGGTCAGACCCATGTATGCCTACACTGCCCAGTCCCTAAAAGCCGAGCTGAACGAACGCGGGTGGCGGATGACCCCCCAACGGGAAACCATCCTGGATGCGTTTCAGCATTTGGATGAGGGGAAGCATCTCAGCGCCGAGGATTTGCACGATTACTTGGAAAAGTCCGATAAGGGCATTAGCTTGTCCACCATCTATCGCACCCTGAAGTTAATGGCGCGGATGGGGATTTTGCGGGAGCTGGAGCTGGCAGAAGGGCACAAGCATTACGAGATCAATCGTCCTTACCCCCATCACCATCACCATTTGATTTGCGTGAAGTGCAACAAAACCCTGGAATTTAAGAACGATACGGCATTAAAAGCCGGGATTCGCCAAGCGGAAAAAGAAGGCTATCACCTGCTGGATTGTCAGCTCACCATCCATGCAATTTGCCCCGCCTGTCAGCGATCCATTGTTCCGATGTAGGGGTTCCAATGTAGGCATAGGCAACGCAAAAAAGAATGCAAGAAAAAGCGGCATGAAGCGGGGAGATGTCCTTACTCTTCATTCCGCTTTTTTTGTGGAGATTGTTGGATGGGTGGCGATCGCCCTAGAAATTCGCCCTAGAAAATTACACTAGAAATTCAATCCCAGGGCCCGCTTGGTGAGGGGACCCGCAACGCCATCGGGGCGCAGTCCATTAGCCCGTTGGAAACGCACGACAGCGTTATGGGTGATGGGACCGTAATAGCCCGTGCTGCGGAAATTGAAATAGCCGAGGGTTTTTAGGCGATTTTGCAGGGCAACGACATTTTGATTTTTGTTGCCGACGCAGGGGATACGGCAGCCGCCCGCGCCCGCACTCGAACCAGCGCCTTTCACGTCACGGTGGCCAATGCGGGTGTAGTAGCGATCGCAAATGGATCCCGTGGTCGGCGCGGGAACATCGCGGGTGCGATTAATTACCGGTTGGGGAACTGCCTGAGGAACCGCACGGGTTTGGGCAATGGGAGCACCGCCGCTGCCGGCCCCTTCATAGAGGGCAGCGCGGGTATTGGGTCCGACAACGCCATCACTGGCCAGACCGCGGCTTTGCTGGAAGGCTTTGACGGCGTTGAGGGTATTGTTGCCAAAGTTGCCATCGCTGCGGCCCTGGAAGAAGCCAAGGCTTCGCAATTGGGTTTGGAGCTGGCCCACCTCAGCCGATCGCATCCCGTAGCGCAGGAGGCGGCCACTGGTAACCGGTCTTGGGCCGGCAGAGCGAATGGTGGGGTTAACAGGCACCCCAAACGTCGCCGCAGGGGGGGCATTATTTTGCTGATTATTCTGCTGGGGCAATGCCTCCGGATTAGCCGGCTTGCGCACGTCTTCCCGGAAATTGCCATCCCCCGCGAGGAATCCCCCGGAGAGGTCATTGAACCATTGGGCAAACGATTGCGGCGGATTGCGGTCAATTTCGAATTGGGGGAGAGGCTTGAGTCCCCCCGAGTCTGAGTCTTCTGCTTCGGTGGCTGCAGCGGGCTGGGGGGCAGGGGCAGCGGTAGTTTCCGTGAAGCTGACGCCGCTGTTGCCGGGCATACCGGTCGTTTGGGCGATCGCCGCCGTGTTGACCATCCAGGTTCCCGTGGCGATCGCCGTCGATAGCAATGCCATCCATCCCGCACTGGATAGGGTGGCGGGGGTATCGCCCTGAACCCAGTCAAACCAACGGGTCATCGTATCCGGCAAAGTATCCGACAACGCATCCACCGCAACCGCCAGAGCGATCGCCTCAGGAGGATCGCTTTGGGGGGCATAGGCTAACGTCATGTGGGGATAAGCCAATGTTTCCATGGGAAGGTGCCTCGCCGAATAACCCAATTCTGAATGGACGTGCCATCCAATAATTTATCGAAATTTTGTCGAAAATCGGTCGAAAACTTATCGAACTCTATTCAGTTGTAACGTGTCATCTTCAAGATCCGGAGCAATTCGTTAGTATTTTTGGCGGCAATTGGGGGCAGTCTCTCCTTAGGGGATGGGTAAATTGATGGGGGAGGCTGCCCATTGTCCTGTCGGGGAGGATCAAATCAATGTCGGAAATCGGTACAGGAAGCGAGAAAAACGGACTGGGTCCGGATGCTTTATCGCCGATTCCAGGAGTGACAATTCCAGCGATCGCATCCACCTATCCAAGGACAGATTCCGCCGCCGGGAACAACGCCGAAGCGTCCGACCCGCAATTTCCCCTAGGGGGGTTTGGCGTGGCTTGGATGGCGCGATCGCCCCAGGGCCTTTTTACGTTTCAGACACCGCCCTCCCCTGGCCAACCGTCGTCCCCCCTGACGCCTATTTCCGGCTGCCAATTTGCCATCTTTGAGCACGTCGAAGGAGAAGCGGCGATCGCCTACGGCTTAGGCACTGCCCCCGAGGATGGGACCTTAGGGCAGTGGCAATGGTATCCCCGTGGGAACGATCAGGATCAATTGCCCTCGGCGACCGTTCATCATCTTTATCCCCGCACCTGGTATCGCTACGACGGCATTTTTCAGAGTCAGATGGCGTGCGAGCAATTTTCACCCATCTTGGCGGGGAATTATCAAGAGACCAGCTATCCCGTCGGAATATTTGAATGGCGATTCCACAATCCCAGCGATCGCCCCGTCACCCTAAGCGTGATGTTGAGCTGGGAGAATTTACTGGATTCATGCCCAAGCGACTCCCCCGACGATCCGACCCTGACGTTTAATGCCACCGGCGGCAATTTCAATCGATGGGTTGAAGACTTTTTTCGGGTGGGTTGTACGTTGATGAATGCCCAAGCCCTGGGGACAGATGGATATCTCGCCACCCAGCAACCGCCGCCAATCAACCAGGGGCAATGGGCGATCGTCACCGTTGAAAATCCGGCGGTGGAAGTGTTTTACCACACCCAATGGCGGCCGGATGGGGATGGCAGTGACCTTTGGGACGACTTTGCAACCGATGGCTCCCTAGGCAATGAAAACGGAGAAACACCAACCGCTCCCGGGGAACGGGTAGGGGCAGCGATCGCCGTTCGATTCACCGTCCGCCCGGGTCGCAGCCGCACCATACCTTTTATTGTGAGCTGGGATTTACCCACGTCCGCCCTAAGCACCGAAGCGTTGGGAGCAGCGCCCTATCGCGCGACAGATTTTTTTGGGCGGGATGGCCAGAGCGCCTGGTATATGGCCCGTACCGCCCTGAAACACTACGATGCCTGGCGTACAGCCATTGATGACTGGCAACAACCCATCCTGGCCCAAACTAAAATTCCAGACCTCTGGAAAGTCAATGGTTTAAATCGATTGGGATCCCTGGCGATCGCCTTTCCCCCTTGGACCGCCGCCAATGACTACCATCCCCGCGGCCAAGTCTGGGGGGAAGGAGACGTAACCCCTCAAAAATCAGCGCTCCAAAGAATTCAAGAGACTGAGACACTTTTCCGTCTCTGGCCCCTGCTAGAAACATCCCAAATCCGTAGCGCCCTAAATAGCAATTCGTCACCGATAGCAACCGACAGACTAGGGCTAATTCTGCGACTATACCGAACCCACCGCGAGACATCGGACTGGTTAACCCTGGGGGAACTCTGGCCGGCCATCCCCCCTATCTTTGGCGCCCTCGCCGCCGCTGACTGGTCCGAGTCCCAAACCTCAGCAGAAGACCGCATCATCCTAATCCTGGGGGTGGAGGCCGCGATCGCCCTAGGCAAAGCCCTTCTCGACCACGGCACCATTCCCGATTTACCCGCCGAACTAGCGATCGCCCACCAACTCCTCACCCCACTCCGACAGATAGATGGAGTAGATGACACGGCTGACAACGATCAAGCTTGGCAGTGGGGGGCAAACCTTGCCGAGACATTGGATCTCCCCTTCCCAAGGCGGCAAAACCAGCGGGATGCCCCGGCAGAATGACAAAGATTGGTAAACAGATGAGTAAACGGCGATCGCCCGCCTTCCCACACTCCAACGGCAGCCCTAACGGCAAATGGCTCAAGGCTCCTCCTGTCTCGCCCTGCCCCCAGGGTCAATCCCCCCCGCTCCTGAGGTCGGGTCAGGGATTTAAGCTATCGGAGATTTAAGCTACAGTCACGATAGTTACGGAAGCTACGGATTTTCCCCAATTGCCCTAGCCATCTCCCTCCTCGGGCACTCTTCCCCTTTCGTCGTCCCCCTGCAATGCAGTCAGCGTCCCCGAGCGATTTAATTTGTCCGAATCCCACCTGCCAAGCGGTCAACCCCGTCGGGCAATCCTTCTGCCATGCCTGTCGGACTCGGCTGCCCCACATCGTGCTCTATGCACCGGAGCTAGAAAATTGGTCCGGCCCCAGAGGCAATGCCCTAGTGGGCGATCGCTATGCTTGGCATGGCAAAGGGGTTTTGGTGGACCATAAACCCGGCCTCGTGCCAGACGCCCCCGACGAAATACCGGTGTCCGTCGCCACCTATCTCCGACTCTTCGACCATCGCCCCCAGGTGCCTATCCCCTACGGTCAAGTGCTCGTAGACAAGCGATCGCGCCTCCTTTTGGAAGGGGCACCGGTCACCCTCACGGGGGATCATCGCCTCCCTTCAATCCGCCAAGAGTGGAGTCAGGCGACAGCCCTACGGCAGTTGAATTGGCTCTATCAAATCGCTCAGCTCTGGGATCCCCTCAAACAGCTCCAGTGCGAAAAAACCCTAATGGATGCTCACAAATTAAGGGTGGAAGGCGGTTGGATCCGGCTGTTGTCCCTGGACTATCGTCCCTCTGACCGACCCTTAAGAACCATCGATCTCGTGCGGGAGTGGGTTGGCTGGGGCGACAAGGCCAATCCCTCCGTGATCACCGCCCTGAAGCAACTCCTGGGGGGGCTGATGGGGGAGGACAAAAGTGGCAGCGCGATCGCCCAAATTTTGCAGGACTGGATCATCCAATGGTCCGCCGCCCAACCCCCCTGCAATAGCATTGTCGCCGCCCATACCGACCCCGGTCCCAGCCGCGATCGCAATGAAGACGCCTGCTATCCTGAGTCGGACCAGGCGGCCACCCCCCCCAGCGATCGCACCCTAGCGGTCGTCTGTGATGGACTCGGGGGTCACGACGCCGGGGAAGTCGCCTCCCTGTCGGCCATCAAAACCTTTGAGACGCAGCTCGGACGCTTACTGAAAAATCCGACCCTACCCCCCGGGACCACCACCGCCAGCCTCCTAAAACAAAGTTTTCTGGATGCCAATCATCAAATCTCCCAACGCAACGATCAAGAAGCCCGCGAGGATCGCCACCGCATGGGCACCACCGCCGTCGTTACCCTGCAACAGGGGCGACTGCTCCATGCGGCCAGCCTGGGGGACAGCCGCATTTATCGCCTGACCCCCACCGGCTGCCATCAAATTACTTCCGATGATGACCTCGCCTCGCGGGAAGTGCGATTGGGCTATGGGTTCTATCGAGATATGTCCCAGGCCGCCAGCGGTGGAGCCCTGGTTCAAGCCCTGGGCATGGGCTCATCGGAATATCTTTCACCGGGCATTCGCCCCCTGGTGTTGGATGAAAACTGTTTGCTACTGCTGTGCTCCGACGGGGTCAGCGACTTTGATTTTGTGGAGCGCCACGCCTCAGATATTTACGAGTTATTCCAACAGGGGCTCACCCTGGCTCAAATGGCGGAGCGCATTATCCAACTGGCGAACCACGTCAACGGCCATGACAATGCCACCGTTGCCCTGGTCTACAGTCGCGGCCACCTGGCTCAGCACCAGGAAGTGCAAATCCCATTAACCCTACCGGACGCCTTTATGTCCGCCGCCGCCACCGCCTTAGCCCCATCGGGAGAGGACAGCATTTCCCCGCCATCGCCCGCCCCAAGCGGCACCCCCGACCAGACACCCGTTAAACCCATCGCCGGGCGATCGCCCACCACCAGCCTCCAAACCGGGAGCCCCGCCGTCTCCCCCCCCTCGCGATCGCCCCTGCCCATCGCGATCGCCCTCATCGCCACCGGTCTACTGATCGCCCTGTTGTGGCCGACCCTGCGCAACCTAATCGACGCCAACCGTTCCACGCCGCCGGCACCGTCCACCCCCCCCAGCCCGATCGCATCGCCCTCCCCACTATCCCCCGCTCAACCCTTCACCCAGGGACAGATTCTGACCCTTGACGCCCCCCTCCCCGCCAATGTCACGCCCACCCTTCGGACCCGCCCCCGCACCGATGCCCCAATCAACGTCCGCCTCGGGGGCGCAAATACCCTGATCATCAGCGACATTACCAATACCCAGGACAGCACCAGCCTGGACGGGGAAAGTTGGGTCCGCGTCAGCATCTGTACCCCCGCCGTGTCCCTATCCCCCGGTGTCTCTGTATCTCCTGCCTCTCCCCAGTCGGAACCCCCGGCCGTCGGCTGGATCGAAGCATCCGTCCTGAGGGCGATCGCCCGTCCCGTGGCCGAGACCGTCCCCCCGGCTGAGCTATGCCCCCAAGGCGTAGAAGCCCTGGGTGCCCCCCCAACGACTCCGCCGCCCAATAATCCTGCTGCCCCCGTCGCCCCCCGTCCCGCCCCGCAACCCTAAGCCCGCCGTCTCCACCGCGAGACTCTACCGAGAGAATGCACCGAAAGGCAGCCCCGAGATAAATGCAAGATAGACGCACCATCGGGGATGCACCATCGGGATGAATTTCAGCGATAATGCACCCGCGCAATGCGATCGCAACGGAGCCCCCACAACACCCCCATGAAATACTTTTTCCTATCCGAGGGATGGAGCATTGGCCGAGTTTGGAGTACCGACGGCCTTTGGAATGACCTGGCCTGGCGGCGATCGCCCACCATTGATCGCATGAGCGTTTCCCTAGTAGAGAAAGGGGAAGTCCTATGGCTATACCGGGCCGAAGAGGAAGTGGTCATGCTCGAGGTGAAGCCCATGGACACCGCCGACATTCCTTCCCAAGCGATCGGGCAAGTCGTCCTAAAACGGCTCATGGACGCCAATCAAGTCATCGACCGCCTCGACCAAAGCCATGCCGCATTCCAAGAGACTCCCGGTGAAACCTAGGTCAACTTAGCCCGGCGATCGCCCCCTCCCGTGGATCCCATCTATAAAATTCCCGAAATTCCCACCACCGTCCCCCATGGCGATAATCTTGCGCTCAGTCTGGGGACTCGTTACACTTTCCTAAATAACTGCCTTTGTGGATTTTTATATAAGACACATGGCTTAGGGCATTCAAACTTATCACTCAGATTGGCCAACTTGGTGTAATCAGATTGAGTTGATAGCCCCTAGCACCGCACGCATACCAATCACTGACTGAGGAGGCGCGTAGTCAATGGGACTACCCTGGTATCGAGTGCATACAGTCGTCCTGAATGACCCCGGACGACTGATTGCCGTTCACCTAATGCATACCGCTTTGGTAGCCGGCTGGGCTGGCTCCATGGCGCTCTATGAACTTGCAAACTTCGACCCCAGCGACATGGTTCTGAACCCCATGTGGCGTCAGGGCATGTTCGTCCTACCGTTCATGGCTCGTTTGGGCGTTGATAAATCTTGGGGTGGCTGGAGTATCACTGGCGAATCCGTAACCGACGTCGGTTTCTGGAGCTTCGAAGGTGTCGCAACCGCCCACATCGTTTTGTCCGGCCTGCTGTTCTTGGCAGCCGTCTGGCACTGGGTCTACTGGGATTTGGAACTGTTCACCGATCCCCGTACCGGCGAGCCCGCTTTGGACTTGCCCAAAATGTTTGGAATTCATTTGTTCCTCTCTGGTCTTCTTTGCTTCGGCTTTGGAGCCTTCCACCTCACCGGTCTGTGGGGCCCCGGCATGTGGGTCTCCGATCCCTATGGATTGACCGGTCACGTCCAAGCGGTGGCACCGGAATGGGGTCCTGCGGGCTTTAACCCCTTCAATCCAGGCGGTATTGTGGCCCACCACATCGCTGCCGGTATTGTCGGGATCATCGCTGGTCTGTTCCACCTCAGTGTTCGCCCCCCCGAGCGCCTCTACAAAGCGCTGCGGATGGGTAACATTGAGACCGTGCTGTCCAGCAGTATCGCCGCTGTGTTCTTCGCTGCCTTTGTCGTGGCGGGAACCATGTGGTACGGCAACGCAGCCACCCCCATCGAACTGTTTGGTCCGACTCGCTATCAGTGGGATAGCAGCTATTTCCAAGAGGAAATTGACCGTCGCGTCCAGGCGGAAGTTGCCAGCGGCAGCAGCCTGCAGGACGCTTGGGCAACCATCCCTGACAAGCTGGCGTTTTACGACTATGTCGGCAACAGCCCCGCTAAAGGCGGTCTGTTCCGCACCGGTGCCATGGTAAGTGGCGACGGTATTGCCCAGGGTTGGCAAGGTCACCCGGTCTTCACCGATGGTGAAGGTCGTGAGCTGACCGTTACCCGCCTGCCCAACTTCTTCGAGAACTTCCCCCTGATTCTTCGGGATGAGGATGGCGTTGTTCGCGCCGACATTCCGTTCCGTCGGGCTGAGTCTCGTCAGAGTGTGGAGCAAACCGGTGTTACGGTTGCGGTCTACGGTGGTGAGCGTGGTGGTGAAGTCTTCACCAATCCCGCTGACGTCAAGCGTTGGGCGCGCCAAGCCCAGTTGGGTGAGCCCTTCGCCTTCGATCTGGAGACCCTGGAGTCTGACGGTGTATTCCGGACCAGTCCTCGCGGTTGGTTTACCTTTGGTCACGCTGTCTTTGCGCTTCTGTTCTTCTTTGGTCACATCTGGCACGGTTCCCGGACCCTGTTCCGCGACGTGTTTGCCGGTGTGGAAGAGGATATGGTCGAGCAGGTGGAGTGGGGTGCCTTCTTGAAAGTGGGTGATAAGAGCACCCGCCGTAACGAAGTGCAGCAGTAATCTCTGCTTGCATCAGGGCTTTTCATCGGGGTTAGGCGTGACGACGAGGCGATCGCTAAGTCATTGCCCTAGTCCCTGAGAGATATCCTGAACGCGACATAGCGCGACGTAACGCGACATGTTTAAAAAAAACCGGTGTTCCTAAGGGAGCATCGGTTTTTTGTTGGGTCAATTTAGGGCAAGTTATTGACTCGTTCCGGTTTAGATACGGTCCCTAGAACCATTGCGGTGTATAAATTCATCGGTCCGTTGACTGCCTCATCTTGATAGACTATGGCTCATACCTTTCCATCGTTGACATAGGACTTACGACCCATGGAAGCAGCAGCTTATATCCTGATTCTCGCCTTGGCGCTTGGCACTTTGTTCTTTGCGATCGCCTTCCGGGATCCCCCGAAAATCGGCAAATAATATTAGCTGATTACATTGGCTGATCAATGCATCAGATCAACGCATTAGCTGATCTCGGCTGATCAATGAATCATTTCTAGCCTCCAGTCGCTTTTTCCAGAGCGGGGGGCTAACATTATGTTTTCCCTGTCCCTCGACCCACCGTCGAGATGTATCTCCTATGCAGTGCCCGTTTTGCCAGCATACGGACAGTCGAGTGCTTGAATCGAGGGCAGCGGAGTCGGGCAAGAGTGTGCGGCGGCGGCGGCAATGTCTGAACTGTGGACGCCGCTTCACGACCTATGAACGCATTGAATTTATTCCCATTGTGGTGGTCAAAGGGAATGGCGATCGCGAATCCTTCGCCCGGTCCAAATTGCTGCGGGGTATGATTCGCGCCTGCGAGAAAACGGGAATTACCGCCCAGCAGCTCGAAGCCATGGTGGATGAGATTGAATCAGAGCTGCAACAGCGATCGGCCCGGGAGGTCCAGAGCCGTGAGCTGGGGGAGCTGGTGCTACTGCAACTCCAGGGGGTCAGTGAAGTAGCTTATATCCGGTTTGCCTCGGTGTATCGTCAGTTCCAAGGCATTCGCGATTTTGTAGACACCCTAGACCGTCTCCAGGCAGCGCGCAGCACAACAGATTCTCCCCCAAGCCAGGGATAAATCCCTGCCCTAAGCCCCTCTAAAACCCTAGCCAAGGTTCGGGTTGATACCCAAAATTTGCCCCAATACAAGGAGAAAGCTAGCGGCTCTGCCCCTGAACCGGTACAACAGAGATAGCTGAGAACATTAGGCGATCCAGTATCGGCGGCTAACCCAGGGCAGTCAATCCTAGGAGGCAGTTCCAAGCAGGGATGGCGCTACCGACCTCTCCTAGGGGAGTCCAGCGGTTAGCGAAACGCGCCGACGAAGCGCGCCGACGGAGCGCGCCGGCATTGAAATGATCTTACCTACGGTGGTGTTTCGGGAGGATTTTGGGTGAATATCGCACTGGCTTTGCTCGTTGCCCTTTTAACATTGGCTATTTATCTAGCCAGTTCGGCACGGGTGATTGAACAGGGAAACCGGGCATTGGTAGAGCGCTTGGGGCGCTTCCATCGTCTACTGGATCCCGGACTCAATTTCGTGGTCCCCTTTATCGATTCCATCATCGTAGAAAGCGTCCGGGAACGGACGACGGATATTCAGCAGCAGTCGGTGATTACCCGCGATGAACTCAAAATCGAGGTGGATGCGGCGGTTTACTGGCAGATTGTGGATCTGAAGTCGGCCTATTACAACGTTGATGACCTCTCCGAGGCGCTGAATAATCTGGTGTTGTCGGAGATTCGGGCGCTGTTTGGACAGGTGGATTTGGCGCAGACCTTTTCCCAAATTGAGAGCATCGGTCGTCTGCTGCTGGAGCGGTTGGATGAGGTAACGGAAACCTGGGGCATTAAGGTCCTGCGGGTGGTCATCCAAGAGATTAAGCGTCCCCTGGAGCTGGATGAGGCGATTCGCCTGGAGAAAGAGGCGGAGAGTAATCGTCGAGCGTCGTTGCAAAAGGCGGAAGGGGATCGGGAAGCAGCGATCGCCGAGGCAGAGGGCCGGAAGCGCGCCGCGATCGCCGAAGCCGAGGGCATTGTGCAGGCAACCCAGCTGATCTCCGCCGCCCTTCAGGGGCAGCCAGTCAACAGCGAAGTGCTGCAACAGGTGGTGCAATTTTTGGTGGCCCAGCGCTATGTTGATGCCAATCAGAAGATCAGCGAAAGCCCCAATTCTAAGGTGATCTTTATGGATCCCAAGGCCCTGAATGAAGCGGTGACCGATTTGGTGCAGAGCGACGGGGCAGTGCGGAACTATCAAGCCCAGTCGGAGCCGAAGACCATTCCCCCCGGTCTGACCCCAGAGGCACAGCTCGGCGGCGACAACATTGCCGCGGATGCGGGCATGGGAGATACGGCAATTTAAGGGGTTAATCCCAAGTTCTGAGATTTAGATTTTTAGATTTGAGGATCAGCGATCGCCCTAGGCCTGCCCGAGGGCGATCGCTGTATTTTGCCCCCCAAATCCAAAGGCTAGGCACAGGACCGCCTCCAAAGGAGTCCGAAGCTGAGTCCGGCCAGCCCTTACAAAATCCAAATCAAAATCCGCCCGCCGAAGCCCCGTACAGGGGGGCAATTGCTGATGGCGTAGGGCGAGCAAACTCCAGGCGACGCCTAACCCCCCCGACGCCCCCAGGGTATGGCCAGTTGCCCCCTTCGTGGAACTTACGGGGACGCCCTCGGGAAAGTAGCGCTGAATCACGGCCGCTTCCTGGATATCGTTCCGTCGGGTCGCCGTGCCGTGGGCATGGATATAGCCAATCTTAGGGCGCTCAGGGGACGAAGCCGAGGGCGAGGACGAGGGCGATCGCCTTCCCGCCTCTCGGAACAATAAACACTGCTGCAACGCCCGGCTGACACCGGAAATACTCTCATCGGGGGCCGTCATATGGGTGGCATCCGCCGTCAATCCCAGCCCCAGAATGCGGCCATAGGGCTTTATCTGCCGTTGGGCCGCGTGGCTTTCGGTCTCCAGCACAAACGCCGCAGCCCCCTCCCCCAGCGCCAGCCCTTGGCGATCGCAATCAAACGGAAACACCCCATCCCTTGCCAGGGCTTTCAATCGTCCGAACCCCGCCAGACACAGGGGCGTAATCGGGGAATCCGCCGTCACCACCAAGACCTGATCACATTGCCCCGATCGCAATAGCAATATCCCTTGGGCGATCGCCCAAATCCCGGTCGCGCAGGCCGCCATGGGAGCCGACACCGGTCCCTGAATGCCAAATTGCTGAGCCGTGGCGATCGCGCTCTGTTGTGGCAAAGCCCGTAGAAAAGCCCGACCCAGAAATTCAGCCCCATCCGCCACAGCTTCCTCCCCCAAGGGGAGATCGCACAGCCGCTCCAATGCGCCCTGAAAACTGCGGCTCGATCCCACCACCACCCCCGTCCGCAACGGTTCCTGGACCTGGGCGGCGGGGGACAACAAATCAGCATCGGCCAGGGCCGCCTGAGCAGTCTGAAAGACCAGGGATTCCAACGCCACGGGAAACTGTCCAATCATCGCCAACGGATAGACCGGGAACTGGGGAAACGGCTGCCGCATCGCCAGGGCACTCTCCCCCACCACCAATCGACGCCAGGACTGGTCGCGATCGCCCAGGGCCGTCGTCACCCCCAGCCCCGTAATCACAATTGGCTCCACAGTCGACTCCATGGCCGGCTCCATGATGGACTCCACACTGGACTCCGCTGACATTCCCATCATGGCAGTCGCAGCAGCCTATTCCGCCGTCGGAGCCTGGAAATTTTCCGCACCCGCCGTCACCACCGCTGACTCAATGCGATCGCCCATCTCAATGGTATCCACCACCTCCATCCCCTCGGTCACATAGCCAAACACCGCATAAGCGCCATCCAGGGGGGTCAAATCCGCCAGGGCAATATAGAACTGCGCCGACGCCGAATCGGGAGCCGGCGATCGGGCCATCGCCACCGCGCCCCGGGTGTGGGCCAAAGCCGGCGACTCAGCAATTCGAGCCTGTTCAAAAGTGGCGCTATAGACCGGCACATCCGCCCCCTCCGGCAAAATCTCCAAGGGAATCAAGCGCACCTTACCGGTTTGAGGATCGCGATAACTCCCCGTCCCCAACGCTTGCGGGGGCACGCTGGGATCCGTACTTTGAGGGTCGCCCCCCTGGACCACAAACGGGGTCGGCTGACGTACCACCCGATGAAACACCGTCCCGTCGTACACCTTGCGCTGGACCAGATCCACAAAATTACCCGCCGTAATCGGTGCCGCCTCCCCATTAACCACGATGGTAATAGGCGCTTCCTTCACCGTTAGCACCACCGTTGCCTCCCCATTCAAGCGAGGCAAATCCGCCGCAAATCCCTCTGGCGGGGTCGCAGCAGCCGGGGACGCCACCGTCGTGGCATCATCCACATCCGTTGCCACCTCATCCACCGAGCTAGCGCCACAGGACACCAACCCAAGCACAAGGGTCAGAACCACAGCGATCGCCCCCACCATGCGCCATCCTCGCTTCATCGTCGCCATCGCCTTCCCTCTCCAAATACCACAGCAAACGAAATTGAACGCCGTTATTGAACGCAACTGAATAAATGCAATTAAACGGCCGTAAATCAGATAGCCCCTAGCGTCTAAACCCTAGCGTCTATAGCCCTTCCAAAGGCACATCCAAAAACCGAGCCAACTCAGCCCCCTGATCCTCCAGGGTCGACAGACTCAAGGGCTGTCCCACCCGAGTCAACGGCAAATCCCCCCGCCCCTTCACCCGCAGGTAAAGCGCCCGCTTAGGATTCAGCCCTTCCTTAATTTCAATCCGAACCGCCACCACATCATCCATGTCATAGGACAACTCCACCTTGCGATTCTTGCCCGGATATCCCTGACGAAGGAGCGTCACCTGCTTTGCTTTGCGGTCGAAGAGATTATAGCCACCGCCCACATCCCACTTAATCGCGAGCCATAGGTAGGTCGCCAACAGCAACCCCGCCGTGCCATAGAACCCCATCACCAGTCCCTGGGGGACAAAAATCAGGCGCGTCGCATCGGACACCACCAGCAAATTCACCTGGAGATAGCTCGACAGGCTGGACAGGAAAAAGCCGGACGCCCCCATCGTCACCACGATCGCCCAAAAATAATTACTCAACCGGCGAGAGCCGACAATTTCCTGACGCAGAACCTGATCGTTATCGGGGGGAGCAGAAACAGTCATGGCGAGGGTATCCGAGGTGATGTAACTCAATATTTTTATAGGGACGAAGGCGGCAGTGCCACCGCAGGCTAACCGATATTCAATCTCGACCAGCCGTCCCCGGTTTTCATTAGCCCTTAGTATCCAACATTCCCTTCCCCCTTGGGCGACATTTCGGGGCGATCGCCCGCCAAAGCAAGGGAAAGATCAAGTGGAAGAAAAGATTAAAGCATATGAGAATATCTGTATCGGATTGCTAAGGCATTATCATAGAGTCTATTCAAACACCAACTTCACCTCCCCTCAGCCCAGGGACGCGATCGCCGGCCTTGTGGGGGTGGCTCATGCAGCTCCCAAGCAGGTGTGGTAGGTTAAGAAAAATTAATTGTCCATAACAGTTGAGCCTTTGGCTTAACGGGCATTTTTCCTAAATTGTCATCCCCCCACCCAGCTTTACCGTTGGGTGGTCATGGCTATAAATTTCAGACAAGTTCGAGAGGATTTGAGTTAATGACCATCGCAGTTGGACGCGTGCCAGCGGAGCGCGGGTGGTTCGACGCCCTCGACGACTGGCTCAAGCGCGACCGGTTCGTCTTTGTGGGCTGGTCCGGCATCCTGCTATTCCCCTGTGCCTTCTTGGCATTGGGTGGCTGGCTCACCGGCACCA
>CAZZMD010000018.1:0-70161 GCA_964655355.1 uncultured bacterium
GCCATGAACTGATTACGCTGGGCCAACGCCGCGTCACAGGCGCGCTGAGCATGCTCCTGAGTCCCCGCAAACGGCGGTCCCCAAAACGCCATCAACATGGTGCCAATAAACTTATCCAGGGTCCCTAACCGCTCCGTAATCGGAGACGCCATCAAATTGAAATAATCATTCGCCAAAGCAACCCGAGGCTCCGGCGGCAACTGCTCCAACACCGCCTCCAGCCCCACCACATCCGCAAAACACACCGTCATCACCTGGCGATCGCCCGCCGTATTGGTCTCCGTCGCATCCGCCAACAACCGCTGCACCACCCGGCGATCAACATACTTACCAAACGTTTCCTCCAGCGCCGCCTTAACCTTCAGCTCCCCCACCATGTGATTAAACGCCGCCGCCAACGTCGCCAACTCATCCCGACTGGACACTTTCATTTCCACCTGAAAATCCCCGTCTTGCAGATCTCCAATTTTCCGCGTCATCTGCCGCACCGGCCGCACCAACCCCAACGACACAAACCAAGCAAACAGCCCCCCAATCACCGTCGCCAACACCGCCACAGAAATACTTAACTGCTGCACCGTGGTTTGATGGGCCTGCCCCCGCTGGGCCGCCGCCACCGTAAACTCCTCAAAATCCAACAAAATTCGCTCAATACTGCGATTAAACTTTTCTTCTTCCGCCGCTAACCGCCGCAATCCCTCGGCGATCGCCGGATCCGCCAACTGTCCGCCCCCGTCCAACGCCTGAAGCACCGCCCGCGCCTCCGTCTGAAACGCCAACACCTCCTGCTCCACCAGCGCCAAACGGGCCAGCAACCCCTGCAACTCTTCCCGATTCCCCTCATCCGTAATTTGCACCAACGCCCGATCCGCAAGGGATTCAATGGTCTCAAACTCCTTCTCCACCTCTTCAGTTCGGCGATCAAACTCCGCCACTTCCGTCTGGATCAGCCCCCGATCCACCGGATCCACCCCGTGGTGCTTCAATATCCGCTCAAACAGCACCTCCTGTTCCAGGGCATGGACATCCACCGCCGCCACCGTATTAGTCAGGGGGACAATATAATCCGCCAGCGCCCCAATTTCCTCGCTCACCCGCCGCAGCCGATTAGACGACACATACACCACCACCACCAGCAACCCGAGCATACTGGCGGCAATGCCAAAAATTTTGACCCCAATAGAAATCTGTCGCCGGGTAGATTGGGCGATGGGACTTGAAGCCGTGGGCTGCATGGTTTTGCCGCTCATCAAAAATAGCCAAACAATATGCCAAACAATACAAGGATCCAAACGGGGCAAACGCTGCCGCCCCAAAGCGACCTAAAAACGGTAGAGGTGCAGCAAGCTTGGAGTCACGATTCCATACTAAATAGTGCAGCGGAGACAGGGACGGAACCGGATAGGGCACAAAACCAGGACAGACTGGGCGTTTGAGTGGTTTTATGGGATGTTGGAAAAAATTTAGGCTAGGGGAATTTACCGCCAGGGGGCAATAGAGGGCTATGAAATTTTTAGCGTTGGTGGAGCAGCTACAGACGATCGCCCCAGAAGCAGGCACCATCCCCCACAGCGCCGGCAACAACCCGGAGATTAACGGGATTGGGGCATTAGATAGCGCGATCGCCGGGCAACTCACCTACGTCGAAAATGCAGCCAAGGCAAAGGGATTAGACACCACAGCAGCGAGCGCGGTGATCCTGCCGATGGATGAAACCGTGCAGCAATCGGCCAGCGATCGCGGACTCGCCTGGATCGCCTCTCCCACCCCCAAACTGCTCTTTGCCCAAGCCGTCACCCTCTTCTATCAACCCTTCCACCCCGCCCCCGGCATCCATCCCACCGCCGTCATCGACCCCGCTGCAACCATCGGTGAAGGGGTCGCGATCGCCGCCCATAGCGTTATCCAGGGGAATGCCGTGATTGAAGACGGCGCCAAAATCCATGCCAATGTGACGGTCTACCCCGGCGTCACCATCGGCGCAGGAACGGTCCTGCACAGCGGCTGCGTCATCGAAGAGCGATCGCAGATTGGCAAACAGTGCGTCATCCACAGCGGTGCCATCATTGGTGGCGAAGGATTCGGATTTGTACCCACCGCCAAAGGATGGGTCAAGCTAGAACAAACCGGGCGAGTAGTTTTAGACGATGCGGTGGAAGTGGGCTGTAACAGTGCGATCGACCGTCCAGCCCTCGGAGAAACCCGCGTAGGCAGCAATACCAAGCTAGACAACATGGTCCACATCGGCCACGGCTGCACCATCGGGCGAAACTGCGCGATCGCCGCCCAAACCGGCTTAGCCGGCGGGGTCGAGCTTGAGGACGGGGTCATTTTGGCGGGACAGGTCGGCGTCGCCAATCGCGTCAAGCTCGCCAAAGGAACGATCGCCTCCTCCAAAACCGGTGTTCATAGCAACTCCCAGCCGGGGCAAGTCTTGTCGGGTTATCCAGCCGTACCCAATAAGGAATGGCTAAAAAGTTCGGCCATGATCCGTCGCCTGCCAGACATGTACAAAACCCTGCGCGCCGTCAAAAAGCACTTCAAACTGTAGTTAGGAACCACAGCCCTTCAATGCCTTGCAAACTATAGACCACAGCCCCTAGAATTTGGCGCGGATGGTGAACGAATAATCCCCTCCAGATTCCAGTTGATAATCATTGGCTTCCAGAAATCGACCCAGGGGATCTTGAATTAGCGCCCGCCCCAAGGACGGTTCTATCACTAACTGATCACGGCTAAAATCCCAGCGGAATCGCCAACTGAAAGAGCCCGCCGACACTTCACCAACAATTTGCCCCTCGGTCCAGGAGCAGCGGGTCACACGGACATTGGCAGTGGTGCGGGGCGATCGCGAACTACTCACATCCAACACAGTTTCTAATCGCTTAACAGGTAGAGGATTCCACCGTACTGTACCGAAAACTGACAAATTGTGCCCAGCTTTGCTATTGAATTAGCGATTTAAAAAAATGCCCCGTCCATTCTGCCGATGGGTTCGTGGACTTAGGTTAGCCGTCAGGCATTGGGGCATTTGTCGGGATATTTATCAAGGTAATCTTCCTGGGTCGGTTTAGGCTCAGGCTTAGGGGGTTCGGGGCCCACATTCTGATTGTTGAACAGACTCATGGACTTCGCAATCCCCGACTTCAACGCCATTTCCGTCGCATCCAAACTAAGCTTCATCACCTTCTGAACCGTCCCCTGCTCATCGGGGGCAAACCGTCCCAACACATGGGACACGGTTTCACCCTGGAAATGGCGAGGCTTGCCAATCCCCAGCCGTAGCCGAGGAAAATTCTGAGTCCCAAGATGGGCGATCGCCGATTTAATGCCGTTATGCCCCCCCGCCGAGCCCGAAGCCCGCAGCCGCAGCCGTCCCAACGGCAAATCCATATCGTCATAGACCACCAACACCGCCTCCGGCTCCAACTTGTACCAGTCCACCACCGCACGGATCGACTGCCCCGACCGATTCATATAGGTCAGGGGCTTCAGCAGGCGAATTTTGCCAAAAGGACTCCGCCCTTCCCCATAGAGCCCATTGAATCGCTGGTTTTTACTCAGGGAAATCCCCCACACCGTCGACAACTCATCCACAAACTCAAACCCAATATTGTGCCGAGTGCGATCATATTTCGGTTCAGGATTGCCCAGCCCAACAATGAGCTGAGGAATGGGACATTGGGCAGGATCTAACGCGGGCATAGGACAGGGGGAATCAGGGAGTGACCGACGGATTGGCAGCTTGCTCTAAGACTGACCGATTACTTACCAATACAAAAGCGACTGAAAATCCGTCCTAGGACAGACTCAGTCACCTCTTCGCCGGTAATTTCACCCAAAGCATACACCGCATCCCGCAGATCAATAGTCCAGAAATCCAACGGCAATTGGTTGGTCAGCGTTTCCCCCACCCGCTCCAAGGATGCCTTTGCCCGCGTCAGGGCCGCCGCCTGCCGTTGATTAATCGCCAAATCCAAATCCGTCGCCTGAATTTGATGGCGCGTCGCCGCCCCAATCAACGCCGTCTCCAACTGATCAATACCCTGATTCTTCGCCGCCGCCGTCTCCACGATCGCGATCGCCCCCTCTGTCACCCCCTCCGGCAAATTTACGTCTCTCTCCCCGTCCGCCCCCAACAAATCCACCTTATTAATCACCACCACCATGGGTCGATCGCTCACCTGCCGATAAATCGCCTCATCTTCCTCACACCAACCCGCCGATCCATCGATCGCCAAAATCACCAAATCCGCCTCCAACGCCGCATCCCGCGATCGCGCCACCCCAATTTTCTCCACCACATCCTCCGTCTCCCGGATACCCGCCGTATCCAACACCTGCACCGGAATTCCCCCCACCACCAACCGCGACTCCACCACATCCCGCGTCGTCCCCGGCAAATCGGTCACAATAGCGCGATCACTCCGACTCCAAGCATTCAGCAAACTGGACTTCCCCACATTGGGACGCCCGACAATCGCCACCTTAATCCCACTGCGCAATAGCTCCCCCCGATCCGCCGTGCTCAAAATCTGAGTGATCGCCCCCCCAATCTCCCGCAACTCCTGCGCCACCCCGTCTTCATCCAGCGGCGGCAAATCGTCGGCAAAATCAATCCGCGCCTCCACCTCCGCCAACACATCCAAACACCGCGATCGCAACGCCCGAATCGGCTCCGCCAACTTCCCCCGCACCCCCGCCAACGCCATCTGTGCCGCCTGGGGAGACTGCGCCCCCACCAAATCCGCCACACTCTCCGCCTGGGTGAGATCAATGCGCCCATTCAAAAACGCCCGCATCGTAAACTCCCCCGGCTGGGCCAACCGCGCCCCCTGGATCAAGCACAACTGCAACACCCGCTGGACCACCATCATGCCGCCATGGCAATGGAACTCCACCACATCCTCCCGGGTAAACGTGCGCGGGGCCTGCATCAAAATCAACAGCGCCTCATCCACCGCCATTGCAGTCGCCGGATCCACCACCATCCCATAGACCACCCGATGGCTCTCCCAAGGCTGCTGCCCCGGCACCTGGAAAATCTGCCGAGCGATCGCCCAAGCCTCCGGACCCGACACCCGCACAATCCCCACACTGCCCTGCTGGGGCACAATCGCGGTGGCGATCGCCGCAATAGTCCCACCCATCATCGTCCCTTGGGCCATAGCGCCTAAGCCTCAGGGGACGGCATCGGCCGCTGGGAAATCGGACTCCCCGTAATCACATCCCCCTCAAAATCCGGCGCCACCGTATCCGCCCCCATCTGATCCTGGAGCGCCGCCGCCGCATACTCTAAATTCTTCACCACATCGCTGGGCCAATTCGACTGCTGAGCAAAATCGGCGATCGCATCCACAATCTTCGCCTTACTAAAACCCTGAGACACCAACGGCTCCAAAAAACTCTCCTCAAACTGGGTCGCAATTTTCCCATATTCAATATGGCGATCAATCTGCGCCTGAGCCTGCTGCACCACCGTCTCCAAATCAGCAAACGCATCCGGATCCAGCGATCGCCCCGCCGCCGTCGCCGGGTCCACCAATTCAATATTGAGCCGCACCGCATACCCCCGATACTGCCCCTGCAACGTCGTTTCCGTGGACGGCGATCGCTCTGCCATGGTCCTTACCCCTAGCCATCAAATACTAAAAACGTCAGCAATTACGCTCCATTGCTCAGCTCCAAAGTACCGCGACTTTGCAATGGCGTCACAGATGGAATCATAGGGGCGACGATCCTGAATTCCCTACAAGCCGACACTGGGAGAGTCGAGGAAAAATATACTCCAGCGCAGGCCGCGTTTCATCCACCACCGTCCGCGCAAACGTACAGTCCGCATCCCCACATCCAAACCGCAACACATTCCCCGACAACCAAAGCCGCTCCTCCGGCCAACGCCCCACCGGCGCGATCGCCTGATCTGTTTCCGAAGTCGTTTCCGATTCCGATCGCCAGCCCACTGCCCGATCAAATTCATCCCGCGTCCGATGGCGATCGCCCAACCGATTCATCAAACTAGCCCAAAGATCCCGCTGCACCGAAAATCCAAAGCGATCGCCACTGGCCCGCCGCCACGCCCGATCAACCTGCTGTAACCGATCACAGGGAAACTGCCTAAACCGCCGTCCATCGGGATTCTCCATCCCCCCATGCAAAATCCGCCAGGTGAGCCCATCCGCCCGTCGCCAATCCCGTTGCCCTAAGGCTTCCTCCAACGCCGCCATCGTCGGTATTTTTTCCGATAGGGGCGTTGTCAAAGGAGGCGGTTCAGCCGGTTTAAGGGTTGGTCCCTGGGCGATCGCATCCATACCCACCGGAACGATCGCAACTCCCAAAGCCAAGAGCCCCGTAATACCGATTAGCCTGGTCCGTCTTCGGTAAACCATTTCAAAAAGACAAGCATTTGCAAACAGCTTAGGCGATCCACCCTACCTCGGGGGTCCAAAAAAAGGGGGCGATCGCAACTTTCTGAGTCGCCATCACCCCACCGATAATCAACCTTGCAACTTTCTGACCAGCTATCTTCCGGTCTAAACAATCACACCAGAAACCTTTCCCTAAGCAACCGGTGCATCATTCTTCTTACGACGAGCGATCGCCCCAACGGCCAAACCCGCCAAGCCCAGCACCATTCCCGGCTCAGGCACATCCACCGTCTCCTCGCCGTACACCAGCTTCACCTGGTACGCCAACCGAGAATTCTTAGGCGGATCGATATTCTCATCCCAGCTCATAATCGACTGACCCGTCAGCTCGAAAGCCCCATCGATATCGCCAATGTGGAAATAGCTGGCATCGAAAAAGCCACAATTTGTAGGTGACGTACAAACCGAAGAGACATCCGAAACCGACTCCGAAGCGCCCCCATTATCAAACGTCAGGTTCTGCAAAACAATGCTGGAACCATTTAGGCGAGCCGTGGTGCGCAGGTACAAATCCGAAAAATCACGCTCCACTGAGGTGGTTTCCAAAACCGTGTCACCCACGGTGTAAGTCAAGGTATTGATGCCGTCAAACACCACTGAGAAATCCACCACACCACCATTTTCCCAGAGGAAATTACTCTCATCGAACGTGGCAGTATTCGCCCCATTGTGGATATTCACCTCATGGGTCGCGGAGGTCAGTCCCCCATCGCCCCAACGGCTCTCGGGAGACATCGCCTCCTCCACATTGCGATCTTCGAATTCTTGAGCGGTCAAAGGACCGTGCAAGGTAAATGCGTTAGCAGTAGGGGCCAAAGCCAAAGTCGCAGCGGCAGCCAAACCTAAAGTTTTGAAGTGATTGAAAGTCAGCATGAGAGTTATGGGGAGAGCAAAGATCTCGAGAGCAAGAGAGTGTTAATCAAGAGCGGTTCCGATGGGAGAGATGTGTCCACCGCTCGTTAATCCAACCTTATCAAGCCCAGCAGGCAAATACTCGCCGCAATCCCAGGTTTCACCGAATCTTCAAGAACTTCACGCCCCCTTGATAGAAGCTTCACCACAACTTCAAACATCCCAAAGCAGCACTCAGCAGACAGCACAGGCGCGGACGATACAGGCGCAAACGGCTACCGCTATAGAGTCTGTAGATATCCCAATAAATCTGCCATATCCTGGGGACCCGGTTGGAATTGGGGCATCGGCGGTGTTTTACCGCTCACCACCTGCTCCACCAGTTGACGCTTGGACTTGCGATCGCTCACCCCTTGCAAACTAGGGCCCACCCGTCCCGCCGCATCGGCCCCATGGCAAGTGCTGCAATTCATCATAAAAATCTCACCGCCGCGGTCCGCATCCCCCACCAACGCCAACACCTCTTGGGTGTAGGGATCCAAAGCCTGCGATCGCCACCCCAGCAGCCCAACAACCAGCGCTAACACCACCGCAAAACTCGCCAATAGCCATCCCATCCATTGGGGACGGGGACCACCACCGGTCTGCTGGGAACTCGTTTGGGAAGCAAAACTGTCCAAATTAGGCGCGTCTGAACGCTATTGTAAAGAACCGCTAACTCTCGCCCGCAAAAAACCTCAGCGATCGCCCCCCATCCAACAGGGTCTGATCACCAAAGCGCGGTAGAGACGGACTTTCATTCTGCCAGAGTTTGTTCATGACTCAGCACAAACTCAGCACAATGAAAGTTCTTATTCAATAACATAACGCAAAACCAAGCCCCCTCAACGCCTAACCCAGCAACGGTACCCCCCAGCCTGTCTGACCTCGGCCTCCTCCGATCGCCCTCCACGACAGCCCCAGTCCTTCACCTAAGCTTTCTTTTTTAACTTCCGTTCTCGCCGAGCCTCATACATCGTCTGGGGCAACACCCCCACCAACCGCGCCAGGACTACATCAGGAACCCGCTGCACATCCGTCTTCTGGAAAAACTGCTCAAACTGCTCCAAAATTTTCTGCGATCGCAGATGATTATTCTCCAAAGACGTGGATCGGCTAATCAACTTCAGCCACTGCAGACGAATGCGATACCCCGTCAACACCTCATCAACCGACTTGGGGGTGACCAACACCAAATTGCCCAAGGGGATCACACTCTTACAATTTTTCTGATCAAGGGGCGTTGAGACAACCGCACCTGGGCCCGCAAACTCAGCGGAATGCTCACCCAGAAGGATGATCCCACCAGCTTTTCGGCTACTAACCACCTGGCAGGGGCCATTGCAAATTTGCTCAACCAAGGGGGGAGAAGAATCGTTCACCGGGTCAGTACAAGCTCTATGGGGACTGGAGTTGGGGCTAGGGAAAGCGGTTAAACCGGAGCATACGACTCAGGAAGTCAGAGTGAGTTGGGGATACGCTCTGGAGAGGACGTTACTCTGGCGTGGGTAGTTTATGGACCGAACAGTCGGGGGGGAAGACGAAGGGAGACAGCACCGTAAGGGGAAGCCTGCGCACAATCATAACCCCAGTTTCTGGGGAGCTGACCCGCCCATGGCACCGTGGATGATTAATTCCACTTCTACTATAAAAACAACTCACACGCTCACGCCCCAGACAGGCAGCGATTCTGAGTCTTCGGGATAACGCTTCGGGATAACGCTTCGGGAGAATCTAGAGCGATCGCCCCTCCCACGGCGGATCCCAGAATCGGACAGCCAGCAACGCTGGTCCCAAGCCCGTTAACGGTCCCGTTCAAGGCGTGAAATGCCCTACCCCAAATGTTCCCAAACTGTTCGATATTTCGTGCTGCACTGGCATTACCGTGGTGGTTGACACAGCAAGCCCAGGCCCTGAAAACGATGCACACTGGGGTCTAATTTACCCCAACAGAATCCCTATTCAGAACCTCCCAGGGAAAGGAACCCCCATCGATGGATGATCGACGGATGATGGAGCGCCGATCGCCCCAAGGCTGAGTCACCATAGACGGCCCCAAAGCTCGCAGCAGTTCCAATAAACACTCTCCCTTGTGCGCGCAGAACAATGATCGCTGGCTATACCCCTCAAACTGTTTACGACGGATCCGCTGGGTAAAGAGTCGAGTAAAGACTGGGTAAAGAATTGATGCAGCCTATGCCCAACTCGTTCGTCCAACATATCCGGTACTAATACCTTCTAGGCAGGGTTTTACGCATCAGGAGTCGTCGCGATCGCCCGAGGGTTTGGGTGAACCAATTTCCCAAGACCGCCTCCGTCTCGTAGCCTACACTGCGGTAAAGCCGCCGCGCCCCCTGATTGTTTTCCAACACATGGAGATAGGTCGCAGAAAAGCCCCATTGACGGGCCAAGCGATCGCATTCTTCCAGGAGCGCGGTCGCAATCCCTTGGCGGCGATGGTCCTGATCGATCGCCAGATTGGACACATAAAGATAGGTCGGCGATCCCAACCCCAGGGGAAACGGGGTTTTAGCCGTCATCTCCACCGTGCCAACGATAGGAGAAACAGCGACACTCGGGCCACTAGACCGACCGGAATGGCTCCCGATATCCCTGATATCCCTTTCCATAGAAGACCGAAGATCATGGAGCCGACAGGGCGATCGCTCACGGGAGGGGGAAGATGTGGGCGATCGCTGGCCCCCATTCTCCCCAGAACGAGTCCCAAGGGCCACCAGACACACATAATGCCGGCCAGGATGCCGTAGACGATGGCTCAGATCTTCATAGATCCCTGCCCGGAGCAAGGGATATAACCACCCCAGCCATCCTGTGGAATGGTGAAAACTTCGAGCTAAAAGATCCGTCAGCAGCCCCACATCGTGGCGTTGGGCTCGGCAAATGGTGATGGGAAGAGTTGGGGAAGAAGTCGAGGGAGCCATGGGAAAGGCACCATAACGCGGTGGCAATAACGCAGCGGCAGACCGAGCTAGGTGCACAGTCTGGGGATTAGCAGTCTGGGGATTAGCAGAAGTATCGGACAGTCAAGGTAGAAATTATTGCGCCATGGCAGACAATTCCTGCTGTAGCGGCACAATCAGCGATGATCGCCCCACCAACGTGACGGACTTCCCCTGCCACTTCACAAAAATGCGTCCAGTGGTCCACTGTTGCCAGCCCGATCGCCGATAACTCTGGAAATCCTCGTCCGCCTTAAATTCATTATCCAGCTCATAGCCCCGTTCCCTAAGGGCAGACTCTAAGGTCTTCCGGAGCGCCTTCGGATTACTGGCAGAGACAGCATACTCAACGGTGCGATTGAAGTAGGTAGCAACGATCGCTAACACAAACCCAATGGGCACAGCAGCCTGGACCGATTGGCCACTGAAAGGGCTTTCATGGAGGGCTTGGGCCCCAACAATGGCAGAGATCACCATACAGCCCAGAAAGTAGTACAGAAAGACGACAAAAATGTTAGGACCGATTTGGGTCATAGGACACAGGCGCAGGGCGCTGAGGATAGCTCTAAGGTTCTCTGAGGTAGTTTCTCTGAGGTTTATTAAAGCGGTTTTTCGGCGTCTGTCGGAGAACCCCACCCGAATCGCCGCAACCGCCGAACGTCTAATCGCCCCCCAGGTCTCTACAATTTTGAACATAGCCGCCCCGTCTCCCCTTGGGGACTTGACGGCTCAATGGTGCCCCGGCGCATGGAGTGTGGACAACAATGCAACCGAACGATCCCAATAAATTTACGACCAAAGCATGGGAAGCGATCGCCCGCTGTCCCGATTTGGTAAAGCAAGCCAACCATCAACAGCTGGAGTCAGAGCATTTGATGAAAGCGCTGCTAGAGCAGGAAGGGCTAGCGAGCAGCATTTTGACCAAAGCCGAGGTGCCGGTCCAACGGGCGCGCGATTTCACAGAGCAATTTATTGCCAAACAGCCCAAGGTGAAGGGCGGGAGTTCGTCGGTCTATCTGGGGCAAAGCTTAGACAAAACCCTAGACCGCGCAGACGCAGCCCGAAAATCCATGGGGGATGACTACATCTCCATCGAGCATTTGCTCTTGGGCTATGCCCAGGACAATCGCTTTGGCACCGGATTTTTTAAGGAATTTCGCTTAGATGAAAATAAACTAAAGCAAGCGATTCAGCAGGTGAGGGGGAATCAAACGGTGAGCGATCGCGATCCTGAGGGCAAATACGAAGCGCTAGAGAAATACGGCCGCGATCTGACCGATTGGGCCCGGGAAGGCAAGCTAGATCCGGTGATTGGTCGGGACGATGAAATTCGCCGCACAATCCAGATTTTGTCCCGGCGCACCAAAAATAACCCGGTCCTGATCGGGGAACCCGGCGTCGGTAAAACCGCGATCGCCGAGGGCCTCGCCCAACGGATTGTGGCGGGCGATGTCCCGGAATCCTTACAGGAACGTCAGCTTATCGCCCTGGATATGGGAGCCTTAATCGCCGGCGCAAAATATCGCGGGGAATTTGAAGAGCGCCTGAAAGCGGTGTTGAAGGAAGTCACCGATTCCGCCGGTCAAATCATTCTGTTTATTGACGAAATCCATACTGTCGTCGGCGCAGGGGCAACCCAGGGCGCGATGGATGCGGGCAACCTGTTGAAGCCAATGCTAGCCCGGGGTGAGCTGCGCTGTATTGGTGCCACGACCTTAGATGAATATCGGAAATATATCGAGAAAGACGCAGCCCTAGAGCGACGTTTCCAACAGGTTTTCGTCGACCAGCCCTCCGTGGAGGATACGATTTCCATCCTGCGGGGACTCAAGGATCGCTACGAAACCCACCACAACGTCAAAATTTCCGACAGCGCCCTAGTGGCAGCCGCCACCCTATCCACCCGCTACATCAGCGATCGCTTCCTGCCCGACAAAGCGATCGACCTGGTGGACGAGGCTGCGGCCAAACTCAAAATGGAAGCCACCTCCAAGCCAGAGGAACTGGATGAAGTGGATCGCAAAATCCTGCAGCTCGAAATGGAAAAGCTATCGCTTCAGAAGGAAAGTGATGCTGCCTCGCGCGATCGCCTGGCTCGATTGGAAAAAGAACTGGCGGACTTCAAAGAACAGCAAAGTGGCTTCAATGCCCAATGGCAGTCTGAAAAAGACATTTTGGATCACCGCAAAGAATTAAAAGAAGCGGTCGATCAAGTGGAGGTAGAAATCCAGCAAGCGGAACGCGACTACGACCTCAATAAAGCCGCCGAACTAAAATTTGGCAAGCTCACCCAACTGCAACAGGAACTAGACGAAACCGAAGCCAAATTACTCGCCTCCCAGGAGAGCGGTCAATCCCTGCTGCGGGAAGAAGTCACCGAAGAAGACATCGCCGAAATCATCGCCAAATGGACCGGCATTCCCATCAGTAAGCTCGTCGCCTCTGAGATGGAGCGGCTGTTGAATTTGGAAGAAGAACTCCACAATCGGGTGATTGGCCAAGGGGAAGCCGTCACCGCCGTTGCCGACGCCATCCAGCGATCGCGCGCCGGTCTCGCCGACCCCAACCGCCCGATCGCCAGCTTTATTTTCCTCGGTCCCACCGGCGTCGGAAAAACCGAACTGGCAAAGGCATTGGCAGGCTATCTATTTGATACCGACGAAGCCATGGTCCGCATCGACATGTCGGAATACATGGAAAAACACGCCGTTTCTCGGCTAATTGGAGCCCCCCCCGGATATGTCGGCTACGACGAAGGGGGACAACTCACGGAAGCCGTACGCCGCCGGCCATACTCGGTGATTTTGTTTGATGAAATCGAAAAAGCCCACCCCGATGTGTTCAACATCATGTTGCAAATCCTGGACGACGGGCGAGTCACCGACTCCCAAGGTCGAACGGTAGATTTCAAGAATTCCATCCTGATTATGACCAGTAATATTGGATCCCAATTCATCCTCGATGTCGTCGGCGATAACTCCCAATACGACGAAATGCGATCGCGGGTACTGACCGCATTACGCTCCGAATTTCGCCCAGAATTCCTGAACCGCATCGACGACCTGATCATCTTCCACGCCCTCGAAAAATCCCAACTGCGCAAAATTGTCGGTCTACAGGTGGACCGCCTCCGCAAACGCCTAGGCGAGCGCAAAATCACCCTCAAACTCTCCGACGAAGCCACCACCTTCCTAGCCGAAGTGGGCTACGACCCCACCTACGGCGCACGCCCATTGAAGCGAACCATCCAAAAAGAACTCGAAACCGCGATCGCCAAAGGAATTTTGCGAGGAGAATTCATCGACGGCTGCGTCATTTTTGCGGACGTAGAAAACGAGCGACTAACCTTCAAAAAACTCTCGGGAGATTTGATTTCTGTAGGAACTTAGTTTCTACTAATAGAACCCGGCCCTAATGCCTTATACCCCACCCGCCCCGTGATCCACCATCCCGCAGCCCCTCGCTCCATCACCCACATCATCTATGACCTAGACGGTCTCCTTCTAGACACCGAATCCATCAACATCGCCGTCAGCCAACACATTGCGACCCGCTACCAACGCCCCTTCGACCCCAAAGTTCAATCCTTGGTCCTAGGGCGAGACGCCATGGCATCGGCAGAAATTTTGGTTGAGGCCCTAGACCTCCCCATCACCCCCGCCGAATTCCTACGGCAACGGCGATCGCTCATCAACACCTGGAAACCCCGCGCCGAACCCATGCCCGGCGCCCGCGAACTCTCCGAACATTTACATCGCCAAGGCATTGGCCAGGCGATCGCCACCAGCTCTACACAAGGGCCCTTTAATCAGAAAAGCGCCCACCACCCCGACTGGTTCGCCCTTTTCGACGTCATTGTGCTGCGGGATGACCCAGAGGTAAAAGCTTCCAAACCCGCCCCCGACTCCTTCCTCGTAGCAGCTCAACGGCTGGGAGCAAAACCAGAACACTGTCTCGTATTTGAAGACTCCATTGCCGGCGTGAAAGCCGCCCGCAGTGCTGGGATGGCCGTCATTGCCGTGCTCGGTCCCCATGCCAATACCGAGGACTATCGCGAAGCAGACTTAATTCTGCGATCGCTCGTCGACTTCGACCCAGCGCCCTGGAACCTACCCACCTTTGCAAAGGCTCGCAATCTAGCGCCGACCGTCCTTGAAGCAGCAGAAGTCTCCCCCGTGGAACTGACCGCCAGCTAAAGCCCAGCGGTTACAATGATTTCACTGCCTGGCGGCAAAGCCATGATGACCTTCACGCTCGATTTCTCCTCAGTTGCCACCCTGGATGACGCCCAGTTCGACCAACTGTGCCGCAACAATCCGGACATCCAATTCGAACGCACCGCCCAAGGAGAATTGATCATCATGCCCCCCGTTGGTGCAGAAAGTGGCAACCGAGAACTCGACTTGATGGGACAACTTTGGGCGTGGAATCGCCAGAAGAAGCTGGGTAAAACCTTTAGCTCCTCCACCTGTTTTCGGCTGCCCAACGGAGCCCTACGATCGCCCGATGCCTCATGGATTCAGCTAGAGCGATGGAACCAACTCAGTGACGCGGATCAAAAGCGATTTGCCCCCATTTGCCCCGACTTTGTGATTGAATTGCGGTCCGAAAGCGATCAGCTCCAGACCCTACAGGACAAGATGACCGAGTATCTAGACAATGGATGCCAGCTCGGGTGGTTAATTGATCCCCAGTCCCAAACACTCACCATCTATCAACCACAGCGATCGCCCGAAATCCTAAATCAACCCAAGACCTTGGCTGGCGGCGAATTACTGCCCGACTTCGTATGTGACCTGGACTTTTTGTGGTGAACCCAACCAACCTCAACCAAGCTTTGCGACTGCTGGTCACTGGGGCGATCGCCGGCGTAGGACTGTCGCTGGTGCCCGTTGTTATGCCCATCGGTATGCCCACTGCCGAAGCCTCTTCTCGGCTGCCCGATCGGCGTCCCGCCCTGCGACGTTCGGTGAACAGCCCATCCCTAGCGCCACTGAGTTCCCCAAACCGCTCCAACCGCAGCCCCCGCCGCTTTCAACCCCGATCGCGCCAGACCAGCCGCCCCCCAAGCTCATCCCGCCGGATCTCGCGATCGCGCAATCGTCAAACCAATAGCAGTCGCATCCAGCCCCAACGACGCCCGACCTCCCCGCGCCCGGTGCGATCGCGACGGACATTAACCAAGGCATTACCCACCCCAAGCGTCCCCACACAAAGCCCCCCAAAACAGACGCGTCTTGCCCTATCCTGTGACGATCCCCAAACCCAGCAGGAACTGAACCGCTGCGCCTTTCAAGCCCTGGGCCAGGCCAGTCAACGCCTCACCGAGACTTACCGGCAGCTCCTCCCAAACCTATCGCCCACCCGCCAGCAACTACTGCGCCGCTCCCAACTTGCCTGGGTAGCCTACCGCGATCGCGAATGTCGGTTTTATGACAGCTCCGCCGAAGGGGGCTCTCTCCAGCCCTTACTCAGCAGTGGATGCAAAACCCGCCTCACCCGCGATCGCACCGCCCTCCTCACCCGCTATCTGAATGGCCAAGCCTCCCCTAACCTCTCCGAAGACAACTCCATCACCGAAGCCCAGCGCCAGGAGCGATATCGCCAAGTGCAAGAGCGCCTAGCGGGATTTCAAAATAGTGACTATCGAAACCTGCGATCGCGACTCTTACGCAGCGCAGAGCAAGCGTGGCAACAATCCCGCACCCACACCTGCCGATTCGAAGGCAGCGGTGGCGGCAATGCAGCGATCGCCGCCTGCCGCCAATGGCACATTAACCAACGCTATATCCAACTCGGGGAAAGCCTAGACGGCTAACCCCTGTTATTTGCAGGCTTAAACCTTCGCCGGCTCAGCAAACTTAATTTTCAAGAAATCCTCCTCCATCGTTGCGCCCACCGGCTGCATCGCCGCCAACGCCTGAGGCAGCACCAAATTGCGGCGATGATTCCCAATGCGCACGTTCAGCTCATCGCCAGACTTGCTGAGATCAATTTGGCTCTTCGGAATCCCCGGCAAATACATCTCCAAACTATAGGCACCAGCATCCAGCTGTTCCACCCGCAGCGTGGTCTCCTTGTAATACACCTGAGTGGGGTCCTCACCCTCCGCAAACAGGGTATTTTTCAAACGGTCCAGGGCCGCCAACCCACACATTTCCTCGGAATAGAGGGGCACCTCTTTCACCGGCAAAGGATGGAAATTCTCGTGGATCTCGTCCTTGTACTTCTGCTGCTGTTCCTTCCAACGCTTGAAAAACTCATCCTCTACCGACTCAGGAATAATGCGGTTAGCCACCACCATATCGGTGGAAACGTTGTAAAGGCTGAGGTAAGCGTGGGCGCGTAGGGACTCCTTAATCACCATCTTCTCGGGGTTCATCACCAACCGCACCGACGTTTGCTGGTTATCCGTCAGAACTTTTTCCAGCGCCTCAATTTGCTCATAAAACTCGTAAGGCGCATCCATCACCTCGCGATCCGGAAGCGAAAAGCCAGCGATGGGACGGAAAATCGGCTCCACAATCGGGCGCAACGCCACAGACATATTCTGAAACGGCTTATAGAAGCGACGCATATACCAGCCGCCCACCTCCGGCAAACTCAGCAACCGCAACGCCGTCCCCGTCGGAGCCGAATCAATAATCAGCACCTCAAAATCCTTCTCGTCATAATGGCGCTTCATCCGCACCAAACCAAAAATCTCATCCATCCCCGGGAGAATGGCCAACTCCTCAGCCTGCACCCCTTCCAAACCGCGCGCCTGGAGCACCTGAGTGATATAGCGCTTCACCGCCCCCCAATTTCCTTCCAACTCCTGGAGTGCATCCAACTCCGCCCCCCACAAATTCTCCCGCACCAACCGGGGATCATGCCCCAACTCCAAATCAAAACTATCCGCCAACGAGTGGGCAGGATCGGTGCTCAGGACCAAGGTTTTATAGCCCAACTCCGCACAACGCAGTCCAGTGGCCGCGGCTACGGACGTTTTGCCAACGCCACCTTTACCAGTCATCAGGATTACGCGCATGGGGTGCTCCGGGATTTCGCCTAACTCCGCCAATGATTGCCATCAGCGCTTATCCATTATGACGGGATTAGGGTCTTTGTAAACATAAGTAACAAATCTGGGAGCCCCCCAGCGATCGCCCTCCTATACATCCCCCCCAGAAGTCCACCCCAATCCCACGCTACGCTAAAGATAAGCCAGCCACAGGATTTCCTCGGTAGCCCTGCCATGATCCAAACCCAAGCGACGGCCACGCCCCCTTCTACCCCCACCCCCCGTCCCGCGATCGCCCTGAGCGGCATCAAAAAAATTTACGGCAGCGGCAACACAGAAGTCCGCGCCCTAGACGGCATTGACCTAATCATCCATTCCGGTGAATACTGCGCCATCATGGGAGCCTCAGGCTCAGGCAAATCCACCCTAATGAACATGATGGGCTGCCTCGATCGCCCCACCACCGGTCAATATCTCCTGGACGGCGTCGACGTATCGAAGCTCGACGAACAACAACTCGCCCTTATCCGAAACCGCAAAATTGGGTTCGTCTTCCAACAATTTCATTTGCTATCCCAGCTCAGCGCCCTCGAGAACGTCATGCTGCCCATGGTCTACGGCGGCGTCTCCGGTCGCCAGCGCCGATCGCGAGCCGAAGCCGCCCTCAGAAAAGTCGGTCTAGGCGATCGCCTCAACAACCGCCCCAACCAACTCTCCGGGGGACAACAACAGCGGGTCGCCATCGCCCGAGCGATCGTCAACGAACCCGTGGTCTTACTAGCCGACGAACCCACCGGCGCATTAGACACCACCACCACCGCCGAAGTCATGGACATCTTCAAACGACTGAATGAACAGGGCATCACGGTCATCCTGGTCACCCACGAACCGGACGTAGCAGAGCAGACCCAGCGCACCGTGCTATTCCGAGACGGCCGAATCATTCAAGACACCCGTCAAAACTAGGCCCCCCCCATTTAACGCCCCGACCCAGTCATCAATATTTCCCAATTTCCGGCTGGGCAACAGTCCCAGCGTATGGCTAACCAGCCCCGTCCCGCCTTCCGTCAAGCAATCTCACAAAACCCCCTAGCCGCCCCCCATTTCCTCCTAAACTAAACCTTGACAGGGCAATGATTCCCGTCCCGGGCTGCCCCCCTAAAAAAACTCCTTTACTCCCATCCCCTTACTCTCACCATTTCTATGTTTTCCATCTATATCCTGACCTGGAATGAAGAAATAGATATTGCAGATTGCATTGAGTCAGCTTTGTTGTCCGACGATGTGATTGTCGTAGACTCTTTCAGCAGCGATCGCACCGTCGAGATTGCGGAACAATATCCGGTGCGAGTGATAAAGCACAAATTTGAAAGTCACGGCAAACAACGCACCTGGATGCTAGAGGAAATCCCCACCAAACATGAGTGGGTTTACATCCTCGAAGCCGATGAACTTATGACCCCAGAACTCTTCAAAGAGTGTTGTGAGGCAATTCAAAACACGACAAAAGTTGCCTATTTCGCCTCAGAAAAGGTGATGTTTATGAATCGCTGGATCAAGCACAGCACCCAATATCCCCGCTATCAAATGCGGCTAATGAAAAAGGGATTTGCCTGGTTTAGCGACTATGGCCATACCGAGCGGGAAGAAATTAAAGGGGAAGCCGGTTACCTGAAAGAATCCTATCCCCACTACACCTCCGGCAAAGGCCTCTCGCGCTGGGTCGACAAACACAATGTCTACTCATCCAACGAAGCCCGGGAAACCCTCAAACAATTAGAAGCAGGCTCCATCGCCTGGCGGGATCTATTCTTTGGAGAAACCGAAATTGCCCGCCGCCACGCCCTCAAAGATCTCTCCCAACGGATTCCCCTCCGTCCCTTGACCCGATTCATTTACATGTACTTTGGCCTGCGGGGATTTTTAGATGGCAAAGCAGGGTTTGCCTGGTGCACATTGCAAGCGTTTTATGAGTATTTAATTCTCTTGAAAGTCTGGGAAATTCAACATCCCATGGTCGAAAAGGAGCAAGTCACCGCCCGCTGGCAGCAAGCAAACCTTAGGGCCGCATCAATATCATCATCGTCATCATCGCCCGCTTCCAACTCTGACCCTCAGGATCCGGAGCCCGTGGAAAGCCATCGCTGATTGATTTTGAGGTCCGTCAACGATCGCCCGGTCCAGGGCATCAAACTGTCCCCACCCCAATGCCGAATCTCAGATTAGGATCGCGATCGCCTGGGGATCGCGTAAGATGTCTAGATCCAAGAGATACTAAGAACGAGCATTGCCCAAGCCATCAAATTTGCCAATCAAAATGAGTTGGTTTGGGGGAGAGAAACGAACCTATGGCCCTTCCTATTGTTGCAATTATCGGTCGCCCCAATGTGGGTAAATCGACCCTGGCGAACCGATTTGCGGGGGATAAACAGGCCATCGTATTCGACGAGCCGGGCATCACCCGCGATCGCACCTATCGGGATGCATTCTGGAATGAGCGAGATTTTCGGATTGTCGATACGGGGGGCTTAGTTTTTGAGGATGAGACGGAATTTCTGCCCCTGATCCGCCAACAGGCCCTCATGGCCTTGGAAGAAGCCTCGGCCGCAGTGATGGTCGTGGATGGCAAAACAGGGATTACGGAAGCGGATCGGGAAATTGCAGACTGGCTGCGTCGCCAATCAACGCCGGTGGTCCTGGCGGTCAATAAATGTGAATCGGTGGAGCTAGGCCTCGCCCAGGCAGCGGAATTTTGGGAGCTGGGTCTCGGCAACCCTTTCCCGGTGTCGAGCATTCACGGCAACGGCACAGGGGATTTATTGGATGAGGTCATGACCCACCTACCCGCAGAAGCGGAGATCCCCGACGAGCCGGAAATTAATGTGGCAATTATTGGACGCCCCAACGTCGGAAAATCCAGCCTGTTGAATGCCTTCGTCGGCGAAAAACGGGCGATCGTCAGCCCCATTTCCGGCACCACCCGGGACACCATCGATACCCGTGTGGAATTTGAGGGCGTCAAGTATCGATTGATAGACACGGCGGGCATCCGACGCAAAAAGAGCATTGACTACGGTCCCGAATTTTTCAGCATCAACCGCGCCTTCAAGGCGATCAAGCGATCAGACGTAGTACTGATGGTGATTGACGCCGAGGACGGCGTAACGGAACAAGATCAAAAATTGGCGGACCGGATAATTAGCGAAGGTCGAGCCTGCGTAATTGTGGTGAATAAATGGGACGCCATCGAGAAGGATTCCAACACCATTTACACCTTCGAGCGCACTCTGAAAAGCAAGCTCTACTTTATGGAATGGGCGTCAATGATTTTCGTGAGCGCCTTAACCGGGCAGCGCGTCCCGAAAATTTTTGAATTAATCCACCAAAGCTGGGAACAGCACCGTCGCCGGGTCACCACCTCCACCATCAACGAAATCCTGGAAGAAGCCGTACGCTGGCACTCCCCCCCAACGTCGCGGCAAGGGAAACAGGGACGGATTTACTACGGCACCCAAGTCAGTTCCCAGCCGCCATCGATCGCCCTATTTGTGAACGATCCCAAGCGCTTCAAGGACAATTATCGGCGCTATATTGAAGGGCAGATCCGCTCAAACCTCGGGTTTGAAGGGACGCCCGTACGATTATTCTGGCGAGGCAAACGCCCGCGGGACGTGGTGGAGCCCAGCTTAAACCGTGCAACGCGCTAGGCGATCGCAAGGTGTCTGAAATTTAAAATTCTGAGGCTTAAAATTCTGAGATTTAGTGCGATATGGACTTAATGCGATCGCTACCGTTGGGCTTGTACCTGGAACAGCCGGTAACGGTCCTCCATCGACTCGACGCCCGCGTAAAAATGGGATGGTTACTCGCCTTTTTGCTAGTGCCGATCCTCGCCAATGCGCCATTTCGACTGGCGATGGCAGGATTGCTTATTTTGATTACCCTCGCGATTCGGATCCCTCTACGGGTCTGGCAAAAGCAAATGGGCTGGCTACTCTCAGTCGCCTTCTTCGTCTGCCTCATCACCGCCCTAGCCCCGGACGGCTATGCCATTAGCTACGATCCCCCCCAACCTCGGGATGCCCTAACCCTGTCCTCCTCCCCGACAGACATCACCCCAGAAACCCTAAAGGAGCCCAAACCCGGATTATTCGACCTGCCCGGCGCATCCCAATCCGAAGAAACAGGCGCATCCCAAACCTTTCAGGCACCCCAAACCGACTATCAATATATTTTGTTTGACCGAGGCCCACTCAAAATTTCCCGGCGATCGCTCAGCCTTGCCCTCCGCCTCAGCTCCCTGGTCTTCATCCTCATCTACAGCACCAATTTGTATTTACTGGTGACCGCCCCCGAGGAAATCACCGCCGCCCTCGATAGCCTCATGGGCCCCCTGCGGAAGTTCAATTTACCCATCACCGAAATCGCCCTGACTTTGACCCTATCCCTGCGATTTATCCCGCTCGTACTGGAAGAAGTGCAAAATCTCGTGCGTTCCGTCCGCACCCGCGCCATCAACTGGAAAAAAATGGGACTCCGGGGCACGATTTTTATCTGGGTCACCCTATCGGAACGGCTGCTCGAAAATCTCCTCATGCGAGCGGATCAAATGTCGATCGCCATGAAAGCCCGGGGATTCCACTCACCAGAGGAATACCAAATGTTGCTCTATGCCCCAAAACTACGGCGGCCCGACTGGATCGCCCTGCTGGGCTTGGGAGGATTGATCGCCGTTCGATTCATTTGGGGATGGCAGCCTCTGTAGCCCATCGCTGCACCCCATTCGGCAATCATTAGCAAACGAAAAATAGCCAACAAAAAAAAATGGATCAACCCATTGAGGATCAATCCATTTATCAACCAGACTGCTGAAAATTCAGTTCCAACGGCTTATTGGTTAAACCCGAATAAACCAGAAATTGAATTACATTGCTTCAGCAACTTGCGGTGCACCGCTGCCCATCGATTCTGAGGCGCTCTCCTCATCCGCTGCGATGAACTCAATATGATTGAGCAACGTCGTCACGAAGGTAAAGAGGAGAAAAGGCAGGGATAACACCAAAATTAAGCCCACGATCGCCACCGCAAACACAGGGCGATTAGCCCCCATCAAAGCGATCGCCGAGGCCAAAGACAGGAAAATGACAATCAGCCACACCATAATCTGCGGATAAATATCACCAAAGGTGAGGGTGCAACGAACCCTATAGCGCTGTAGTTGATCCATGGTGCGGTGTCCTGATAAACGTCCTTGAAAACGTCGGTGCATCCACAGTAAGGGGTGCCTCTGAGAAGTGACAATCAAAAGCCCCTCGACTCAATATTTCCATGGCAAAGTTGACATCCCTTAACGATTGCCGGACCCACAGCCTCCTAATACTTTGCACAGATTTAAGGGATGTAACGATCGGTTAGGGACAAGCCTAGATACAAGATTAAGCGCGGAATTGTTGGGCGTAGTAGGCGGCATAGCGTCCATTGGCGGCCAGGAGTTGGTCGTGGGTCCCGGATTCAATAATGCGCCCCTGTTCCATCACCAAAATTCGACTCGCCTCCCGCACCGTAGACAGACGATGGGCGATCGCAAACACTGTCCGTCCCGCGGTCAACCGATGCAACGCCTCTTGAACCAGCGCCTCCGATTCGGAATCCAGGGCAGAGGTCGCCTCGTCCAGGATCAAGATTTTGGGATCCAGGAGAACCGCCCGAGCGATCGCAATCCGTTGGCGCTGTCCCCCCGATAGATTCACCCCTCGCTCCCCCACCCAAGTGTGATAGCCCTGGGAAAACTGGCTAATGAAATCATGGGCGTTAGCAATGCGGGCTGCTTTTTCCACCGCCGCATAATCAATAGAATCCTGACCAAAAGCAATATTTTGCGCAAGGGTCCCCGAAAACAACGTCGTGTCCTGGGGAACCAAACCGATTTGTTGACGCAGGCTCTTAGCGGTGATGGTTTTAATATCCACGCCATCCACTAAAATTCGCCCCTGCTGGGGGTCATAGAAGCGAGTCAACAGATTAATCAGAGTCGTCTTCCCCGCCCCCGACGCCCCCACCAACGCGATCGCCTCACCGGGCTTAGCCGTAAAACTCAGATCCGCCAACACCGGTGGCATCGCCTGACCACTTTTGGGATAGGCGAAAGTGACGTGATCGTAAGTCACCGTGCCGGTAATGGAAGGAAGCGGCCGGGCATCAGGGCGATCGCGCACCAGAACCGGCTCCTGCAACAACTGGAATAGCCGATCAATGGACGCCTGACTTTCCTTGAACTCGTTGTAATTGCTGGTGGTCAGACTAATGGGATCAATCAGCAACGCAACCGCCGCGACATAGCTAATAAACCCAGCCCCCGTGAGCTGCCCCTGGGAAATCTGCCAGCCCCCCAGCCAAAACAGCAGCAGCACACTCATCGCCTGCAAAAAGCCCACCACCACAAACTGCATCGCCTTCGCCCGTTCCGCGCGATACTTCGCCAACCGGCTCGCATCCGCCTCCTCCGTAAACCGGCGCATTTCATAAGACTCCGCCGTAAACGCCCGCACCAGGCGCATCCCACCGATCACCTCCGTCACCATCGCCGCCAAATTCGACACCCGCCCCTGACTACTGCGGGCAAAATCCAACAGCCGCTCCCCAAACCAGCCAATCAAAATTGCCATCAGCGGCGCAATAATCAACGACACCAACGTCAACTGCCAATTCAGCACAATCATGTAAGTCAACACCACAATGAGCTGAAGCACGCAGGGAACAAACTGATGAAACAGCTTATTCACCGCATCCCCCACCCGATCCACATCGCCAGTCAATCGGTAGGCAATATCCCCCGCCTTCGCCGCCTCAAAATAATCCAAACTCAACTGCTGCAAATGGTCATACACAGACACCCGTAAATCCCGCGCGATCGCCAGCGCCGCCTTCGCCATCAGCGAATCCTGGCCGAATTGAAACAGGCCACGAATCACGAAAATAACCGCCCCCACGCCCGCCAGATTCGCGATCGCCCCCAAATCCCCCGCCCCAATAGGATCCGCCAACTGCCCCGGCAACCACGCCAACGCCGGCCAAAACGCCGTAAATCCAAGGGTGCATCCCAACGCCTGAAAAATCGTCAACCGCTGCTTCTTCAGGAACGGCGATAAATAGGAATAACGCGATCGCCAAGACAGAACAGGGGCATCAGGGGAAGAGACAGCGGTCATGGGGCACAGAATAGCGGGACCCAACCATGAGACCACACCAGGTACCCGTTCGTGAACGATTTCGGGAAGCAAACTCATTTCCGCAGGGAACATTAAATCCCAAGGCTAAATCCCTCGGTATAATTGGTCCGCGTTCATTGGAAGCGCCTTGCCGCTCAATTCCATCGGGCAATCTGCTTCACCGCATATTGCTGGCCAATGTTGCTGACCCATATTCACCCGGGGCAAATGCGAATATTATTCACAATTCCTCACTTCTTCAAGCAGCAGGAAAAAGGGAGATATGGATCGCTCATCATGGGGCCACAATTACGTTGTGAGGCATTCACCCAGTGCTTAACTGCATTACGTACAACATACGGTGGTCCCCAATTCATCATTGAGGTCGGCGAGCGGCGAGCAAAACGCACCCATTCAGACGACGAACATCACATAGACATTGTTGTCTGTACGACAAAAGACTTTCACCTACTACCACACCTCAATCTTCCCCCATCATTTTTCGTCCATCACGACACCGACATTGATCCAATGCTCCTGGGGTTTAGATGCCAGGCATTGCTCAGGAAAAATCTGGGAAACTATGACTATTATTGCTATCTAGAAGACGACTTAATCCTGCACGATCCATGGTTATTCATAAAATTGCAATGGTTTACCAACCTATTAGGTAGTGGTCACCTACTACAGCCAAATCGTTATGAAGCATCCGCATTGTGTGATTCAAAGAAAGCTTATGTCGACGGAGACTTAAAGCCAGAAGCAACCCAGGAATTTCAGACTATTCAAGATAGCCCGCAGATTCAAGGAAGTGTCATGGGCAAAGCAATATTCTTTCAGCGGGCTGCCAATCCACATTCCGGGTGCTATTTCCTAAACAATGAGCAAATGCAGCAATGGGCAAGTATGCCTTATTTCTTAGACGGAGATACCAGCTTTATCGGCCCCCTAGAAAGCGCCGCCACCTTAGGAATTGCAAAGACATTCAAGGTCTATAAACCCTCGATCGCCAACGCTAGTTTTCTAGAAATTCAGCATTTCGGTCAGGGATTTCTACAGAAAATCTCATTGAAAGAATTGAAAAACTAGAATCAATCTCGGACTCTTTTGGGCGATCGCCCCCCCCAGAATTCGCCCTACATCGGCAAAGAAATTCTAGGGGAGACGCTTATGGAATTAATGGTAAAGGAGGGCGATCGCCCCCCAATCCGCCCTTCAGATAGCCCTCCAATTCGCTATTCTTCAGGTTCAACCCAACGACCGTCTGCCTTAATGAGATTAATCAGCTCCGCAACCCCATCGGTTTCGGGCACCCGCTTAATCTCCTCCCGACCGCGATAGAGAGAAATCGTACCAGGGGTCTTACCCACATAGCCATAATCCGCATCCGCCATCTCGCCCGGGCCGTTCACAATGCAGCCCATCACGGCAATATCCAACCCCGTCAGATGCTTCGTCGCCTCCCGCACCTCATGGAGCACATCCTCCAAACTGAACAACGTGCGACCACAGGAGGGGCAAGCCACATACTCCACCATGGTTTTGCGCAACCCCAACGCCTGCAAAATGCTATAGCAAACAGGGATTTCCTTCTCCGGCGCTTCCGTCAACGAAACGCGAATCGTATCACCAATCCCTTCCGCCAACAGAGTCCCAATCCCCGCCGTGGACTTAATCCGACCGTACTCACCATCGCCAGCTTCCGTCACCCCCAAATGCAACGGATAATCCATCCCCAACTCATCCATCCGATGAGCCATCATCCGATACGCCGATAACATCACCGGCACCCGTGACGCCTTCATGGAAATCACCAGATTACGGAAATCCATATCCTCACAGATACGAATAAACTCCAGGGCGGACTCCACCATCCCCAGGGGCGTATCGCCATAGGTAAACAGCATCCGCTCCGCCAAGGAACCATGGTTAACCCCAATCCGCATGGACTTATTTTGGTCCCGCAGGGTTTCCACTAAAGGCGCTAACGTCTCACGGATTTTAAGCCCGATCGCATCGAACTCTTCCTGGGAAAACTCCGTACGGTTGGGGTCCGGCTTCCCAAAGACATACAGCCCCGGATTAATCCGCACATTATCCACATGCTTCGCCACTTCCAGGGCAATCTTCATGCCATTGTGGTGCACATCCGCCACCAACGGCACCGGCTGATAAGACGCCTCCAACTTGGCGCGAATCTCCGCCAAAGCCTTAGCGTGGGCAAGGCTCGGCACCGTCACCCGAACAATTTCACAACCAATTTCATGGAGCCGCCGGATACCCGCCACAGAGCCATCAATATCGAGGGTATCCTCATTGATCATCGACTGCACCACCACCGGAAAACCGCCACCAATGGTGACATCGCCCACCGGCACCGGTCGAGTCTTGCGGCGATGAATCGTCGTATCAAACAGAGGATTCTCAGCAGCGGAGCCGTTGGTGGAACCGTTGGGATTAGTCGGGGGCTTAGGCAGGGTTTGCATGGTCAGAGCATCCTTCGGATCTCAGGGAACGTATCTTGCGAGGCTTACAGGTCGTACGGGTCTTGCAGATCTTACAGGCCTTACGGGTTTTACGGGTTTTACGGATCTTGCGAAACCGTCAGTCCATCGAACCATCCGAACATTATCCAAAAACTATCCGGACATTATCTGAACCAACTCAGGACAAGGAATGGGGCAAAGACCTGGGATTAAGTGCCACCAGTTGTGAATTATTGAAGCATTTTTAGCCACATTTTTAGCCGCATTTTTCTAGAAGCATTTTGAGCAGCATTGTCAGTCCTTAGGCGTCAGATCTCCCTTGATCGCTCAGCTACCCATCTCAGCTACCCATTGCAGCCTGAGTCCGAGGAATCGTAATCGTAAAGCACGTCCCCCCCCCCTCAGCCGCCGAACAGGTGAGGGTCCCCCCATGTTTTTCAGCCACAATTTGGTAACTAATGGACAGCCCCAGCCCCGTACCCCGACCCACCGGCTTCGTCGTAAAAAAGGGATCAAACAAGCGATCGCGAATCTCCTCAGGAATCCCCCCCCCATTGTCACAGAAGCTAAGTTTGATCTGATCCGTCTCCACAATCCGCTCCGTCGTGATGGTAATCCGACTGGGATCCGCCGCCACCTCCTGATAGGAGCGATCGCCATCCCGTTCCTCCAGGGCATCAATCGCATTAGTCAGCAGATTCATAAACACCTGATTCAACTGACTGCCATAACACTCCACCAACGGCAACTCCCCATACCGGCGCACAATCTCAAGCCCCGGGCGACTCGCCTTCGCCTTCGTCCGATTATTCAAAATCGTCAACGTACTCTCAATACCATCGTGGAGATTAAACGCCTTCATCGCCGCCTCATCCATGCGAGAGAACGTCCGCAAAGACGTCACAATATCCTTAATACGATCCGCCCCCACCTGCATCGACTGCAATAAATCCGGCAAATCCTTCACCAGGAAATCCAACTCCACCTCCGCCATAAACTCTTGAATATCCTCCGGCGGCGTCGGCACATGGGCTTGATACAACTCCAGCAACGCCAGCAACTCCTGGGTATAGCTATTGGCATGTTCCAAATTGCCATAGATAAAATTCACAGGATTATTAATTTCATGGGCAACCCCCGCCACCAACTGCCCCAACCCCGACATCTTCTCCGTTTGCACCAGCTGAGCTTGGGCACTCCGTAACTTCGCCAACACCCCCTCCAACTCCGTCGCCTTAGCCTGAGCCTCCGTCGCAGTCGTCTGGGCTTGGGTAAACAGCCGAGTCTGACTATCGGCGATCGCAATCTGATTCAGCACCGAATCCAACAACCGCACATCCTCATCAGTCCACGGGCGAGCCTCCGACTGCTGACAACAGACAATCAAACCCAGATATTGGCTCCGAGCCTCAACGGGCACCATCAAAATGGCATCACAGTCCAACAGCCCAAAAAAACTGCGATAGACCTCATCACTCTCGAGCCATTGCTGATGTTCCGGCGTCCGAGTGTTATCAAAGCGGAACACCTGAAGCCCCCGCAGGGATTGCCCCACATAATCTTGGTCACTATCCGCCGGATAATGCCCCGTCAGATCCGGCAGCCCATCCCGTCGAGACTCCACCAACGCATGCCAATAGGCGGGTTCACCATCAGTCACATACCAAGCGAACACCACCCGATCCAACTGCAGCAGGGTCCTAAGGGAATGCATCGCCCTCTCAATCGTCCGGGTTAACGTCTCCCGCGTATCCACGGAACTGCGAATTTCCATGGACAATCGATTCAACAACTGCTCCCGCTCCACCTGTTGCCGAAGCTGCCGCTGGGACTTATACAGCTCCATCTCATACTTCTTACGCTCCGTAATATCACTGCACGTCCCCAGAATGCCCACCACCTGGCCATCCCCATCCAACAGAGGCACCTTACTGGTATCCAACCAACACTCAGTGCCATCGGCTCGGGTCAAAGTCTCGATAATATTCAGTTCCGGCTGATTTTGACGAATCACCCGGCGATCGCACTGACGGTACCACTCCGCCTCCTGCTCCGTCCAAGGCATCTCAAAATCACTGCGACCGACAATATCCTCCGGTGTATCAAGGGCCGCCAGGTCAGCAAAAGACCGATTACAACCGAGGAAATTCAGATCCAGATCCTTCCAGAAGACCGCCTGGGGAATATTATCCAAAACCGACTGCAATAGATTTTTAGACGTTTCCAGCTCCGCCTCCGCCATCTTCTGCTGGGTAATATCCACCACCGAGCCATCCAGCCAAGACAAATACCCCTCCGGATCAAACACCCCCTGTCCCTGCTCATAAACCCAACACATCTCCCCATCCGCGCGAATAAGGCGATATTCCAGGGCATACTGCTTCTTCTTGGCCAGGGCCCGCTGCACCCGCTGTATCACCTCATCCTTATCGTCCGGATGGATCAAATTCAGCCAAGAGAAAGACGCCCGCCCCCGCTGCTTATCTAAAAACGTATCCGCCCCATAGCCCGTCAGCAATTCCACCGCATCACTAATAAACGCCAACGTCCACCGATCATCCGCCAGCCGACGATAAATCACCCCCGGCACATTCGCCACCAAGGTCCGGAAACGCTCCTCACTTTCCCGGAGCGCCTCCTCCGCCTGCTTACGGGCACTAATATCCCGAGCGATCGTCGCAATAAACTCCACCCGATCCGCCTCATCCCGACGGGCCACCAACACCTCCGACACATCCACCAACTGCCCATTGGAATGGCGCAACTTACTCTCCCCATGCCAAGACCCTTCCCGCAAGGCCTGGTCAAGGCGTCGTTGGGCCGTCAGGTATTGGGTCGAATCCGTTGCGACACACTCCTCCAGGGTCAACCGATTCACATCCGCCGTTTCCGGAATCCCCAACAGCTCCCGCCCCGCCCGATTGAGATAGGTCAACTGTCCATCCGGATCCGCCACGGCCACCAGATCCGTCGTCACCTCCAAAATCGCCGTAAGCTGTTGCCGCTCCTGCTCGATCGCATGGCGCTCCGTAATATCAATCCCGATCGCAAAGAAATAATCAAACCCCCGATCCAGCGTCAGGGGCAACTCCCCCGCCAGCTCATCCAACCCCGCCAAGGCCTGGTCCCGGCGAAACACCGGCACCCCATGCCACTCCACCAAGCGCTCCGAACCATCCTGGGCCAACACCCCCCCCATAATCCGGGTCGGCTGGGCCACATCCGCCAACTGCTGGAACACCATCTGCATGGCCCCTCGCTCCCGCTCCGGCAGGAACTTGGTCATATAATTCTGCCCCACCACCTCATCAGCGTGATAATCCAACGCCTGGAGCATGGCATCATTCATCACCAAAATCGTGCCATCGGGGCTGAGGGCCGTACAAAACACCGGCGCCGATCGCAAGAGCTGCTCACTAAACTCCGAAAAAATATCCTTCGCTTCCACGGCTTCGCGAGCCAAGCGCTGATCGGTCACATCCTGGGCGATCGCATAGGTAATATGCCCCGCCTCCCCCACCGACACCGGCACCGACACCCAGCGAATCCAGCGCCAGCCCCCATCCGCAGTATGCCAGCGCCCCTCACAGGTCACCCCCTCCTCCCCCGCCAACATCCGTCCCAGGGGCTCCATCAACGCCGCCTGATCCATCGCGATCGCCCCATTAATCCAAGGGGACTCCACCAACTCAGCCTCTGACCATCCCAAGACCCCATCCCAGGCCCCCAGGACCGCCGTAATCACCCCCGCCCCATCCAATCGACACACCAGGGTTTGGGTGGCAGACCACTGCTTCCGGGCCTGGCGCAGGGGTTCAAACCCATCCAACACCTCACAGCGCACCGCCGTACCAGGCTCCCCCGTCCCCGGCACCCGCCACGGCCGCACATACCACTGACACCACACCGGCGGAAACTGCCCGCCCTGCCACACCAAGGCCTGGGGGGTCGCCGTCGTTTCTTCAGGCGGGTCAAACCCCGGTTCATCCCTCTCCCCATCCCCATCAGGGGACAACGCTTCCGAGGTCAACGCTTCCGGGATTAACTTTTCCGGGGTCGACGCTTCCGATGTCGACGCTTCCGAGGCCAACTCCGGCTCCGGGACCGTTGGCGGCTGAAGCATCTGATGGTGGAGCCGCAGCCACACCTCCGGAATCAAGGGACCCAACCCCGTCAAAGGCTGCCCCAACGCCGTGCGATCGCACTGAAAAATCGCCAGCCAATCGGTGCTGGCCGCCAACAACCGCTCCTGATCATCAAAATAGGCGATCGCCGCCGGCGCATCCTGAACCCACTGCTGAAACTCGCCCTGGTGAAATTCCACTAACCCTAACCCCAGTCAACAATAGCTAGCGTGGGCACCATCACTGCCACCGCACCCCTGACATCCCCCTCAGTCGCGATCGCATCACCCCAATCAGCCCCTGGCCATCCCCCGTGCTGCCCCCCATTTCCGCTCCCCCCTCGCGGCAGCACCGTAACACCGTAACCGAAGCCATAAGCGCCATAATAGTTAAGGAACCTTATCACAATTGTAGGGTCAAACCATCGAGCTGACTGCGCCCCGCGCGCCGCCAACTCCAACACCCCGAGAACCATCGCTCAAGCCATTCCATAGAGTTCAGAACACCATGCGGCAATTTCTAAAACAAACCCTTGCCAGTACCATCGGTACGATTGTGGGGCTGGGGTTAATGGGGCTCGTCTCTATCGGTGGACTAATTGCCTTACTGGTGGCCCTAGCGGCGACGGAAAAGGAGCCGGAGCTAACGGCTGACACAATATTAACCTTGGATTTATCCCAAGAGATTCGGGACGCCCCCCTGGGGAATCGAGAAGCCCTCGCCGGATTATTGGCCGGCCAATCATCAGAAGTGCTGCCCCTGCGGACCATTTTGGAAAGCCTCGAGGCCGCGGCCGAGGACGATCGCATCCAAGGGATTTACATTTCGGGGCAGCTCGACACCACGGCGGCGGGGTTTGCCACCCTGATGGAAGTGCGCGAAGCCCTGCAACGGTTCCGGGAAAAATCCAACAAACCCGTGATCGCCTACGGCGTCGGCTGGTCAGAGCGGGAATATTTTGTGACATCGGCAGCGGGGGAAGTGCTGCTAAACCCCTACGGCACCCTAGAAATGAACGGCTTTAGCTCCCAGGGCACCTTCTGGGCGGGAGCCTTGGAAAAATACGGCATTGGCGTCCAGGTGGTACGGGCAGGCTCCTATAAATCCGCCGTAGAACCCTTTACCCAGACCGAGCGCAGCGCCGAAAGTCGAGAACAATCCCAAGCCTTACTGGGCAGCCTATGGACCGATTTTTTGATGGAAGTCGGCGGAGATCGCGACGTTGATCCAAAACAGCTCCTGGCGATCGCCCGTAGCCAGGGAATTTTTCGAGGGGAACAGGCCAGCCAAGCCCAATTGGTCGACGGCATGGCCTACGAGGACCAAGTACTGGACAAATTGGCCAAGCTAGCGCCTGCCCAGGATGGAGATGAACCCTTCGAAGGGATGGCCCTAGATGACTATTTCGAGATCATCCAAACCTCGGACAGCGCTCCCGAAGACATGGCCGGAGAGAATCCCCCTGAGGACGCCCCACCGGCCGACGGGGCAGTCCCCAAAGAAGATGCGCCGGAGGCCCCGGACCAGTCCCATGCCAAGCTAATCCCAATGGTCCAGCCAGGGTTACCGGGACAGCGTAGAGTCTGGCTCAATCCCCCAACGCCGGATGATGTCCAGGACGGCGAGGCAACGCCCTCCCCCGCGTCGACCGGATCGCCCCCATCGGAAGCCTCCCCCGAAGCGAGTGCCTCCCCCGAAGCAGAGGGCACGGACGCCCCAGCTCCTGACATGGCCCGTGAAGCCAACGAGGTGGCCGTGGTCTATGCCACCGGTGCGATCGTGCCAGGACGGGGCACCCCCGATCAAATTGGGGGCGATCGCCTGGCCAAGACCTTGCGGGAGCTGCGTCAGGATCAGACCGTGGCGGCGGTAGTGCTGCGGCTGAACAGTCGGGGCGGCAGCGCCACCGCCTCAGAAATCATTGCCCGCGAAGTGGAGCTGACGGCCCAGGAAAAACCCGTGGTGGTGTCCATGGGAGATTATGCAGCCTCCGGCGGCTATTGGATTTCCGCCCCCGCGGACGAAATTGTGGCAGAACCCACAACGATCACCGGCTCCATTGGCGTCTTCGGCTTATTGCCCAACGTACAAAAGCTCGGAGAAAACAACGGCGTCACCTGGGATTCCATCCAGACCGGTCCCCTCGCCAATCTGCAAACCATTACCCGTCCCAAATCAGACGCAGAATTAGCCCTATTGCAATCGTCCGTGGATTGGGTTTACGGGCAATTTATTGCCAAGGTCGCCGAAGGGCGATCGCTCGAGACCAGCACCGTCGAGGAAATTGCCCAGGGACGGGTCTGGTCTGGCCGGGCCGCGGAAAAGGTCGGACTGGTGGATCAACTCGGAGGCTTAGAAACGGCGATCGCCCGCGCCGCCGAATTGGCAGAATTAGGAGACGACTGGACCATCCAGGAGTATCCCAAATCCAAAGGCTTCGGCAGCCTCCTCCCCTTCAGCAGCAGCTCATCCCTAGACGAAGCCCTCGCAGAGCTGTTAATCACAGCGGGCGATCGCCTGGGGATTTGGGCCTGGCTATCAGAGTCCCGCTCCGTCGAACAGGTCGCCTTAGCCCACTGGACCGCCTGGCGAGCGCAACTGGACTGGCTGGCAACCCTGAACGATCCCAACGGCACCTATGCTAAATCCTTCGACGCCTGGGACATTCGCTAGGCCCCTAGGCTATCTGCTTGAGCGACCTGTCTAAACTATCTGAACGATAGGATTTGCAGCGGCTCCAACGGTCTGTGTTATCACCGGATGGATGGGTCAGGGGCACGGAAAAATTAAGGACCAGGCCAGGGGAATCAACCGGATTCCCGCCCCCCGCGATGCGTGCGATCCGCGCAACAGGCGCAATACCCCACCTGCAACCCACGGTGACGACGGCAACCATGAATATTCTGATGATTTCGACCACCCTGCCCTACCCCCCCACGGCAGGGGGAACAGAGGTGCGCACCTATCACCTGCTGGTGCAGCTCAGTCGAAAGCACAAAGTAACTGTCGTAACCCAGCCCTGGGAGAACACCCCCCCGGACTACATTGCCGCCCTAGAAGACATCGCCGAGGAAGTCGTCACCTTTCCCCGGGCAACGACTCCGGGCGGCGGAATTGTCGGCAAGGTGGCCCGATTTGGGCGATTTCTCTGGGATGCGGTGCCCCCCCACGTGCGCTATGGGCAAACCCCAGAAATGCAGCAATGGATCGACGACGCGATCGCCGCCGGCCAATTCGACGCCATCACCTGTGAACACAGCGTCAACGAAATTTTCATTCGTCCCGAATGGCGATACACCCATCCCAAACTGCGCATCATCGCCGACATCCATAGCTCCGTCTACGCCGCCTGCCGCGATCGCCTGGACACCAACACCTCCGACCGTCCCTGGCGCGATCGCCTGTCCCTGGGACTCTTCAAACGCTACGAAAAAAACTACTGTCAAAAATTCTCCGCCCTCGTCGTCACCACCCCCGACGACTTCACCCCCATCCACACCCTCGCCCCCCAACTGCCCATCGACACCATCCCCAACGGCGTCGACTTCTCCCGCTTCCCCATGCGGACAGAAGATCCCGGCAACCACAAACTCATCTTCTTCGGGGCAATGGACTACCAAGCCAACATCGACGGCGCCATCTTCTTCACCAACGAAGTCTTCCCAAAAATCGTTGAGCTATACCCCGACGCCACCCTAGACCTAGTCGGAGCCCGCCCACGACCGGAAGTACAGGAGCTAGATCAACTACCCGGCGTCCACGTCACCGGCACCGTACCCTCCATTGCCGACTATCTCCACAACGCCGCCGTCTGCGTCATCCCCATGCGCACCGGTTTCGGCATCAAAAACAAAACCCTAGAAGCCCTCGCCGCCGGCACCCCCGTCGTCGGCAGCGATCGCGGTCTAGAAGCCCTCGCCGTCGACTTCCCCGGCGAACCTGTCCGCGCCCTGCGCGCCAACACCGTCGAAGAATACGTCGACGGCGTCAGCAAACTCTTCAACAACCCCGCCCTACGGCAACAGATCTCCATCAGCGGTCGAGACTACGTCCTCCGGGAATTCACCTGGGACCGAGCCGGCGATCGCTACGAGACCTTTATCACCAATCCGGACTAACCTCCCGACCCCTAGCAAAACTGTCCATCACCCCCACTAGAGGTTGCAATTCCCTGCAAACTCAATGAATATGAAGGCGATTTACCGGTAAGGGACTTACGGGTAAAGCATTTACGGGTGAAGAATTTACGGGTAAGGGATTTACGGGTAAGAACTTTATGGCGAGCTTGTCAGCGGAATTAGAAGAACAGTTCTTAGGGGAGGACGGCCCCGAGACTTTTTCCCTAGGGGACGTGCTGGCATTAGCGGGAGAACGCACCTTCGGCTTTTTATTTGTGCTGCTGTCCATCCCATCCGCCCTGCCCATTCCCGCCCCCGGCTACTCCGTTCCCTTTGGTATTCTGCTCGCCTGGCTAGCGGTCCAGATGGCCGTGGGACAGGATCAACCCTGGCTGCCCCAAACCTGGCGATCGCGCGCCATCGGCCGGGAACGACTATCCGGCCTCATCAACGCCGCCGTCCCCTGGCTGCGCAAACTGGAAATCCTATCCCGCCCTCGACTGATCCCCCTCTGCCGTAGCCCCTGGGGCCGTTTCATCCTCGGCGGCGGCGTCACCCTGATGGGACTGTCGATGATTGCCCCCATCCCCGGCACCAACACCCTGCCCGCGATGGGCATTTTTGTGGTGGGCTTGGGCCTGGTGGACGACGACGGCGCGATCGCCCTCCTGGGGGCCACAGGCGGCATCGTCGTCACCGTCTCCATCTGGACCGCCATCATCTGGGGCGGCAGCAGCCTCATCGATCTCATCAAGGGGGGCTTAGGTGGCTAAAGCCCGGGGGATCGGGCAATATTGGACGCAATAGGTTATCAGACCTTAATAATTTGTCACGGTAATTTATGATCGCAGTCAAAGTACGGCAAACCAAGACGATTTAAGGCTTTTCAATCATCCCTATGAAAATTAGTATTGTCACCACCGCCGCCTTGCCGTCCTTAACGGGCACCAGTATCAACCCCCTACTGCGAGCCGCCTATCTGTCGAAAAATCACCAGGTCGAGCTAGTCCTACCCACCTGCGTCAACCGCGACGAAACCGGCTCCTACAAATTTGGCGACCGAGACGCGATCGCCACCGCCTCCTGCGACTATCTGACCCAATCCCTGCCCCGCACGGCCTGGTCGCCGAAGAACCTGACCTTCGGGTTCTACGACGCCATTTACAAACCCATCTCCAAATCCCTCTATCCCAAGCAGGACATCAAGTCCTACCCCTTCCAGGGGGACACACTGATATTGGAGGATCCGATTCAACTGCTGTCCCTACCCAGCATGATTCCCGATCCTCGCCAAACCCTCGGTCCCTCCCTACGGGAACGCTACGAAACCGTCATCGGCATCAACCACACCAACAACTTTTTTGTACTGCCGATTATTTTCAGCAACCCCCTCCAGTGCAAATTTGTCACCTGGGGGCTTAAATTTTTGGGCAGCCGCATCCTGAATCACCAATGCGATTTTGAGATTAATCTCTCCGGTGCGATCCCCCAACTCCACAACATCAGCTACACAGAAAACGTCAACGGCGTCCACGCCCAATTCTTTGCCCGCCAGGGGAGCGATCGCCCCACCACCGCCCTAAGTGGCAACTACTACGTCGGCAAAATCATCCCCCTGAAGCGGGTGAACAACCTGCTGGAGTGGTCCGTCGACCATAAATTTCCCCTGCATGTGTACGGCAAAATCGCCGACGTGCCCCAGCAACTGCCCAAATCCTTCCGGGATCATTTCGAGCAAATTCGAGTGCGGGCGATCGAGATTTTCAGCACCATCGACCACATCCAATTCCATCGGGAAACCCACCAACCCTTCGTCGACCTAGCCGAGCACAAGACTTTTATTAATCCGTCCCTCTCCGAAGTGCTCTGCACCACCACCGCAGAAGCGATCGCCATGGGCAAATTTGCGGTCATGCCGGACCACCCGTCCAACGAATTTTTCAAACGATTCAAAAATGCCCGCTTCTACGACACCGACGAGGAAGCCCTAGCCCTGGTGAAGTCCCTGGAATCGGAACAACCGGAACCGGACCCCGCCACCCATGAACTCACCTGGGAACGGGGATGCGATCGCCTGCTGGCCGTTGCAGCCAGCTATCGAGAAACCGCAAAAACCCGCACCAGCGAACAACGGTGGGCAATCCCCCAAATCCTGTCCTAGGGGCAAATCACCAAGATTTCCCGGCTCGTTTTTGAATTGCCCATGCCATAGCTCCACTCAGGGGCAATAATCTCAAACCCCGCATAAAGATCGCGAATCACGGGATGGTCGTTATAGGACAGCACCCATCCCGTACGATCGCCCAGGATCCGCGCCAAGCGTTCGTGGTCAAATCCCTTGTGGGTACTCCCGCGATCGCCATAGAGGCTGGAGGGGATGAGATAGGGCGGATCAAGGTAGGCAAAAGCCCCCGGGTGACGATCCAGAGAAGTGGCAAAGTCTTCCACAGCCACAGTCAGGCGATCGCGAATTTTATCCGCCGGAAAATGGCGCACCCGGTCAATGGAAGACTGGGTGAATCGTCCGGTGATGGACTGGTCAGAACAGCCGCCGCTCAGGGTCGTCCCCGAAAAGGAGGCACGGTTCAACACAAAAAATAAAACCGCCTGGCGATCGTCTTCGAGATCCTGATGCCGCCTTTGCAAGGCATAAAAATCGTCCCGCACGGTCAGGGGATAGTGTTGTTGGACCTGTTCGGCTAAGGCTTCAGGATCCCGCAATAGAAATTTCCAGAAGGCTACCAGGGGTTTGAACATGTCGTATGCATGGACAGTTACCCCCTGGGCAGCGCAGGCCAGCTCGATGGAGCCGCCGCCGAGGAAGGGGGACACCAGTTCAGTGCGATCGCCCATCAAGTCGGTGATCAGAGGCAGGATTGTTTTGACCGCCCGGGATTTACCGCCGGGATAACGCAGGGGCGATCGCGTTGTGAGTAGGGAGACTGGGGAGGTCAAAGCAACAAATTATCTAAGCGTTATTCAAGTAAGCGTTGTTCAAGCGCAGAACGAAGGAGAGAGACCAGGGGGAATCCTGATCATAACGGTCCGATCGTGCCCTCCCTACTCAAGCGTTAAAAGCTCAACAACCCCATTGGCCAAGCTTTCCAGACGTTCTTGGGAAAATTGAGGCGAGGCCGTTTGAAAATTGAGGGTCATTTGACCATTGAATGTCACCGCCGACATCATCACCGTGCGCTGGAACCGAGCGACGGACACCATAACAGATAGACCTTCAAATTTGAGATCGCCCCATTGGGGAGGGATATCGACACGCCCCAGATTCGTCACCTGAACCGGCAGTGGCTCATCGTTGGGATTCGCAAGCCTTTGCTGAACAACCCCTTCGAAGAAGGGCAAAATTTTGAAGGGGATGTGGACGGCCAGTGCTGCCTTCAACTGCTGTTGAACGTTTTGCGCCAGGGTCCAAAAGGTGGTCTGAAACTCAGGTTGATCGTGGGAGAGCCCCCGAGGCAGTCGATGAAAAGTCGACAATCCGGATGCAAATATCCCCAACCGTTTGCCCTCCATCGGCGGATCACACCGTCGCCGTAAATCAATGGAAGAGGCACAGCCAATTTTGAGGGATGTCCCCTCCGGAGTTGTGCTAACGGTGAACGGCTGAGCCGCAACCATCATCGCCGCACATAGACTCCCGTGGACAGTCGCTTGATGTTGGCGACATCGGCGCAGGAGCGCTTCGGTGAGGCTAGGAGATAGCGTCAGTTGGGTGTGGTAGTAAGTTTGCCCCAAAGGCGTCTGGGGCGGGACCGGGGGGAGGTAGGTTTGAGCTTGAGTTAGCAGGCGATAGCGCAGGAGAACGACCTGCCACAACAGCTTGAAGAAGGCGCTGATGGGGGGAAATAGCCCTTTCGGAGGGGCGGGCTGATAGTCGTCAACGCTGCCGAAGGCGATCGCAGGATTAGGCCAAGGCGGCGCTGGGTCTAGGGCTCGACTGTATAGGTTCAGAATCTGGGTGTGGAGATAAACCGCAGAAGCGCCATCGCTGATCCCATGGTGCAGGGTGGTTAGAAGGTGATGAACATCATCGGACGGGGAGAGGAGGGCACAGCGCATCAAGTAACGATCGCTAGGCATCGGGGTTGTGAGTTCCTGGGTGATGGCAGACTCAAGCTCAACCGCATCCCCATCGGAATTGCTGTTGAGACTATTGCTGTCGAAACCATTGCTTTTGAGAATCCTGAGGGGAATAGGCTTTGCTTGACCGTAGGCAAACCGACAGTTTTTTGGAGGCTCTCCGGTGATGCAGGCCTGAAGGTGGGGATGGCTACTTTGCAAATGGGCGATCGCCCGTTGAAGGTGGTCCAGGTCAAGGGGGCCCCGCAGGCGACTCACCATCAGGATGTTATAGGTTCCCTGGTGACGGGTTAGGATTTCCATGGCCGACTCTAAGGGGGTCAGAGGACGCCCGGTAGCGCCGTTAGGGGAAGATGCGTTTTTAGGCATACGTTTTAGGCATACGTTTCTAGGCATATAGGCATATTGGTGTGCCTTAGCTACCAGTCGTTCATTACAAGCGACGTCTACAAGCGACGCCTACAAGCGACGTTCGATATGGAGCATCCGTCGATAGGACAACCACCCCAGAATCGCCATGGCGATAGCAAATATCCCGAGAAAGCCTAAATGTTCTGATAACTCCTCCCATTCCGCCTCCGCAACGGTGGCACCACTCAGGGCTTCCGTCATGTGATAAATGGGATTGAACTGGGCAATCTCCAGCAAAGTTTCAGGGAAGAGAGACGCGGGCAAAAATGCGCCCCCCAGAATCAGCAACGGCACCCCAAAAGCCGCAATCAGCGCATTCACATCCTCCGTCCGGCGGGCGAGCTGGGTCCCCAATAAAAAACCCAGCCCCACATAGGCAATCACACTGAGGCAAATAATCGCGATCGCCAGGGGCACCGACCCCGTAAACCCTGCCCCCCAGAAAGCAGCCACGGTATAAACCAAAATCCCCTGCCCCGTGGCGATCGCCGCATGGGCGAGAAAAATCCCAAAAAAATAGCTCACGCCGCTGAGGGGAGAAATAAACAAACGCTTCAGGGTCTGCTGTTCCCGTTCTGCGACGAGGGTAGCAACGCTGCCCCCCAAACAACTGAAAAATAACGCCGCCCCCACCAACGTTGTTGGGGCAGTTTGTTCGAAGGCGACTTCCACATCCAAATTGGCCCGCTCCGCCACAATCAACCCGTTCAAAATCAAAATCGCCACGGGAAAAATCGCCCAAAAAATCAAGCTCCGTTTACGGCGGATCAACTCCGTCAGAATCCGTCGAGCCACCGCCCAGGATTCGCGCCAAAGTTTCGTGATTAAAGCCATAGGGGACGGGGTGGGCCACGTGGGCTATGATTACTTCTCGAATCGCCGATTGCCGAGACTGTCGATTGCAAAGACTGCGAATCGCCGACTCTAGACTAGACCTTCAATCTGTCCCACCGTAACCTGCCCCCCCAGCCATGGAAACCAGTTTGCCCCCCGTGATCCAGTCCATGCTCCAACCGGGGTTTTATCCTCACCCGGTGACGGAACCGATCCAACTGGTGCAAACCCACGTGTCCTATGTGCTTCTGACGGGGGATTGGGTCTACAAGGTGAAAAAGGAAGTCGATTTTGGCTTCCTGGACTATTCCACCCTGGAGCGGCGCAAAATGTTCTGCGATCGCGAAATCGAGCTAAATAAACGGGGCGTCGAAGGGCTGTACGTGGCAACGGTCCCCATTTTTGCGACCGGTGACGGCTTTGGCTTCGACGAAACCGGGGAACCGGTGGAATATGCCGTCAAAATGCACCAATTCCCCCAGGACGATTTATTTAGCGCCCGCTTTGAAGCCGGCGAGTTACCCAGCGATCGCATCGTCGAGCTAGCCAAAACGGTCGCCGAATTTCACCTCAGCGCCCCCACAGACGAAACCATCCGCAGCTACGGCACCGCCGACCAAGTGCGCTTTGCCCTGGATCAAAATTTCGAACAAACCAAAAATTATATTGGCGGTCCCCAAACCCAAGAACAATACGACGCCACCCAAGCCTGGACCGACGCCTTCTTCGCCAACAACGGCGACCTGATCCAAAGCCGAGTGGACAACCACTGGATTCGCAATGGCCACGGGGATTTACACCTGGGTAACATCTGCCTCTGGCAAGACAAAGTCGCCCTCTTCGACTGCATTGAATTTAACGAGCCCTTCCGATTTGTCGACGTGATGTACGACGTGGCGTTCACCGTCATGGACCTGGACCACCGGGGCCGCGCCGACCTATCCAACCTCTTTATCAACACCTACGTCGAGCGCACCGGCGACTGGGAAGGCCTCGGCATGCTGCCCATGTACCTCAGCCGCCAAGCCTACGTCCGAGCCAAAGTCACCTCCTTCCTGTTAGATGACATGGGCGTCCCCGAAAGCGATCGCCAAGCGGCCAGCAAAACCGCCGCCGCCTACTACCAACAGGCCCACGCCTACACCACCGCCCCCACCGGTCAGTTAATGCTGATGTCCGGCGTCTCCGGCTCCGGCAAAAGCACCGTCGCCAAACTCCTCGCCGAGAAACACGCCGGGCTCACCCAAAAGACCCTAATCATCCGCTCCGACGCCGTCCGAAAACACCTCGGAAACGTCCCCCTAGACGATCGCGGCCCCGACAGCCTCTACACCCCTGAGATGAGCGCCAAAACCTACCAACGCCTCCAGGACTTAGGCATTTCCCTAGCCCAACGGGGCTACACCGTAATCCTCGACGCCAAATATGATCGCCAAGCCCTGCGCCAATCGGTCATCACCGCCGCCCAAACCGCGGACATCGACGTAAAAATTATTGCCTGCACCGCCCCCAAGGAAACCCTAGAACAACGGCTCCGCGATCGCACCGGCGACATTGCCGACGCCACCGTCGACCTACTCGAACAACAGCTCGCGGCCGCAGAACCCCTGACGGAAGCAGAACAATTGTTAGCAGTCTCCATCGACACAACCCGCCCCCTCAAGTCACAATTAATCTAATACCCTAGGATCCAATATCCTTAGATCTACCCCTAGATCATCCCAGTCGTCTTTATCCGGCTGATCCGAGATGGACTGGGGCGATCGCCCATCCACGGCTTCCCCCCTCCCCTCCCGTGGAAGGAGCCCCCCCCTCTATGAATTATTTCTACAACGGCGCAATCTGCCTTCTCCTGTTCTGGCTCGGCCTCTTCTTCGGTGCCGGATATAGCGAGCTGGGTGCACTGATCCTCGCCCTCATCGGCAGCATATCCGGAGCCATCGTCTTTGTTTGGTGGCAAGAACCCCACCAATTCAAGCCCGCCAAACTACGGCCCATGTTCACGGACGAAAAAGGCGAAGCAACCCGCCAGGGCAGCTCTTACGAAAACATTCCCATGGCCCGCGATCGCCAAGCCCGCCAGAAACGGCGTCGGGAAGGACTTGCATCCCGCCTACTGCGCCAGCGGCCGCGCTAAAATTTGCCACCCCCCTCTCCCACGGGACAGCGCTGGGTTCATATATTCATATAACCGTTCATATAACGGTATAGATACCGTCTAGATTAGGTATTGTCCTAGATCAGGTACCCTTGCGATTGAGCACACCCACTCGAACGCAACTTGATCAACCGAATCAGCTGCATCACCGCCACTTTCCAAGCCGCTTTCAGGGTCGCTTTCAGAGCCGATCTCAAAATGAACCCCCTCAAAATGGACTCGGTAGAGGTTGAAGGGTAGCGGCACCCTCCCCAGACCCAATAAGGCCAATACTGCGATCGCCGAGTCAGCCAGGTCCCAGCATCTCATTTCATCCCCCCGGACAACCATCCCGGACACCATATCCCCCCCTAGCGCCGACCGGGACAGCCCCCCCTAGCCCCCCCTTCGCCCAACCCCCAACCCTGACTTGATGCGTAACAGGGGATGCAGTGGTCCCCCCTCTGCCCCCTGGCCAGCCCCAACCCCTATGATCGCTCCCTGGACAATTATCCAGCGTTACCTCAAGAAACATCCCCCTAGCCGTCGACACCATCGCCAGGGGGGGCCTCCGTCAGCACCGCCCCCCTCCCCCCACTCCCACTCCCCCTCCCACTCCCACTCCCACTCCGCCGCCAAGTCGCCCCCCCCCGCCCACAAGCATCACGCTCTGCGACGCCTTCTGGGGACAAGCCTAGGGGCAGCGGCCTTCGTGCTCACCCTGCGAGGCGTAGGGCTTTTGCAATGGGCAGAACTGGATCTATATGACCTCATGGTGCAATGGCGACCCATGCCGCCACCGCCGCCCGTCGTCGTCGTGGGCTTTAACGAAAAATTTTTGGCCCGCCCCGGGGGCTGGCCCATCAGCGATCGCACCCTCGCCCGACTCCTAAAGAATATCGACCGAGCCAAGCCAGTGGCCATTGGCCTAGATATCTATCGCGACAGCGCCATCGGTCTCGGCAGAGCACAATTAACGGAACTCTATGAGCGTTTGCCGAATTTATATGGCATTCAACGGATGGAAGACCAAGACCAGCCGAGCATCAAAGCCCCAGCCATCCTCACCCGCAAAGGTCAAGTCGGATTTAACAACATCGTCCTAGACGACGACGGACGGCTACGGCGGTCGGTGTTGTACTGGTGGGAAAACGGCCAAGGCTACCGCAGTCTATCCCTCAAACTGGCGGAACACTACCTACACCGGCGAGGCATCTACGCCGTCGCCGTCGCCGCATCCTCGTCCTTCGATTGGATCAAACTCGGCCAAGCCGTACTACCGCCCCTCAACCCCAACAGCGGTAGCTATATCAAAAAAGATACGGCAGGCTATCAAGTCTTTGCCGACTTTCGGGGAGGGCAAAATACCATTCCGGTCATCAGCGCCCAGAGCGTCATTGACGGCAACGTTGATCCCGCGCAACTCAGGAATCGGATTGTCCTGGTGGGAGTCGTAGCCGACAGTGTGCGGGATTCCTTCGAAACCTCCTACACCAGCCCCCCGTTCCAGGCCGAGCAGCCGATCCCCGGGGTCGAACTACAGGCTCAGCTAGTGGCACAACTCTTGGACTGGTCCCAGGGCGATCGCCCGGTCCTGCAATCCTGGGATGAAGGCGCAGAGATTCTATGGATTATCCTCTGGTCCATGGCCGGGGCCGGGCTAGGGCTAGTGGTCAATAGCCCCCTACGCAGCCTGATCTGGTCGGCGGTGGTGATAGGACAACTCCTGGTACTGGGGTACGGCAGTTTGCTGCTGGGCTGGATCATTCCAGTGGTGCCCCCGATCCTAGGGGGCGTAACCAGCCTAGGGATCCTGCTGCTGCTTAACACCCAACAGCGCCACGAATTGGAACGGTCAAAAGATTTTTTGAAAAGCGTCATCGCAGCGGTCCCGGAACCCGTTTTCGTCCAGGATCAGGACTATCGCTGGCTAGTGCTGAACCCGGCCTTTGGACAGCTCATCGGCTATCCCCTGGAAAAACTCCTCAATCAACGCCCCTCCGACGTTTTACCGTCCCCCTGTGCCGCCCCTTTCCAAGGACCGGAGCAGCAGCAGATCCCCCCAGGGACCACCGATAGCCGGGAGATCATCATCTGCCATCCCAACGGTCGGAAACTAACGGTGATGCTCAAACGCTCCTGCCACTGCGATCGCGCCGGGAATCGATTCCTAGTGGGCACCCTCCAGGACATCACCGCCCAGAAGCACCTGGAAAAACGCCTGACCCAACATGCGGCCGAACTAGAGCGCCACAACGAACAACTCCAGCGCTCCCAGGAAAAACTGAGCCATCAGGTAAACCACGACTCCCTCACCACCCTAGGCAACCGACAATTTCTCTACCGCCAGCTCGATCGTCTCATAGAAGCGGAACGCCCCCTAGAGGACCAAGGATTTATTCTGGGGATTTTATTTTTAGACTTGGATGGATTTAAGGCCGTCAATGATCAATGGGGGCATCAGGCCGGAGACGAAGTGCTCGTAGAAACCGCCCGACGACTACGGCGAATCCTACGGGGCGGGGATGTGATTACCCGGCTCGGGGGAGATGAATTCGTCATCATCCTGCCCCAGATCCCCAACTACAGAGTGGCAGAGCGGGTGAGCAAGAAAATCATTGACTCCATCAAGCAACCCTTCCAGGTAACCGGCGATTACACCCACACAGCTCAACCCAGCCGCGAGATCGGCAGCGAGACAGATGAGAACAGGAGCGAAAGCGGCAGCAAGAGCGGCAGCGATACGACGGATTACCCCCGTCCCTCGGTAGACATCCCCCCCGTCACGGTCACCGTCAGCATTGGAATTTCGTTCTATCCCGACGATGCCCAAGCCACAGAACATCTCATCGCAGCGGCGGACCATGCCATGCTGGCCGCCAAGCGACAGGGCAAAAACAGTTTTCAGTACTACGCCACCTTGACCCCCATTGATTTGACGCAATCTCGCCACGTCGCCGATCGGGAAACCCCGTCAAAACCCGAAGAAGAGGCGGAGTCGCACCTGGCCCCCATGGGCGCAATGGCCAAGGGCAACCCAGCACCAGCACCGCCAGGCTCGCAACAGGAACGATCGCCCCAGACAGCCGAACCGTGCACAGAGTCAAACAACTTTAGGGGACCCCCGGAGACCGGGGAAATGGAGGACGCCCCAAATCCAGTGGCAGATATCAGCCAGAGTCATTAAGCGCCTAAGAGCCTACAAGCCATTAACGGACCCCCCACAAGCGATCAACCAGGCTAGCTAACGCGAGTACGGGATAAGACCTAGCGGATCGAACGGAGACCGAAATGTATCGGCAGGGACTGTTGGGGGTAGGAACTATTGGGGATTTTGGAGTCGGGTGCCATTGAGATCAACCTGTAGCACCTTAGCGATCGCCCCGACCCCTTGGGCCTGCCAAGCCTGCCCCATCGCCTGGGCAACCGCCGCCGCCTGATCCGCCGCCGTAAGGGCCAGCAAAGTAGGGCCCGCCCCACTAATCGCCACCCCGTAAGCGCCCGCCTGTTTCGCCGCCTGACATACCGCCTCCGCACCGCGAATCAATTGAAAGCGATAGGGCTGATGAATCCGATCCTGCATACCTGCCTGAATCAGCGATCGGCTCCCCATCGCAAGGCCGCGAACCAACAGGGCAGCGTGGGCCACATTAAACGTCGCATCTGCCCGGGAATAACTGTCCGGCAACACCCGCCGCGCCTCCGCCGTCGACAGTTCAAAATCTGGGATTGCCACCACCGGCGTCACACTGCGATGCCAGGGCAAATCGTCCTCGTACCACACCCCATCCAAATCAGCCGAGACCCGTCCCCCCCCCAACAGCGCCGGCACAATATTATCCGGATGCCCTTCCTGGGCGATCGCCAAAGCTTTGATGCCGTTGTAATCCAGGGGATTGCCCAGCAGATAGTTAGCGCACGTGATCCCCGCCGCGATCGCCGTTGCCGAACTACCCAACCCCCGCGCCATGGGGATCCCCAGATCAATATCAATCTGCACCGGCGGCACCGGCAGTCCCACCGTCTCGCAGCATTTGACCATCGACTGATACACCAAATTATTGGCACTGCGATCCACCCGATCCGCCTCATCACCGACCGCATTGATGATCAGCGTTTGTCCGGACTGGGGATCCAGCCGCGTAAACCGAAACTGGTTATAGAGGGTGAGGGAAACCCCTAAGCAATCGAAACCCGGTCCCAGATTGGCAGAGGTGGCGGGGACAATAGCCTGAATAGAGGTGCGACTTTCCACAGAGATTTTGTTTGACGGGGGAAATGGGCGGAACGGAACTAGGGCACTCGGTAGGGCACTAGGCAACTAGCGGCGAACTTTGCCCGTGAAGCCAGAGGCTTTAAATTGCTTGAGCTGAAGGGGTTCCGCTTGGGTATCGGGCACGGTGATCCGAATGGAAAACTCGCTGGTGCCGGGGGGAATTTCATCAATGGATCCCAGCCGGGTCCGGTTCTGCAACACCGGGTTACCGGTGGCGTCATAAATACGCCCAAACACATCCGCATTCACAATGGGCTTACCGGTGCTATTGCTAACGGTGCCATAGACCAGAAAGCAATTAGCCTTGCGCATAATGCCACCGCCACTGGTCACAGAGCCTTCGCCCACTTCAGCGGGACATTCCCGATAGTCCACATCGGTAATCTTGGCGCTCGTCAGGGCATGGGCAGGGCTAATCCACAGCCAAGCCGCAAGGATTGTAGTAAAGACGGTGGTACTCAGGAGAGCGATGGTACTGGACACCATCGAAAACCGAGGGGTGAGGGCACGAAAACCCATGGCGGATCCATCCTTGCAGTGGCACTAGATTAGCGGTGGCAGCGGCGGGGCAGACATCAAATCACCCCTTGGGTAGGGTACCATTTTGCCCCCCTAGGGACGAACCATCAGGGTGCCCTCGCAGCGAATACCATCAGGGGCGATCGCCAAAGTCCGAAACGCCACATCACTGCCCAGCTCCAAATCAAAACTGGAAACGGGGGGCAATTCCAGGGGCGCATCAGCAGCCCAAGTCCAGCGGGGATCCTGAAAATGCAAGGTTTGGGGACCACCGAGTACAAGACCGGTAGTGAGGGTCAGGGGGTAAGTCCGGTCGGATCCATCGGACCCAAAGGCCCGATCGCCCCAATTCCCTTGCAAAATCAAACGTTGATCCCCCAACGTCAGGCGCTCCGGCGTAAACGTCGCGGTGTCGGACTTGGCCAATAGAGGGCGGACAAAATCGGCGATCGCCTGGGACAACAACGGCGCACCCAGAGATTGATTTAAATTCTCCGCCGTCACCCTTTGCACCAGCTCAATCGCGATCGGCTCCAGCAACTGCAACGGTTTTCCGCGCAATACCTGAGATAAATTCACCCGAATTTGGGACGCCGCGATCGCCGCATCCTGCAGCGCCAACCCCTGATACACCACCCCCGTCGCCCGCACCGTCACCCCCGGCAAACAGCCCGATAACAATTCCCGCGTCGAGCCCCCCACCGTCACGTCTAACTCTTCGACTCGATCCATCTGGGTTTTCAGCCAAAACCGCACAGCCGCCCCCAATAGCCGAGCCACCCGTCCCGACTTCAGGGGCGCGGTCCCCGTGTCCCCTGCTTGTCCCAAATTCTGTTCCGAATTCTGTTCCGAATCCATTGCCGTTGCCATTGCCAATCCTGATCCCAATTCATCCATCGCCCGCCCTTGAAGAATGTTAAACCCCACCCCAGGGTTCTGTGAATAATCTCCCAATGAACCGCTACATCAGTGGTTGGGGAGATTTACCATAGACATGATAAGGAAACATCCATAGCCGCATCATCATGTTCAAGCGCCCTTTAATTTGCACCGATTTTGAAGATGGACTGGAGCGCCTCGCTCATCTCGTCCCAGCGCTAGCCGAAAGCGGGATGCGATCGCCCACCTTCCTCCATGTCATCCCTTTCGACTCTGGCTATGAGATGCCCCGGGAAGATAAAGAGAAGGTGGAAGCAGCGAAAGCCAAGCTCAGCCCAGCCCTAGAGGCAGCACAGGACGACATCACCCCCGCCATTGAGGTGCGCACCGGCCGGATCCAGGAAACCATCCAAAGCGTTGCAGAAAAATATGACTGTGATGTGGTGATTTTGGGGGGCTCCTCCCACACCCTACTCACGGAGCGGCTCTTTGGCAGCACCACGATCGCCCTGGCCCAGAAGGTTCAATACCCGCTGATGATTCTGCGCCCCGCGTTTATCGCCACCCTAACCACGGAAGAATTGGAGACGCGATGCCGGAACCTATGCCGCACGGTGTTGCTCCCCTTCAGCGGTTCAAGCAACTCCAAGAGCCTGCTTAAGCAATTCGAAGCAATTTGCGAAGCCGATCGCACCGATGGGGATGACTATATCGGCTGCGATCGCTGTATCCTGCTGCAGGTCGTCAACGAAGTCGCCCGGGGTATCCCCACGGATGATTTAGTGAGTGAGGCGAAGGATTCGTTAAAGGCAGCCGCCCAACCGATGGAGAAAATGGGTCTCCGGGTAGACACCGAAGTCGAAGTCGGTGAATTTGTAACAACCCTGCTGAAATATGCGCGGACCAAGGATATTAGTGCGATCGCCATCCGCAGTAAGAAGCGAAATCGCCTTCTGGAACTATCAGTCCCCAGTAAAACCAGCAAAGTTCTCCGCAGCAGCCTCCACCCCCTGCTCTACTTCCCCGCCCCCTAACCTTGGCCTGTAACCTTGGTTAGCGTCCCAACGGGCAAGCACTTTACGCGCGATCGCCTCCAAACGCATCTCTCCGCGCTGGGGGTGACGGCAGCGGCAAACCCGTTTGGGCAATTAACCCTGGTCTACGGGAGCCCATCCCGCCACTATCACAACGCCCAGCACATTGAAGCCTGCTTGGGATTATTGGCGCAGCACAGGGCGATCGCCCCCCACCCCCATGAGATTGCGATCGCCCTATGGTTCCACGACGCCATTTATGATCCCCGTCGTGTGGATAACGAACAGGCCAGCGCAAACTGGGCCGGGGAATTTCTGGGGAGCCAAGGCGTCGCCCAGCCCGTGATTGAGCGAATTATAAATTTGATCCTGGCCACCCAAACCCACCACCTCTCAACCCAGGACGCCCAACTCATGATCGACATCGATCTAGCCATCCTGGGGAGCGATCGCCCGACTTACGAGACCTATGCCCAAGCCATTCGCCGGGAGTATAGCTGGCTACCCGCAACGAAATATCGCGCCGGTCGAGCACAATTTCTCCAGACATTCTTGGCACGCCCCACCCTCTTCCATACCACCCCCTTCCAAGAGCGGTATGAACGCCAAGCCAGGGAGAATATGACCCGGGAGCTAAAGGGACTAACCGACCCGCCCAAAGACGACCCTAGAGGCGATCGCGATACTTCGGACTCTCCTTCAACTGCTTCACCAGCTTTTTAATATCCTGGGTGCGGGACTTGTGGACCACCAAGGTGACATTCCCATCCCGGACCACCACCACATCCTCCAGCCCCACCGTCGCAACCAACTCCTGGTCATCGCCAGTGTGAATAATGCAACCCTGGGTATCCAGACACATGTGCCCCCCCTGGATCACATTATCCGCATCCCCCCGCAGCAGGCGCTCCACCGCATTCCAATCCCCCAAATCATCCCAACCAAACGCCGCCGGCAATACACAGGCGCGATCGGTTTTTTCCATCAGGGCATAATCCACACTCAACTTCGGCAGCTCATCATAGGCATCCACCCCCTTCTCCGCCAACGGTTGCAAAATCTCCGGCGCATGGCGACGCAACTCCTCAATCACCATCCCCGCCGGAAACACAAACATGCCGCTATTCCAAGTAAACCGCCCGGTCGCCAAAAACTCCTCCGCCGTTGCCCGATCCGGCTTTTCCGTAAAGCGACTCACCTGATAAGCGGTCGCCCCGTCAAACTCGCCAACGGTCTCCCCCTGCTCGATATAGCCATAGCCCGTCGCCGGCTGATTCGGGGTAATCCCCAGGGTCACGATCGCCTGCTTTTCCTTCGCCACGGCCACCGCCGCTTGCAGGGTTTTAGCAAAAGCCGCCGGATCCCCAATCCAATGATCCGCCGGAAAAAACCCTAAAATCGCATCGTCGCCATAGCGCTCCGCCGCCATCAACGCCGCCCACGCCACCGCCGGAGCCGTATCCCGCCCCTGGGGCTCCACCAATAAATTTGCCTCCGGCAACCCCGGCATCTGCGATCGCACCCCATCCGCCAAATGGCTCGCCGTCACCACCCACAACTTGTCTTCGCCACCACACAACGCCCCCAAGCGATCGCCCGTCGCCTGCAACAAACTGCGATCGCTCCCGTCCAAACATAAGAACTGCTTCGGACGATGGAAACGGCTGAGGGGCCAAAACCGTTCCCCCTTTCCGCCGGCCAAAATAATCGGCACCAATCCCTCCACAGCCCCAGCCCCAATATCAGCCCCAATAACCGCAGCCATATAACCCCTCCCAAACCTGACTATGTGAAATGCTAGATCTAACCCACGGCACTAGGATAACCAGGGTCAAGGGCGATACCCGTGTCCCCGTCAGCCCCCTGCCCTAGGCTAGGATACTGAAGTGTCACCCAGGAATCCGGACGGATTCCCCAAGACGCAAGCCCAACCTTCAGGGTCGACTCTCAAGTAAACCTTTATACTTCTTCCTTGGCAGGCTCCCCTAGCAAAGGAGCACCCACTCCCCAGTAAATTTCAAAACCTATCAATCCCTCCCTACAATATCTATCCAGACGATCCATCCGGCTCAACTCACCCCCCAGGGACCTCCCTTTTTGAGGGCACTCCACGGTTTCAGAGCACCCCTGCCAGGTCAGCCATCTAATTTTGGCACCTGATTTTGGTCTCATTCTGTCTCATTCTGACGTGCCCCCCATTGTTCGCATCTACTACCATGGCAATGGGACAACCAGGGTCTGCTAACGGGATTGAGCAGCCATTTCACAGACCCCTTTTCACAGACCCCTTAAGACGCCCAAGGGCACCCCGCGATCGCCATCGATTGCCCACCCTCACCTGACCCCGCCCCCACCTCAATTCGAACCCCCGTTCGGCCCTATGACGGATCCCAACATTGGTCGCTTACTCGCTGATCGTTACCAGCTAATGGAGCTGGTGGGACGAGGGGCCATGGGGCGCGTTTATCGGGCACGTCATGTCCTGCTCGATGCCCCCGTCGCCGTAAAATTCCTCGCCCAAACCCTCCTCAACAAAAAAATGCGCGATCGCTTCACCCTGGAAGCCCGCGCCTGCTTCTCCCTGGGCCAGAAAAGCCGCAACATCGTCCAAGTCTTGGACTACGGCATCAGCGACGACGAAATCCCCTTCTACGTCATGGAATACCTAGAAGGGCGAGACCTGAGCATGATCATCAAGCGGGAAACCATCCCCCTGCCCCGTTTTTTGAACATGGCCCACCAAATTTGCGCCGGGCTCCAATCCGCCCACCAAGGGCTCATCATCGACGGCAAAGTCTGCCCCATCATCCACCGGGACATCAAACCCAGTAACCTGCTCGTCATCGAAGACCCGGAGCAAGGCGAAACCGTCAAAATCCTCGACTTCGGCATCGCCAAACTCCTCCAGGACGACAACGGTCAAACCAGCCATTTTATGGGCACCCTCGCCTACTCCTCCCCCGAACAAATGGAGGGAAAAGAGCTGAATGGTCAGGCGGATATCTACAGCCTGGGCATTGTCATGTATGAAATGCTGACGGGGAAAATGCCCCTCCAGGCGGACACCCATTCCTTCGGAAGCTGGTATAAAACCCACCGGGAACAGCCCCCGCGCCCCATAGAAGCGGTCCGTCCCGGTCTCAAAGTACCCAAGCCCCTGGAACAGCTCGTCATGCAGTGCCTGGCGAAGAAACCGGACAATCGCCCCCGGGGGGTCAGTGAAATCCTGCGCATTTTGGAACCGATGGAGCACCGGTATAAACCCGGTCGGGCCATCAGCCAACGCATTGGCGACACCCTCTCCCGGGCGAATATCCCCGAGCCCGACCAGCAGAGTGTCCAAACCGCCGGCAAGAACGTCGATCCGGATACCATCTGCCGCCTGCAAACCTGGCCCGCCGACAAACCCACCGCGGAAATCGTCTTCCCCCACATCGTTCCATCGAGCCGAGCCCCCCTGGTCACCAAGTGGGTGATGTTACCGGAAGAGCTGATTGAGGCGGTGAAAGAGCAGGAATCGGCCGAGGAGATGTACCACCGCTTCCAAGGCACCATGACCCCCCATCCCATGGTGCTGTGGCTTACGGTGCTCCATGTGCAGTGGGGAAGCGAGCCAGAGCGTCGCCCGAAATGGCTGCCCTGCTATTTGGATCTCAAGCGATCGCCCTGGTTAAAACTGCTAGAAATTCTGTGCAAGACCGGCGAATATCGAGTTTTATTTTTCGCCCTAGAGGATCCCCAGCTCTGTCGCCATGTGGCCAAAATCACCCTCGATTCCTCCCATCGCCAAATACTGTACCGGTGGATGGAAAAGAGTAAGGGGATGCCCGCCACCCAGGCCAATTTGAGCAAAGTGAAGCTCAAGCAGGGACTGGATCGACTCAAACCCCAAATCATCCAGCAATTGGAAGGCCGATAAATAAGCTGATTGCCACAGGTCGCAGTTCTGGTCAAACAGAGCTTGCATTAGCCGTTAGTCCGCTCTGCGAGGTCATGCCATAAACATGTAATAAGCCGCTCCCACGGTAAATCGTGGAAGCGGCTTAGGATTGCATAGTTCGATCAACGTGATGGGATTGCTGACCGAACCTTTCTAGGATGCAAGGGCACGGAAGGAAGCGAAACGCCTAGTAAGCCAAAGTTTCTAGGGTCTCCCGCAAGTAGCGGCGCACTAAGCTATCAACATTATTCATTTGCTCAGCGGATTGCTCCTGTTTCCACTGCTGGAATCCAGAACTGGTTGCGATCGCTTCCTTAAGGTTTTGCCAAATAGCGGCGTCATCAGTACTAGCCTTTGCGGCAGCAGGGATGGGGGACGAAATAGGGTGTGCCATGGAGCCTCCTAAGATTTAGGCTAGAGCGTTATCAATGATAATCTGGCGCTGACTCCGGTCTGCAATGGCGGTGCAGCGTTCTTTCAGCGACGGTGTAAAGAGTGACAAGGTAGCCCATGCTAACTCTCTTCTATATTCTAGTTGTAACGTAAATGGGCCCCCTGCGTTGGTCAGCCATGAACATATCGGGTTGGGTTATTCCCCCTTTCAAGCCGGCACTAATTGCAGCGAGAGGGTCCACAAAACAGTCAGTTCTGAGTTATTTTGAAAGTCGGCCTTCCACAACACCAGGGGCACGATGGACCAGCCAAGCAACCCAAACTCTGAACCTAACCCCCCATCAGAGACCACGCCGATCGCCCCCGAAACCGGGGAAGCGAAAAGCTCCCTACCGTCCCCCTTTAACTGCATTAGCGGTTCGGCGATCGCGGGGGGTCTAGCCACGGCGCTATACTTCCTGACCACATCCATTGCCGGCAACTTTGCCGCCAAGCCCCTGACCACCAGCAATCCCTTAGCACAGAATATTTCCTCCCTGGTCCGAACAACGGTGGTCGGCGTCAGTGCCCTGGGGACCGGCGTATTCGCCTTTGTTGCCCTAGGATTACTCGCCCTAGGCATCCAAATCCTGGTGAAAGGCGATCGCCAACCCTCCGCCTAAAACATCCCCACCCCCTTTTCCCCACGACCTCTGATTCATCCCCATGGCAAAAACTGGCGTTTGGATTCTTGGGGATCAACTCTGGTCCCAACAGGCCGCATTAGCAGTCCAAGCAGACCATAAAAACGAAACGCCAGTCATCCTCATTGAATCCACCCATTGGGTCAGCCAACGGCGTTATCACCGCCAGAAACTGGTCCTAATTTGGTCAGCAATGCGCCATTTTGTGGAGGACTTAAAAGCATCCGGATGGGACGCCACCTGGCAAGCAACTCAAGGATTTGAAGAGGCTTTAATCCCTTGGATCAAGCACCATGGGATCGAGCGGTTATGCGTCATGGCTCCCGTCGATCGCCCGTTCCTGAAGGTGATTAAGGGGCTCGACTTACCCTGCGAGCTAGAGATTTTGCCAAACAACCAATTTCTCTGGACCGAATCAGAATTATTGAGCTGGTTTGGTAAGCGAAAGCGACTATTAATGGAAGATTTCTACCGATTTAGTCGGAAACGCTGGAATGTATTGATGGATCCCGAGGATGATAAAAACCCCCTAGGCGATCGCTGGAATTTCGACAAAGACAACCGCAAACCTCCGAAAGGCGATATCAATCCCCCCGAACCAATCACCTTTACCCCGGATGACATTGTTCAAGATGTCATCGCTAAGGTCGAAAGCTTAGAAATACCTTTATTCGGTGAAATTAAGCCCTTTTATTGGGGAACTACCCGTGCCCAAGCTCTGATGGTTCTCGACAATTTTATTGAGCAGCGCCTCACCCAATTCGGTCCCTACCAAGACGCAATGGTGATCGGGGAAGATACCATGTGGCATACCCTGATTTCCCCTTATCTCAACATTGGGTTGCTACATCCCCTAGAGGTGATCCAAAAAATTGAGGATGCCTATCATCAAACATCAAATATCCCTTTAAATAGCGTAGAAGGGGTGATTCGTCAGATTTTAGGGTGGCGAGAATATATTCGAGGGATTTATTCCTATGCCTTAATTGAGGTCGATCAGGGTTATAGCGATCGCAACTGGTTCGATCATCAGGAACCCTTGCCGGAGTTTTTCTGGACCGGAGAAACCGAAATGAATTGCCTGAGCACCATCATCAATCAAATTGATCGGACCGCCTATGCCCACCATATTCAGCGACTGATGATCCTAGGCAATTTCGCACTGATTGCGGGGCTCAATCCCCAAGCGGTGGAAAGTTGGTTCCATGCGGTATTTATTGATTCCTATGACTGGGTCATGCAGCCCAATGTATTGGGTATGGGAATTTTCGCCGACGGTGGTTTGATGGCCTCCAAACCCTATGCAGCATCGGCAAATTATGTGAATAAGATGAGCAATTATTGCAAGGGATGTGCCTATAAACCCAAGGTCCGAACCGGGGAAAAGGCGTGCCCCTTTAATTTTTTCTATTGGGATTTTCTGGCGCGCCATGAGGAAAAACTGCGATCGCAAGGACGAATGTCGCTGGTCCTGAAACACATTGAAAAAATGGACCCCGATGAACTAACAAAAATTCGGGCAATGGCCCAGCAATGGCACGAAACGGCAAAGGCAACTTAGGAAGTGCCCATTAGGTCCCATTAGGAGGGGATGGAGATGACGCTAGCACCGTGGCAAGTTCGCAATTTTACGTTTGATTGGACGCGCACCTATTTGATGGGGGTATTAAATGTGACCCCCGACAGTTTTAGCGATGGAGGGCAATTCGACACCCTAGACCGGGCGATCGCCCAGGCCCATCGGATGGTGGCCGACGGGGCGGATATTCTCGACATTGGCGGACAATCGACCCGCCCCAATGCGGAGACGGTGTCCTTAGAAGAAGAACTGCGGCGGGTGGTGCCGGTGGTGAAGGCCCTGCGATCAGGCAATGATAATTTTGCGCCGTTGGATGTGCCAATTTCGGTAGATACGACCCGTACCGAAGTGGCAGAAGGGGCGATCGCCGCGGGAGCCGATATGGTCAACGATGTCTCCGGGGGCACCTATGAAGCACGGATGTTACCGACGATCGCCAAACTAGGCGTACCAGCGTTTCTAATGCACCTGCGGGGAACGCCAAAAACGATGCAAAAAATGACGGACTACGACGATCTCATGGGTGAGCTGCTGCGGGTATTGGATGCGCGGAAAGCATCGGCGATCGCAGCGGGGATCAAACCGGAATTAATCGCCCTGGATCCAGGCATTGGATTCGCCAAGACCGTAGACCAGAATTTAGAGATTTTGCGGCGATCACGGGAGTTCCAGTCCCTGGAGTGCCCCATATTAATCGGTCCCTCCCGCAAAAGTTTTATCGGCAAAGTGCTAAACCAGCCGGACCCCATGGATCGGGTTTGGGGCACCGGAGCCGCCTGTGCAGCGGCGATCGCAGGGGGAGCCCAGGTCTTGCGCATCCACGACGTCGCCGAAATGGCACAGATAACCCGCCTCAGTGACGCCATTTGGCGAGAGTGATTTTTTTGAAACTTAGATTTTCAAGAATCCTCCTGTCGCTGATCTTCCTAGGCAACGGGGACCCGGGGAGCCAACACCTGACGCTCATTCATCATCCAAAATCCTTCAAACCGCTCGCTGTCGGGATTTTTCTGGATGGCAATAAAATGCAATCCTTGGGCGGCGGTCTTCAACGTCTCCAAACTTTGCCCCTCTTCCTTCGTTTTGGCATCGGGCAAATTGGCAAACACCCAGCGATCGCCCACCCCGGTCTCCAAAATCATTTGGTCGGGAAAATCCGACTGTTTCGACGACAAACTCGACGGCTTTTCCTGGACCTCCACCCGCAAAAAGCCCATCTCTAGCCCCGACATCCAAGCGGCGATCGCCTTCGCCCGCGGGGAAAACACCAACACCCCCGGCACCATGGTGTCATCCTCCAGCCCAAACAACTCCAGGGGCAACGCCTCTCCAAAATCAATCTCCCACTCATTCATTTCTCGAAGCGCGCTCACCGGCAACGACACCACCGCCCACTTCTGCCCCAACAGCGCATCGGGGAGAGGACGCGCCGCCGGGGGAGGCAAATACAACGCCGCCGCCTGGGCACTGGCTTGGTAACCGGGCTCATTGGGATACACCGTTTCCAGGCGCTCATCAATCCAGCGCTCCATCAAAATCGTCCGCTGGCTCAGGGACGCTTTCACATTCACCGCCTGACAGCCCGCCTCGATCGCCTTACGCAACGCCTGCCGAAAAAACCGCACCTTATCCGGCTTGACGCCACTCTCCGCGATCGCCGCCTTCATGGCATTAGCAACGGTGATGGAGTTGACCTCCGTATTGGCGCAAAAAACGGAATAGCGATAGATCTTGGACAAATCCGCCCCCAGATCCGTGGGACTTTCGCAGATCAACACTTCCCAACGCTTCTTCTCGTTCTCGTCCAAAATGGGGCGCGAATAAAAATCCAGTTCCCAAACCACCGCCATAGGTTTCTCCGCTGCCGCCCGGGGCGCTTACAAATGAAATGTAAAATCTAAAAACTTTTTGATCGTATCTCAAATCGTTAGCCCCACCGGACTCCGTAATGTTTTGGAGGATTGGGAACGATTATGGCGGTGATTAAGGGAGAGCCGTCGATGGGCAGTCGATGGGCGGTCAGAGATATGGCAAGATTTGGGCAAATGACACGCGCGGGGACGGACAAAAAACAATGGCGATCGCACAGGTAATCGGGCTCGGTCGGTCAGGCAGTGCGGCGGCGAAACTATTGGCGCACCAAGGCTTCACGGTGACGATCAATGACGGCGGCAGCAGCGAAAAATTAAACGCGATCGCCCAACCCCTCCGCGACGCCGGCATCACCGTCATCCTGGGCAAAAATTTCGATCCCGACACCGCTGATCCCCAGCCAGACCTAATGGTAGTGAGCCCCGGCGTCCCCTGGGATCTTCCGTTTCTGGCGCGATCGCGAGACCTCGGCATTGAGACCATCGGCGAAATGGAATTGGCGTGGCGATCGCTCAAAACCATCCCCTGGGTCTCCATCACCGGCACCAACGGCAAAACCACCACCACCGCTCTAACCGCAGCCATGTTTGCCGCCGGTGATCGCGACGCCCCCGCCTGTGGCAATATCGGCGACGCCGCCGCCGCACTGGCATTGAACTGCCTCGACAGCGATCGCCAACTGGACGCCGTGGTGGGCGAACTAAGCAGTTTCCAAATCGAAGCCCTGAAGGACTTTCGAACGAAAGTCGCCGTCTGGACCACCTTTACGCCCGACCATTTGGACCGTCACCACACCCTCGCCAACTATTTTGAAATCAAAGCCAGTCTCCTAGACCGTGCCGAGATTCAGATCCTGAACAGTGACGATGCCGAACTACGATCGCGCGCAGCCATGGCCCAAACCCGCTGGACGAAGGCCATTTGGACCAGCGTCAAAGGAAGAAAATCACTCCCCGCCAACCCCGACAAAGGGATTTATATCGAAGACGGCTGGGCGATCGCCCAAGGCACCCCGATTGTGCCGGTCCAAGCCCTAAAAATGGTCGGCAACCATAACCACCAAAATCTCCTCGTAGCGATCGCCGCCGGCCTCGCCCTGGGATTAGAACGGGATGCGATCGCCCGCGCCGTCGAAACCTTCCCCGGCGTCGCCCACCGATTGGAATGGGTCGGCGAATGGCAAGGGGTCCCGTTTATTAACGACAGCAAAGCCACGAATTACGATGCAGCGGTGGTCGGACTACGCTCCGTCGAGCGCCCCACGATTCTGATCGCCGGCGGCAAAATCAAAGACGGCGACGACAGCGTTTGGATGCGAGAAATCGGCGATCGCGCCGCCGCCGTATTGTTGATTGGATCCGCCGCCGAGGCCTTTGCAAAGCGATTCGACGACCTCGGCATTGATCGCTACGACATCGTCGAAACCATGGACGCCGCCGTCAAACGGGCGATCGAACTTGCCGCCCCCCTCAATGCCAAAAGCGTCCTACTCTCCCCCGCCTGCGCCAGCTTCGACCAATACGCCAGCTTCGAAGCCCGCGGCGACGATTTCCGCACCCAATGCCAAAACTGGATGGGGCAATAGAGAACGTCAGAAAATCAAGCCTCAGAACGTCCTAGGCAAAACGCAACCTGGATGAAATAATAGGTCGCGCATTCGCGCATGACTAATAAATCCCTATTTTCAATATCCGGGCGATCGCCCAGCACCCGGCAAAGCACCTACGAACTATGACCAAAACCATCTGGATGTTTCCTGGCCAAGGCTCCCAAGCAGTCGGCATGGGGCAAGATTTACTCGAAATCCCCAGCGCCAAAGCCAAATTTGACCAAGCCAGCGAAATCCTCGGATGGTCCGTCAGTGATCGCTGCACCGGCGACCTCGAAACCCTGTCCCAAACCCGCTACACCCAGCCCTGTTTATACGTCGTGGAAGCAGCGATCGCCGACGAACTCAAAGCCCAAGGCAAAACCCCAGACTACGTCGCCGGCCACAGCCTTGGCGAATACGTCGCCCTCTACACCGCCAGCGTCTTTGATTTTGCGACCGGTCTGAAACTGGTTCAACAGCGCGCCAATTTGATGAACGAAGCCAGCGGCGGCAAAATGGCCGCCATGATTGGCTTCAAACGGGACGAACTCACCGCCGCCCTCGACGAAACCGACGGGGTCAGCCTCGCCAACGACAACAGCAGCGCCCAGGTTGTCATCACCGGCGAACCCGCCGCCGTCGACACCATCATGGCCAACGTCAAAGCCAAACGCGCCATCCCCCTCACCGTCTCCGGCGCATTCCACTCCCCCTACATGGCCGACGCCGCCGAGGAATTCAATAAAATTCTGACCGACGCCCCCTTCACCGACGCCACCATCCCCGTCCTCTCCAACACCGAGCCCACCGCCAGCACAGAGGCTACCGACATCAAAAACCGTCTAATCGCCCAAATGACCGGCTCCGTCCGCTGGCGGGAAACCATGGCTAATTTTGCGGCTGATGGCGTCACCGAAGCGATCGAAATTGGTCCCGGCAAAGTCCTAACCGGATTATTGAAACGAGAACACAAAGCGATCGCCTTGCAAAATATCACCGGCGCAGCCCCCCTCAACCCCTAGCGCGCCCCTGCCCCCATACCACCAAATTCTTCAACCATTCGCTATAGTATTACGGGGCTAATCCCCCACCATTGCTGGCATAGCTCAGTTGGTAGAGCAACTGATTTGTAATCAGTAGGTCAAGGGTTCAAGTCCCTTTGCCAGCCTGCCATCCCGATCATCTAAGCTACCAATATTGGCATTAACAATATTGGCAGGATTTGAGTTTCGCCATGTGTTGCAAGCAAAACTCAAATCCTGCTACTCTGACCATTGAGAGACTGATCGGTCTGTTTTGATGAATAAAGCCCAAATCACGCGACAGCGAATCATTGAACAAGCCGCGAAGCTCTTCAACCGTCAGGGGTTTTCAGGCGTCTCGATGTCCGAACTGATGATTGCAACAGGGCTCAAAAAAGGCGGCATCTACAACCACTTCGCCAGCAAAGACGAGCTGGCGATCGCGGCGTTTCGCTATAGCGTCAAAATTGCGAGCCAGCGCCAAATGCAGGCAATCCGTGGTCATAACCGCGGCGACGATCGCCTGAAAGCTATGGTTCACGCCTTCGCTGAGGGATTCGACCAGATCTCCGAGTGGGGAGGCTGCCCCTTGATGAACACCACGATCGATAGCGACGATACCCATCCAGAACTTCGAGAACAGGCACGACAGGCCATGTCCCAATGGCGCCGCACCATCGAGCACATCGTTCGACGGGCAATCAAGCGAGGAGAAATGCAGACTCAAACCAATCCGGAGCGAGTAGCGACCATCATCATCTCTGCCCTAGAGGGAGCCCTCGCCCTCGCCCGACTCGAAGGCAACCCAACCCCGATGCAACATGCCCAAACCCACCTAGAGACCTATATCGATAGCCTGGTCATTGACCCCGCTTAGGTTCGACTGTTTTTTATCTACCTGTTTTTTATTTATCCAAAAACCGACCGCTCGGTCTTTTTTGAGATCATCTCCTCCAGCGTTTCTTCAACTCAAACTTCTTCAACTCAAATCCACCATGCCTACTTTCTACTACCACCCCCTCTCCCCCATTGCTCGTCGTGTTTGGTTAGCGCTTCTGGAAAAGGACATTGCTTTTACCCCGCGAATCGTCGACCTAAAAAATCGCGAAAACTTCCAACCTGAATATCTGGCGATTCATCCGTTTCATCACGTTCCGGCCTTGGTCGATCGCGATCTAACGCTGATCGAGTCGTTTGCAATTCTCGATTATTTGGACGCGAAATTCCCAACGCGATCGCTCTCCCCCTCAGAACCCGCCATGATCGGACAAATGAAGATGGTGCAGCTTGTCGTTGCCAACGAACTGATGCCCTTAATCCCAAAACTGATCTTGCTGGGCGATCGCGACGGCGGTGACGGCGTGCTGCGGGAGCGCCTCGATACTGTTTTGAAGTTTCTCGGGGAGCAGCTAGCTGGGGACTATTTCGGCGGAGAAGGGCTTTCGCTGGCAGATATTACTGTGGGAGCAGCACTTCCACTGATACGGCGCATGGGCTCAGACTTACGGGCATACCCAAGCCTCGACACTTGGTGCGATCGCGTCAGCGCCCGTCCAGCATGGCAACAAACCGAGCCAAGCGATGAGGACTTATCCGCATGGCGTCGCTGGGTGAATGTAATGGTGAGACGTCGTCAGCGCAGTGCGTTATAAATCTCGTTACTGGGCACTTGTTATCGGGCATTTGTTATTGGGCATTTGTTATCAGGCATTACCAACTCAACGGATAAACTCAAGGGTTCCACGGGCGATCGCCCAGAATGACAGGGCACCCCCACAGGTACTCGCGACAAACGCCGCAACCGAGGAAGCCCAGAAAAAACGCTGACCGCCCGATCGCCCCTTAGCAGCCCATCCCACAGGATAAATAAGAGTAGAAAGCTTACAGAAAGATCACGGAGCCCATAAAATCTTCAACATCCCAAAAACAATGGCAGCACCACAATACCCCCTGCGGTGCTGCCACTGAATTAGCAATATTCCTGCCCGTCGTTAGGCCCTACTCAGCCTCCGCAGCCTCCAACTGCTGAAGGCGAATATGCTTATACCCCAGCTTAATTTCAAACTCATCCCCCGGCTGAAGCCCCATACTTTGGGTATAGGTAGAACCAATTACAATTTGCCCATTCTGGTGCACACTCACCCGGTAGGTCGGCTCACGACCCCGCCCATCTTTAGCCCCATCAGGATCAATGCGAGTGCCCTTTGCTTCCAGCACCGCATCATAAAATTCCGCCAGATTAACCCGAACCTGATTCGTTTTCTTCGTAACCGTGTAATAACCGCAGCGCTTCGCTTTCTCCCGCCGAGGAATATCAGATAGCTCTTTAACTTTCTGCAACAGCGCCTTACCCCGCAAAGGGGTCGGGCTAGCATTGATGGTCTCGCTCATTCGGTCCTCCAAACTTTAGTATTAATGGGCATATCCATTTCTAGGACTATCCAAAGCGCAGGGGCGATAGACCCTACGATTGGAACCATAGTGGCGGTTGGGCATTGAACGTGCGATCGCCAGTCAATCGCCCATAGGCGTTAATCCTTACCTAGAACCCTCCCAGACCAAGAAAAAGAGAAGGATGGGCTGCCCTGAACCGGGACGAGAACTCGTGCCTTTCACCCCCATGGATGATAGAAAAAAAGACTATCAGCGCCATGGAAACATGCACGCAGTCCCCTGAGGTTGATCTCCAAAGACATCGCCTTTACTGAGCGGTGACCCATCATCTTCATCCAACCAGACCCTATGGATGGTGCATCAGGACTGATGCTGAGTGAGGTCAACGTTCGGGAGAATCACTAGGTCATAAAAACCATCATGCTTCGTAACGGCTTTGCCCTTTGGAATAAATCCAGTGAAGTCTATAACAAGATTGAAAACGAGGAATCCCTGATTCAATCTGCCATCGCTTAATTATACCTGAACTTATTTTGTACACCACAGGCTAAATAGTAGCCTATCCTGGGCTCAGCCTAACAGCTATTTCGTTGAATTTATCTAATACTTTGTTTTTTTAAGGGCTAAAGATTGACCTTTTAGGGATAATCATAATCGTGAAACTGATAGAGGGTATTGGTTGGGGTCATAGGTTAAGTCACTGGGGGACCATGGCAAGGCTAAAACACGGGAGTAGGGGGTTAAGTAGATCGGGATTGGGGAAGAGAGAAATCGCTAAGATTTTCTGAGGATGATGTCCTCAAAATATTGTTACCGTGGGGAAAGTTCTGGGCGAGAAGAATGGGTGTAACCCCCACAAGAAACCTGATTGACCCGGTTCGCAAGTTAGACCCGGTTTGCAAGTTTAGGGAGATATTGGATGGATGTGCTGTTTGAAATCGTGCGGCAACGATCGCAGCGATCGCCCCAGGTCGAGGCTTTTAGGCTGGCGGCGGTCTCCCCCCAGACGACGATTTTGGACTGTTTAAATCGCATTAAGTGGGAGCAGGACGGCAGTTTAGGATTCCGCAAAAATTGCCGCAACACCATCTGCGGTAGCTGCGGCATGCGGATCAATGGGCGCTCAGGATTAGCCTGCAAGGAAAATGTCGGGGGGACGCTGGCCAGTTTCCCGGAGCGGCTTCGGGATGGGCTACCGGTGATTGCGATCGCCCCCCTCGGCAATCTGCCGGTGCTGAAGGATTTGATTGTGGATATGACGGCATTTTGGGACAACCTGGAGGCGGTGGATCCCTATGTCAGCGCAGCGGCTCGTAGCCCCGTCAGCCAAGGCAATTCTGCCCCGCAGGAAACGCTACAAACGCCGGCGCAGCGGGAGAAGTTAGCGGCGGCCGGAAATTGTATTTTGTGCGGCGCTTGCTATTCCGAGTGCAATGCTCGGGAGGTGAATTCAACGTTTGTGGGACCCCATGCATTGGCGAAGGCTCAGCGCCTCGTAGACGAAACGCGGGATCAGGCCACGGCGGAGCGTCTGGAGCGTTATGGGGAAGATTTGAGTGGGGTCTGGGGCTGCACCCGCTGTTATCAGTGCAATGAGGTGTGTCCCATGGAGGTCCAGCCCCTGGACCGCATTAGCGAGATTAAGTCCCAAGTATTGGAAAACCAGGCGGCGATCGCCACAACAAAAGTATCCCGACCGGTGCGTCATCGCCGAGTTTTAAGGGAGCTAGTCCGGGAAGGGGGCTGGATTGATGAGCGCCAGTTTGCACTGCGGGTGGTGGGGAATGCGTTTCGGGATTGGGCGGGGTTAGCCAGCCTGGGTCCCTTGGGATTGCGGCTATTGGCCAACCGTAAAATTCCCCTTGGATTTGATGCGTCTGAGGGGATGGCGGAGATTCAGGGGGTCATGGATGCGGTGCGATCGCTCCAGGAACAAGGGGTATCTGCCCCTCGGTGACAGCCATAATCTCTGGTTTCCGGGGGCGCTGCCCCCGTGCCCCTGCTTAAGGGACAGAGTCCCTTAAGAATCCCTAGCTATCCCAGCCATAGCAGCGTAGGTGTTTGCCGCAGTAGCCAATGTCGATTTTTTGGCGATCGCGGTCCGGTTCAAAGTAAATTTGCAGGTTATGCACAACGCTATTACGGCCAAGGGTAATATGCTTCAGCATCCGCTGTTTACGCCCCTGGTGTCGGAAGTCGCGATCGCTGCCGTACATGGTTTTGGTGACTTGATGTTCGGTGGGTTTGAAGTCAAAGCCATATTGGCGAAACGCATTCCGCCATCCACCGCTAGAATCCCCATCGCTGGCAAAGGAGTCCCGACCCACTGCGGCGATCGCCTTTAGAGCTTCGTAGGCTTCGTCTGGACGGCCAAATTGCGATGCCGCCGCCGACTCTTCGGCAGATTCCCAAATTTCCAACACATCCCCAAAATCCTGCTTCGCCGCCGCAAGGGCATCACTAACCGTCGCAAAGCTCACCGCCTCAGCGTCCGGCGCACATTCCTCATCGGGGCTCGACTGCCCCTGATGCTTAATCACCGCATCCAAATTACTCTGACTATCCGCCAACGCCTCCCGCAGCTCCGCCACCGATGCCTTCAGCGCATCCCGTTCCCGGCAAACCTGATCATACTCATCCCAAGTGGACTCCACATCCGCCTGAATTTCATCCAAATCGCGATTATGGTCCGCAGTCATCGACTCCAGGCGTTTCTGGGTGGCCGCCAACTCCTGCTCCATCTGCGCCAAACTTTGCTTCGCCGCCGTCTGTTCCTGCCGCTGCTGCTGATCTAGCGTTTGAAATTGCTGTTGTAACTGTTGATGGGCCTGGTTCAGGGACTGATGCTCCGTCTGCCACTGTTGCGCCTCCCCCTGATACTGCGCCAACTCTTCCCGCAAAGTCGTCAACTGGCGATCGCGCTCCACCAACCGCCGCCGAAACTGGCGCGCCGACCACAACCGCATCAATCCCGCCCCAACAACAGCACTCCCTCCAAATCCCAAGACCCCCGCCGGCAAACCCACCGTCAACGTCCTCGGCAACCCCTGGGCCAACCCCGTCGCGCCCCACGCAGACGCATCCAACAAACCACCGGACCACGCGCCCACCGTCAAAACCGTGAGACAAGCGAATGCCCCCAGTCCCACCAAAAGTGATTTATATGTCCGACCGCCTTTCTTCATAACAGGACCCACAACGCGACGATTCCAGGTCGGATGCAGCAAAAAAATATGGTGCGAGAGCCCGACTGTATGACCCAATTATAAAAACATTCCCGGCCTCCCCCAGTGCGGCAAGCCGTCACCCAAGCAGTAGGAAAACCGCTCCCAACCCCCCACTGACATAACAAAACCGAGCCCCCGTAGGAACTCGGTTCACTAGCCAAACCTGTTGCAAAGCTGTTGCGGAAAGCCCCTGCGGAAACAACCGCAGAAGCCTCAGCCCTTAGCCCGCAGAGTTTTGTTGCTTCTTACGCTTCAGGCTCACCAGACCCACACCAGCAGCCCCCAAGCCCAACAGGCTCATGGGCTCAGGCACAGGCTTGGGTTCCATCTTCACGTTGATATCACCATAGGACTTTTTGATGTCGAAGAACTCTTGCTTGCCATCACCGTCCTTGTCATACCAGAGATCACCAGAGGCGTGGAACCAGCTAGACAGACCCAAATGCTTATTCTTGTCATTCGCGCCCTCACCAAACTGGACACCATACTTGGTATTGTTCCGAGCCAACTGTAGGGTAGAACCCGCGTAAGCACCGCTATCAGCGCTCAGGGTGGCTTCACCCTCATAAAAGTCGAAGAAGTCCCAAGCGGCGATCGCATTCTGGGAATTGGTGTTTCCGCTAATCTTAGGAGCGTGACCCGCCCCCTTCAAGTTGCTGGGAATTCCACCCAGGGGCTTGAACTTGATGTTGACGTCCCAAGTCTCGTCAGCGGCATCAACATTCACAATGGAACCCGTGAAAAGAGCCGTACCATCATTATTCAAGGTGAAGTGGCCAGGCTCATCAAACACAAAGTGCTTATCGCTGGCTAGCCCATCATTGTAGAGGCCATTAAACCAAAACGCGTGGCCACTGGAACCGTTATGGGGCTTGAAATCCATAACGTTGTAGGACTTAACGCCCATCGCCTGGGCAGGCGCCATACTAACAACCGTGCTGGTACCGAAGACTGCTACGCCAGCGAGTGCGCCAGCAAGCAAGGATTGAGTGTTCATTAATTATTATTTGTAGAGAGGGAGAGCAGACAGCGCCTGCGATGACATGCCGCTCTTTACATCGCCCAGCACGTCACCCGCAGGATCGGTAAGTTATCGCTCTGGATTACCGTGACTTCCTCTTCAAAGGAAACGTAACCCTTGCACTTGACAACTCACCGTTTCTTCGGCGGAGTAACTACAGGTTAGGGTCAGTCACACGATTGTCACAAGGGGTTTGCTGCATCTTCACCGAATCTTTGCAAACCCCTTCATCACAGCTTCATAAAACCACCGGACCATCCGCCTTTCGAGCCCTCAATCAAGCTTTATCTGACGAAAAATACTTTAGGGCACAGCGGGCACTGGCAAGGGGGCTGCCGATGGTTCTGTGACGGCAGGCGCGGGCGCAGTTGAAGGGGATGCGCTGGTGGCGGGAGACTTATCCGGGGCGATCGCCCCTCCAGGAGCAGATTTAGCCGCCGGCGCTTGGGACGCAGCCCCAGAATCACCAGACTGGGCGATCGCACAGGATGCCGGATCCACGTCGGGAACAATAACATTAACGACCGGCTGAGGCGTAACCGCGCCCTCCACCGCAACGCCTTCAGCCGCAGTGGCAACGGTGATGGAATTTCCGAGGAGCTGTCCCACAACGGTTTTCGCCCGCTCCCCCGCCTGGGCCATCAACCCGCGATCGCACGCAGATTGGGTCACCGTATCCAAAGCTTTCTGCTGGGCCAGGGTCAACAATTCGGGCGCCACATCGGGACCTAACCCCAAAAAACCGCGATTGTAGTCATAGACCCGCGATCGCGTCACATCAATTTTGCTGTCTAAAATTTTGGGAGCAGGCAGGGTAATCGTCAGGGTGCGGCCATCCCACACCACGTCTTCGGCTTTAACCTCCGCCAAATCGACCCCCGCTCGCACTTCCCCATGGGCGATATAGAGCAACCGCGTGGATCCCACCACCACCTGTCCCAACTGCAAATCTCGACTGGTGGGAATAATCGCTTCAGTGCTGAACACCAGGGTCGTTAGCTCACTCGCCCCGCGAATGGTTTGGATCGTGAGCGATCGCACATCCACCTTGGGCGCAGACTGGGTGACCGCCATATTTTCCTGAACCCAGCCGCCAATATCTTTAGTCCAATTGCCAATCCCACTAATGGCGATCGCTGCGAGGGTGAGACCGCCCCCCACCAGCAGGGTAGAAATAGATCGAAACGGCTGGACCACTCCCGGTCGCTTTTCCTTGGGATCAGACTCCTTCGGCGGGGTAGTCGTTTCGGGTTGACGCTTAAAAAGACCGAGCATAATCGAGGCTCACCGGTAGAAACAGCGGTTGGCAGTGGGAGTTGGCGCCTAGGTATACAGACTAGGTATCCAAAAGAGTCAGCAGATCCGCCTCAGACAGACAGGTAACATTAAGCGCCTTGGCTTTGTCCAGTTTAGAGCCTGCCGCTTCTCCCACGACAACATAGCTAGTTTTACGGCTGACGGACCCTGTGACCTTCCCCCCAAGGGCTTCAATTTTGGCTTTAGCATCGTGGCGACTCAGGGTCGGCAAGGTGCCCGTTAGCACAAAAGTTTTGCCCGCGAGAGAGGTACTGTCCCTAGAGACGCCCCCAGCGGTCGCAGGTTCCGGAATATACACCAACGGCACATCATGGTGGCGCAATTTTTCGATCAAGTCGCGATTAGCACTGACTGCAAACCATTGCCCCAGCGATCGCGCAATTTCCTCACCAATGCCAAACACCGCCGCGATTTCCTCCTCAATAGCCCCCATCAATTGCTCGATAGAGGGAAAATTATTGACCAAGGTTTTGGCATTGACCGCGCCAATTAATGGAATCCCCAAGCCATAAAGCACGCGGGCAAAAGATTTTTCTTTGGATTGGGCGATCGCCGCCACCAAATTATCGGCTGATTTCTGCCCCATCCGCTCCAAGGGCAAAAGCTGGTCGACGGTCAGAGTATAGAGGTCTGCAATGGAAGTGACCAACTCTGCCCCCACCAATTGCTCCACCAACTTTTCCCCCAACCCCTCAATATCGAGCGCATTGCGGCTCGCCCAATGGCGTAAACTCCCCCGCAAAATTGCCGGACAGGACGCATTTACGCAGCGGGTTTTCGCCTCCCCCTCCGGACGCACCGTCGGCGACCCACACACCGGACACGTCTCCGGCATCGTCACTTGCACGGCATCCACCGGGCGCAACTCCGGCAACGTCCGCAACACCTCAGGAATAATCTCCCCCGCCTTCCGCACCACCACCGTGTCGCCAATATGAATATTTAACTCGGCCAGGCGATCGCCATTGTGCAACGTCGCCCGAGACACCGTCGTCCCCGCCAGCGGCACCGGTGCCAACTCCGCCACAGGGGTAATCGCCCCCGTCCGCCCCACCTGAAATGTCACGTTCAAAAGTTGGGTCGGCGCTTCCTCAGCGGCATATTTATAGGCGATCGCCCATCGAGGAAATTTCTGCGTCGATCCCAACTGATCCTGAAGCAGCCGGTCGTTGAGTTTGATCACCACCCCGTCCGTCATATAGGACAAATCATGGCGATCGCGATCCCAGGTCTCGCAATAGGTGGTCACCGCCGTCAACGACTCGCAGAGTTCTCGATTAGGATTCACCCGAAACCCCAGTTTTTCCAAAGTTTCCAGGGTATTCCAATGCGATCGCGGCCACCCGGTCGGCTCATCCCCAGGCTCCACCGTGGCATCGATTTGGAGAACGTAAGCGAAAAAATCTAGACTTCGTTCCGCCACCGTCCGCGAATCCAACATCCGCAACGTCCCCGCCGCCGCATTCCGGGGATTAGCAAATAAATTCTCCCCCGCCGCCGCCCGCTGCTCATTCATCGCCTCAAAGCTGGCCAACGGCAAAAACGCCTCCCCCCGAATCTCCACCCGCCCCGGCGGTCGATCCCATCCCGCCGCCTCCCACTGCAACCGCAACGGAATCGATCGAATGGTTTTCACATTCTGAGTAATCTCCTCCCCCTCAGTACCATCCTCCCGGGTCGCCCCCCGCACCAGCAGTCCATCCTCATAGGTCAACGCCA
>CAZZMD010000019.1:0-66901 GCA_964655355.1 uncultured bacterium
CGTTGACGGTATCCCCCTTCACCACATGTTCAATGCGGTAGCCCTGGGGCGTGAGGTGGATATGGACCGCGTTGGTATCCCCAAATAAATTGTGCAAATTGCCCATAATTTCCTGGTAGGCACCATTCAAAAACATGCCTAGGAAGTAGGGGGCATAACAACGGCGATCGCCCTCCGTCTCTGGGGTCGCATTTTTGTTTGTGTCGCCGACTTGCGGGTGTTGGGCTGAAGAGATATTCGATGCGCCAGCCTCACCAGAGGAATTGAGTTGAAGGGGGTGAAGTTCCAACGTGGATTGGGTTTTGCGTAGCCCGATGAACTTATCGATTTTGCCGTCACTATCGCAGGTGAGATCCGCCAAAATACCCCGCTCGGTGGGTTCTTCGTTGAGTCGGTGGATGGGCATAATCGGAAACAATTGATTAATCGCCCAATTATCCGGAGCCGATTGAAACACCGACAGGTTGGCGTAGTAAGTGGACGCCATCACCTCCTCCAGATGGGTCAAATCCTCCGGCACATAGTCCTGCTCCCGGGCGATCGCCCGAATTTTGGTACAGCAGGCCCAATACCACCGTTCAATGGCCGCCCGGTCCGTCAAGGTGAGATAGCCAAAGCCGAACAAACTCAACGCCTCGTCCCGATACTGGGTGGCATCGTGGTACATCTCCTGATAATTCTCCGCCGTGATGGTGTTGTAAATCTCCTGAAGCCCCTGCACCGACAGATGGGCATTCGGGGCGATCGCCTGGGGGGGCAACTGCGGTCCCTTGCTGACCCCGAGCACATCAAACACCAACACCGACTGATGAGACGCGATCGCCCGACCACTTTCGCTTACCAGGGTCGGCACCGGCACCTGACGCTGGGTACAGGTTTCCTGAACCGCCGCCACAATGTCATCGGCATAATTTTGCAAGCTGTAATTGGTGGACGCAATGCCGCTGGTGTTGGACCCGTCATAGTCGATGCCCAATCCCCCGCCCACATCGAGGTATTGCATCGCCGCCCCCAACTGGTGCAGCTCCACATAAATCTGACTCGCTTCCCGAATCGCATCCTTGATGACATTAATATCGGAAATTTGAGACCCCACATGGAAATGGAGAAGCTGAAGGCAATCCAGCATATCCACCGCCTTAAGCTGTTCCACCGACGCCACAATTTCAGGAATCGTCAGGCCAAACTTGGCGCGATCGCCCGCAGAATCCCCCCAATGGCCGACCCCCTTACTTTTCAACTTCGCCCGCACCCCAATAATGGGGCGAATCCCTAAACGTTGGCTGGCCGCAATCACCAAACTCAACTCTTCCAACTGCTCCAGGACAATAATGGGCGTTTTCCCCAGACGGCTCGCCAAAATAGCCGTCTCAATATAATCCTGATCCTTATAGCCATTACAAATCAGCAACGCCCCCGGCGTCTTCAACAACGCGAGGGCAATCATCAGCTCCGGCTTAGACCCCGCCTCCAACCCAAATTTATAGGGAGCCCCAAAGCGCACCAAATCCGACACCAAATGGCGCTGTTGATTACACTTCACCGGGAACACCCCCCGGTACTTACCCCGATATTTATAACGGGCGATCGCCCGGGCAAAGGCCGCCGTCAGCCGCTCAATGCGGTCCGCCAAAATATCGGAAAAGCGGATCAAAATCGGCAACTGTAAATTCCGCAATCGTAGGGCCTGCACCAGATCAAATAAATCAATCGATCCCCCCCGTTCCGCCTTAGGAGAAACCGTGACATGGCCCGCCTTATTAATCGAAAAATACGGCTCCCCCCACGCCGGAATACGATACAGCGCCTCACTATCCTTCCAACTCCACCGGCGAGGCGTTTCCAGGGTATTCATCCCATCCCCATGGTCATTTACATCATCACGGCCACTGGGGCGATCGCCATTGCGAACGGGCGTGCCAGGTTTAGTTAGGGGCGGCTTACCGTGGGAGGAAGAAAAATCCATAGCAAGATCTATAGCCAGAACAATGTTCTAGGGAGCAGAGTTTTACAACAACCATCTCCAGCCTATCCGCTCTGATTGGATTAGTCCGGTTAAGGGCAATCTCTAGGGCAATGTTCATCCTGTTGGCTGGGGAGCGGCCCTGAATCGATCTGGAAAGGAAGCGCGGCCCGGGTCCAAAGCCTGCGATAATCCATTGCGTTGATGATTTCATTCACCAATTTCATTCACTAACTTCAGTCACTACAGGAGCTCAGCCAAACCGTGGAACGCACTTTTATTGCCATCAAGCCCGATGCCGTCCAACGGGGGTTGATTGGCCAAATCATCCAGCGCTTTGAAGCCAAAGGATTCAAGCTGGTGGGTCTGAAGCTAATGAATGTGAGCAAGGAATTGGCGGAAGAGCACTACGGCGTCCACCGGGAACGCCCCTTCTTCGCCGGTTTGGTTAGCTTCTTGACCTCCAGCCCCGTCGTCGCCATGGTCTGGGAAGGGGACGGCGTCATCGCGTCCGCCCGGAAGATCATTGGCGCAACCAATCCCCTAGAATCCGCCCCCGGCACCATCCGCGGCGATTTTGGTGTCAGCATCGGTCGCAACCTGATTCACGGTTCCGACGCCCCCGAAACCGCCCAGCAAGAAATTGCCCTGTGGTTCAAGGAAGGGGAATTGGCAGAGTGGAGCCCCGAGATGACCGGTTGGCTGTACGAAGACTAGATCTCAGAAGACTAAATCTCAGAAGACCAGATCTCAAGCTCGGGACACGCTCCCTTAGGGCGGGTGGATCCCCATTGAGATGATAGAATTGAGATAAGTCAGTCCGCTCCTCTATGAGATCCCCCCAAAGCCGGCAGCTCTTGCTAGCTTTAGGGGGATTTCACTGTAAACATTCACCATTAATCACCATTAAAATTAGTGGTAGGCGGTCCCCCAGGGCATTGGGTACCCCGGACCAGGGCTAAGTCTGACGAGAGTGTGTGCCATGACCAACCACCATCAGTCCTTATCCAACTCATCCCCATCCTCAGCGGAACAATCGCGTTGGCAACGAATAGCGCGATCGCTGGGATGGGGATCCGTCATGAATGGCGTGATATTGCTGGGAGCTGCCCTAGGCATTGGTTACATCCAACAGCAAGCGATCGCCACCGCCACGAGAGTCGATCCCAACGCAGAAGCCATCCAGGCCCAAACCCAAGCCCGCCTGGATTTGTTGAAGCGGATCCCATCCGGCGGGTTTGATAATTTGATTGGGAACTGGGCGTTTCTCGATTATTTGCAATATTTTGGCGATGAAGACACTCGCAACGCGACCGGATATCGCCTAAATGATGATTATTTCGAGGTGATGATCCGGCGTGACCCCCGGTTCCTAGAGATCTACCCCTTCCTTTCCGCTGGGGTGTCCTACTATCTAGGGCAGCCGGAAACAGCGATCGCCCTAATGGAAGAGGCAACCAAGAGCCTATCCCCCCAGGTGCAATCCCAAAGTTTTTGGATCTGGCGCTTTATGGCCTTGGATCGACTGCTATTGACCGGGGATATTCCTGGGGCCATCCGCAATCTAGAAACCGCCGCCAGTTGGGCAGAACAAACCCCCGGTCAAGAAAGTTACGGTCCGTTTTTCCGCCAGGCCGCCGAGGCTCTGCGACAGGATCCCGACAGCAGGGCCGTGCGCATTTATGGCTGGCAAAGTGTGTTCCGCGAGGCGGTCGATGAACCCATTCGCCAGCGGGCGGAACAGGAGTTACTGAAGTTAGGATTGCGGAAGGTGACGGACGAAGAGGGCAATATCTTTTTCGTCCAGCCCTAAAACAAAAACAATCCAGCCCGAACAAGCCGCCACGTTCTGTGGCACCTCAAGTTCTGGCACCCTGAAATGGGCGATCGCACTGAGTTCCCTTGAAATGGCATGATAGGGGCACAGCTCGTCCCCTATGGTCCCCTGAGCCCCTGTATCCCCCGGCTATGACTATTTCCTTCCCCCTCGAGTCCAACAGCCCGTCACCCCAACGGCGATCGCACCTCAAGCAGACGATGACGCGAACAATGCTGGGCGCGACCCTGGGGGCGATCTTTATAGGATCCACAGCGATCGCCAGCCGAGCCGCCGACCCCCAACATCTCCAGCAGCTCCTCCAAACCAATAGCTGTGAGAACTGCGATTTGCGGGGAGCGGGGTTAGTCTATGGCAATCTCCAAGGGGCAAATTTACAGGGGGCAAATTTACAGGGGGCAAATCTCAGCCGCGCCAACTTACGCTATGCAAATCTCCAGGGAGCCAATCTGGAGAGCACAACCCTATTTGGTGCCGATTTAAGCGGGGCTCAGCTACACTCCGCCCGCTTGGGGGGCAGCGATTTACGGGAGGCAATGCTGTACGGGGCAGATATGACCGGTGCAGACGTGCGTCAAGCCCTGTTAAACGGCGCGATGGGAGTACCCACGTCCGTCGTTGGCGCTCGGGATCATTTCAATTGGGGGGTACAGGAAGCGGATCGGGATAATTTTCCTGGGGCTATCCGCTACTACAGCCAAGCGATCGCCATTGACGAGAATTTTGCGGAGGCCTATCTCAACCGCGCCGTTGCCCTCGCCCACCTAGCCGACTATGACGGTGCCCTGTCAGACAGTTCTCAAGCGCAAATGCTCTTCCAGCAGCAAGGCGATCCGGCGGGGGCAAAAGCTGCAGAAACCTTCGCCACGAACCTCAAAAAATATTTGAAAGAGGCCCGGCGAGAGGAGCGAGGCGGCAACGGTATTGGCATTTCAATTCTCGACTTTGTGCGGGGCGCAGGGTCCTTTATCATTCCCCTACTGCTGTAGTCTTGCTCGCCACCCTTGCCAGGGAACAAGCGAGCAGCCACCACCCCGGAATAGCCCCCGGAATAGCCTCACATCGCACCATTTAAGGAAAACAATGAATCGCTTCGGGACGCAGATCGGCCAGACTCTCCATACCGCACGCCAGAAATGGCATCGGGCAACCCAACCGGGACGCCTACTCCAGGGAATGGCGCTGGGTCTGACATTAGCGATCGCCACTCCGACCGTTGCGACGGCGATCGCCCCCTCTGTCCCTCAGGCGTTTGTCCCCCAGGCGTCTGCCCCTCAGGGATCATCCTTCGCCACCGGTCCCCTCGCCCAGGGCACCAACCGAAATGCCGATGTGGACGCACTGCTGGAGCGGGGAGAAGCCCTCGTAAAGCAGGGAGACTGGGAAGGGGCCCTCGTGATTTACCAGCGAGCCGCCCAACTGGAACAGGACAACGCCCGCATCTTCGCCACCATCGGCTATCTCCACGCCCAACGGGAAAACTACACCGCCGCCAGCGACGCCTATCGCCGGGCCGTCGCCCTGGAGGATCGCAACGCCGAATTCCACTACGCCCTCGGCTTCAGCCTCGCCAACGCCGGGGATCTCAGCGGTGCCCAAGCAGCCTATCGATCCGCCGTTCAAATCAACCCCAACCATCTCAATTCCCACCTGGCCTTGGGCACAATCCTATTTCGCCAAGAAAACTACGCCAGCGCCGCCGAAACCTACCGTAAAATCCTGACCCTCTCCCCCAACAACGCCAGCGCCCAAGAATTTCTCGGCATTTCCCTGCTCTACCTCAACCAGCTAGATGAAGCGCAAACGGTCCTGGAACGGGCGCGACAACTCAATCCCCGCCAAGCCAGCATCCATACCAATCTAGGAATTCTATACCTCAGCCAAGGACGCCAAGCGGAAGCCCTGGCAACCTTTAGTCGAGCCTCCAGCCTCGATCCCAGAAATGCCCCACTGCAATTCAAAATTGCCCAAATCCTAGACCGCAGCGGCGATCGCGCCGGGGCCCTGACCGCCTATCGCCGCGTGGTGAGCATCGACTCCAGTTTTGTAGACGCCCACCGCCGTATTGGAGCCCTCCATCAGGAAGCCGGGGATTTTCTGCTCGCCACCATCAGCTATCGCCAATGGGTCAGCGCCACCCCCGAGGATCCCAACGCCCACCTTGCCCTTGGCCAGGTCCTTGCCCGCCAAGAGCGATATCAAGAAGCACGGCGTAGCCTGGAACAAGCCCAAAACCTAGGATCCACCGAAGCCACCGAAGCGATCGAGGCACTCCCCTAAACGCCCCCGAAAAAATCTCCATTACCTAAATCATCTGATCCCGTGTGATCCCAAAGGAGAACCGCCTGCGATAATAGGAAAACGGCCACGGCGTGATCACTCATACACAGCGGAATACAACCGATGGGGAACAGCAAAAACGGGTCCTTAGCAGTCAGCCTCTCCAAGCGAGAAATGGAAATCCTGGAGTTGTTAGCCTCCGGATTAACCAATCAAGACATTGCCAAGTCCTTGGAGATCAGCAAACGCACCGTGGATAACCACGTCAGCAATATCCTGACCAAAACCCGCACCGAGAATCGCGTGACCCTCGTCCGCTGGGCATTGAAATGGGGTAAGGTCTGCATTGACGATGTCACCTGCTGCGTCCTACCCGTCACCACTCCCCCCGAAGAATAGACACGAGATAGGCAAGCGATCGCGCACCGGCAGCATCGCTAGCAGCATCGCCAGCAGCATAGTGACTTGAGATAGTGCTCGAGAGAGTGACTTAAGACGCTCCCTTCATCCCTCCCCCGTCAATCCATGCCCCCATCGGAATCCTCGACACCGCAAGCTTCGACGCCCCTCCCCCCTGCCGTTCATCAAGCCATCCAACACCTAGCCACCGAGGGCACTCCCACAAACCTCACCATCGAGCGGCTTCCCTTAGCGGTCTATCGCGAAATTGTCGCCCAACTGCAACTCCTGGAGGTCCTGGCGATCGCCCTCCTGCCCCAAACATCCACGAAGTTCGACTACTTGCAAAGTCAGGTTGGGGGGATTCAGATCCATATCGACACCGATCGCCATAGCCAGATGGACCAGTCAGCCCGCCAAAACCTGGGCGATCGCCTGGTAATCATCCTCAAGCACTACAGCGATCGCTTCGGTCCCTGGAGCATCATCCAGTAGCCACCCCATACAAAACCGCAGTAAGGCGCGTATTGCTTCACGCCCTCACTGCGGTTTTGCAAATTCTGGTCAGGGATTAATTGCCAGCTTGGCAATTGCTGCAGATTCCGTGGACCGTCACCTCATGGCTAATGACTTGGTGTCCGCCCAGCAAGCGATCGTCGATCTGGACCTTTAGCGCATCCCAGGGGATATCGATAATCGCGCCACAGGATGAGCACCGAAAATGATGGTGGCGGGACACATTTGAGTCATAGCGAGTGACCCCCTCCTCCAGCAAAATCTCCCGCACCAACCCAGCCTCTCGCAAGGACGACAAAGTGCTGTACACCGTCGCCTTAGAGGAAATCGGTAGCCCTTTGTTGAGATCCAGCATGATCTCATCCACAGTGGGATGATCGGTCCGCCCCAGCAGATTGTCATAGACTGCAACCCGCTGAGGGGTTACCCGCAATCCCTTACCGCGTAAGGTTTCAACAACAGGGGTGGAAAGGGGGACACTAACCATGGGAAAACGGGGATTGATTTTCTCAGAAAACTTTATTTATAGCTGTTTGCTTAACTCCATTATAGCGCTCTCACTCTCCCCAAGATGCAAAGCCCCCCGAGGGTCGTCATCCCCGCCCCCAAGCATCACTGGATCGCGATCGGCATCGAGTCCGCTTGCCTCCTCCAAACCCTCCCCCACAGCAACTATCCTGATGGCCCCGATGCACCTGAGCAATGCACTGACGCTGGATCGTCGTTGGGCGATCGCCCCGTCCGGGGCAACTACCCAGAGCAGTTATCTAGGGCAATTGACAGGCCGACATCCCCCTTTCGGTCGTCCCCAGATCAGCCCCCAGATCAGCCCTTGGATCGTTTTCTCGATCCACCGTCCGGTATTCTTATAGATATTAGGAGAAATGTTAAGGGCTAGCAGCAGACCAACCAGCAACGCCTGCTAACCTGCGTTACCCATATCAACTCTCTATTCACCCCCATCTACCCCCTGTTACGGCCGCCTCCCGGGTCGACAGGGTAACAGCATCAGCGGATCACACCCCTGTTTAGGGATGTCCATCCTTTTTCCCAGCGTAGGAACCATGATGTTCCCCCCCCTGAGACAGTTCCTGGGAATCCCCTGCCCTTGTGCACGACCCCTGTCCCCTGCTTCGGGGAGCATCTTCCCAAAGCCAACGGTGGCTAATCCTGATCAGGCCTGCACACTGCAGGACGTTAAAATAGTTCTGGGTGGACATCTTCATCTCCAGCCGCTTCCTTGCCATTTCCCGGCACTCCTGAAGCCTCTGGAAACACATCTGCCCCCCGAATTCAGCTTCAGACAAGGCTCCCTCGCTGGCACAACGACAGTTTTCTGCTAAGTCGAGGCTCACTCTTAGAACTTTTGGGCACTTCACCGTGTTGCACACGATTTTTTAGCGCATCGCCGTCAGGGTTCATATCATTTGTTTGTTCCGCTGCGCTCCAGGCCCCCCCCCTTACACCGTGGTAAACCAACCATGTTCCCCAAAGGTCAATCACTCCCCGCCCAATCCAGCCACGGTATTGGAGTGGAACCTACTTCCATGGCTACCAACCAGCCCATTCCGCAGCCCATTCCGCAACCCATTCCGCAACCCATTTCATCGTCATCGCCGCCACTCCCCCCCGAACAACAGGATGCCCACGGACTGGTGAAAGCGTCGCAGGTCGCCGGGGAAGAGAGCCGTGCTGGGTTTCCCAAATCCCTCAATGATGCACTGCGCCTATACGAGCGGGCGATCGCCTCTTCCAGCTGTGGGGTGGTCATTGCAGATATGCAATCGCCGGACCGGCCGCTCATTTACTGCAACCCTGCCTTCATCGAGATGACGGGCTATTCCTATGGGGAGATTATCGGGCGAAATTGCCGTTTTCTCCAGGGTCCCAACACGAATCCGGAGGATGTGGATCAAATACGATTAGCGATCGCCGCCGAGAAGGATTGCACGGTCACACTACGGAATTATCGGCGTGATGGCAGCCCCTTCTGGAACCGGTTAACCATCTCCCCCGTCCACAATGAGGCAGGGCAACTGACCCATTACATTGGGGTCCAGACCGATGCCACCCTACAGCAGGAGAAGCGGGAAAACGAGCAACGCCAGCTCCAAGCAGAGCAACTCCTGCGCCATGTCACCGAACGAATTCGCAGCTCCCTGGATTTAGAACAGGTGCTGGCGATCGCGGTCACGGAGGTCAAAAACCTGCTCGAAGCGGACCGGGTAGTCGCCTATCGCTTTGAGCCCGATTGGACCGGTGTGGTGGTAGCCGAGGCCGTAATGCCCCCCTGGAGCGCCTCCATCGACCAGGCGATCGACGATACTTGCTTTCGGGAGAACCAAGGTGAGCCCCATCGCAGGGGCCGCACGGTCGCGATCACCGATATCAAGACTGCGGGCTTAAGCGATTGCTATCAACAGCTTTTACAGCGTTTTGAAGTACGGGCAAATTTGGTGGTGCCCATCATTGAGGGGGAGCGTCTGTGGGGATTGCTGATCGCCCACCAGTGCGAAGGGCCTCGCCAATGGTCCCCCTTTGAAACGGGGCTGATGGAAAAGGTCGCGGACCAGCTAGCTCTGGCAGTCACCCAGGCGGAGCTATACCAACAGGCCCAGGCGGAAATCACCCAACGTCAACAGGCAGAGCAAGCGCTCCAGCAATCCAAGGGCAGCGTGGAACGCCGCTTAAAGGGGGAACAGCTCCTACGCCAGGTGACCCAGCGGATGCGCGCAACGTTGGACCTAGAGCAGATTCTAGCCACCACGGTGCGGGAAGTGGAGCGGCTGCTGCACACCAACCGGGTGATCGTCTATCGCTTCCAGCCTGATTGGAGCGGATTGGTGGTGGCGGAAGCCATCCGCGGCCCTTGGACGCCGTCCCTAAATCAGATCATCGAAGATACGTGTTTTCGGGACAACCACGGCAAACTTTATCGGGATGGACGTGTGGCGGCGATCGCCGACGTGCGCGAAGCGGGGCTAAGTCCCTGTCACCTCCAATTGCTAGAGCGGTTCCAAGTCCGGGGCAATCTGGTGGTGCCCATTGTCTATGGGGACGGCAAGGGCGGCGAGGACACAATCCAGCCCACCGGCGAGGGCAATCGTCTATGGGGGTTGCTCATTGCCCACCACTGCGAAGGACCCCGAAACTGGACAAATTTCGAGGTGAATTTTATGGGCCAGGTCGCCGACCAGTTGGCCCTAGCCGTTATCCAGGCGGAGCTGTATCAACAGGCCCAGGCAGAAATTGCCCAACGCCAACGAGCGGAACGGGCGTTGCAGGCGTCCAAAGCGCAAGTCGAGCAGAAAGTCGAAGAATTACGGGAGGCCCTAGACCAGTTGAAGTGGCACCAAGCTCAGCTCCTCCAATCGGAAAAACTATCCAGTTTGGGGCAATTGGTGGGGGGCGTCGCCCATGAAATCAATAATCCAGTGTCGTTTATCTATGGCAATGTCCCCTATGCCCGCGGGTACGTTAACGATCTGCTGGCGATCGTGCATCAGACGGAAGCGGTCCTGCAAACCGATGGGGCGGGGGATAAGGCAGGAGAAGAAGCAGGGAAAGAGGGGCAAGGTATCGCCGATCCACAGCAGCTCAACGCCCTAAAAACAGCGATCGCCGATCTGGATCTGCCGTTCCTAGAAAAGGATGTTCAGCAACTTTTCGAATCCATGGCAACCGGAGCCGAACGCATCCGAGATATTGTCCTCTCCCTGCGCACCTTCTCCAGACTGGATGAAGCCAGCTTTAAACCCACCGACTTAAGGGATAACCTGGACAGCATTTTGGTCCTGCTCCAATCCCGTTTAGGGGGACAGAAGGGGATGCCGAAAGTCGCCATTGACAAGCACTACGATGACATTCCATTGGTGCATTGCCATGTCAGCGAGATCAACCAGGCATTGATGAATGTTCTGAATAACGCCCTAGATGCCCTCGAAGAAAAGTGGGCTCAAGCCTCCCCGCTCTTAGACGAGACCTTACCCCCAACCCTACGCCTTCGGGTTCAACACCGCCCTTCAACGGCAGAAACCGACGAACAGGTCGTAATCACCCTCACCGACAACGGCATCAGCATGACGGAGAAAGTGCGATCGCGCCTTTTCGATCCGTTCTTCACCACCAAGCCCGTTGGGCAGGGCACCGGTCTGGGACTATCCATGGTCTATCAAAGCGTCGTGCAACGGCACCAGGGTCAGATCACCTGCCATCTCCAGCACGATCCCAAGGAAACCAGCTTTGTCATCAAGCTTCCCGTGCGATCGCCCGCCTCCCCCTACCCATCATCCCCACTCCCCAATATCCTGAGCGCCCCCCATCCCGTCAGCGGACCCGGTTGATTTAGATCTTCGCTCAACCGAAAAACAACAAAAAAACAATCCAAAAAAATTCCTCAGCCAAGCAACGCTCAACTGAGGAATTTTTCAATCTATAGGGAAGTCTGAAGACAAAGGGGCAGGATTCACAAATGAATCTCCTCCTTTTGTCCTCGTTTCAGCCTCTACCAGCTAGACTTCACAACGCCGGGCAACAGACCCTTGTGGGCCATATCGCGCAGGGCGTTCCGGCACAGCCCAAAATCCCGGTAATAACCCCGGGGGCGGCCGGTCAACCAGCAACGGTTACGATGGCGGGTCCGAGAGCTGTTGCGAGGCAACTGCTGGATTTTACGGTGGATGCTGAGTTTCTCAATCGGATCCGCCGTATTTTCAAACTCTTCTTTCAATGCCGCACGCTTGGCAGCATATTTAGCAATCAGGCGATCGCGCTTTTTCTCGCGCTCAACCATGGACTTTTTAGCCATTGTGTCTGAGATGTCGCTTAACGGTTTTCAAGGTGTTTGTCGGAACAGACACTCTGGCGGGACAGCGTCCACTTGAGTATTGATCCCGACCCACGGACGTTTCATTATATGAGACGGCCCTATTCTTGCCAAGGGGAATTAGGGAGTTGCACCCGCCAGGGACGATCCCTTAGGCATAGGAGGCATCGACTCCGGCTTCGTTGGCCGCTTCTGACCGTTCTCTTTTGCCGGTCGATTCTCCGGATAATCCTTCTCAGGAATAGCCGTATAGTCCTGAACGATCTTGCGGAACTCCTCCCCCTCAATAATTTCCTGATCAATCAGGGTCTCCACCAGGTGATCGATCAAAGGACGATTCTCACGGATCAACTGACGCGCCTGATCATAAGCCGTTTCAGCAATATGCTTCACCTGCTCATCAATCTTGGTGGCAACCTCATCGGAATAATCCGGCTTAGGCGGCAACCCCCGCCCCAGGAAGACCTGATCATCCTGCTGCTTCTCCAGCGCCGACACCAACCCCAGGTCAGACATACCGTACCGCACCAGCATCTTGGCCCAGCGGCTCACACTCTGTAAATCACTGCTGGCGCCAATCGTCACCTCGTCATCGCCGAAGATTTCATGCTCCGCGGCCCGCCCCCCGAGGGCAACCACAATCATATCCAGGATCCAAGGACGGGGAATCCAAGTCTCAGAATAGAGACTGTCCGCCATCTCCTCATTCAAAATGGGCTGCGCGAAACCACCGACACCGCCGGAGCGAGGCACAATCGTCACCTTATTCAGGGGGTCCACATTGGGCAGCAGGGTCATCAACAGGGCATGGCCCACCTCGTGATAAGCAATAAGGCGCTTTTTCTTGCTATCCAGCAAGGGCTTCAACTGCAGACCAATGGTGACCCGGTCGATCGCATCATCAATTTCCCGGTCCGTGATGGCAGGCTTCCGGCGGCGAGCGGTCAGAATCGCCGCTTCATTGAGCAGATTCGCCAGCTCAGCCCCCGCAAACCCCGGCGTCCGTTGCGCCACCGTTTCCAGGGACACCTCATCCGAAAGCTTCTTCGTCCGGGCATGAACTTTCAAAATATCCAGCCGACCGCGATAGTTCGGCAGGTCAACCGTAATTTGACGGTCAAAACGGCCCGGGCGCAGCAGGGCAGAATCCAACACATCAGGGCGGTTAGTGGCAGCGATAATAATCACCCCGTTATTGCCCTCAAACCCATCCATCTCCGTCAACATCTGGTTCAGGGTCTGCTCACGCTCATCATTCCCCCCGCCAATGCCGGCACCCCGCTGCCGTCCAACGGCATCAATCTCGTCGATAAAGACAATACAGGGGGCATTTTCCTTGGCTTTCTTAAACAAATCGCGAACCCGCGACGCCCCGACCCCCACAAACATTTCCACAAACTCAGAGCCAGAAATACTCAGGAACGGCACCCCCGCCTCCCCAGCGATCGCCTTAGCCAGCAGGGTTTTACCCGTCCCCGGCGGTCCGATCAACAAAACCCCCCGAGGAATCTTCGCCCCGATCGCCGTAAACCGATCCGGCGTTTTCAAAAAGGTCACCACCTCCTGAAGCTCTTCCTTCGCCTCTTCCACGCCGGCCACATCATCAAACATGACCTTCGTCTTAGCATCCATCTGAAACTTAGCGCGGGATTTTCCGAAGCTGAGGGCCTGCCCCGACGCATTCGCCGTCCGCCGCACAATAATAATCAGCAGGGCAATAATCAGGAAAAGAATCAAAAAATTCGTCAAAAAGCCCAAAGTCGCCGAATGGTCCGGAGTCTCCTCCACATTGATCGCAACCCCCTTCCGCCGAGCCCGCTCCACCAATTCCGGATTGTAATTAAACAGCACCACATCCTCAATTTGGATGGAGCCATCGGGTTGAATGAGGTGGACTTTAGCCTGCTGACTGCGACGACTCAGCTCAATTTCCTTAACCTTGCCCCGGTCAATGTAATCCAGCAGCGCCCCATAGGTCATCGCCTCACCCTGGGCCGCCTCCCCAGCAACGGGCGAACCGGCAGGACTTTGGGCGATCGCAGCCCCTCCCCCCAAAACCACAGACTGGGCCAGAACCGCCCCAGCCAATACCCCCACCCATCGCCATTGAAACGGTGCTTTAAACGTAGGCTGATTCAGCAAGGGGCGAGTCTCCTTGGAGTGGGAAAAAAAGAATCGAAATGCTCCGAGCATAGGTTTCATTGCGATCGCGGGTAACAAATCTATCGCCGCCGATGCCCCCTGAACCGGGAAAGCACCATCGGGATCTCTGAAGGTTCCTCCCAGTGTAGCGCTCCAGCCCAGGTCACGACCTAGGACGGATTCCCGTCATCCTCCGTCCCGCGCTGAGGTTTCGGATTCAACGCCACAATCTTCGGCTGAGATGCCGTTAGATCAATCACCTTCTTCGCGGGAGCATCCGGCGTCTCAGCCGGCTGTTCCGTCGTTTCCTCAGACTTACCGTTCTCAGCACTAACCTTCCCATCGATCACAGAGTCAGGAGCAGCCTCCGCAGGCGACTCATCCGCGATCGCCCCCTCAGCACTCCCCGTATCCTCCGTCACCGACGGCGCTGAAGCCTTTGCTCCTTTTGTCTCTACTTCTTCTGTTCCTATGTCTTTTGTCCCATCCGCATCCTCCGCCTTATTGGGATAAAGCTGGGCATATCGCGCTGCCGCCTCCGCCATCACCTTATCTTTCTCCTCCAACATCTCCCCCTTGTAATTCTCAAAAGGGAACGTCATCAGCGCCACCCGCCCTTTCCACTCATCCACATCGGACACGATCGCCCGCACCGTCTCCCCCACCGAAAACACCTGCTCCACCGACGGCACATGGGCCTGGCTAATCTGCTTCACATGGAGCAACGCATCCAGTCCATTGATAGTCACAAACGCCCCAAACGGCCGCAGACTACTCACCGTCCCCGACACAAACTGCCCCGCCGCAATCTTCGCCATCAGCGTCGCTTGCTCCGCCTGCCGCTGAGATAAAACCAACTTCTTCCGCGATCGGCTCACCTCAATGGGGGTGACATTAATTCGCTGCCCCACCAACGCCTCTAAATTATCCCGCTGCAACAAATGCGATCGCGGCACAAACCCGCGCAAACCCTGGGCATTCACCGTCACCCCGCCCCGATTCGTCCCCGTAATCTTAACGGCGATCGCCCCCTTAGACTCCACCAACGCCCCCAAATCATCCCAAGCGCGCCGCTGCTCCAACTGTCGCAAAGACAACCCCACCTGGCCCTCCGCATTCGGGCCCCGCACCACCAAAAACTCCTGCTCCTGCCCCAGCGGCAACCACTCCTCCGGATTACCCACCGCCGTACTAGGAGCCTCATCCTTCGGCAAAAACGCCGCCGACTTCCCCCCAATATCGACATACACCCCCTCATTGGAAAACTCCGCCGGCTTCCCCTTAACCACCTGGCCAACCTCGACAGAAAAATCATGCTGCTCCAAAGCACTCATGAAATCATCCATCGAAAACCCTTGGGAATTCGATTGCGAAGCGGAAACGTTTTCACTCATACCAATAGCCTTAGGGACTGATGAAATGCAGGGGCCTTCAATCTTAGTACAGCCAGAGCGCCCCTGGGGATAGCCCAGTCCAGCCCTTACCCCCGAACGCAGAAAGGGGGAAGCAAGGTACAAACCCTTACTTCCCCCCATACGGTTCACAATGCGCCTACTCCCTTGCCCTCACGGGCAGAAGAGAAACACTTGCTAGCGACTCTTAGAAGATAACGATATCGTTACCGCTCAAGCCGGTGACAGGAGCGCCGGCGTTCAACAACTGAACGAAAGGCACAGGCAGCACCGCGTTCGGAACGCCAGGACCCGTCGCACCACCAGCACCGTCACTGAACACAATCTCAGCAACCGTGGCGTTGAAGACGATACCGTCAGCAGGGGTCACAGCGGGAGCGACATTAGGCAGGGCAGCAGCAAGAGCCGCGCCACCACCATCAATCGCCGGCTGGCCTGCAGTAACACCAACCCCAGCGTTACCGCCAGCAACGGCGACTGCCGATGCCACGGTCCCAGTGAAGGTGAGGTTATCAATCGCATAAACGGCTTCCGTACCAACCACACCCTGGCGGAAGTACAGATAACCCGTGCGCTGGTCGTAGAACAGACCGTTCTCATTCGCAGCACCCGCAGTACCGGTGGAAGTAACCTGCAAGTCAGGACCAGTGTTGGCATTCAACAGACCACCGAACAAGCTGGACTGCAAGCGCAGTTGGTCAACGGTCGGCGTAAAGTCAGTAATGACGTCGACACCAGCCGCGGAGTAGCCAAACCCAGGGGAAGGAGCCAGAGCACCGGTTCCTGCAGCACCAAGGAACGTGATGTTAGTGCCAGTAGCAGTGAACCCTACCAAGCCACCTACAAGAGCATCCGCAATAGTACCGACTTGACCCACAGCCGTCAGGGGAGAGGCAACCGCGGGCGTTTGAGCAGTATCCCCAAACTGTGCACCAGAAGTCAGGTCACTGAAGTTAAGGGTAACAGGACCGGTAGTTGGAGCATTGTCAGCAAGACCAGCATTAGTAATAACAAAGCTGGTACCACCGACAGCAAGGGTCCCGTTATTGTTGTTATTCGTGATAATCGTAGCCGCTTCGGAGAAGACGAAAGACGCCGTTGCGATAGCAAAGGTGCTACGAACCCGATTGTCGCTCACAGCGCTAACAGCACCAAGGTTTGCACCCTGGTACAGGAAGACGTCAGCACCAGCACCACCAGTCAAGACGTCGCCGCTGCCCAGACCTTCAATGGTGTCAGCACCATCACCACCAGTCAGGTTGTCAGCGCCAGTACCACCGGCGATGGAAGTCGCCGAGCTACCAGAGCTGATAACAACACCAGCCGTGCTGCCCGCACCAACCAAGACGGTGGCGGGACCCACGCCGCTGATGGTGTCGTTAGGTCCAACGGTGATGGTGTCAGCACCGGTACCTGCAGTGATGTTCAAGCCACCTTGGCTAGACACCAGGTTGTTACCACCGGAGGTCAGGTCCACAACGTTGGAAGCGGAGGGAGCCAAGCTACCTGCGAAGGTGATGGTGTCATCGCCAGCACCAGGAGAAATGGTGAAGCCACCGGTCACACCAGAACCAACGTTGACCACGTCAGCGCCGGAGCCCGCATCCACAGACACACCGTCGCCAGCGTTGACAGCAACGGTATCAGCACCGCCACCACCAAAGATGCTGACGCCACTGCCGTTAGCAGCCAGGCTGTCATCACCCAAGTCACCGGAGATAACAACGGAACCGCTACCGCTCAGGGTATCGCCGTCCTGACCACCGTTAATGGTTGCGTTACCGAAGGCACTCAGCACATCCGCGCCGCTGCCACCGAAACCACGGCTGTTGCCCCAGACTTGGACGGTGTCATCGCCTTCAGCACCGCTCAAGGTTGCTGCAACGTTGGGGTCGTTGGCGGTGAACAGGAAGTCATTCCCTCTGTCGCCGAAAGCCAAAGCAGACCAGCTGCCGACGCCGATGGTGTCATTACCAGCACCACCGTTAATGGTGTCGTCGCTGTCACCAGCGGTAATGACATCGTTGCCAGCGTTACCGTTAACTACGCTGTCACCGAAGGAAATGATGGTGTCGTCGCCGTCACCACCGTACAGGGTGTCACCGCCGCCGCTGTTGCCGCTTGCCAGGAAGGTGGTACCACCAGCAATGCCCACGATGGAGTCATCGCCTGCGTCGCCGGACAGCAGAGAACCACCGGTACTGACCAAGGTGTCGCCGCCCTGACCACCATTCAAGGTGTCACTGGTAGCACGACTCGCCAAGGAGTCATCACCGGTATTACCAAACAGGGAATTTCCACTGACGACTGCGCCTAACAAAGTGTCAGGACCGCCAAGACCAGCAACACTGATAGGTTCTAGACCTGTTCCAGCCTCAAAATCCGGCGTGTCGCTCAAGAAAGTTATAGTCACTTAATCCTACTCCTCTACGATTTGCTGTAGCTGTCGTAAGCCCGAGTGGGGCAAACGGAATCTCTGACAATTCAGCGTTATCTAGAACTCCGAAAACTCACCAGTTGGACTTTCGAGACTCTATACAGCCAGCGCAAGTCTACCCTAGATGAACTCTCAATGTCTAGTTACATTCATACACGACGGGTTACCTGGAACAGGGTTCCCGGCGAGCAAGCTTTAGGGAATTTTCTCCCGAATATAGCCCCTAGTGATCGCGATTGATCGCAGAGTCAGCTCTTCTGGGAAGAGTCGGGAGCTAAACATTAACCCCAGTGACGGAAGGAAGACAAAAACGGTTCCCGCAATGTCTGGAAGCTAGTTAGCTTTAGACGAAGATAGCAAATCTTCCCGCAGGAATGTTGCAATGGAGAAGAACGGGCGATGTAGGGGCTTAACGCCTTAGGGAAGGGAGCGAAGATGCCAACTGAGCGGCGGGTGTTGTGGCAGGAGCCGGAGCGATTGAAGGCGCGGCTGGCGGAGATCCCCCAGGAACCGGGGATATATTTTATGCGCGATCGCCATGATCACATCTTATATATCGGCAAATCAAAACATTTACGGACGCGGGTGCGGTCCTATTTCCGTCCGTTCCAGAGCCAGGCGGGTCGGGCACCGATGGAGCAGTTGCACAGTCCGCGCATTGAGTTGATGGTGCGGCAGGTGGCGGCGATCGAGTTTATCGTCACCGATACGGAGGCGGAGGCGTTGGCCCTGGAGGCGAATGCAATTAAGCAGCATCAGCCCCATTTCAATGTGCTGCTGAAGGATGACAAGAAGTATCCCTATCTCTGCATCACCTGGTCCGATGACTATCCCCGCATGTTTATTACCCGTAAGCGGCGGCTGGGGCGATCACGCGATCGCTATTACGGTCCCTACACGGATGCGTATGCCCTGCGGAGTACGCTGCGACTGGTAAAGCGGCTGTTTCCGTTGCGGCAGCGGCGACGTCCGTTATTTAAGGATCGCCCCTGCTTGAACTACGACATTGGGCGCTGTCCGGGGGTTTGTCAGGGTTTGATTACGCCGGACCAGTATCGGGCGACCTTGAATCGGGTGGCGATGATTTTCCAGGGGCGGACCGATGAGTTGATCGCTGAGTTGGAGCGGCAAATGGAGGCGGCTGCGGAGGAGTTGAATTTTGAGTTGGCGGCGGAGCTACGCGATCGCCTGAAGGGACTGCGGCATTTGGGGGAAAACAAGAAAGTCTCCCTGCCGGACGATCGGGTGTCGCGGGATGCGATCGCGTTGGCGGCGGATGGAGAACGGGCCTGTGTGCAGTTGTTCCAGGTGCGGGCGGGGCGGCTGACGGGGCGGTTGGGGTTTGTGGCCCAGATGCCGGGCTCGCGGGAGAGGTCGACGGCCCCCAAACCGGCGACGGAAAATCAGTCCGCAGAGACATCTGCAGAGACATCTATATATATGGATACTGAATCAGTCGATACAGATATATATATAGATGTCGGATCGGGTTCCCAAAGTGAAGGGGGGGTCGGGGTTGCTCCCAAAGAGGCAAACGCGATCGTGCCGGCGCAGTTGTCGAGCAAGGGCAGCCGGGTGAAGGATTCCGGTGAGGGCGGTTATGCCGTGGATGGGGTGCCGTCGGCGGAGGCGGTTAAGGCGGAGGAGGCGTTGGCGGCGATCGCCCCTGATGTGGAGCTGTTGGGATCGGTTTTGCAGCGGGCGATGGAAGAGCACTATGCCACGGTGGAGCCGGTGGAAATTCCGGCGGAGGTGGTGGTGCAATATCCGTTGCCGGATCAGGAGTGGTTACAGGATTGGCTGACGCGGCAGCGGGGGCGCAAGGTCACCATCATGGTGCCCCAGCGGCAGACGAAGGCGGAGTTTGTGCAGATGGTGGAGCGGAATGCGGAGTTTGAGCTAAAGCGATTGCAGCGGTTGGCCGATCGCGATCGCTCGGCGCTCCAGGATTTGACGGAGATTTTGGATTTGCCGGACCAGCCGCGATGGATTGAGTGCTATGACATTTCCCATATCCAGGGCTCCGATGCGGTGGCGTCGCGGGTGGTGTTTGTGGATGGGGTGCCCGCGAAGCAGCACTATCGCCGGTATAAAATTCGCAATCCCATGGTGACCGCGGGACACTCGGACGATTTTGCCAGTATGGCGGAGGTGATCCAGCGGCGGTTTAAATCGGGGCAGTTGCGACCGGTGGCGAATGTGGCGATGGATGTCTTGCACGGGGGCGATGGGGCCGGCGGTCGCAGGTCGAGCAAGAATAGCGCGGCAGGTCAGGATTGGCCGGACTTGGTGGTGATTGATGGGGGTAAGGGTCAGCTCTCGGCGGTGATGACGGTGCTGGGCAAAATGGAAATTGCCGATGATTTGCGGGTGATTAGTTTGGCGAAGCGGGAGGAGGAGATTTTCCTGCCCGGTGAGTCGAACTCCCTAAAAACCGATCGCGAGCAACCGGGGATCCAACTATTGCGACGATTGCGGGATGAAGCCCACCGGTTTGCCGTCAGCTTCCATCGCCAAAAACGCACGGAACGGATGCGGCGATCGCATTTAGATGCGGTTCCGGGGTTAGGTCACCGCCGCCAAAAGGATTTACTCGCCCATTTCCGCTCCATCGACTACATCCGCGAAGCAACAACAAAACAGCTCTGCGAAGTGGACGGCATCGGCCCCAAGCTGGCCCAGCAAATTTATGAGTATTTCCATCCCTCTAACGACGATGGGTAGGTGAAACGTAAAGGGGAACATCACGGTCCCAAACTAAAAATCGCGCAATTCCAAAAAATGCCCTAATAAATAGAGTGAACCGCAAAGGATAACCGGGCGATCGCTCCCCTCCCGCTTCCCATCATCGAATGCGGTTTCAAGGGCATCGGTCAATTGGTCATAACTTTGGACTTGTGCCAATTCGGGACGGAGGGTTTGTCCCAACGCCGCCAGATCCTTGGGATCGGTACAGCGTGGGCTGGGAACCGGCACCGTAAACAGGTGATCGCCCGGCCGCAGGATCCGATCCAAAACTTGGCGAGCATCCTTATCCTTCAACATGCCAACAATCCAAGTAACGGTCCCGCCCGATCGCACCGATTCATCTACATATTGTCCCAAGGCCTCCGCCGCCGGCGGATTGTGGGCCCCATCTATTAATAGGGCGTGATTTTTCCAATGGGTCCATTGCAACCGCCCCGCCCATTGAGCCTTACCCATCCCCGTCACAATGGCATCGTCAGAAATGGTCCAACCCTGATCCTGAAGCGATCGCAACAGGGCGATCGCCACCGCCGAATTAGCCAATTGAAATTCTCCCGCCAGGGCTAAGGGATAGGCAATCCCGTGGGATTGAGCGTGGGGTTGCCCCCCTCGGTCCAAAGGAATAGCCGGTTGAACAACGGTCAGGGGGGCCTGGACTTTTTGGGCGATCACCGCTGCCGCCTGCCGAGCTTCTTCGGGAAGCGGACCAATGATGGCGGGGCGATCGCGTTTAAAAATTCCCGCCTTTTCCGCTGCAATTTTGCCCAGGGTATCCCCCAGCATTTGCTGATGATCCATACCGATCGAAACAATCGCCGTCGCAGCAGGGCGATCGCACACATTGGTCCCATCGAGCCGCCCCCCTAAGCCCACCTCCATCACCGCAACATCTACGCCCGCCTGAGCAAAATGCCACCATGCGGCCACCGTCACAATCTCATAGAGGGTAGGAATCCCCGCCGCCGGATCCTCCAACTCTTGGGCGATCGCTTCCGCCGCAGCAATCACAGCATTGATAGCCGTCAGAAACTCATCGGGGGAAATGGGCGATCGCCCCACTTGGACGCGCTCGGTCCAATACACCAGATGGGGCGACGTGTAGGTACCCACCCGATAGCCCGCCTCCGTCAACACCGACGTTAGATATGCACAGACCGACCCTTTACCATTGGTCCCCGCCACATGCACCAACGGCATTTTGTCCTGGGGATTATCCAACGCCGCCAACAATCGCTTCATCCGATCCAGCCCAAGACGAATGCCAACCCCGATAAAAGGGGCGAGGCGGGCATCGATTTGTTGATGTTGCTGTTGAAATTTTTGGGCGGGATTGGGGCGATCGCCATAGGTAGAAGACATAGGCAGAAATAGAGGGCTCAGAAGCCCCTCAAACAAACAAAATCAAAAAAAATCCAATAGCAAACCGGCCCCCGGAGACACGTCAAACCGTAAAACTCTAGGGACCGGTTATTGAGATTAGCCCAGCTATGACCTGGACCCACGGGACTTAACCCTTAGTCGCAGCAGCCACTTCAGCCGCGAAATCGCTCTCTTCCTTCTCGATACCATCACCCACTTCAAAGCGGACAAACTCGGTAACGGTTGCACCCTTTTCCTTCAGCATTTCGCCGACGGACTTTTTGGGCTCCATCACGAAGGGCTGACCGGTCAAGGAAATCTCACCGGTGAACTTCTTCATCCGACCGGCCACCATCTTCTCAGCGATTTCGGGCTTCTTGCCAGATTGAACCGCGATATCGATTTGGATTTGCTTCTCCTTCGCAACCACTTCCTCGGAAACATCCTCAGGATTCAGGAACTCAGGGCTAGACGCGGCAACGTGCATAGAGACATTTTTAAGCGTCTCATCATCGTCAGCGGTACCCACAACAATGACGCCGATCTTACCGCTGTGGATATAGGTGCCCAGCTTATCGCCGGCGAAGTGAGCCACGCGGCGGATGCCCACATTCTCACCAATCTTGATCACCAACTCAGAGCGGACGGCTTCAAATTTTTCCTTCAGAGCATCCGTAGATAGCTCATCTGCAAACGCAGCATCCAACGCATCATTAGCGAAGCCCAAGAAGTTTTTGTCCTTGGCAACGAAGTCCGTTTCGCAGTTAACTTCCAGGATGGTTGCTTTTCCGCCATCAGACTTGATCAGGATGGCTCCTTCTGCGGCAACGCGGGACGCTTTCTTAGCCGCTTTCGCAACACCGCGCTTCCGGAGATCTTCAATGGCTGCTTCGATATCACCGTCAGCGCCAACCAAGGCCTTCTTGCACTCCATCATGCCTGCGCCAGTACGCTCGCGCAGTTCTTTTACTAGGGCAGCGGTAACGGTTGCCATGACTCTTAATTGGATACCTCCAGGACTTTTGCAAATTTCAGCATAGCGCTATTGGGGTCATCTGAAGTTGATTTATCCCTAGCAGCGCTGGGACGCGATCGCTCCATCAGCCTGGCCGCATCAGGATCAGTGGTGCAAAGTAATGATGAGGAGGGGACAGGCGGCAAGTCCCATCAGCCCCCAAGACCAAAGGGTCGGCGTCAGTCGCGTCAGGGAAAAGCGATCAGGAGATACGACAGGCTGAGCAGAGGCAGAAGTTTGGGTTTGCTGGATGAGGGCCTGTACCCGGCGGTCCAGGCGATCGCCCCCGGTCTGTCCCCCATCGGCCGTATCGGTGGCCATAGCAGTACTCAGCGGCGCAGCCGGTTGCAAAGGACTTTGGGCCAAAATGAGCAATGCTTCAGCCACATCCAGAGGATCGGTGGCGATCGCCGCTTGCTGATCCGCCCGAATTTCCCGCAGCAATAACACCTCTTGCCACAGTCGCTCCGAACCCGGCAACCAGCTCACCAGGCGATGGAGCCATCCCAACCAGAAAAACGTAAACGTGTCGTGATGGGTCGCGTGGGCCGTTTCATGGGCCAGCACCGCTTTCACTTGTTCCGGCGTCAGTTGGTCCAACAGTCCCTGGCTAACCACCAATTGCGATCGCCAAAACCCCACCTGAGCGGCATAGGGTAACGGTTGCTCCAGGAGCCGAGCCGATTGTCCCTCGATTTCTACCGTCGGCAGGGTTTCCACAGCGGCAATGGACCGTCGTCCCTGGTACCAAGCGATCGCAAGCTGGGCGATCGCCCAAGCGAGCCCGAGGCCCGCCAACACCGACCCCCATCGGCTGACCGAATGGCCCCACATGGTGCCCGTGCTACCCATCAGCAGGATCGCAATCCAACCATTCAGCAACCATAGGGACGGGAGCACTAAGGCAACCCGAGCCCACCACCATTGTTTGGACCACTGGTCTGGGGTGCAATGCTCTGTAACCCCCTCAGATCGTTGATGCCAATGCCAGCGCACCGCCAGGGCCAAGGCCGCAATGGAAAAAACCAAGTAGGTATGGATCATGACTGCCCCCGCTGTTGACGCAACTGCTTCAATTGCTTGATTTGATCCGCTAGGGATTCGATTCGATCCAAGCTGGCGGTGTCCAGCTCGTTGGCAAAGGCTGCGACCACATCGGGATTACTAATTTCCATAAACCGATCCAGATGTTCGTAGGCTTGCAGTGCTTGGGCCCGCTCCCGAGACACCGTCACCAACCATTGGCTAACTCGCCCCTGGCGTAACCGTTGGACCCATCCTTTTTGCTCCAGGCGCTTTAACACCGTTAGGACAGAGGCTTGGGTCAGTTCTCGGTCGGGATCCGTCAAAATCTGATCCAGCACATCACGGGCACTGGCCCCTGCCTTAGACCAGAGGATCTCGATAATTTCTGTTTCCAGTGCTCCCAAGGATAACCGGGTGGGGGCATTGGGGGAAGGTTCAGCCATTACAGTTGCTGCTAGTCGATCACAGGGCTTCCTCTGGAGTATGCCATCTTCACCTTCATACTCCGGGGAAAATACCGGTTCATTGCAAGATATTTATCGGAATCAGGGGGGCGATCGCCGAAATTCTCATAAAGTTTTACATTCGGAAAAATTAGACAAAACGTCTTTTGACGGGATTTAAACGGGGCTGAAAAGATACTAGGCGTCAAAGTGTGCCGACCGAAATAGCACCCTGAGCAATTATTTATTGCCCTGGGATGGCTACGGGTTGGCCCCCGTTTATAACCCTGACTGTTCGAGATTTTTAGGAGATGAGAATAATGGTGGGACGTTTTGTGGCGGCTGTCTTGGCGGTGATGATGAGCTTCGGTCTGTTGGTGCCGTCGGCGTTGGCGGGTGATGCGGCTGCGGGCAAGGCTATATTCAGTGCCAACTGTGCCGCTTGCCATGCTGGGGGGCGGAATGTGGTGGTGCCTCCCAAGAGCCTGAAGAAGGACGACTTAGCCAAGTACGGTAAGGATACTGCGGAGGCAATCATCACCCAGGTCACGAATGGGAATGGGGCCATGCCTGCCTTTGGTGGCAAGTTGGATGCGACTCAGATTGAGGATGTGGCCGCCTATGTGTTGGATCAGGCAGACAAGGGATGGTCTTAATCGAGTGTCCCAAGACGATCTTTTCCCAAGATGATTTTGGGGTGGTTTTACGTCTAATGGCTTCGATTATGGACCCTATAGAAGAATTAAGTTCATTAGAACCTCTGGGGGGGATGCCATTTCCTCACTTATTGTTTTAAGCTTAATTCAGAGAGTAATTGGGGAGTCTTGCGTTGCAATGCTCCTTTTTTTTGGGCATTTTTAGGCAGTACTTTTTATCACCACCGATCCCTCCCCCCAAGAGCACCCTGTTGGGGCGAGGGAATCAGCCGGTCTGGACAGTGCGTATGGGCAGTATGTAACAGTCCCATAGCAACCGGGGGCGATCGCCGAGTGTTATCTAAATTCCTCGGTAATATGGATTTTGTAAGTTGAGATACCAAATCCGTGGAGGGTTGGGTGCGGTGTTTGCGATCGCTCCCGTTCATCCTTGGATGGGTCATCAGATGACCACTGATGACCGCAAGCGATTACTTCTACCCCAGTTCATTTGCGATCGCCATTGTGGTCGCGTTGCTATGACCACCACTAATGCTGTCCCAGAGTCCTCCGACGCTTCAACGGATCCAACGACGCCCCGTACCCCTGCCCGGGAGAGCCAGTTTCTAAGTCAAAATCCTCATTTACAAAATCCCAATTTATTGGATCCGTCGCTGGCGCAATCCTCGGACATGGCATCGGACATGACATCTGATATTGCGGCTGATATTGCAGCGGTGGAGCGCCCGATCACAGGGATAAAATCGGGGTTCGATGGGCAGCATCCGCCAGATAAGGGGGCGATCGATGCCTGTGTCCATTGCGGGTTTTGTTTGTCCACCTGTCCTAGCTATCGGGTGTTGGGGACGGAGATGGATTCCCCCCGGGGGCGGATTTATTTGATGGATGCGATCGCCCAGGGGGAAGCCCAGCTCGACGAAACGACGGCGAGCCATTTTGATAGTTGTTTGGGATGTTTGGCTTGCACGTCGACCTGTCCGTCTGGGGTAGGGTATGACCGGTTGCTGGCGGATATGCGGCCACAGTTGGAGCGGAATGTGCCTCGGGGGTGGGGCGATCGCCTAATTCGGGGGCTCATTTTTAATTTGTTCCCCTATCCCAAACGGCTGCAAGCGTTGCTGCCGGGGTTGTGGCTCTATCAAAAGTCGGGGGTGCAGGCGTTACTACGGCAAACGGGGTGGCTGGACAAAATTTCGCCCCAGTTAGCGGCGATGGAGTCGGTCTTACCGGCGGTGTCGGCGGAAATGTTGCGGGTGCAGACGCCTCGACGGATAGCGGCAACGGGGAAACGGCGCTATCGGGTGGGGATGGTATTGGGTTGTGTGCAGCGATCGGTGTTACCGGAGGTGAATGGGGCGACGATGCGGGTGTTATCGGCGTTGGGTTGTGAGGTGGTGATTCCCCAGGAGCAGGGATGTTGTGGGGCATTGCCGGCGCACCAGGGACAGGAAGGGCAGGCCCAGGCGATCGCCAAACAAATGATTCAGGCGTTTGATCGGGTTCAAGGGGATGAGCCGTTGGATGCCATTGTGATCAATGCGGCGGGGTGCGGCCATACGCTGAAGGAGTATGGGGAAATTCTGCGGGATAATCCGGACTGGTGCGATCGCGGGGCGGCGTTTTCGGCGCAGGTACAGGATATCCATGAATTTTTGATGACCCTGGCGGCGGATCGGAATTTGGCAGGGGAATTACAGCCAATTACGGAGTCTGGGGAATCGTTAACGGTGGTGTATCAGGACGCCTGTCATTTGCTGCACGGACAAAAAATTAGTAGCCCGCCCCGAGAGTTGTTGGGTCAGATCCCCGGGGTGGAAGTGCGGGAACCGGTGGATGCGGCGTTGTGCTGTGGCAGTGCCGGGGTTTTTAATTTGTTGCAGCCGGAAATTGCCGAGGATTTGGGGGAGCAAAAGGTCGGTAATTTGCTGGCGACGGAGGCTCAGGTGATTGCATCGCCGAATCCGGGCTGTACATTGCAAATTCAGAAACATTTACCCGAGGATGCGCAGGTGCCGGTTTATCACCCGATCCAGCTCTTGGATCATGCGTTGCGAGGGGAGGCGATCGCCCTGCCCCAAGGGAAGCACTAGACCGGTACACTCATGGGGTTCTTGATCCCCAGAAATCACCATGAGTACTGTAACCACTGGAGCCGGCGCTGTTGATGCGGCGATCGCGAAAGGCGTTGATTTGGATGGCTCGCCCATCCCCGCCGACAAATTGAATCTATATAACGAAGTGATGGGCTTGGAAGCAGGTCGTCAACGGAGCGGCGTCACCAACTCCATGCGATCGCGCATTGTCCGCATTGGCGTGAAGCACCTAAGCCGTGGCGATTTGGATGCGAAACTAGCCGCCGCCGAGTTTAAATTGCTGACGGATCGGGAAGTCGAGTTTTACTACACCAGCCAAGGCAAACCCGCCTAGTAGCCCAAATCATACCGGGATTCCAAAGGGTCGCTGGCCCTTTGGCGGGGTTCAGGGGCAGCGCCCCTGAAATACCATTTTTGCGATCGCCTACTTCTCCAACCGCACGGCATACCACTGCAACCGTTCCCCCGGAGCGACCTCCAACTCACAGGCGGTCTCAATCAAAGATTCAATTTGTGCCGAGCGATCGCCCTCCAACTGCTGTAAATCCAAAGGCAAATCGTCCGTAGATAGATTGGACAAGGCTGCCTCTAATTTTTGGCGTAACTCGCTGACCTCAACAATTTCCTCCGGCGCATCGGGAGCCAACACCACAAAATATTCCTCATCCCCATACAAAATTGAATCTGCCATTTTTTCGACCTCGTGTGTTCCTAGTCCAGTTTATGGGGTGGGTTTGAGGGGGCGGATTGTGTTGTGGTGTTCGGCGAAGTGCTCCCGCAGCAGGGCGTGGGTGAAGCGGTAGCCGCCACCAACCCGTTGCAGGAAGCCGAGGCGGGTGCAGTGGCGTAGGAATTTGCTGTAGTTCCAGGGGCCATAGCCGAATTTCCACAGGGGCTCTGGTAGAGGAAAGTAAGTTCGTAAAGACTTCAAGCGCATAGTTCCATATATGCACCTATCATCTGCAGAACTCTGTCATCCGTCCTTTTCGCTCTCGTATTGTGAGGGCAGTGCGATTCTTCCCTGGTAGTTATGAAATCTGCCACAGAAATGCTCTAAATAAGGGCTAACCAATACTGACCTCCTACTAACCTCCCCAGACTCAATGCAACGATACAAATAGTCTGACTCGACTGCGAAAATCCGCCTAAAATTTGTAACCAATTCAGGTATTCCCTCTCGAGCAAGATCCAAGTCTCGAGGTATACGTTCTAAGAAGTGAAATTTACTGACTTCGTTATTACAGGGAATTTTCTTCCACCCTCCAGCATTCGTATTGTCTCTAACAGCTCGTGCGGTATCAGCTTCACAAAATAGTATGCAATTCAGCAATTTACTTGAATTGTATGTTTTGGAATCTCCCTTTCTTTCTCTAAAATCCCAATCCAAATCGCAATCTTGGGATACAACAATGCAGTATGGATGCTCAACTATTGAAATCTCATTGCCTCCATCCAGTCCATCCGATTCACTCAGCAAAGCGATTTGTTTCACGTTACTTAGTATTTCACCTTGACGTATAGCAACCCCTTTCTTGGAAGGCGAATATAGGTCATTCTTCTCTGCAACCATCTCAATCTTCGTCGTAAGAGAAAGGTGGCTTAGTTGCTCTAACCACAGATTTCACCCGCAGGGTCTTTGGCTCTTTCTTGTAACCACTTGGCGAGGAACTCAGTGCCCTATCCCTGTAAAACTCTACGATATTTAGTAAAGTTTCGTGGGCTTCTATCAGTGCATCTCTATGCATGCTAGAAATAATCGACAGATAGCTAATCGTCTCTGTGAACATGCGCAAACGCTGCTCTTCCTCTGCTGAAGTTTCAGAGATTGCACTACCATAGGTCTCATCATTGAACGGGCTCCGGCTCCATCTGCTTGTGGAGAGATTCTGAAATACTCCACCGGAAGATTTTGCCGGCATCCTGATTGAGTCTGGAGACGTTACTGAGGACTTCATTGCTTGATCCACGTTTAGTGTTTGAGTAGAAGTCGAAGTCCAAGATATAGCATTTTTCCCTGCGTCCATCTGGTGCTTCTAACTCTTGTATTCCGTGCTGGAAATTGAGATATCTATCGTTTTCGAGACTAAGGTTCAGCCTTTTATCGTAATACTCTATGGCATCTTTTATTGTTGAGCTATGCAACTCAGAGGCAATCTCTTCGGAGATGAGAGTTTCCCAACTTTGAGAGCCTAGATCTAGCTCTGAACGGATAATCCAGTTCTTATACCGCAATCCTATCCTTTGGAAAAAGTTTGGTTGGTAAACATCCTCGAAGGTAGACAGAATAAACGCAGCCCGCTCTTGAAACTCCTCAAACCGACTGTAGGCAACTGTCGAAAGAGAAATAAAGTCGTTGACCAATACAACTTTCCAAAGATTATCCTCTGTCAAGAACTCATAAGATTGGGGTACGCCAGGCGTAGGCACTCCCAACTTCTTTAGAGCCTCACCAAATTCTTGCTGGACTCTAGTACTAGTTTTTCTAAATATGGGATATTCTCGCCGAACTCGCTCCTGAAAATCAGCAGGTTCCTGGCTGGCTATCCTAAGAATGGCAGGAAACCTTACCTGACAAATAACTTCGGATAGTGGGCTCTTGCCATATATCACTCGATCATACTGTTCAGGGAGATTTAGCATTGTGCAAACGATAGAAGAGCAGAACACTACGACGTTGAACGATTAACCGTGCAGAAGAATGGCACTGATAAAAAAGATAACCCCAAGGCACCTATTGCCCCACCACTCAGTTTAACATCCGCAAAATCAATCACTGGCAACCATTCATGCATGCTCACAGTCGAAGTAGCGGCTTACATTTAAGTTATTACAGCGCAGCGTGTCCCATTGCTAGTCCGGCGACCAACATGCCGATTACCAGGAATGGCTGAGCACTGGCTTGATATTTCACATCGTTTTCAACGGGGTCGCGCAGGAAATACATATCCTGGAATACCATCTGGGGGATCACCAACAGCACCAGGATGGACGCATAAAGCTGCTCGTGGATGGTGACCAGATAGCCCGCGATGCCCAATTGGAAAACGTCGATGGAGATAGCGCTAATCCAGGCGGCAGTAGTCACGCCGAACATCACCGGCAAGGATTGAAGACCGAGCTCGCGATCGCCCTCGACACTCTTAAAGTCATTGACCACCGCGATCCCCAAGCCCGCCAAGCTGTAGATCAAAGTGACTACCATAATGGTCGGGGTCAAGGTGCCAAACAGGGCTTGCCCCGCCCACCAGGGGAGCGCGATATAGCTAGCCCCCAGGGCATAATTCCCCAGCCAACCATTTTGCTTCAGCTTCAACGGGGGCGCGGAATAGATATACGCCACAAAAATACCGAACAGGGTCAGGACCAACATAATCGGGAAATCATGCCCTGCCCAAAGATCCAATAAGTAGGACACGCCGATACCAACGCCTGCCAACACACAAATCTGAGTCACCACTTGGGGAATCGAAATCGCACCGGACGGGATGGGGCGATAGGGCTCGTTGATGGCGTCGATCTCGCGATCGTAGTAATCATTGATGGTTTGGGTATAGCCCGTGAGCAGGGGACCCGACATCAACATACACAGCGCCGACTTCAGAACATTTTCCAGCGTCCAATCAAAATGTCCCGACGATGCCGCGCCACACAACACGCCCCAGATTAACGGGATCCAAGTAATCGGCTTCATCAACTGGAGGCGAATCTTCCAAATATTCGTCTCAGCCGACGCGCCCTTCATACCCAAAAGCTGACGCGCCTTAGAGCCCTCATCGGTCGTCTCAGACGTCTCAGCCTTAACCTCAGCATTCTCCACCGGAGACTCAGTGGGATCCGTCGAAGCAGGCGTTGTGGAATCAGGAGCAGCCATGGGATGGAAAAAAGTAAAAGACCTAAAAACGGGATTCTTAAGGGTCGCTGACCCTTAAGCGGGGTTTGGGGCGGAGCCCCAAAAAGCAGGGACTCAGCGGCTAGAACGAGATAATCAAAAAACCACCTTGAAACTTAGCACCAGTCACCGATCGCCCACTCAGGGCCGCCGGCAACAGAATATTCCGCCGTTGCCCACCGGCCTCGATAGTAATCTCCGGACCCGACTGAATTAACTTTACCTGGGATTTGGAGAAGCCAGGCAGAAACAACCGCACCTGCTTCTGGGCGACATCGATCTCAATCGGTCGAGGCACCGATCCCGCCGAATCAAACGATGGCATCGCGCCCACCAACGCCGACCAATCCCCCGACGACTCAGGGATCCCAGTCACCGTCAACGGAGCAAACGTCTCAGACAATGTCTCAGACATAGCGGCGATCGCATTGTTATCGGCAATACCATCGGCAATACGATTTACCAGCACCCCCCCGACCGTTACACTCGACTGCTGGGCCGCTCCCCATAAATATTTCGCCTGGGCGATCGCGATCGCATCCGGCGTCGTTACTAGCCAAGCCGCCAACCGCTGTGGATTACTCACCGCATCCCGCCCTTGGGCTAAAAGGCCGTCGACCTCATCCATCGGCTCCTTCCACGGCTCCGATCCCCAGCCCGAATTCAACACCGCGCCCGCCACCGGCTGAATAAACGGATTCAACGCCCGTGCAAAATCCGACTCCGCCACCACCTTGGAAAACCGACGCACATACCAGGACAACACATCGGGCACGCCCAACATCCGTAGCTCATCCTCATCCCCCGTGCCGTCGTAAACGATGACGTCATACTTACCGCTGTCATCAAACTTGCGGAGACTATTCAGCGCGATCGCCCGATCAATTCCAGGAAACGCCGCCAGCTCCTCCCCATAAATGTCCTTAAAAAAGGGCGATCGCAAATACTTCGCTTCCAGGGCTTTCACCTCAGCCCAACCCCGCTCCAACAGGGCCACCTTGGAAGGCTGAACCACCTCCAAATTGGTATCGATGGATTGGGGATCTACCGATGGCGACAGGTCACAATCCAACAGCAATGCCAGCTCCGGTCCCGTGGTGTAGCTAAACAACAGGACACGCTTACCCGCCGCCGCAAACGACTTCGCCGCCGCGATCGCCAAAGTTGAGCGGCCGGTGCCACCCTTGCCCAGAAACGTTAGCGTAAACGCCATGATTAACCCTCTCTAATCACCAACTGGAAGCGCTGCCATTAATACCAAAAACGGACCCAGATTGACACTCAACCCAGGTCCGATCTGCATAACTTTGTCAGCACAACTTTGTCTACACAACTTTGAAAGACTGAATTGGGGCCGGACCTAGACCGCCTCAACTTCATCCTCAAAAAACCAAGTGGCAAAACCACCTTCAAACTCGACCACGACGCCGACGCCGCTACCATCCACCATTTTGAAGTCCTTAACCGTACCCACAGGATTGTTTTTAATGGATGCCACTTGATCCTTAGACAACCGATCCCGAAGGCGCTTCACCTTTACGCTCTGACCAATTTCAATCACGATGCCAACCGTCTCCAGTAAACTAGCCCACAGCGTATAACACTATCAAAGATCCTCCCAAGATCATCGGCCAAAAGTCATGGGCAACCTCCTCTCCGGTCACGGCTTAGGGACGATTGTGTGTGCCGGAGTGGGGAGTCGAAGTAAGGAGCAGTACCCAAAAAATGCTAGCAAAGCGAATTTTGCCCTGTTTGGATGTCAAAGCGGGGCGTGTGGTGAAAGGGGTCAATTTTGTGGAGCTGCGGGATGCGGGTGACCCGGTGGAGCTGGCGCGGGCATATAACCAAGCGGGGGCCGACGAACTGGTGTTTTTGGATATCACCGCCACCCACGAGGATCGCGGCATTATTTTTGATGTGGTCTATCGCACCGCCGAAGAGGTTTTCATTCCCCTAACCGTCGGGGGCGGCATTAATAATCTAGAAACGATCAAAGAACTTTTGCGGGCAGGGGCCGACAAAACCAGTATTAATTCCGCCGCAGTCCGAGATCCAGACTTAATCAACCGGGCCAGTGAGCGCTTCGGTGCCCAATGCATTGTGGTGGCGATCGACGCGCGACGGCGAGAGGGGACCGGCATCAATGGAGTACCGATCGCGTGGGATGTATACGTGCGCGGCGGTCGGGAAAATACCGGGTTGGATGCGATCGCCTGGGCAACGGAAATGGCGAAACGGGGGGCAGGCGAACTCCTAGTCACCAGCATGGACGCCGACGGCACCCAAGCAGGCTATGACCTCGACCTCACCCGAGCGATCGCCGACGCCGTGGATGTGCCCGTCATCGCCTCCGGGGGCGCGGGCAACTGTGACCATATCCGGGAAGCCATTACAGAGGGCAAAGCAGAAGCCGCCCTACTAGCATCACTGCTCCACTACGGTCAACTCAGCGTTCAAGAAATTAAAGACCACTTAAGTCAGCACAACATTCCCGTCCGCTTAACTTAAGAAAAAATTCAGTCGAATCCCGGCCCTCTCCCGAAATATCTCTCAAATCCCTAGAATCCCCACAGGGCAGAGTTCCTGGGACAGCCAGCCATCTCCCCCATAGGGCAGATTGACAGATTTTAAGATTGTCTCCGGTTTTTATTACCCAATATTTCTGAATGTACTGTTACAGTAAGTAAAGAGACGGTTCATTGTGTCACCAAATCTTTTACGCCTGTGCTTTTTGTCCTACTACTGGCAATCCCCTTGGTGGCTTGGTCATTGCATCTGATGCAAGTGGCTTTTGATCGCCGGGAATTTTCATTCATGCTGGCCGGTGCGTTAGTGGCATCTGCCGCTGGAGCATTGGTGTTTGTTTACTGTTTGATGAATAGTTCCCTGGGATATCTCATCACACTGGAGGAGGGGGGATACGTGTCCTATCAAGGGGCTCCCCTGACTTTTAGTGACCCGGTGGCGATCGCCAGCCCGGACGACATCCCATGGCCATTAGCCGATCCGACTGCGTTGAACGACTCGGAATATTCGGAATAGGTTGACGCTGCAATTGAGCGTGAAGGGGTAACCGCCGCCCATTTCTGAGGCTTGGGTTTTAAGCAAAACAGCGTAAAGGGTTGACGAATTCCGACCGCTTAAGGCATCATTGATTTCGCCGTATGGGGCTATAGCTCAGCTGGTAGAGCACTTGCATGGCATGCAAGGGGTCAGCGGTTCGAGCCCGCTTAGCTCCATTGAAATCTAATAAATATGAGGGGGAGTTTGGATTCAGCCAAATTTCCCTTATTTTTTGCCTATTGTTTTTGCCTAGTATTCAGTATTGGTATTGGTATGGAGATGAGACCGGCAAATGAGTATTCCAGGGGCGATCGCAGCATTACTTTTAGCCGTCAGTCCCTGGGGTCCCGCGCTCATCCTCTCTCCCCCCCAGCCCAAAGCATCCCCAACCTGCGCCGACTTCCTAGAAGCCTGGGCCATGAAACCCAGTGAAGTACAGTTTGAAACCTGCGAGACCGTCGACCGGCCGCCGGGATATGCCCTACAGGCCTCCTATCAACTGCGGGGATCAGATGCGGCGACGGTGGAAGCATTTTTACGCGATCGCTTTGGCATGGCTCCCCTCAGATTTGAGTGCTGCGGATGGGTGCCCCGACGCCTCGTGAATGGAGATCGCTATCCCGGTCATGGCGCTTTCACGTACCATGGCACCCGCTACGAAATCACCCTGTACTCCGAAGAAACGGTCATCAACCAACGCCATCAGTGGTCCACCATTCCCACCTTCAAAGTGGAGGTCACCCTCTATCAAGACATTTAAGGAATTTGACGCCAGTCCTGTTTTCGTAGACGATGAAGTGCTGATTATTAATGTGCTGGCTTAGAATTTGTATCACATCTCACTGCCATAGATGATGATCTGGCGCTGGCATTACGATCAGTGCTGCGCAGAATGACGACGACGCAGAATTGCGCAGATAGCTTGAGCCCTAGATAGAGGATTTATGAATAACCTTTCCCTACGAGAGCAACCCCGGCGTAATCGGGCAGAATTGATTCCCCTTCAGGAAAATGCATCGATTCTGAAGTGGCTCGAGTCCACCGGGCGACTCCGCGATCGCGACGATCAAGAGGACTTTGAAGAGCGGGATGAGGAGATCGCCGATATGTTGGTCGGTGAAGACAATAACTACAACAACAACGACGACAGCGACGACAGCAACAACAGCGATATGGATGATTAATCCGGGTCATTCTGTTTTCCCATAGCGCGTCCTCAGGGGCACTGTTCACCGGGTTTGATTGCGGTTTTAAGAAAAACGCAAGGGTGATCAGGGGTCATAACCCGGCGACACGCTATGGCGGAAGCTAAATATCCGTGGTTTAATTGCCGGTGAGTTCTGTTTGCACTAATTGTTACCCGTGTTGGCTATCAGTTTTGCATCCGCGAACGGATTGGGCTTAGCACCAATATTGCTTCGGATATCTTGGTGGATGAGCCAGTGGACTCGAAATTCGTGGTCAGTCCAAGACCTTTTCCCAAATCCATCCCATGACCGTTGACCGCCCCCCATCAACAACGTTTACTCCCCTTAGCTGGTCCGGAAAGCACCTGTTCTGGACATTGCTCGCCGTTCTCTTCATGGCGGCGATCATCCTAGATGGTTGGCTTCTAGGGGCGAATGCGGCTGAATCAGTCACTGAGTCAGTCAATTGGCTACAAAGCCTTGCATTTCCCATCCTGTTGAGCCTGTTAGCCACCGTTGGGGTGGGAGCTTGGGCAGTACCGGTCCTACGCCAATTGAAAACGGGGCAGATTATCCGCGAAGAAGGTCCCCAATCCCACCAGGTGAAGGCAGGAACCCCCACCATGGGCGGTATCTTCTTTGTCCCGACGGCGATCGCCATGGCCGTGTTCCTGGGGCTATTTGCAGGGTTGGACGCCAAGGGCTGGGAACAGCTCATCGGGATTTCAGTGTTGACCTTCGCCTATGGCTGGCTCGGTTGGATGGACGACTGGCAGGTGATCCGCCGCAAATCCAACAAGGGCGTTTCTCCGCGCACGAAACTTTTATTTCAGTTCGGATTTGGCATTTTATTCGCCGGTTGGTTGTTTATCACCCAGCCCGGTGAACTAACGAATTTGTTAATGCCGGGGGGCTGGTTATTACCCTTGGGCATTTTATTTTGGCCCCTGGTGAGCTGGGTGTTAGCGACAGCCAGCAATGCCACCAACTTGACCGACGGTTTAGATGGTTTAGCGGGGGGCACCTCGGCGATCGCCTTCCTGGCGATGGGTGCGATCGTCGCCCCGACAGCGCCCGCCCTAGGACTGTTCTGCGCCACCTGTAGCGGCGGATGCCTAGGATTCCTCGCCTTCAACCGCAACCCAGCAAAAGTATTTATGGGGGACACCGGTTCCCTCGCCTTGGGAGCCGCCCTAGCCGGGGTCGCGCTGATGACCCAAAGCCTATGGAGTGCGGTGATTATCTCCGGGGTCTTTTTAATCGAAACCCTATCGGTCATGCTCCAGGTGGGCTACTACAAAGCGACGAAGGGACCCGACGGTAAAGGTAAACGCCTTTTCAGAATGGCACCGCTTCACCATCATTTTGAGCTGGAAGGCTGGTCAGAATTGCGGGTGGTCAGCACCTTTTATGCCGTATCCGGCGTACTGGCGATCGCCGCCCTGGTCTGGCGTTAGGGCATTTTCAGGATCGTCTTCGGCGTCATCGCGTTACTTTCATTAACGATTGCTGCGGATTCTCAGAAATTCAGGCGATCGCAGTGTTACGGGCGGTCTCAGTCTGATAGGATTGCACAAAGTTTTGGTTCCGGTTTGTTATTGAAGCAGGTGACTTGCCCAGTCCCTTGCTCCAATAAAATCCCAATCAAAAACCCCGATTATTATTTGCCTGTGTTGGAGAGGTAATACCAAAATGGAAGCAGGACTGTTGTTGGCAAAGCTGCCCGAAGCATATTCCGCCTTTGAGCCCCTTGTGGATGTTCTACCGATTATCCCCTTGTTCTTCTTGGCTCTGGCCTTCGTTTGGCAAGCGGCGGTTGGCTTCCGCTAAACCCTGCGTTAGCCCAATCCAAAAATTTTGATCAAAATCTGATCAACTGATCAAAAGGTAATTGGTCAAAAGATCAAAGGTTTCTAATCCGCTCCCAAGCCTCTGATTTGGGGCCCCGGGACGTACTTCGGTACGTCCTTTTTGATGGGAGACCGTTCTATCATTTCCAGCATTTCCAGCAAAATCTTCCCGCAGCGATCGCGTCACTCCCACCCCACCATGGCCAGGATGTTCACTCCCATTACCCAAGAATTGGTGTTGGTGGGGGGTGGCCACAGCCATGCCCTAGTGCTGAGGATGTGGGGCATGGCTCCTTTGCCAGGGGTACGGCTCACGCTGATTAGTGATGGATATGACACGCCCTATTCCGGGATGCTACCGGGGCATGTGGCAGGGATTTACGATCGCGACGAATGCTATATCGATCTCCATCCCCTGGCGCAATTTGCCGATGCGCAATTTTATGTGGATCAGGTCGTGGGGATCGATGTGGAAACGCGACAGGTGTTGTGTCGCGATCGCCCCCCGGTCAAATTCGATGTGTTGTCATTGGACGTGGGCAGCACCCCGCAGGTCTCGGCAACAGTCGCCCCTGAATTAGCCAATCACGCCATTCCCGCCAAACCCATCGGTCAATTTTTAGAACGATGGCAGCAGCTACAAAAAGCCGTCCAGCAGTCTAAGGACGCCCAAAATATTGCCATTATCGGCGGCGGCGTTGGCGGCGTTGAGCTGGCCCTCGCCATGGATGCCCGCCTCAAACACCAAGCCCAGTTTCATCTAATCCATCGACAGCCCGAACTTCTACCCAGCCATAACCGTTGGGTCCGCCGCCAACTCCGACGGGAGCTAAAGCAGCGTCAGGTTCAGCTATATCTGGGGGAAACGGCGATCGCCCACGAATCCCCAAACCATCTCAAATGCAAATCCGGTTTGATGATTCCCTGCGACTGGAGCATTTGGGTCACCGAAGCCAGGGCAACGCCATGGATCAAAAACGCCGGACTCGCCACCGACGATCGCGGCTTTCTGGCGGTCAATCAGCACCTACAATCCCGATCTCATCCCTTTATCTTCGGCGCAGGCGATGTCGCCACCCTCACCCAGACCCCCCACCCAAAAGCCGGCGTCTTCGCCGTCCGCCACGGCAAACCCCTCTTCCACAACCTGCGGGCATACCTCCAAGGGCAACCGCTACAGCCCTACCATCCCCAACGCACCTATCTCAGTTTGATTGGCACCGGCGATGGCCGGGCGATCGCCTCTCGCGGTTGGTTAGGGACCCGGGGAAAATGGGTCTGGCGCTGGAAGGACAACATTGATCGCCAATTTATGGCGCAGTTTCAAAACCTGTCTCCGATGGGAGCCCCCCAATCGTCGTCCCCATCTTCAGCGACTGAATCGCCGATCATGTACTGCGCCGGCTGCGGTTCCAAAGTTGGGCGACACACCCTCAACCAAGTCCTCGCCCGCCTAGAGCCCGCCCCCCAATCCAACCAACCATCCAAAAATATCCTCACCGGATTGGACGTCCCCGACGATGCCGCCATTTGGCAGCCCCCCAGCGATCGCCCCCTAGTCCAAACCATCGACTACTTCCGCAGCCCCCTCGCCGACCCCTATCGCTTTGGACAAATCGCCGCGAACCATTGCCTAAGCGACCTCTTCGCCACCGGCGCCACCCCCCATAGCGCCCTCGCCCTCGCCACCATCCCCTACGGCAGCCCGAAAATCCAGGAAGAAACGCTGTATCAACTCCTGCGCGGCGTCAACAAAATCCTCGCCCCCCTCAACATCGCCCTCCTCGGCGGGCACACCACCGAAGGGCCAGAACTCGGCTTAGGGCTGAGCTGTAACGGCCTCCTCCAAACCCAACCCCTCACCAAAGGCGGCCTCCAACCCGGCGATCGCCTCATCCTCACCAAACCCCTCGGTACCGGCACCCTCCTAGCCGCCCACGCCCGCCACCAAGCCAAAGGACGCTGGCTCGAAAGTGCGATCGCCATGATGCTCCAGTCCAACCACGTCGCCGGCGCAATCGCCCAACGCCACCCCGTCCACGCCTGCACCGACATCACCGGATTCGGCCTACTGGGACACCTGATCGAAATGCTCGACGCCTCCCCCGAGCAGCTCACAATCGCCCTAGAAACCGACCAAATCCCAGCATTACCGGGAGCGATCGCCTGCCTAGACCAGGGCATCACCAGCTCCCTCCACGATCGCAACGCCCAGCTACACCATCAGGTCACCCCCTGGCGATCGCCCCTACCGGCACACAGCGCTTTGCTCGTCGATCCTCAGACCTCAGGAGGATTATTGATCGCAATTCCAGAGCACGACACAATGGGGCTACTTGAAGAATTACATCAGGCAGGGTATGACCATGCCACTGTCATTGGTGCAGTGCAGGATCAAACTCAACAGGCAAAATTAACTCCCGACCGACCGATCATTCTAAAGCGTTAAAAAACGGTTTCAGCCATGGGTGAATTGCTAGGGCCGGTATTCGAGAAAGAGTTATTAAAACTAGGCGATCAGTCCATTTCCCTGCTCTGGATGATCGAGTTACTCATCGCCGTAGTCGCCGTTGGAATTGCCACTCGCTTACTCAAAAACTTCCTAAGATACCGATTACTTGCCAGGCTAGGGGTTGAAGGGGGAAACAAAGAAGCGATCGCCACCTTAATTAGCTTAGGCGTCGGCACCTTTGGCTATCTAATTGTCCTACAAGCCAGTGGACTCGACCTATCATCCGTCGCGGTAATTGTTGGCGGACTGGGCATTGGAATTGGCTTTGGATTACAGGACATTACCAAGAATTTACTCAGCGGCTTAACCGTTCTATTTGAGCGTAAATTACGAGTGGGTGACTTTATTGAATTCGATGACATTGCCGGATACATCGAGGAAATTGCCATCCGTTCCACCGTCATTCGAACCTTAGAAGGCGGAGATATTATCATTCCAAACTCGCAACTCGCTGAAGAACGAATCACCAACTGGAACTATCAAAATCCTTGCGGGCGTTTAGAAATCGATGTTGGCGTCGCCTATGGCAGTGATCCAGTACTGGTCACTGAAACCTTACTAGAAGCCGCCTATTCTTTATCCAGCGTTTTATGCGAGCCGTCCCCCAAAGTTATTTTCGCAGGCTTTGGCGACAACGCATTAAATTTCAAACTGCACTTTTGGATTGCGCGCGTTGACATGAGATTACGCATCAAAAGCGAAGTCACATTCGCAGTGGAATACTATCTACGGCAGCGAAATATCACAATCCCATTCCCACAGATGGATATTTGGATGCGATCGCCCTCATCCATCACGGAACTAACCGAAACTCAATCAAAACCGCTACTCCCGCCCCCAGAACTGCAAAACTCCCTGGAAACAACGCAAGCTGAATTCATCCCCCCAAGATACGAAACCTTAAAGGAAAAACTTTCACAGATCTCGTATTTCCAGGGATTCAACGATCTTCAAATTCGCAGCTTAATTGAGATGGGATATCGTCAAAGACTTGAGCAAGGAGAAATAGTCGCCCATCAAGGAAAGCATTTTAGAAACTTCTGCATTATCCTATCGGGTTATGTTGAGGTTCTGTACCAGAATGGGAGCACAGAAAAAAATCTTCGACGTTTCGAAGCGGGGGAATATTTTGGAGAGCTACCACTAATGCTTGATCTACCCTCTCCAGGAAACATTAGAGTCGGAAGCGACGAAGTCAGCCTATTCATCATCAACAAAGATAATTTTGAGAAGCTACTGCGCGATTATCCAGCCCTAGCAGAAAACGTAGCCAACGAGCTTTCGAGTCGTAAAGAAGCTATTCAGGAGACGTATCCAGAAATATGGGAAGAAATGCATTCATACGGCAGGAATGATAGCGGGCCAGCCGTTTGGATTAAGCAACGCTTGAAGAGTCTATTTGCAGCTCAAGCATCTTAGGTTGGCGTTGAGATCGCTGCAATTGCTGCGATCGCCCCAAGCGCCCAGGGGATAGAATATGGCGATACTCTATTCAAATCCGCGTAGCCAGGATTCACCGTGAGCGACAAGTCCTACAAAGAAACCGTTAATCTCCCCCAGACCAGCTTCAGCATGCGGGCCAATGCCAAGACCCGTGAGCCGGAGATTCAGCAGTTTTGGACCGAGGCGCAAATTTACGAGACCCTCGCAGCGTCCAACCCCGGTGAGCCGTTTATCCTCCACGATGGCCCCCCCTATGCCAATGGCTCGCTGCATATGGGGCACGCCATGAATAAGGTCCTAAAGGACATCATCAATCGCTATCACCTGTTGCTGGGGCGCAAGGTGCGCTACATCCCCGGTTGGGATTGCCATGGATTGCCCATCGAATTAAAAGTGCTCAAAACTCTCAAAAAAGACGAGCGCAAAGATTTGACGCCGATGAAGCTGCGTCAGAAGGCAAAGGTCTATGCCCTAGACCAGGTCGAGGGGCAGAAGGAGCAGTTTATGCGCTTCGGTGTTTGGGGAGATTGGGATGAGCCCTATCTAACCCTGAATCCAGCCTATGAGGCGGCACAAATCGAGGTCTTCGGGCAGATGTTCCTCAAGGGCTACATCTATCGCGGACTCAAGCCGGTGCACTGGAGCCCCAGTTCCCAAACGGCGCTGGCGGAGGCGGAGCTGGAATATCCCGAGGGACATGTGTCCCAATCGATTTATGCGGCGTTCCCCATCACAACCCTAAGTGATGCATTGCAGCCGAGCTTAAGCAGCCTGGAGAATCTGGGGGTCGCCATCTGGACCACAACCCCTTGGACCATTCCCGGTAATTTGGGCGTGGCGGTGAATGGGCTGCTGGATTATGTGGCGGTGAAGTTGGAGGGAGCTGAGGATGCGCCCCTGCAATTTGACCATGTGATTGTGGCGAAGGATTTAGTGGAATCCTTGGCGACGACCGTGGGAGCTACAGCAACGGTGGTCGCAGAATTTAAGGGAGCGGCGCTGGAGAATTGCCAGTATCGTCATCCTTTATTTGATCGCGAATCTCCGATCGTTCTCGGCGGCGACTACATCACGACGGAATCTGGCACCGGCTTAGTGCATACGGCTCCCGGTCACGGTCAAGAGGATTTTATTACTGGGCAAAAGTATGGCTTGGGCGTGCTATCTCCGGTGGATGCGCGGGGAACCTTTACGGCGGAAGCGGGCAAGTTTGAAGGCTTGAACGTGCTCAAAACCGCCAATGATGAAATTATCGCAGCGCTGAAGGAGGCGGGCTCACTGCTGAAGGAGGAGCCTTATCCCCACAAATATCCCTATGATTGGCGCACCAAAAAGCCGACCATTTTCCGGGCAACGGAACAGTGGTTTGCATCGGTGGATGGGTTCCGGGAGGCCGCCATGGGGGCGATCGCCAGCGTAAATTGGATCCCCGAATCCGGTCAAAATCGCATTGAATCCATGGTGGGCGAGCGTTCCGATTGGTGTATCTCCCGCCAGCGATCGTGGGGCGTGCCCATCCCAGCGTTTTATGACAGCGAAACCGGCGAAACCTTAATGAATGAGACGACCCTAAATCGGATTCGCGACCTGATTGCGGAGCATGGGTCCGATGTGTGGTGGGCGTGGTCCGTCGAGGAGCTGCTGCCGGAGGAATATCGCGACAACGGGCGCACCTACATCAAGAGCACCGACACCATGGACGTGTGGTTTGACTCGGGATCCTCCTGGTCATCGGTCGCAAAGCGGCGCGGCTTGGGCTATCCCGTCGATATGTATTTGGAAGGCTCCGACCAACATCGCGGTTGGTTCCAATCCAGTTTGCTCACCAGCGTTGCCAGCGGCGGTCCCGCCCCTTACAAAACAGTACTAACCCACGGATTCACCTTGGATGAGCAGGGACGGAAGATGAGTAAATCCCTGGGCAATGTCGTCGATCCCATGGTGGTAATCAACGGCGGCAATAATCAAAAACAGGAGCCGCCCTACGGTGCGGATGTGCTGCGCCTGTGGGTGTCGTCGGTGGACTATTCAACGGATGTGCCCATCGGGAAGAACATCCTGAAGCAGATGTCCGATGTGTATCGCAAGATCCGCAATACCTCGCGATTCCTGTTAGGAAACTTGCATGATTTTGATCCAGCAAAAGATGCGATCGCCTATGACGATTTGCCGGAACTGGATCGCTATATGCTCCACCGCATCACCGAAGTCTTTGACGAAATCACCGAAGCCTTTGCAAGTTTCCAATTCTTCAAATTCTTCCAAACGGTGCAAAATTTCTGCGTCGTTGATCTCTCCAATTTCTATCTCGATATCGCCAAGGATCGACTTTACATCAGTTCCCTCGATGCATCCCGCCGTCGCAGTTGTCAGACAATGATTGCCGCAGCGCTGGAAAATCTAGCACGGGCGATCGCCCCAGTTCTATGCCATATGGCAGAGGATATCTGGCAAGCACTCCCCTACGAAGTCGCCGAAAAATCCGTTTTCCAAGCGGGCTGGGTGAAGTTAGACGACCAGTGGAAGCAACCGGAACTCGCGGAGAAATGGCAAGAAATTCGCAATATCCGGAGTGAGGTCAACAAAGTTCTGGAACAGGCTCGAAATGACAAATCCATTGGCTCCAGCTTGGAAGCCAAAGTGTTGCTCTATGTAGGCAATGAAGAACTGCGCGATCGCCTCGTCCAATTCAACCCCGCCAGCTCTTTGGGGGATGGCACGAACGGCGTCGATGAATTGCGCTATTTCTTCCTAACCTCCCAGGTTGAACTACTCACAGAAACGGCCCCATTAAACGGATTGAAATATGCCTTTGAGTCGGAATCCTTGGGGGTTGGCGTCGTCGATGCCAGCGGTCAAAAGTGCGATCGCTGCTGGAATTACTCTGAGACCGTTGGGGATAGCGAGGCAGATCCCACCATTTGCGATCGCTGTGTTAGTGCTTTGAAGGGGACCTTTTAAACCGTGCAATTAAAAATCAAATATCCCATCAACTTGCATAAGGGGCTTACCCTATTTGTTGTTCTAGGGATGATGTTTTTTTACGACAACTTCACCCTAGGTCCTTGGGTCTACCTTGCCTTACATGGTGGATATGGGTTGCTGTGGTTATTAAAAGATCGGGTCTACCCTGACAAACGCTGGGAAGAGGAAGTTCCTATCGGCTTAGCCATCACGACTTTCCTATTTTTAGGACTCTACTGGGTCGCGCCATTCCTATTAATCAGCCAGGGTAGTATCCCCCCATTACCCTTAGTGGCCGGGGCGATCGCCTGCAACTCTTTTGGATTAGTCCTGCACTACGCTGGAGATGCCCAAAAACACTTTGCATTGAAACGCCAGCCGGGGCTGATTGATGACGGATTCTTTGCACGCTGTCGCAACACCAACTATTTGGGAGAATTCCTAATTTACCTATCATTTGCGATGATCAGTCAACACTGGCTACCGTTCGTCATTTTGATCCTATTCACACTCGTTATCTTCTTGCCGGGAATGAAACAAAAGGACGAATCCCTGTCCCGCTATCCCGACTTTGAAGACTACAAACAACGGTCAGGTCTATTCCTCCCCAAATTGTTTTAAGACTTGGAAAGATAACACACGAAATAGCCCACAAAATAGCCCGGTAGGGTGCCGTTAATCTCCCAGGCAAATTCCGAGCCCACGGGCAGTTTTGACCAGGGCATCGTTGGGATCCACAGCTTGATAAGTAGCGATCGCCTCTTCAATGGGGACATGGACGACCTGTCGTTTTTGCCAAGTCACCACCTGTCCAAACTTCCCTTGAGCCACCAAATCGACCGCCGCCACCCCAAAAGCAGAGGCCAAAAGTCGGTCAAGCGGCGATGGGATCCCACCTCGCTGCACATGCCCAAGCACCGTCACCCGAGCCTCTGCCCCTGTTTTTTCGCCAATTTCCTGGGCTAAATACCGACCAATCCCCCCCAATCGGCATTCCCCAAACTGTTCATCCTTCGTCACCGCTTCGCCATCCGCCGCACACACCGCCTCAGAAATAATCGCCACCGTAAAATTATGGCCCCGAGCTTGGCGTTTTTTAATGGCGCGACAAACCCGATCAATATGATAGGGAATTTCGGGGATCAAAATAATATGCGCTCCCCCCGCAATCCCAGCGTTCAAGGCAATATGTCCTGCATCCCGCCCCATAACTTCTAACAAGATCACCCGACTGTGACTAGCCGCCGTGAAATGCAAACGGTCTAAGGCTTCCGTCGCAATATTGACCGCCGTATCAAACCCAATGGACCGCTCCGTCACCGCCACATCGTTATCGATCGTTTTGGGAATTCCGACAAAATTCATATTGCCGGCGATCGCCAGCTTATTCAAAATTGCCAGGCTACCGTCCCCCCCGATACCAATCAACGCATCCAACCCTAACAAGGCATATCCCTCTGCAATTTCAGCCGAGCGATCCGCCACACTACCGTCCGGCATGGGGAATTTGAATGGGTTACCACGATTGGTTGTGCCCAAAAAAGTTCCCCCTTTCATCAGCACATCATCAACCCCTCTTGAATTGAGGTATACGGCATCGATAGGGCGCTCCATCAAACCCTGGGTTGCCCGCCGAATTCCCAGCACTTCCCAGCCATAATCTTTTGTTGCATGGAGAACGACTGATCGAATCGCCGCATTTAATCCGGCACAATCCCCACCACTCGTCAAAATTCCGATGCGTTTAATGGTCATTTCTCTACCATTTAGAAAGTAATCATGACCATTACAAACCCACGGGGATCACTCACCATCATCGATTTGATCAAAATTAATAATTCCGACAGATAACCAGCCTATCGCTATCAGAGTTTCGCCGTAGAAGACTTTAGAGTTCACCAAAATCAAAAAAACAAGGCATTACAACATCCCTTGAAACACTGACTTTAAATCTGAAATTATCTGAGATCATCTGGGATCAAAACCTGGATCAACACCATGAAAAATATTTTCGGCGCAGGAGATATATAGTGTCTTACGGTATATCCCCCAGAATTTGATGACCTTGGCTCCCTGGCGATCGCCCCTATCCCGCGCCCTACACCGTAACCGCTCCCTCGCCTATGCCCGCTACTTCCAATTAGCAACGGTACGGGCAGACGGATCGCCAGCCAATCGGACCGTGGTGTTTCGGGGATTTAGCGATCGCACCGAATTGCCCAACATCCTGAAGATTATTACGGACCAACGGAGTCAGAAAATCTCTCAGATTGGGGCCAATCCGCGGACAGAAGCGTGCTGGTATTTTCCAAAAACGCGGGAGCAATTTCGCTTAACGGGCAGCATTAGGGCGGTGACAGACGATAGTGGGGACGAGCGCGATCGCTGGGAACGGTCCATAACATGGCAAAATTTATCCGATGCAGCTCGACTGCAATTTGCTTGGCCGACTCCGGGCGATCGCCGGTCAGAGGCGAGTGCCTTTGCGCCTGCGCCCCCTGATCCCCAAACGCCACCCGCCCCATTTGTGCTGCTCTACCTCATCCCCGACCAGGTGGATTGGCTCAATCTGCGGGGTGAGCCCCAGGACCGCAAGGTCTATCGCCAGGGATCAGACGGATGGCACGAACAAGTCATTAACCCCTAATGGCTCCATCAATCATCAATACAATCATCAATCAACACTATAAATAGGATCATTCAATGCAGTGGACTCCTGAAGCCGAAGCACTCTTCAAAGAAATCCCTTTTTTTGTACGTTTTGCCGCCAAGGGAAAAATCGAAAAGTTCGCAAAAGAGCATAATGAATCAGTGATTACAGTTGAAGTTTATAAAGCCGCCAAGCAGAAATTCAATAAGCGTAAACAGTAAGCTTAAATAGTCAGCCCAAACAAACAAGGCAATTGTGAAGCCCCCAGCAGCAGAGCCGCCCATTTCACAGCTTACGGTCATCGGCATTGGTCTAGATGGCTGGCTCGGACTCGGTGAAGCGGCTCAGAAATATCTCCAGAACGCTGATATTTTAATTGGCAGCGATCGCCAACTTGACCTGATTCCAGAAACTGAGAGCACTGCGGAACGATGGATTTTAGGCAACATCCCCAGCACCCTAGATCAGCTCAGAAAACATCTCGACAATAATGCAGTTAAAGTTGGCATCCTGGCATCAGGCGATCCCCTTTTCTTCGGCATTGGGCGCCTCATTCTGGAAAAATTTCCTACAGATTGGGTAACAGTTCTACCGAATATCAGCTCAGTTCAACTCGCATTTTCTGCCATCAAACAACCCTGGCAAGACGCAGCAATTATTAGCCTCCACGGCCGATCGCCAGATGAGTTGATCAAGGCAATCCGTCGGGGCGATCGCCAAATCGCCCTACTGACCGATCAGATCTATACACCAGGGGCGATCGCCACATTAATCGAACAATGGATGCCCGCCGAAGGATATCGTCTCTGGCTATGTGAAAACTTGGGTGGACCGGATGAAGCGATTCGCAGTTGGTCTTTACGTCCAGGGCCAGAGCAGAAAGAAGTGCGATCGCTAACCGTTTCACCGCTCAATATTGTGATTTTACAGCGTCAAGATAAGGCTCTCGAAGCATCAAAAGTATTGCCAATTTTCGGAATTGCTGATGGTGAATTTTTAGGATTTCGCGATCGCCCTGGCTTAATCACCAAGCGCGAAATTCGAATCCTGATTTTAGGAATGCTACAACTCCAGCGTGATCATATTGTCTGGGACATTGGCGCAGGTACTGGTTCCGTCGCCATTGAAATAGGGCGGCTTTGCCCCGAGGGAAACGTTTATGCCATTGAAAAAACAGCAGCAGGGATAGAATTAATCCATAAAAACACGCAGCGATTTTCATGTTCCAAGAGCAGGGTAACCATTGTTTCAGGGGAAGCTCCGGAAGCATTAGAATCAATCCCTGCTCCCCATCGTATTTTTATTGGAGGTAGCGGTGGAGAACTCAGGAAAATCTTAGATTTTAGTCTTAAAAAGCTATTGCCGGGGGGCAGAATTGTCATTGCCTTAGCAACAATTGAGCGCACCCAAGAACTCCAGACTTGGCATCAGAAAACACAAGAAACTTTATCCCTGAAAGAGAAAATTCTATCCTTAGAGTGGACGCAAATTAACATTGCCCGCTCAGTCCCCGTTGGTCCCCTTACCCGCTGGTCTCCCCTGAATCCCGTAACCCTAGCCATCCTGGAATGGCAATGTTCTTCCTAACCAACCCATCCCTAGAACCATGTCTAGTCGCCGCCAATTCTTAACTCGTTTAATCATCGGTGCTGTTGGAACCGTTGGACTCAGCACACTACTCTTACCACGGGATAATAAGCCATCTATCGTCCAATCTCTTCGTAATCAACTGGATCAAATCCCCCCACCATCCGCCCCCAATACTATTGGCGGTATGCCTCTCCGTATTGCAACCCTAAGTGACTTAAACGGTCCCTATGGAACCACTGGCTATCGTCAGGAAGTTCATCGGGCCATCGAGCTAATCGTGCAAGGGCAACCGGATTTAGTATTATGTGGCGGCGATATGGTAGCAGGGCAAAAAAAGGGGCTAAGCCGCCAACAACTAGATGCAATGTGGGCAAGTTTCGATCAAGTCATTGCCGCACCTTTGCGTCAGGCGAAAATCCCATTTTTATTTACCTTTGGAAATCATGACGCCTCCAACAGCCGCGATCGCCAAGGAATTTTTAGATTTGAAAGCGATCGCCAAGCCGCGGCAGATTACTGGAATAACCACCTCGCCAACCACAATTCCCCTAATTTGGTCTGGGAAAACACATCTCACTATCCATTTTTTTGGACCGCCAAATTTGGCAATGTATTTTTAATTAGCTGGGATGCCTCCGGGTTTAAATTACAAGAAGAACATCAACAATGGACTTGGGAAGCCCTGCGATCGCCCGAAGCTCAACAGGCCAGCCACCGTATTGTTATGGGTCATTTACCCTTATTTGTTGTCTCAAAAGGGAGAAATACCGCCGGTGCAATTCTGGCCCATCCCCAGAAGTTACTCAGCGAATTACACCACCACAATGTCGATCTTTATATCAGTGGTCACCACCATGCCTTCTTCCTGGGGCGATCGCAAAATATGGATTTATTGCACTTAGGCAATGCGGGCGATGGGAGCCGCGCTTGGTTGAATTGGGGGCGCACCCCGGAGCAAACCCTAACCTGGATGACCCTTCCGAGTACTCCCGGGGCGATCGCCTACGACACCATTAGCTTAAAAACCGGAAAGGGCATCGCACTGGACACCCTTCCCGGTCAAATCACTGGTTTTGATTGGCGAACCGTTCGCCGTCATGGTGAAGCAACTTAGCTGCAGTAACTTAGGGTCTTAAGTCCACCTTTTAAGCCCACATTAGAGACTTAAGCAGTGACCAACTCCTTAACATTAGCGACCAAATCGGTCACCACATCTTTGGCACTTCCAAACAACATCATGGTCTTGTCTTTGTAGAACAATTCGTTGTCAATGCCAGCAAAACCAGGGTTCATACTGCGCTTAATCACAATGGTGCTTTTCGCCCTATCAACCTGAAGAATAGGCATCCCATAAATAGGGCTCCCCGGATTATCCCGCGCATCAGGATTCACCACATCATTCGCCCCAATCACCAACGCCACATCCGCCCGCTCAAACTCAGGATTAATATCATCCATATCGTAAAGCTGGGAATAGGGAACATTCGCCTCCGCCAGCAACACATTCATATGTCCCGGCATCCGACCCGCAACAGGATGAATGGCATATTTTACTTCGACCCCATTTTTCTCGAGCTGGTCCGCCAATTCCCGCACCGCATGTTGTGCCTGGGCGACCGCCATCCCGTAACCAGGAACCACAACGACAGAGCGGGCATAGCCCAACATCATCGCCCCTTCTTCCGCATCAACAGAACGGTGGCTCTTCTGGGCACCGCCAGTCTTAGCACCGCCGCTGGCCGTTGCGGTATTACCGCCACCGAATGCGCCGAACAAGACATTAAGTAGCGATCGATTCATCGCCTTACACATGATTTGGGTCAGGATTAAACCCGAAGCGCCGACCAGAGCACCGGCAATAATCAACATGTCATTGCCCAACACAAATCCAGCAGCACTAGCCGCCAACCCCGAAAAGGAGTTCAACAACGAGATCACAACCGGCGTATCAGCCCCCCCAATTGGCAACACAAAAAGGACGCCCAAAATGAGAGAAATTGCCGAAATATCAAAGAAGATATTGAGATCGTTGGGGTGAAGAATTAGGTAGGTTCCCCCCACTACAAATCCAACCAACAGGGAGAGGTTAATCGGTTGCTGAAGGGGATAGGTCACCGGACTACCGGAGATTAAGCCTTGCAGTTTGCCAAAGGCCATCAGGCTACCGGTGAGGGTCACGCCGCCAATAAGAACGCCCAATACGGCTGTAACCAGGACATTCATAGGCACCGTCAAACCGGCATGGCTGAGTCGCCAATATTCACCGATCGCCACCAAGGCCGACGCCGCGCCCCCAAAGCCATTGAGCAAGCCCACCATTTGGGGCATCTCCGTCATTTCGACCTTTTTAGCCGCGATCGCCCCGGCAGCACTACCAATCAAAATCCCGACCAAAATCGTGGTGTAATCCACAATTTCTTGGTCCAGCAACGTGACAATAATGGCCAGCAACATACCCACCGCGGCCAAAACATTTCCCTTACGCGCCGTGGCGGGGGAGCCCAAAAACTTAAGACCCACAATAAATAGCGACGCCGCTATTAGATAGGTCAACTGCTCCACTGGATCCAGCCATCCCATTTCCATTCCCATTGGGATTCAATCTCCTACTGATAACTTTGCTAAGAACAACCGAAATAAATTGATGAAATTGTCTGTGGATTGGTGTGTAGAATCAGCCCCAGAAATCACTTCTTAAACATTTGCAGCATCCGGTCAGTGACCAAGAAACCACCCACCACATTAACCGTGGCCAAAATCACTGCAAACAACCCAATCAAAGTTGCAATTTCGGAGGATTGAGTTCCTGCAATTAACATGGCCCCCACCACTGCAATCCCAGAAATCGCATTTGCCCCAGACATGAGAGGCGTATGCAGGGTAGGGGGCACCTTATTAATCACTTCAAAGCCAATGAAGGAGGCAAGGACGAACACGACCAAGCCCGCAATAATAGTTTCGCTCATGGAAAAATAGTCGAAATTGTCGAGTATTTGAGTAATAGTTCAGACGCGGTTTAAACCGCTTTGAGTAGCCAACACTATTGGGCAGGAGCCAATTCTGCTTCCAGGGTTGACTTAACGCGAGCATTTCGGATTTCGCCCTGGTGAACGAGGCAAGCACCATCGATAATATCGTCTTCAAAATCAAGCGATAGCTCACCGGCTTCGTCCATCAAATAACCCAGCAAGGTCGCTAAGTTTTTGGCATAAAGCTGACTGGCATGGAGGGGAACAGAAGCAGGCAAATTGCCAGGACCAATGATAGAAATGCCGTTGCGCTCCACCGTTTGGTTGGGAGCAGAGCCTTCGCAATTGCCCCCTTGGTTGGCCGCCAGATCCACAATCACAGACCCCGGTTTCATGGCATCCACCATGGATTCCGTCACCAGCACGGGCGCTTTCTTACCGGGCACCTGCGCCGTCGTAATCACCACATCGGCGCTGGCCACATGTTGGGCGATCGCCTCCTGGGTGCGACGCTTGCTGTCATCGGAGACCTCTTTGGCATAGCCCCCCGACGCCCGCGTTTCCTCTTTCAAGGCCACCTCGACGAACTTACCGCCGAGACTTTGCACCTGTTCCTTGGTTTCGGGGCGAATATCAAACGCCTCCACCACGGCTCCCAATCGTCGGGCAGTGGCGATCGCCTGTAACCCGGCCACACCAGCGCCAATCACAAACACTTTTGCCGGAGGAATCGTCCCCGCCGCCGTAGTGAGCATCGGAAAATATTTAGGTAGCTGCGACGCCGCCATCAGCACCGCCTTATAGCCGGCAATGCTGGCTTGGGAGGATAGCGCATCGGCACTTTGGGCGCGGGAGGTGCGGGGAATCAGTTCCATGGCAAAAGCCGTCGCGCCGGTCTTTGCAATCCGGTCTACGCCCATCACATCCGCCAGGGGATTTAGAAAGCTAACCAGAGTCGTATTGGCCGAGAGACCGTCATATTCACTGGACCCATCGGGGCGATCACCCAGGGGGCTCACCTTAAGAATCACCTGTCCATCGCGCCATAGGGTCTGGGAGTCTTCAATGATTTCTGCCCCCGCAGACCGATACGCCTCATCGGAAAAACAAGCGCGATCACCCGCCCCCGCCTCAATCCAAACTTCCACCCCTTTCTTTATCAAACGCCCCGCCACATCCGGCGTCAGCGCCACTCGATGCTCCCCCGGCTGTATCTCTTTTACAACAGCAACTCGCATAAAATTCTCTCCCCCATGGGACTCAAGACAGGGGGCTCCATCTGCATCCTAGGGGCAGCATTTTGGGGAGCCGGGCGATGTTGACATTTCCTTAGGAATTCTCATCCTTTCGATAGCTAGTGTTACCGAACTTGGGGAGAATGCTGCGATCAGGTAATGTTTTCATCCCTCCCCCCTCTCCCCCAGCCCGCCGTTCCCCATCTATCTCCGTGGAATCAACCGCCGTGGAATCAACCGCCGTGGAATCAACCGCGACCCTAGCAACGGCTGCAGTTGTCCCTTCGTCCGTGGTTTCGTTTCAATCTGATCCCCATTGCCCATCGGTTTCCGGGAAAGTATTTCCTTTCCCCAGCGGAATGGTTCAAAGGGGACTCCCGCTTGCTATCGTTAGGGCAGTTTAGGCTAGGATCGCTGTGCTGCCGATGGACAGGCGTGTTGCCCCCTCCAGGGACGCCCCCAAGGCATCCCCGTCCCCAGCAGCCACTCTGTATCAAATCTTCTATCGCATACCGCATCGTCACGTAGGGGTACGCCGCCGTGTCTCAAGTTGTTTCTAGGTTAGTTGATGCTGCCCGGCGGGGGGATCCCATGGCCATCGGGCAACTCCTATCCCAACGGCTGCGATCGCGGGGTATTCAGGTCCGTATCCTCCTCCAGCAGAGCTATCTCCAGATTCGGCTAGATAGCCCCCGTGCCCTTCCCCAACAGGCAATTACCGACTGGACCAAGCGATGGATTGTAGCCCTCCATTCCGACGCCATCAGGCGGGTCCGGATTTATGCCTGGCAACCCAATCAATATTTTCCCGACTGGATGGCCCGCTTTGAAGTCACGCGGGGATCAGAGGGATCAGATCGTGGGATGGCGGTGCCCAATGTGGTCGTCCCCACCGATAAAGTCTTCGAACAACTCGCCGGCGATCCGGACAATCTCAAACTCAAAAATGGTCAAGGGAGCCATTCCCCAGCATCAGTCACACCACAGCCAGGCGCTGATGGTGCCGGTCCCCTCGAAACCAGCAGCACCCTAGATTTAGCAGCCATTCCCGAACAGGATCGCCTGGCCTACTACGGTGCCCTATACGCGATCGCCAATGCGGATGGTCATATTGATCCCCGAGAAGTAGCCATCATCGAAGAAATCGTTAATCTTCAGGGGCTCTCCGAGCAAGCCAAAGCCCAGGTCCTCGACTATCGGGAGCAGCCTCCAGCCCTGGGGGATTGCTTGGCGGTATTAGCGGAGGCCGATGAATCATTGCGCATTGGCCTGATGATGAACCTCATTGACACCTCCTGGGCGAACGAAGAACTGGATCCCCTAGAAATGGCCGCCCTCAAACTGGCCCAGCGATCGCTCAATATCAGCGAAGCCGAACTCCAATCCATCGAAAGCTTTGTCCGAGAAATGCGATCGCAGGACGCCCAATCCTTCGATCAACTGGACCTCAACAGCGAAATCCAGCAGAACTAAACCCACAGCTCCCCTAGGAACACTGCCCCTAGGCGTTAAAGCAGGATACCGATCCCCACTAGCACCTATGGGCGGGGAAAAGTTGCGTCCTGCCCCAAATTGGTGTTTTTTTGCCTTGAGACTTGCCTTGAGACTTGCCCTGCAACATTCGCTTCAAAACACTGACATTTATTTACGGCGACCCGAAGAAAACCTAAACTCTCCCCGAGTCCCCCAAAAAATCGCGACACACAGATCACAGCCATGGAAACAACAGCCACCTTCTATTGCGCCTTCTGTGGGGAGCCCAATCTGACCTTCGTCGACCTAAGCGCAGGCATGACCCAATCCTATGTTGAGGATTGCCAGGTGTGCTGTCGCCCCAACGTGCTCTACATCACCGTCGATGAAGACACCCTAGAAGTGGATATTCAGTCGGATGTGGAAAGTTAGCCGCCGTAGAGTATGACATCCCCCCGGGGACATCCTCCTCCCACCCATCCCAAATTTCTCAGCGATCGCTATCTCCCTTTACCCCCCTTTCGTCTCGCCATCTGCAGAACTCGAATCACAAGCATCGAGTCTTTGCATTCCCCAAAACCCGCTTGTATCGCTCGAAACAAAGTCCGCAGGGGGTATGAGATAGATCACGATCAAGTGGTCCATAAGGTCACCCTATCGGAGTTGAAGCGATCGCCCCCTACCCGTGATCCCAACCCTTGTGCCCTAATCCCCTGTTGCTAAGATCAGAAACATAGGTAAAAACAACTAAACCCCATCCTTCATCCCAGTCGGATAACACTTACCCCTTTGAGGTGAATTTCCTATGACGACTTTAGTTGCTGAACCGTTTGGTCAAGGCTTAACTGATGTTTGGTTACGGGGCCTACTAACGGTGGCTTGGGCCGATGGTCATTTCGACCAGGAAGAACGCGAAGTCATTGCTTCGTTAACCCACTCTGAGTTGTCCGATGAGAATATTCAGGAATCGTTGATCTCCCCCGCCGATTTGGCGACCGGTTTCGACGGGGATGAGCACGGTGCTGAAAACTTCCTGAGGACCGCGGTCATGGTGGCGATCGCCGATGGCGTGTATTCAGAAGCGGAAGACGAGCTGATTCAAGCGTTTTGCAAATCCCTTAACTGCGAAATTCCCGCAATTCAAGCTTTGCGTCATACCTTACCTGCTCATGCGAGCCCGGAAGTGGCCGGTCCTGCCTCAGGATTGACCCCGCCTCACCCCGACCATGCCAACCCGGTCCTCGATCCGGTACGGCACTGGCTGGATGGATTAGATATTCACAATGACAAAGTGGCCCATTTTCTCTGTAAAATGATTCCCCCCCAATGTCCCTTCGAGCGCGACGTGGTGCTGTTTGGACGCAAAGTCGTCCACATCCCCGCCATGTGCAAGCTGAACCCCCTCTATGAGCAACTGGTGGGTCTCCGCTTCCGCGCCCTGTCTTACCTAGCGGACGACTGCGACGAAGACGTGTCCCGTTACGTATAGCTTGCATTACGGCGAGTTAGGAACCGGCAAGGGATTCGACAAGGGATTTTGCCATCAGGGATTTCTCCATGGCGTTATTCTCCGTGGCGTTATTTTCGTTGGCATTGCTGGGGGCAGCCTAAATTAGGCCGATTATTCTTGCGCCCGACCCGGGTGTCCCCACCTTCGAGAGACCATGAAATTCATTGATCGCGCCGAAATTCACGTAAAAGCCGGTGATGGCGGCGACGGTATTGTTGCTTTCCAACGGGAAAAATTTATCCCCGCCGGGGGTCCCTCTGGGGGGAACGGTGGCTGGGGCGGCTCCGTTTATTTTGTCGCCTCGGAACAGCTCCAAACCCTGATGGATTTCCGGTACCAATCTATTCTCAAAGCACCGGACGGCCGTCGCGGCGGTCCCGATAATTGCACCGGTCGCAGTGGTCAGGATCTAGAAGTCGAGATCCCCTGCGGTACCGCCATTTACAACTCGGAGACGGGCACCCTACTGGCGGATTTAACGGAGCCCGGCGATCGCTATTGTGTAGCGAAGGGAGGCAAAGGCGGTCTCGGCAATGCCCATTTTCTGAGCAATAGCAATCGCGCCCCGGAATATTCCCTACCCGGCTTAGAAGGGGAAGAAGTTTTTCTTCAGTTAGAGCTGAAATTAATCGCAGAGGTGGGGATCATTGGCTTGCCCAATGCCGGTAAATCGACGCTGATTTCATCCCTGTCGTCCGCCAAACCTAAGGTTGCCGATTATCCCTTTACAACCCTGGTCCCTAACTTGGGAGTGGTGCGCCGCCCCTCAGGAGATGGCACCGTATTTGCAGACATTCCCGGTTTAATCTCCGGTGCCCACCAGGGGATCGGTCTCGGCCATGAGTTCCTACGCCACATTGAACGGACGCGCGTACTGCTCCACGTGCTGGATGGCACCGCCGATGATCCCATTGCCGATTACAAAACCATTCAAAACGAATTAAAAGCCTACGGGCGGGGATTGAGCGATCGCCCGCAAATCTTGGCCATTAATAAACTGGACGCGATCGACGAAGAATTTATCGATCTGATCATTGAAGAACTACAGCCCAACTACGACGAACCCATCCTAAAAATCTCAGCCGTCAGTCGACAGGGTTTAGATTCCCTACTGGAGCGGGTTTGGAAATATATTGATTGATATTGATTGACCGCTGCTCATCTCGGAAAAGTGTTGTCTAACCAATGATGAATATCGGTCAGGAGCTGATCGGGAATTTCCCAAGGAAAGAGGTGAGCCACATCGGGATACTCTCGCCAGTCACAGTGGGGCAACGCCTCCGCCGTCTCCCGGGTAGACGCGGCAGTGATATGAACATCATATTCACCGGCAGCAATCCAACAGGGCTGCGTAATTTTTTGGAGATCCGGTAAACGGTTATATCCCTGGCGCAGGGCGGCGGTCAGCGCCTGTTGAGCATGGGATGACGTCCGCAACTGAGCCGCGATCGCCGACTCTGCCACATAGCGATAGGTGCTGGGCTCCTGGCGACGGATTAAATATTTAAAGAGCGATCGCCGCCCAAAGGTTTCAATATTCCACCGCCACCCCGGCGCCACCTGATTCACCAGCGCCGCAATCACCGTAAACGCCACCTCCTGCCAAGAGCTACGGGGATGAGCCCCCCTCGGTCGCGCCGCCGTCGCCATCAAAATCAACCCGGTCACCCGCTCCGGATAACGCAGGGCTAACTCCATGGCGATAATCCCCCCCAGCGACCACCCCAGCACCAGACATTGATCAATACCGCGCCGATCCAAAACCCCCAATAAATCCTCAATATGATCTGCCATCGCAAAAGGCGATCGCACCCGACTCCGTCCATAGCCCCGTAAATCCGGCATCAACACCCGATACTTTTGCCCCAGCGATCGCCCAAAGACCGCCAGACTTTCGCTACAGCCCGGATGGCCATGGAGACACAAAATCGCCGGACCATCCCCCATTTCCCGAACAAATAAATCCACCGTGCAACCCCTGAAAAATTCACCCCTTACGCCAGGGGATAATCACCACAAATTTCCCACTGCCCCTTGAGATATTCCAGCAGGATAACGGTCTCAATGGGGCTCGTGGCGTGGAAAGGGCGATCGCAAATTTCCGGCCAAATGGAATGAAACGGATTTTTACCCTGACGGCGTTTCGGGCGACACCGGGCCAACGTCATATGAGGATTAAAACCGCGATCCTGGCGACGACCCCGATCAGGGCGATGGGACGACTCATAGGGCGCCTCGTATTCCTCAAAGGCAATATCCAACTCCCCCTTAAGGGTCATCAGTTCCGGCGATCGCACCACATCCACAAATAAAACCCGTGGAGGAAAAGCCCCCAACCCCTCCAACTGCAACTCAAATCTCGCCATCGTTCCCACCACCAGCTCCAACCAGTGGTGCAAGCGAGAAGCATGATCTGGCGATCGCTCAAAAGGCGGCAGCAGAGTGACATGGGGCGGCGAATTCCACACCGGTTTACAGTCATAAGTCTCCCCCAGCTCCCGCTTTAAAATATTCACCTGCTCCTGGACCGCCACCGTCGGGATCACCGCCACAAAATAACGTCGCAGGCCGGGATCACTATCCCATTTATCCGTAGGGTTGATCCCGTCCTGATTTTCAGAGTCTCGTTTTAAAGAATTCATCCCTTGGTTTTAGCGGAACAGGCTACGGTGGGATCGTCGGCCTATGCCAATTTTTGGACCTATGCCAATTTTCAGCTCACCGGCCGATTGTCCCTCTCTCTAACAATTGCCCCATGCCTTGGTTCGTCAAAATTGAATCGGGAATTGTCGAAAAACCCGAATTTGATCGCCATGTCCCCGCCCACCTGGATTACGTCCGGGATCTAATCGCGAAGGGGCACCAAGCCCAAACCGGCTATTGGGAGAACGAAGCAGGGGGAATGTTGATTTTTCAAGCCGCCAACTTAGACGAAGCGCGGGCGATCGTTGCCGCTGATCCCCTGATTCAAAACAACTGCGTCACCTACACCCTCCACGAGTGGCACCGGGTTTTACCTAAACAGGCAGCCCCCTAGTCGTCACCCAATCCCCCCCGTCGTTGTTAGGGACAGGGGATTGGTGTTATGCTCTCTAGTGACCTGGACCCGTGCAGTGGTAACGCCCGAACCTTGTCAGGACCGGAAGGTAGCAGCAATAAGGGATGCTTACGACAGGCGCGGACTCCGGGTCTCTTTTTTTTGCCAATTTTTGGGTGAATAGGGCGAATGGGGGCATTCCGGTCAGCCTTCCCCGCCGCCAACTTTTCACTTGATTACGCTCCCGACGCTTCCCGGGCGCAGCCTTTACACTTGATACAGTGACTTTGGGCTTTGCAACATTGCAGCGAGAGATGCATTGCACCGCAGCAATAGACGCAATGCCCCAGTCGACACCCCTGTGTTGATAACGAATCGGTTATGGAGTCTCAGCCATGAAGTTAATTGGCTTCCTGCTCATCACGGCTTACATTTTCGGAGCCTGGAAATTTTGGACTGGATTCCGTCGCACGAACTTTCAGCAAAATCGCCTGGGGCTAACGCTCATGTGGCCTGTGCTGTTTTTGGTCAATAAACCCTTCCGCACCAATTTCCAGCGAGCCCTCAAGGGATAGCGGCGATCGCCCCCTGGCGTACCCCATAAATTCTCGGCATTTGCGACGACCCTTCATCTCCCCTTCCCATGGCGCGAAAATCTTCCTCAGCGGCAACCGGTAGCCCATTTTCGAGCATCGGCGATCGCCTGCCGGGCATGGCCAAAGAAATCGAAGCCTGGGAAGCCCAAACCAAAGCCGTCGCCGGTCGCTTCAGCAAGGAATATCGCGGGGATACCTTCGACGTACCCGACGAAGTCCAAGCAATGCCGATCTTCCAAGATTGGGTCAGCGGCAAACTCCAACAAGAAGTTGCCACCCCCTTCTGGGATCTGATCAAACCGAAGAAAAACCAAAAATGCTTGGACATCGGCTGCGGCATTAGCTTTTTAATCTATCCCTGGCGGGACTGGGAAGCCCTATTTTGGGGCATCGACCCCAGCATCGTCGCCTACGAAGGATTGCGATCGCGCGGCCCCCAGCTCAACTCCAAACTCTTCAAAAGTATTGAGCGCGGCGTCGCCCATGACCTGCCCCACTCCTCAGAACAATTTGACCTGATTATCGCCACCGGCTGGAGCTGCTACTACCCCCTGGGCTACTGGGAAGTTGCCCTAGGGGAAATGAAGCGAGTGCTCAAATCCGACGGGCGTCTTGTGTTTGATGTCCTCAATCCAGACGCAGAACGGGCGGAAAATTGGGCCATCCTAGAAACCTATTTAGGCTCCGAAGTCTTCCTAGAGTCGGTGGATGACTGGACCAGCAAAATCAAAGACGCCGGCGGCAAAATCCGCAAAACCAAAGAAGGTCCACTCTTCACCGGTATGGTTGCCAGCTTTTAGCCCTAGCTGCAAGCCCTAGCCTTGAAGTATTATTTTGGGCCATTGTCTTGAATCCCCGAGGGGCATTTATGTTTGTGCGGAATCTTCAGGATTGTCCCGAATTCATTGCCGGCGATCGCTCCATCCTGCGAGAACTCTTACACCCCGACAAAGCTCCTTTAGATCTGCGCTATAGCCTAGCCCACGCCATCATCCCCGCCGGCGCCACCTCCACCCCCCACAGCCTCACCACCTCCGAGGTGTACTACATCCTGTCCGGCACCGCCCAAATGCACATCGGCGAGGAGGTGCAAACGATTAGCCCCGGCGACGCGGTCTACATCCCCCCCAACGCCCGTCAATATGTCATCAACGACGGAGATCAACCCCTAGTCTTCCTATGCATCGTCGATCCCGCCTGGCGCGTCGAAGATGAAACCGTCTTTGAAGAACCCTCCTAGCGCCCTAGGCAAAGAACTTTCGGCGAAGAACCTAGGTAAAGAAATGTAAAATACAGCCAGCGCGCCAGGGATTTCCCAGCACTGCTGGAGCACTGCTGATATTTCTGTCGCCCACTGCCTCCCGTACAAGTCATTACCCACCCGAGTTTCTGATTGACCATGTCCCAAATCTTGTCCCGGAGTCTCCGCACCCTTCTGGCTGTCGTACTCGCGATCGCCACCCTGACCGGCGTCCCATCCTCCACCCTCGCCGCCAGCTCCGCCGCCATCCGCGCCTTCGACGATGTCGCCGTCAGCGAGCGTGACTTTTCCGGTCAATCCTTTGTGCAATCGGAATTTAGTGACTCAGACTTGGAAGCAGCAGACTTCAGCAATGCCGACATGAGGGGCGTCGTCTTCAACGGGGTGAACCTAAAGGGAGCCAACCTCCACGGTGCCAACCTCAGCGACGGCATCAGCTACCTCACCACCTTTGAAGGAGCCGACCTGAGCGACGCCGTCTTCACCTCCGCCATGATGCTGCGATCGCGCTTCACCAACGCCAAAATCGACGGTGCAGACTTCAGCTTCGCCATCTTGGATCGGGTCGAAATCGGCCGCCTATGCGAAGTAGCCGCAGGCACCAATCCCACCACCGGTGTTGATACCCGAGAGTCCCTAGGCTGCTAAAGCATCCGGCACTACGGATATACAAATTACACATCCAGAGCGATCAATTTACTAGGGACATCCTAGGGTAGACTCTCAACCCTCCCTAGTGCCCATCAGGCTTACCCCCTTAAAATGCCCCTCCTAGTCTACTGACAACGATGTTGTTGAAACCGTTACATCTAACGCTGTAACCGGTCTAGCCATGGATAATGAGGCAAGGGCAAAGGAGAAGAAGAGTGCGATCGCAAACACGGTAGGAAGCCGGCTTTCCGTAAGGATTCATCCCCCTTCCAGAAAATCCTCCGTTAATATTGATTTGTATCTGCCAATGTCGACGTCCCGCACCCTACCATCGCGGAGCTAGGCACAATGTTGCAGACGATCGCCCAACAAAGGATGGATTTGGTATGGTCCCCATGGGGCGCGGGTCAGCGGTACATCAGTATTCCTCAACCCGTCCTCAATTTTGTGGACTCCCACACCAAGTCGTCTGGTCGGGTTTACACAACGCTTGAATCCGGTCCCACAGACTTGATCAGGGTGTTCCATACTCTATCTAAACCTTTACTGTTTAAACGCTGATCGGGGTAAGCAGCATGAGTCGAGAGCGTGATCATAGAGAGTGCTTGCACAAGCTGCAATGGGCAACCCATCAGCTTGGGCTAAAAGTTGATGACCAAGAGCTCCACGGTATTGCTGACACCATTGTCCAGACCATGAGCGGTCGCTGGCGCTTTTTCCATACGCCAGATCATATTTTTGAGGTGGGCGGAGATGAAGCTCCCCTAGAAATGCTGTCCGCTCTGTTCCATGATCTCGTATATGTCCAGGTTGACCGCAGCGTTAACTTCAACCTGAGTTTCTACATTGCGCCCTACATCCGAGAAGAGGATGAGAAGCTGGTCATCCGCGATCGCGATGCCCTACCCGACGATCCCATGATTGACCTAGTCATGGATATTTTTGGGTTTGAGCCCGGTCAGCCCCTGTCCCCCTTCGGTGGGATGAATGAATTTTTAAGCGCCCTCGCCGGTGCAAAAATCCTGGAATCGTTCTGCCCCCTGTCCATCATCGCTCAGGCGGCCGCGATCATCGAAGCCACCATCCCGTTCCGTCCCAAGAATGATCAAGGGCAGAGCAACAGCGACATTTTGTTCGAGCGGTTGGTCAAGGCCAATGATCGCTATGACCTGGGTCTCAGCGAGGAAGCATTGGTAGAAACCGTCAAGCATTCGGTGCGGCTAGCGAACCGAGACGTGGGTAGTTTTGCCAACCCCAGCCCCGCTCGATTCCTGGACAACACCTGGAGTCTGCTGCCGGAAACGAACCACAATCTAGCCTTCTCCACCACCTATACCGTGCTCCAGTACCGAGTAGCGCTGCAAAAAATGGAAGGGTTTATGGCAAACCTGGATCCGGAGCGCATCTTCCATCGTTTTCAGGATGAGCCAACCCCAGAAACTTACAAGCAGCTATTGGAACAGGCCCGCTCCAACATGGAAATCGGGCGGCTGTATCTGGGTAGCAAGCTGTTTACGATCGCCTTCTTGGAATCCCTATCCATGCGCTTCGGGCGGGATATTCCCCTATCGATGTTGATGGGTGAAATGCCAACGGAAGGCTATGCCGTGTCGGTACTGGCGGACTTTTTACCGGACCCGGAAAATCCGCACACCCCTCGCAATACCGTAGAAGAAGAAGTGCTGACCCTAGTGGAAGTGGGTCGTCTCCAGGATTTTGATTACGACATTAAAAATTCGCCGTTGACCACCTATATGTTGAAGGCGATCGGATTTGATGAAATCCTGCGGCTGCGGGATCTAGCGCAGAAGCTATTCTCCGAGGATATCTCTGGGGAAGACTTCCTAGCAGAGTGTGACCCCGGGGTCGTGGAGATGGTCACCGCAGGTTTAGGCAAGCTGTTTGATAGCCGCAAGAGTGCCGTCCACGGGATCACCCCCGCCCAGAAAAAGCCGGCCTAGGGAGAACGGGGATCATGACGGAATCACAAAAGCGCGATCGCACCCTCTGGCTGGTTAAAGGTGTTGGTGGCCTGCTGTGCGTCGGCTTTGGGCTGAGCTTATTTGGCGAGGCTTTGATCCAGAAAATAGAAGGCGGCCCCTGGTTTTGGCTGGGGACCGCCTGCTTAGTGGTCTTTAATTTTGGGCTGTGTCTTATGTTTGATAGCCATAACCATCAACTTCGCTTGACCGCTAGCCAAGTTTCCGAGTCAAATCGCGGTCAACCGTAGCCGAGAAAACAGGCTTGAGAAAAAGGTGGGGTTACCGCAATGCCGTTTTACCTCAGCTTCCGACCTGGAAGACCCAGGTGGACACCATTGGTTCGATTTAGGTTTCCGGGTGTTAACTAACCCAAGGGTCAGCCCGGTATACGGCCATCGAATCCAGTTTTCGGCATCCTTGTCGAACAAAGCATAGATCGTAAAACAGTATTGGCAGTCACCAACATTGCAGCGATACCCTGGAAGCAATGATAGCGCACCCCAACCGGGTGTTGTCTAGGGGGGAAAGCAAAAATGGGCAAAACCACGGAAACCACTGGGGGATGGGGGTTTGGGGGATTGGCAGTCGGGGTTTTGGCGGCGCTCATGGTCGGGATTTTAGGGCTTTCAGGCATGTTTTTTGGGGGGCAAACCGTAGCCTGGGCGTTGAATCCTGCCCCGGAAGTAAGCCCCGCCGCGATCGCCCCCTCCCCCCCGAAAACAGTCCCCCAGCCCCCCCAAGCAACTCAAGCAGCAGAGGTAGAAAAAGATACCTCAAATACCTCGGAATGGTTTCCCCTATCTCCCCGGGAGCGGCTGGAGTTGGAGGAGTTACGGGTGGAGGCGCGACTGCGGGGCTTAATTGATCGCCAGTTAATCAGCAGTCCAACGGTGCGCGATCGCATTGAGCTAGAGGTGGACCGAGCCTTTGAGCGGACGACGACGTTGTTGAATACGCTGCTGACGATTTTGGTGGCGTTGCCGGTGTTAGTAGCGATCGCGGTGTGGTTATTGCGGCGGAGTATTACGGCTCAGCTTGTGGCAGAGGTGCGATCGCAACTGGAAAGCGAGATTTTGAGCGAGCTGCGCCAGGAACAGCAAACGGCGGTGGATGCCATCGAGACATTGCAGGGGCAAGCGGTGGCGAAGCTGGAAACCTTGACCGATGATGCGGAGAAACTATTGGCGGCGCTGAAGCAGCAGACGGCGGTGGCCCAATCGGAGATTGATACGTTGAAGGGGGACTTAGCCCTGCGGATGGAGGCGATGGTGGCGGATGCGGCGATGTTGAAGGAACGGACGATGCAGGAGTTAATCCAAACCCTGCCGCCGTCGACGCAAATGCAGGTATCGCCCGATCGCCAGTCGAAGTTGGGGCAGCTCACGTCGTTTTTAGACCAGTTGCGATCCGCCATCCCCCAGCTAGAATTTTCCGTCAACGACTACATCCGCCAAGGGAATGGACTGTTTTTCGAAAGTCGCTATCAGGATGCATTGGCACTGTATGACAAGGCACTGGAGTTAGACCCCAATGCCTTCGAAGGGTGGCTCAGTCGAGGGGCAGCGCTGGCGATGCTACGGCGGGATGAGGCGGCCAGTGCAGCCTACGAGCGATCGCTCCAGATCGATCCCACCTCCTTTGATGCCTGGTTCGGGCTAGCGGGAGTCTTGCAACGCCTTGGGAATCGGGACAAAGCGATCGCCGCCTATCAAAAAGCAGCGGAGCGACAGCCCGAGGATCCGCGCCCCTGGGTGCGACAGGGAGAACTCGCGCTCGTGGATCAGGATTATGCCGAGGGGTTGGCAGCCTATGGCCAGGCCCTGGAACGGCGCGGGGATCAACCGGAGTGGCTACTCCAACAGGCGATCGCCCACCTAGGACTAGACCAAACGACCGAGGCGTTGGCGACGCTAGATCAGGTTTTAACCTTGGATAGCAATCTGCCCGAAGCTTACTATCGACGGGCGATCGCCCATTGCCAACTGGATAATCTGGATGCCGCGCGGGCGGACTTAGGGAAAGCCATTCAACTGAAGCCAGAATTTGAGGAGCGAGCCCAACGTGAGCCCTACCTCAAATCGTTGTTGTAAACAGAACCTAATCAACAGAGCCTAATCAATGGCACGCCACCGTTGGGTGCTGAGGAAAAACCCCTTACGGCCAAGGTTGAGACAGATCAATCCCGATCGCTCGACTTTGCAGGTGAACCTTTCCCACTGCCACGTACGACCGTAGGCCAAAGTGGTCGAGCCCTCCCGGGGGCGAAGAATCGTATCCCCCGCGCAAAGCACCTGAACCGCATTGGCGCGATCCAGGATCAGCCCTTGTCCCCAATCGAGATCGCAACTGCTAGGACGAGGGGGAACTGGATTCAGGGACGATCCGGTGGTCAGTTCACAGCGCAATTGTTCCGTTGTGGCTTGGCACTGGATTTTGCCGCTGGGGGTCACAAAATGATCGGTGATCAGGGGAGACGCCTTCGCCCCCGCCCCCTCTCCCGCCGCCTCTGTGGTGTGGGCAACATTCGGGATCAGGGCCGGGATCAGGGCAAAGCTAACCGCGATCGCCCCCGCCTGCAGACATTTCATAGCGGAACTCCAAACCATAGCCCCTCGCCGGTAATCCGGTCCTTCAACAACCCACACAGTCTCCCACCCTCGGCCATTCCCCCCAAGGTCTCCCAAACCCTGGTGCATAAATTTCTCGCTACACTAAACTCTAAATTCAAACCCTAAATTCTGCCCCCCAATCCATACCCCTGCCAGGAGATGCCCCATGAGTACCGTTAGCCTGCTCCGAGCCCATGACTATGAGTTGGAGACCCTGCGCACCAAGCTCGAGCAACTGCTAGCGCCCTTGGGGGGCATGGCAGCCTACGTCAAACCCGGCGATCGCGTCCTCCTGAAACCCAACCTGCTAACGGGGGCCCGCCCGACAAAAGAGTGCACCACCCGCCCGGAAATTGTCCGCGTGGTCGCAGAAGCCGTCATCGCAGCCGGCGGCAAACCCTTTGTCGGCGACAGCCCCGCCTTCGGTAGCGCCAAGGGCGTAGCAAAAGCAAACGGGCTAGCGGCCGTCATTGAAGACCTCAATCTTCCCCTGGTGGAGTTTAAAGGCAAACGATACAAATCTATCGGCGACTCCTTCGATCATTTACGCCTGTCCAAGGAAGCCATGGACGCCGACGTGGTGATCAACCTACCCAAGGTCAAATCCCACTGCCAAATCACCCTAACCATGGGCGTGAAAAACCTATTCGGCTGCGTCCCCGGCAAAATGAAAGCCTGGTGGCACCTGGAAGCGGGCAAAGATCAGGACCGCTTCGGCACCATGCTCGTAGAAACCGCCCGAGCGATCGCCCCGAACCTAACCATCATCGACGGCATCATCGGCCACGAAGGCATGGGACCCAGCGCCGGCGAACCCCGCGACCTGGGTATTTTGGGCGCCTCCAACGACGTCTTCGCCCTGGATCTCAGCATCGCCACCCTCCTCGGCGTCGACACCCGCACCATTCCCACCATCCCCGCCGCCGAAAAACTTGGCCTATCGCCCCTCACCCTCGACCCCATCGAATTCCCGCAGTTGACACCCCAGGAACTGGCCGTCACCGACTGGCAACTCCCCCAACGAATGATGGCGATCGATTTTGGTGCCCCTCGGGTATTGCGATCGACCTTCAAGCACCTCTACATCAAATTCATCAAAGAGCCCCTCAACGCCTATACCAAAGCAGGCTAATCGCCCCAACCGCCCATAGAAAAATAGCAAAGGCCCCGTCACCCATGAGAGTGGCGGGGCTTTTGAATGAATTTAAATTCGCGAGTAACGAACACGGAGGGATTCGAACCCCCGACCCTCAGAACCGGAATCTGATGCTCTATCCAA
>CAZZMD010000020.1:0-12129 GCA_964655355.1 uncultured bacterium
GTGCGTCGCGGGGTCCTCTGGGGTGGGGGTAGGTTGGAAGGGTGGGGGGGGGGGTGGAGGGGGGATGGGGGGGAGCGGGGGGGGGGTGGCGGTGGGGGGGGGGGGGGGGCTGGGTTCTACCGCTGGTGTGATGTTGCCCTGGGCCATGATGTCCCGGATGGCTTCTAGGCGCACCACCAGCCCGGCGGCGCCGTTGCGATCCAGCTCTTGAATCAGGTCCTCGGCGCTGCTGTCGGTGTAGGCGGTCTCGATGGAAAATTCCACCACTTGGGGAAGGTTATCGAGTTCCGCTGACACGGCTTCCAGTTCCCCTGGGTTAACCACCGTGTAGGACAGCCCTTCCGGGAGTTCCTCAAAGGCGACTTCTTCGCCGTCCCGGGGAATTTCCACGTTGGCGGGGTTGTCCTGATATTCCGTTTTAACCAATTTGGTGGCGTCCCGATCTAGGAATGGGGATTGGCGCAGGAGCAATAAAAATTCGCCGATCGCATCCACGGAAGAGGCGTTCCCGGCAATGGTGATTTTCTTCTTGGGGGGAGGGGGCAGGGCTTCCCCTTCCGCTGGTTGCGCGGTTGTCCGCGGTAGCTCCGGGGCCTCTTCCTGCATGGTTTGGACCTGGACGCCGACCGGGAGGCGATCGCGGATGTCGCCGAGGATGGCGGACCAGGCGCGAATTTGGTCAAATACCCCGACCAACGCTTGGGTCTGTTTGCGGATAATGCCGATTTCGGCCTGGGCCCGTTCCGCTTCGTTAATCTGTGCCTGCAGATCGCTTAACTCGTCGTCCAGGGTGAGTTGCTGGCTTTCCAGTTTGTTCATCTCGAAATTGAGATATAGGAATGCGCCCCCTACAATCCCCAGTGCTGCTAGGGCACCGGCGACTCCCAGGTAGAGCGGGGTTTGTCCGTCGAGGCTGATCCCTTTTTTGGCTTGTTTCTTGGCAGCGGCTGGCTTGCCCCCGCCCTGGAATTCGGGGCGATCCTTGAGAAAATTTACATTAAGGCTGTACATGGCAATGATGACGGGCAGTGATTAAACCCTGGCATTGAACTGTCGAAAATAAATCCCAGGATTCGAAAGCCAGGTTCTTAAGCCCCGGCGGCTTTTTCATCAACGGTTTCCCGCAGGCCCAAGCCTAGCACGACCCCAAATCCGGACCGTTGGCTATAGGCGATCGCGTCGTCTCCCTCGATTCCTAGGGCATCGACGGGGTCAACGCGACTGGTGGGAATGTTGAGGCGACTGTTGAAGAATTGGTCGGCATCTCCAATGGCTGCCCCCGGTCCCGCTAACAATAATTGGACGATTTCTAGCTCTTCGCTTTGGTTGAGATAGAAGTCGATGGAGCGGCGCAGTTCGTCGGATAGTTCCCCCATCATTTTTACGATCGCCGCGTTGCCGGGGTTCATGCCGGTGGTGCCGGTGCCTACGGAGCTGTCGCTGGTGATGGGGACTACCATTTCCATGAGCAGCTCCGTATCTCGGCTGGGGGGCATGTTCATGGCCCGGTTCAGGGCTTCTTGGATTTGATAGGTGCCCAGGGGGACGGTCCGGGAGAATTGCGGTACGCCGTTGACGATGATGGCAATTTCGGTGCTGTCGAATTCAATGTCGAGGAGCACGACCGCTTGCTCTGGGGTGTAGGCCCGAAGCTGGTCGCGAATGGTGCGAATGAGGGCAAAGCTGGCAATTTCTAGGGATTTGATTTGTAGTCCAGCTTGCTCGAAGGTGTCGAGGTAGGTGTCGGTGACTTCTCGACGGGTGGCGACCAACAGCACCTGGACTTTCTCGATGCCGTCTTCATCGGTGAAGTAGCCCAGTTTTTGATAGTCCACGTCCGCTTCTTCCCGCGGGAAGGGCAGGTATAGACCCGCTTCCTGATTCATAAAATCCCGCAGTTCGTCATCGTTCAATTCCGCGGGGACGGGAATCAAGCGAATAACCGCTTCTCGACCGGGGATGGCGGTGGCGATTTGTTTGACTTTGACTCGGCTGTCGTCAATCACCGCCTGGATTAATTCCGCTAGGGCAGGGGGATCAAGAATAGTACCTTCGTCGATGACTCCTTCTGGCACAGGTACCGAGGAGAGGACGTTGAGTTTGTATTTCTGCCCTTTGCGCTGTACCTGGGCTAGGTTTATGCGATCGGGGGCGACTTCAATCCCGATACCTTGTTTTCCGCCGCCAACGAGGCCACTTATGGCATCGGTTAGTGGCGCGATTAAATTTCCAACGGCGTTCATGTGGTGGTGCCCTCAACCCTTTGTCCCAAGGTGTTTGGTCGCTTGCAAATGGATGCTTGACGGATGACCTAACCGGGGATGCTATCTAATCTAATCTACAATCCTGAAATTGCTAGGGGTCTTTCCTGAGTAACGGTGAGCGGCTGCCATAATTTATGGCCCATTGGGCGACCGATTGGGTGATCTACTAGGCGACCGATTGGGGACGCACTCGGTGACTATTGCGGGGAGGTTTTAGGGTGGGATTGATGGGGTTTTATCGATTGAATCGGTTGGGAGCGGCGGGGAAGCGATCGCTGCGGTGGGTGGCTTGGATGCTGGTGGGGGTGGCCCTGAGTTGGTTGGTGAGTTGTGGTTCACCGGGGGGCTCGACGGCGGATGATAATACGCTGGATTTTTGGACGATGCAGCTCCAGCCTAAGTTCACAGAGTATTTCGAGGCGCTGATTGAGGAGTTTGAGGGCACTCATCCGGGGATTACGGTGAAGTGGTTGGATGTGCCTTGGGCGGCGATGGAGAGCAAAATTTTGACGTCGGTGTCGGCGGGGACGGGACCGGATGTGGTGAATTTAAATCCGACCTTTGCGTCGAAATTGGCGGAGCGGAATGCGTGGATGGATTTGGGCGATCGCCTAGACGAGTCGACCCAAGCGACCTATTTGGACAATATTTGGCAGGCGGCAAAGCTGGAAGGACAGTCTTTTTCGTTGCCTTGGTATTTGACGACGCGCTTAACAATTTTTAACAAAGAAATCCTCTCGGAGGCGGGAATTGAGGCTCCGCCGACCAATTACGAGGAGTTGGCGGCGATGGCGGCCCAGGTGCGGGAGAAGACGGGAAAATATGCCTTTTTTGTGACGTTTGTGCCGGGTGATTCTGGGGAGGTGTTGGAGTCCCTGGTGCAGATGGGGGTGACCCTGGTGGACGATGAGGGGAGGGCGGCGTTTGATTCTCCGGAGGGGAAGCGGGCGTTTGAGTTTTGGGTGGACCTTTACAAAGATGGGCTGTTGCCGAGGGAGTCGTTGACCCAGGGGCACCGTCGGGCAATTGATCTCTATCAGTCGGGCCAGACGGCGATTTTGTCCTCGAGTCCAGAGTTTATGGGGGCGATCGCGACGAATGCGCCGAGTGTGGCGGCGGTGTCGGGGGCAGCGCCGCAAATTTCGGGCGAGACGGGCAAGGTGTCGGCGGCGATGATGACGTTGGTGGTGCCGAAGAAGACGAATCAGCCGGAGCTGGCGGCGGCGTTTGCGGCGTTTGTGACCAATAGCGCTAATCAGTTGGCGTTTGCGAAGGCGGCGAATGTGTTGCCGTCTCAAAAGGAAGCGCTGGAAACGTTGCGCGGTGAATTGAACGAGGCGGCAGCGGCGGCGACGGGGGAGGATACGGAGTCAAAGTTGATGCAGGCGCGGCAGTTGAGCGCGGAGCAGTTGACCAAAGCAGACGTTTTGCTGCCTCCCATCCGAAATATCAAGGATTTACAGCAGATCATCTACGAAAACTTGCAGGCGGCCATGTTGGATGAAAAAACGGTGGATGAGGCGATCGCTGATGCGGCGGCTGACTGGAATCGGGGCTAGGAAATTGGGGTTAGTGGGGTGCGCTAGAGGGGTGCGTTAAGATAGCCGATGGTTAGCGATGACCCGGCGTTCTGGCGTCAATTTCGGGCGATCGCCACCCTAGGGGCTGTGGCTCAGCTGGATAGAGCAAGCGCCTCCTAAGCGCTAGGCCGCGGGTTCGAATCCCGCCAGTCCCGTTTAATTGATTTTCGATGATTTCCGATTGAGCCAAGCCAATCTATGACCCCGACCGCGCCGCTTTTGAGGGGGGCGGTGCTGTTTTCCGTTTGCCACAATGGGAGGCGATGGGAAATTTTGTGGGGGGAGAGTGGTCCGTATGGCGACCTTCGATAAAAGTAGTGGCGTTTTTGCCCAGTTACAGGGGGGGCTGATTGTTTCCTGCCAATGTCCCTATGGCTCCCCCACTAACGATCCGGCGGTGATTGCGGCCATGGCGATCGCCTCCCTAAATAATGGTGCCGTCGGCGTACGGATTGAATCGCCGGAACGGGTGGCCGCCGTCCGTGCCCTAACGGATCAGCCCATTATTGGCCTCTGGAAAAAGACATTTCCCGACAGCGAAGTCTATATCACGCCTCAGTTTGCCCATGCCCAGGCGATCGCCGAAGCGGGGGCGGATTTGATTGCGATCGATGCCACCCAACGGCCCCGACCAGGCGGTGAAGTGTTGGCCGATGTCATCCGCCGTATCCATGAGGATCTGGGGAAGCCGGTTATGGCGGATATTGATACGGTTGCCTCGGCGGAAGGGGCGATCGCGGCGGGGGCGGATTGTGTGGGCACCACCCTATTTGGCTATACCGGTGAGACAAAAGGCCATAAGCCACCGGGCTGGGATGTGCTCAAACTTTGTTCTCAGTCTTTGTCCGTGCCGGTCCTGTGTGAAGGGGGGATCCACTCTGCTGCTATGGCTCGCCAAGCGTTAGATCTGGGGGCCTGGGCAACGGTGGTGGGGACGGCAATTACGGGGATTGATCTACAGGTTCAAGCCTACTGTCAGGCCATGGCGACCCGTTCTCCTAAGCCGACTGGGGCAGAACACCTACGCAGGATTCCAAATGATTAGCCTGATGAAGCGCCTTTGTATCTAGGGCCGTTACCGCGACGGGGACTAGGGAGCGGGCTTCCCACTCAGCGCCGACTAATTGACTCAGCCAGAGACGATATTCCTGACTCAACACCTGATCGTCCTTCATCAGGGCCCCCTGAACTTCCTCTAGGGACTGACCCTGGGCGATCGCGCCATTAATGACCCCCGTTACCGCCTGCAAAATCGCTGCCACATAATCCTCGGTGGAGCGAGTTGGACCCCGAGAGTCATAATCTACAATCGCGCTGTACCATTCCGGCAAAACCATAACCACTGCAACCGCCTGAACTGTTTTCAAAGAAATAATTAGTATGAAATATCATTAAGATTATTAATGCCTAACGATGGCTGCACCATAGCGCATTATGAGCAAACTGGGGGATGGCTTGGGATTGTCTTAATGATGTGTATCGTCTCCCCTGCGCAGGGCTGCCCTCCAAAACACGGCACGGGCGGCATTGGGCGTCCAGAGGGGCGCTACATTGTCATGATTTTGCGTGGACTGGGAGGAACGATGGCTCGCAGTTTCCCCTTGCTGCCGACCCGGTTTTAGAATGCCCCACGAGTCGACGCGAAGCATCTCTCCATAGACCATTTCGTGAATTGCCCCTTGGGGGGTTTATAAATTGCTCGTTTTATTTATTAGTGCCCCGCTGGGGTTTATTGGTGTCCCGTTGGGGCTTATTGGTGTCCCGTTGGGGTTTATTGGTGCCCCGTTGGGGCTTTTCTGATGCTTTGTGACAGTGTGCTGCCTTAGACTGTCTTGAAAATGGTTTTTTAACTCGTTTTCCTTGGCAGTCTGTGTCGGACTCCCTCTGCTCCTCCACCCGCCCAGTTATTTTCCCCAAGTCCCCATGAAACAACTGCTTTACCGCGAAGTGCCTACGCCTGATACAAATGCAGTCTGTGAATGGTTGCAGGGGGAGTTTCAGGGGTCGGTGGGCACAACGGTGGGGACCGAGTCGGGATTTCGTTGGTATGGCCCGGGTAAGGGGGTGGATCGCCAGTCCCCGGCGGATGCGGATTTGGTGGGCTGTGTCTGGACGGTTCAGCGAACGACTTACATAAAAGTATTCCGGTGGGCGGCGATGGCACTGCCTGAGGAGCGCACAGTGTTGGTGGAGTTGGAGCGGGGGTTGAGCGATCGCTTCCCGGCCACTTATCCTGAGCCGCCGGAGATTGACCTCAGCAAAGACTCAATTTTTGATGCTTTGGAGGCGCAGTATCCCCGGACGGTGAAGTATTTCCGCAAGATGCCGAAGGGGGAGTTTGATCTGACTCGGGCCTATTGGTGGGAGCGGCGTTGGCGGGAGGGGGTGCGATCGCCCCAGAATCCGAAAATTGTCGTGGAGCGATCGGCAGGGAATTTACCGACGGGGGATGGAGCGTCTGACCAGAATTTTGATCTGATTTATGTGGGGGGTGCCCTGGGGGTGGTCCATGCGGCGGCGATGGCCCGGTTGGGCTATCGGGTGTTGTTGTTGGAGCGGATGCCCTTTGGGCGGATGAATCGGGAGTGGAATATTTCCCGCGCTGAGTTCCAGAGTTTGATTGATTTGGGGCTGTTTACGGCGGAAGAGTTTGAAAGCGTGATTGCTTGTGAATATAAGGATGGGTTTCACAAGTTTTTTGATGCGAATAATCCGCCCCAGTCCCGGGCGAATGTGCTGCATACCCCGACGGTACTGAATGTGGCGATCGCGGCGGATCGGTTTATTCAGCTTTGTGGCGAGAAGTTGACGGCGGCGGGGGGGGAAATTTGGGATGAGACGGAGTTTCAACGGGCGGAGATTTTTGATGATGGCACGTTGATTACGGCGACCCATTTACCGACGGGGCAGGGACGACGGGCGACGGGGCGGTTGTTGGTGGATGCGATGGGGACGGCGTCGCCGATCGCTTGGCAGCTTAATCAGGGGCGTCCGTTTGATAGTGTTTGTCCGACGGTTGGGGCGGTGATTAATTCGGGGTTTGCGCCGGAGGTGTGGGACCAAACCTATGGGGATGTGCTGTTTAGCCATGGGGATATTTCCCGCGGCCGGCAGCTTATCTGGGAGCTGTTCCCGGCGGAGGATGGCGCGTTGACGGTGTATCTCTTCCACTATCACCAGGTGAATGAGCAAAATCCTGGATCCCTTCTGGAGATGTACGAGGACTTTTTTACGATCCTGCCGGAGTATCGTCGCTGCGATATGGATGCCCTGGAGTGGGGGAAGGCGACCTTTGGGTATATTCCCGGTTATTTCAGCCTGGGTGAGGGCGATCGCACGGTTGCGTTTGACCGCCTGGTTGCCCTGGGGGATGCGGCGTCGTTGCAGTCGCCGCTAGTGTTTACCGGCTTTGGCTCGATGGTGCGTAACCTCAGTCGATTGGTGGATTTATTTGACACGGCGCTGCGCCATAATCTGTTGGCGGCGAAACAGCTGGAGCAGGTGCGAGCCTATCAAAGCAATATTGCCGTGACCTGGATGTTCTCCAAGGGCATGATGGTGCCCACCGGGCGGCAGCTTCCGCCCCAACGGGTGAATGCGATGCTGAATACTTTCTTTGGGTTGTTGGCGGATGCGGATCCTGAGGTTGCCGATGACTTTATTAAGGATCGGGGCCAGTGGACGACGTTTAATCAGTTGGCCTTAACGGCGGCATGGCAAAATCCGACGCTGTTGTGGTGGATTTTTGATTCGGCGGGTCCGGTGGATTTATTGCGTTGGCTCGGGAGTTATCTGAGTTTTACGTGGGTCGCGTTTTTGGGGTGGCTGTTTGGCTGGCTGCCGGCGATCGCCCAAAGGCTTCAGTCCTGGTTAGAGCCAAAGTCTCCGGAAACCTGGTTCTGGCTATTGACCCGTAGCTATGCGTTGACCGATGGGTTGGGACGACCACAGCCCGTAAAACCGTTGCAGAGGCGATCGCACGCTAAATCCACGGAAACAGGGGAGGGCGATCGCGAGTTGGAGCGTTCGGTTCGGTAATGGAAGAATAATGAAGCGGCAATTGAGGCGAGACCGATGATTCAGCCTTGGATGGTGATTGCGGGGGTGACCGTGGCGATCGCTAGTCTGTCCAGCGCGATCCGTCCCCAGGATATTCGGTGGTTTAACCGTCAGCGTCGGCCCGAGTGGTTAACGTTTGAGCGGTGGATTCCGGTGATTTGGAGCGTCATTTTTGTCGCTGGTGCCATCTCCGCCCATGAGGTGTGGCAAGCGGAACCGGGACAGGCTAGCACTTGGGCTCGCATGGGCGGCTATGCCCTGTTAGAGCTATTGGTGATTGCCTATTCGCCGGTTATGTTTTGGTTGCGGAGCCTTTGGGTGGGGACGTTTATTGGCGGGATTGGTTGGATCTGGGGGCTTATCCTGACCCTATGGGTTGGTCCTGTTTCTACGACGGCGATCGCCTTTTTGATTCCCTATTTGCTCTGGGCTCCCATTGGGACGATTACGACCTGGCAGATGGCGAAGATTAATCGTGCCCGCTTCTAGTGACCTGGATTTAGATGGTTTCTGGATCAATCCCTAAGGCTTTTAGCTGTTCTGCTAATTTTGCTGAGCGCGATCGCTCTTCCTCCAGTGCCTGCTCGGCACTTGCGGCGGCTACCTCGGCAGCCTCCGCCCGCTCGGTTAATTCCTGATAGGTCTCAAAGGGTTTGCCGTCGGGCATTTTCATGGTCAATGCTTCGCCCGATAAATCAAACTGAATCCCCAGCTTTGGACTGGTCCAGCCATTCATTTCAGCAATGGAATCAAACCCTGATTCCGTGCGAAGCCAGCCGTCCAAAATGTTTTTCGTGGGATCGAAAACATAATATTCTTCGACGCCGTAGTTGTTATAAAACAATAGCTTGTTGCTCATTTCCCGTAGGGTATTCCCGGGCGACAGGATTTCAAACACCACTTGGGGGGCAATGTTGTCCTCTTGCCATTGCAAATAGGAACCGCGATCGCCCGGTGGCCGCCCTACCGCTACCATCACATCCGGTGAGACTCGAATATCTGGCCGTCCTTCTACGGGATACCAGAACAAATCTCCCGCTACAAACAAGGGCGAGTCTAATTGCAACCGCTCCAGGTTTTGCTTAATCATGACCAACCACCGAAACTGCACCGTATTGCTAACCATCGGCTGTCCGTCAGTTTCGGGGTAGTCGGTTTCGGGATAGGTGATATCCGGGGATGTTAAAGGGGTTAAAGGGGATGACACGGGGCAGTCTCCCTAGGGCACTAAAGAACGTCCGCTAATTCCAACTTTAACTGGTCTACAACGGCATCGACTGCTACGTTCGTTGCGTCACCGGTTGCTCGGCTGACCAGTTCCACTTCGCCATCGGCAATGGATCGCCCGGTCACGACGCGGTAGGGAATGCCAATCAGTTCCGCATCTTTGAATTTCACCCCCGCTCGCTCTGGGCGATCATCGAGTAGGGTCTCAATGCCAGCCGTCGTTAGCTCCTCATACAGTTTTGTGGCGACTTCCATTTGGTCGTCTGCTTTCACGTTGGGGACGGTAATGATCACGTGATAGGGCGCAATTTCTTTGGGCCACATAATGCCGCGATCATCATGGCATTGTTCCACCGCTGCCTGGGCAATCCGTGAGACCCCGATGCCATAGCACCCCATCCATAGGGGCTGGGGCTTACCGTTCACATCCATAAATTTGGCTTCCATTGCCTGGGAATATTTCAAGCCCAGTTGGAAAATATGCCCCGCTTCGATGCCCCGGGCGGTTTCTAGGATTTGATCGGGATTATGGATGGCGCGATCGCCGGCTTGAGCTTCCCGCAAATCCACCGCATCTGGCAGCGGATACTGGTCACCCCAATTGGCACCCACAACATGGAAATCAACCTTATTTTGACCGGTTACAAATCCCTTTAATTCTGCTGCGGTTGGATCGACTAATCGCAGGAATTGAGGGGCAATGCTGTCACCTTTTTTGAGGCAATCATCGCTGAGATTAGGACCGATATAGCCTAGGGGAATGGGCTGGCTTGTCCACTTTTTCAAACGCTCATCATCGGGCACTTCCAGGGATAAAACCTTGGTCGCTTCATAGCTTTCAGCTCGACGGGTTAGCTCATTGAATAATTTGATGTCGTTAACGTCCTGATCGCCACGAATCGACACCAGCACTGGCAATAGCAACCCATTGTCAAACACACATTCGTAGAGGACATTTTTGACAGTTTGGGTCGGATCACAATCTAACGCTTTGCATAGGGTTGCGATGGTAACCGTACCGGGTGTCTCAATCGCTTCAAAGGTGTTGAACTTGGAGGGGACGGCATCGGGGGGCAACGAAACTGCTTTTTCAATGTTGGCGGCGTATTGACCATCCTCCGTATACAAAATCTCGTCTTCGCCGGTTTCGGCCAAGATCATAAATTCCTGGGATGCGCTCCCGCCGATCGCTCCAGAGTCGGCTTGAACGGGGCGAAATTTTAAACCGCATCGGGTCAGGATTTTTTTGTACGCCTCGTCCATGTCGTCGTAGGTTTTGGCTAAACTTTCCTCGTCGGCATGGAAAGAATAGGCGTCTTTCATGATGAATTCACGACCCCGCAGTAGGCCAAATCGGGGGCGGATTTCATCGCGGAATTTGGTTTGAATTTGATATAAGTTCTGGGGCAGTTGGCGGTAGGACTTGATCATGTCCCGCGCTACCGCTGTAATCACTTCCTCGTGGGTTGGTCCTAAGCCCAATTCCCGATCCTGGCGATCGCTGAGGGAGAACATAATTCCCTCAGCATTGTAGGTATCCCACCGCCCTGACTCCCGCCATAGCTCTGAGGGCTGCAATTGGGGCAATAAACATTCTTGGGCTCCGGTGGCGTCCATTTCCTCTCGGACAATTTGCGATACCTTACGTAACACCCGCCACATCATGGGCAAATACGCATAAATTCCGCTGCCGATTTGCCGGATAAACCCCGCCCGCAACAGCAACTTATGGCTGATCACCACTGCCTCTGCCGGATCCTGGCGGAGGGTTACGAAAAGCATCTGTGAAAGCCGCATGGTGGTGGGGGATTCCCTAAAAACTTAACTGGACTCGAACCTAGGCTAGGATACTGGACCGAGGGCTGTCGTGGCCCGGTGGAATTGGCGCGTATGGCATTGGAGTGGCTGGTATGGCGGCAGATCCCCTTAACGAGGATGTGAATAGTAATTTGAGAGATGTGGCGTCGAGCGAAATGCAAGGCGAAACGCCAACGGATTCGGTCGATCAGTCTTCTGCCGATCATTCCATGGATGACCTTGCCGCTGCGATGGCTACTGTTGCCCCTCGCAAGCATTCTGACCCTATCGACGAGGTCACCGGTGCCAGCACCGAAGCGCCAGTCGATCCGCTGACGAATCCCGTCCCTCCTCCCAAACCAAAACCGAGCCAAATCCTACCGTTAAATCCCCCCGATCCTGGCGCTCAGCCTCCGGCTCCTCCACAGAATTTTGGTGATTTAGCGATCGCCTCCGATGATCAGTCCGAAACCCAAGAAGACTCTGATTCTGAAATTTCAGAGTCATCGCCAGAAGACGCTCAATCCGAAAGCACTGACGCAACATCAGGCGCCGTAGAGGCCGCCGCCGCCGCAAAGACAGATGCGGAAGAAGAGGAGGACGATACGCCGGAACCGGTGGCTTGGTTTGAGCCGCCCATTGAGCGATCGCCCACATTGGTCCTGGCTCCCGTTGGCGATCGCGTTCGGATGACCTTGCCATCGGATCCCAGTGCTAACCAAGACGGGCTCACCTGGACGGCTCTGTGGCAAAAGCTGATGCACCAAATCCATAACGAAAAGCGGTTTTGGACGCCGGAAATGGAGGTGGAGCTGATCTGTTATGGACGGGCGTTGGAGGAGCGCCAATTGAAGGCGATCGCTGAAGTCTTGGATGAGGTGCAGTTGCAGCCGGTGAAGGTGTTTTGTGATGTGCCTGAGACGGCCCAGGTGGCGATCGCGACGGGCTATGAGTTGAGCTATGTGCCATCGGAAGGGCTTGAAGATGATGGCAGTGATGGCGATGGGGGGGGCGAGATTGATGGGTTGTATTTGGATCGGAGCGTGCGATCGGGGGTGGAAATTAATTATCCTGGCTCCGTTATCGTGCGGGGCGATATCAATCCCGGCGGTGCGGTGATTGCGGGCGGTGACATTATCGTATGGGGGCGGCTGCGAGGCATTGCCCACGCCGGAGCCAATGGCAATTATCAAGCCACTATC
>CAZZMD010000020.1:12139-21014 GCA_964655355.1 uncultured bacterium
TACACTCTTTCCACAATCCGTGCCCTCCGCCTGGAAGCAACTCAAATCCGTATCGCTAGCCGTGCCGCCCGTGTCCCTGCCGATAGTGGGGACGCACCCCAACCGGAAATTGCCCACGTTGATGGCAACACCATCCGCATTTCTTCCGCCTACGAGTACGATAAAAAAGTCATCCCCACTCAACCTTTACCGAAACTGCCCAAGTCTTAATGCTATGGCGTCTTTTGCGGTCACAGCTTTATCCCTAACCGCTTTTCTGGAACGGGAAAATATTGATGAATCACCGGCATGGGAATTGGTCGAAGGGGTGCCGTCACAAAAGCCAATGCCAACTCTTTTTCACAGCATTTTACAAAAGCAATTGACGGCACTTATCGATAGTTTTAATAGTGCTTACGAAGCCTTCCCAGAATTACGCTGTGTTTTGTCGGAAAATTCCGTGGTGCCGGATGTGGCGGTCGTGAAGCGCGATCGCCTGCCCAAGGAAAATGGTCCGTTTATCGGTGCACCGGATTGGGCGATTGAAATTTTATCCCCCGATCAGAGTATGACGCGATTGATTGCTAAACTTCAGATTTGTTTGGGGGAAGGAATGCAGGTGGGATGGATTGTTGACCCGATGGAACAGGTGGTGATGGTATTGCTGCCGGGCGATCGCTTGGCGCTACAGCGAGGAGCGGATCAGTTGACAGGCTTGGATAATTTGCCCCTTGAATTAAGCGCTGATCAACTATTCAGTTGGATTAGTTAGTAATCTTAACCCTGAAAAAAATGCCCCTTAGTTTTGCAAATCCCAATGCAATTTGGGCGAGTGTTTTGGTGGAAACCCTGGTGCGATTGGGTCTCCAAACCGCGATCGCCTGTCCGGGATCTCGCTCTACTCCCCTGACATTTGCTGTTGCCAATCATCCTGAGGTGGAAGCTATTCCGTTGTTGGATGAGCGATCGGCTAGCTTTTTTGCTTTGGGTATTGCCCGTAAAACCCATCGACCGGTGGCGTTGATTTGTACCTCGGGGACGGCGGGGGCGAATTTTTTCCCGGCAGTGATTGAAGCGCGGGAAAGTGGGGTGCCGTTGATGGTTTTTACCTGCGATCGCCCGCCGGAGTTGCGAGATTGTGCGGCGGGTCAGGCGATCGACCAGGTGAAATTTTACGGTGATTATCCGGTGTTGTATCAAGAACTGGCGCTGCCGGAACCGGATTTGATGCAGCTTGCTTACCTACGCCAAACCATTGCCCATGGTTATCATCGCGCCTTGAATGCCCCCGGCCCCGTCCATTTCAATGTGCCGTTGCGGGATCCTTTGCCGCCAATTCCTGATCCTCCTAACGCGGAAAAATGCGATCGCCTGGCCCAAATTCTCGCGAATCCCGCGCCCTTTTTCGCCCATCTCACGCCGTCGCCCCCGAGTCTTTCGCCGGTGCAAATCCCCGAGGAATGGCGATCGCCGCTGCCGCGTGGTGTGATTATCGTCGGCCCCGTTCAGCCGGAATTTCCTGAGGTGTATTGTCAGGCGATCGCTACGCTGTCCCAAAAACTGGGATGGCCGGTCCTGGCTGAGGGATTGTCGCCTCTACGTAATTATGCGTCCCTCAATCCCAACCTGATCACCACTTACGATCCCCCCCTTCGCCACCCAGATCAGGCGATCGCCCTTCAAGCGGATGGGGTGTTGCAAATCGGTGCTCTGCCCACCAGCAAAGTGTTACGGCAATGGCTGACCTATACCCAGGCGCGGCGATGGGTTTTGAGTCGGTGGGGCGATCGCAATTTGGATCCGGTCCATGGTCCGAGTCAGCCGCTTGTGGGATCGGTGGAAGCGTTGGCGTTGGGGATGGAGGATTGGGATGATGCGCCGATTACGAAATATTTGGACCAGTGGTTGGTGCTGGAGCGAAAAACTGTGGGGGCGATCGCTCAGGTTTTCGATAATCATGAGTCGTTACTGGAACCTAAAATTTCCTGGCTCTTGCCTCAGATTCTGCCTAAAAACGCAAATCTGTTTATCAATAACAGTATGCCGGTGCGGGATATTGAATGGTTTTTGCCGCCCAATGAGTCCCATCTTCAACCGTTCTTTAATCGGGGGGCAAATGGCATTGATGGATCCTTATCGACGGCGATGGGAATTGCCCATAGTGATCCCGATACGTCTACGGTGATGTTGACGGGGGATTTGGGGTTATTACATGACACCAATGGTTTTTTGGGGCGATCGCATTTCAAGGGAAATTTAACGATTATTCTGATCAATAACGATGGTGGCGGCATATTTGAAATGTTGCCTGTGTCTCAATTTAATCCACCCTTTGAAGAGTTTTTTGCTACACCCCAAAAGCTGGAGTTTTCCAGCTTGTGTACAGCCTATGGTGTTGATTATCAGCTCATTACATCTTGGTCGCAATTTGCTGATCAATTTGAGACGAAACCTCAATCTGGTATTCGTCTACTAGAAATTATGACCAGTCGAAAAGCAGATACTGCTTGGCGTAAGAAAGTTCTGGCAAGCGTAGGACAATAGTCACTGGGCCTTGAATCGCTTCCAAATTCTTGGGGCATAGAACAGGATAGGAATTGGCAACAAAAATCCCCACCACATAATCGTGTAGTAAATCCAAATGATGTGGTCCACCTGTTCCAATCCGGCTATTTCGATCGCAAATATCCGTTGGGCAATCACCTCCCATCCCCCTGGTGCGTCGATGTTTCGACGAAGAATGACCTCGTAATAGGGGTAATGATCATTTTCGACCTGACCCCCTTGTAGACCAATAAAAATTAGGGGGGTGTCCTGGCGATCGTGTCCGGCTACGATCAAACCTAAGCGATAGTCATGGGCCAGATAATCCGCCTGAGGTATTTCAATTAATCCGGTTTCCACAAGCTTGTTATGATGCCAGTCCATGAGACTGGTGGAAGACATCTGAGGCGTGTCAGCCGTGATCAGTTTTTGACTATTAAAATAAATCGTTGCTTCATTGTATAAACAAGCAGGATCCATGAAAAAACGAGACGCTTTTTCACAGGATTCATTGGCTGCTTTGACGACCTCTGGCCAGGGCAGGATAGTCTCGATTTCAATCTCGAGCTCTGGATTTTCTAAGTCCTGCCAATTAATGGTGGATTCTTCCCACTCAAGACTTCCCCAGCCTTCAACGGTCTCAAATTCTTCGATTTCATCTATTAGGGCAGGACGAACTAAGAAATAACCCCAGTAGCGATAGGTTTCCCAGGCTCCGATGGCGATCGCCGCGATGGTAATTAATAAAAATGGGTTGAGGAACCACGGTAAACGGGGACTGGTTGCCGGCTTAGGGTAGATACGGTCAACGCTGTCTGAAGGATGAGACATGGGAGTTTTACGAGTGACTAACGGTTGATCTCCCTAAATTATGATCGCTCTAAATATTGAGCGGCTGCGATGATCCCCTGACCCAATGCAACGCCTCCGTCGCCCATGGGGATGTTTCGGTGGAGCAAAACCTGCAGCCCTTGCTGTTGCAGTTGGGGGACCAATAGCTGGAGCAGCAGTCGATTTTGGAACACACTGCCCGTTAAGGCGATCGCCGTGGGAGGGGCGGCTACAGGGGGCTGGCAGGCCGGGGAAAAACATTGCGATCGCGCCATATTGACCCAATTGGCCAGCCCATGGGCTAACCCTAGATGCAATTTGGCGGCGATGGTGGAGCGATCGCAGCGGTGGCGTAAATCGCGCATCAAGGCTTGCCACATGGGATCCGAATCCAGGTGTAAAAACGGTCCGTCTATGGATTCCGCCCCCGATGCCTGCTCGGGTTGATGACTCTGTCGGGCGATCGCGATCGTAGGGAATGGATACGCTAGCTCCTGATTGAGCCAAACTTGTTGGGGCGATAAATCGGCGGTGATGGGGGGGCGCTCAGATAGCCCTTGGCGGGCAAGTTCTTCTAATAGCAGAATCCCGTGGGAATCTTGGTCCCGGACCAATCCCATGGTGACGGCGACTTCCCCCAACAGCCAGCCGAGGGAGGAGGTTTTGGGGCGAGACTGGGTCAGGGTTTGGGTCAGGGCCCATGGCCAGGGATGGCGGCGCTTGAGGCGGCTGGCGGGGAGGGGCATGGGCCGCAGGCTGCCTAGCCGGGTGATGGATTGGTAAGACCCCCATAGCAGTTCTCCGCCCCAAAGGGTGCCGTCGTCGCCGTAGCCAAAGTCGTCGAGGGCTAGCGCGAGCACTGGGGCTGCCGTTAGGGCGATTTTGTTATCCACCAGGCAAGCGGCGAGGTGGGCATGGTGGTGTTGCACCGCAACGGTGGGATGGGCGTCCTGGTGCCATTCTCGACCGAGTTTGGTGGGGTGATAGTCCGGATGGGTCTCGACGGCGACCAGGTGGGGGTCAAAGTTCCACAGGTGGCGATGGTGATGTAGGGCGGCCTGGTGGGCTTGTAAACCGCTGGCGGTGTCGAGGTGTCCCAAGTGCCGGGATAGGACCGCATGGTTGCGGCGCAGGAGGGCAATGGTGTTGTCGAAGGTGGGCCCCATGGCCAGGATGGGGGGCAAGACCTCAAATCCATCGGGGAGTTGGATCAGGGTGGAGGCCTGTCCCCGCGATCGCCGAATCACCTGCAATTGCTGTGTCTGGGCTGACGGGGCTAATGTCTGCCCAGAAGCTAGATCTGGATCAGACGATTTTGCCTCGGGGGTAGGGGATAACGATAAAACCTGAACAATCGAGGCTTCCACACTGTGGGATACCGGCTGATTGTTCATTAGAAAATAGTCGGCGATCGCCCCCAGTTGGAGCCGCACCTGATGGTTATCCACCCCCGGCACGCCCCCCGCCAGATTGCCACTGGTGATCATCAGCGGGTGATCTAATTGATCTAATAGTTTTTGATAGAGCGCGTTGGGGGGCAACATGATCCCCAGGGTGTCCCGTAATGCCGCGATCTCTCCCGAGGGGCGTATTTCTGCGGCGATGCCCTCGTCCGGTACGGCATCCTGGGGCGCATTCTGGGGCTGAGCCCGTAGGACGACGATGGGGGCTCCGGGCTGTTGTAGGGCCTGCGCTTCCAGTTCTCCCACGGTGGCGTATTGCCGGGCGATCGCCCCGTTGCGAACCATTAGCGCTAGGGGCAGCATCGTTCCTTTGCCGTCCCGTAGCCGCCGGACCGCTTCCCCGTTGGTGGCATCACAGACGAGATCAAATCCCCAAGGGGCCTTGATGGCGGCGATCGCCCCTTTTTGTAGCGCTGCTTCCAGGGTGGTCAAGGTGTCATCTAAACAACTCTGCCCGTGGAACCGAGGGGATGAGGGCACTCGGGTGTGCTCTAGCCAATACTGATATTGGATTCTGTCAATGCTCTCAGGGCTAATGCTCTCAGGGCTCTGCCCTTCGCCCCATCCATTGCCGATGTTGATGGCATTTCCGATGGCGTCTATGGCGCGATCCGGTACGGCGCGATCAGGGCCTACTGCGTCCTCCCATTCCCCGATCCAATCCATCGCCGATGAAGGGACAGCGTCGATCGGATCCGAGGAGTCAAACGAACCAAACGGTGCAGCAGCCATCACAAGGGGGGCTCCCAGGATAAAACAGACGAACGGCCGACAGACAACCTTCGTCTTCCCAGGTCTAGCCCACCTGCTATGGCGGACGGTCCTTACATGTCGATTTCGTCATGGGACTCATTAGGGCGATCGCACTCCGTTACAGCGCTCGTTACACTGGCCGTCCGCTCTGTTCCTCTCCCTAACGTCCCCCCCATTAGCCAACGCACTAAACTAGACTCAAGCCCATTGGCTGGTTAGACTTGCCACATAGCCGTCGAGATATCACCGCTGAGATATCCATTCATCGCCTGCTGATTCCTCCAAGGCTCTCCTAGGGGTTTTAATAACCCCCGAGCCACACCTACTCGCGCCCATTTCCGACAATCTTGAAACCCGACGCCACCCCAAACCCCAAGCCCGCTGTCCCCAGAAAGCCCCGGCGGTCTAACACTAATCCTCCCCCCGGCCTCGCCATTGGTCAGCTTTTGGATCGCCGGTATCGCATTGTGGAAGGGTTAGCGTCGGGGTCCTTTGGCAGAACTTATCTTGCGGCGGATATGCGTCGACCGGGGTATCCCCAGTGCATTGTTCGGCAGTTTCAGTTTCCCAGCCGGAATCCTAAGGCGCTTCAGGTGGTTCAGCTTCTGTTTAAGAAGAAGGCTGAAACCCTGGAAAAGTTAGGGAACCATGAGTGTATTCCCCAGCTCCTGGCCTGTTTTGAGCAGGATACTCAGCTGTATTTTGTTGAGGAGTATGTGCTGGGGCATCCCCTGAGTCAGGAGCTGTCGCCGGGGCAGCAGCTCTCGGAGGATTTTGTCATTCGGTTGCTCTATGACGTGCTGACGGTGCTGAGCTATGTGCATAACAATGGGGTAATTCACCGTAATATTCGTCCCGAGAATCTGGTGCGCCGGGATAGTGATGGGCGGCTGGTGCTGATTAATTTTGGGTTGATTCAAGAAATTTCTAATCCGTCTCCTCGGGCTCAGCCTGAGGTGCCGAAGGATATTGGTGTTGGGGCGTTGGCGTATCTGTCGCCGGAGCAGCGGCAGGGGAATCCGCTCTATAACAGTGATTTGTATGCGGCGGGGATGATCTGTGTGCAGGCCCTGACGGGGTGGTCTGCGAAGGAATTGTTGCTGATGGGGCGACGGGGTAGTCTTGGAGGGGCATCGGGGGGGGATGAGCCGTCGGAAGGGCGGTTGAATGGGGCGTCGCGATCGCCGGCTAATCCGGTGCAGGGAGATAATTCAAATCCCTTTGAGGGGGCCGGAATTGATGGTGCTAAGGGTGAGCCGGGGGCGGTTTCTCCGGGGGATGGACCGGGGAATGGGACCGCGCCGGCGGAGATGGGGGCAGGGACCGCGAAGGCAGCGGGGGAGGGGTTGAATTGGCGTTCGGCGGCGGCGGTGGATCCCATCCTGGCGGATTTTATTGATCGGTTGATTCGTCCCCATTTTGATCTGCGGTATCAGTCGGCGGAGGAGGCCCTCAATGATCTCAAAACCCTCTATGGCTTGATGAGTGAGGCGGGGTTGTCGGCGTCTGGCAATAGTGGCTTAGGGATGGGCAGTCGACCGGGTCGACCGGGGGGCGCGCGCAAACCGGCGACGTCAAAGTTGTCGTTGGTGAGCTGGATGCCTCAGCCCTGGCGGCGATGGCCCTGGTTGCAGGATAAGCGTAAGGCAGGGGTGGCGGCGGTGGCCCTGGTGGTGACGCTGGTGGGGTTGGCGATCGCCATTCGTCCCCTGCAAAGTGCCTATTGGGTGAACTATGGCAATGGCAAGTTGGCGGCGGGCGACTTTAAAGGGGCGGTGGAGGCCTATGAGGAGGCGATTAATTTGTCCCCCAATAGCCCCGATGCGTTGTATCGCCGGGGGGCGGTGTATATCGATGCGGGGGATTATCAGGCGGCGATCGCGGATTTAGATCGGGCGATTCGGCTACGGCCCCAGTTTGCCCAGGCTTATTTCCAGCGGGGCAATGCTCGGTATTTCCTGGGGGATTTGCAGGGGGCGATCGAGGATTATAACCAGGCTATTGAGTATGATCCCGCGTTGCCGGCTCCCTATCTCAATCGGGGCAATGTTAAGGCGGATTTGGGGGATGATGAGGCGGCGATCGCCGATTATGACCAGGCGATTGAGCGGGGCGATAACGATAAGGTGACGGTGCTGGCGGCGGCGTTTTTGAATCGCAGTTTGTCGAAGTCCAATCTGGATGATCAGAAGGGGGCGATCGACGATGCTACCCAGGCCATCCAATTAAATCCAAATTATGCGTTGGCCTATCAAAACCGGGGGTTAGCCCATCGGCGGCTTGGGGATTTGCAGGCGGCGATCGAAGATTTTAATGTGGCGATTCAGTTGGCGCCGGAGGATCCGGATCCCTATTACAATCGCGGGCTGGCCCGGTACGAGCTGGGGGAATTGCAGGGTACGGTGGAGGATTTTAACCAGGCCATTCGCCTCCATCCCTCCCATGCGTTGGTGTATTACGATCGCGGGGTGGCTCGGCTAAGTCAGGGCGATCGGGCTGGCGGGCTGACCGATTTGAAGCAGTCCGCTAAGTTGTGTTTGGATCAGGGGCGTTTGGGATGCTACCGCGATGCCCAATACCAAATCCAGCAGTTGGAGGCGGGGCGCTCTGATATTCAACCGCTGCTGTCCGATGCGGAGGAGCGGGAGGTGCCGCTATCGCTGGAGGAAGAGGAGATTGAGACCGGAGATACTGGTACTGATACTGAAGCGGGAGACGGGGGAGCGGTGGATAATGGACCTGCGATCGACAGTACGGTGCCTGGCACGCCTTAGGGGATGACGGGTATGCCGGCTGACTGGGCTTGAAATAGGACGCATCCACTTCTACAACCCCATGGGACTCCTGCGTGATTGGGCAACTGCTAGATAAGCGCTATCGCATCCTCCAAGTGTTGGGGGGCGGTGCCTTCGGAAAAACTTACTTGGCGGCGGATTTACGGCGGCCAGGCTATCCCCAATGTGTGGTGAAGCAGTTGCGGCTGCTGCGGCCGAATCCGACGGCGATTAAAAATGCCCATCGCCTGTTCCAGCGGGAAGCGGAGATGCTGGAGAAGCTGGGCACCCATGGTCAAATTCCTCGATTGTTGGCCTATTTCGAGGAAGGTAAACAGTTTTATTTAGTCAAAGAATTTACGCCGGGGCATCCGTTGTCGAAGGAGATGCCGACGGGGGAGCCGTTGCCGGAACATCGGGTCATTGGGATTTTGATTGAGATTCTGGAGGTGCTGACCTTTGTCCATGGCCAGAATGTCATCCACCGGGATTTGAAGCTCGAGAATGTCATGCTGCGGGACGACGGCGTGC
>CAZZMD010000020.1:21024-66340 GCA_964655355.1 uncultured bacterium
ATTCTGACGGCAAGTTGGTGCTGATTGATTTTGGCTCCGTGAAGGAGATTATTCAGCAGGAGGGGGGTGAGGAAGAGGCGGCGGCGCGGACGATCGCTGCTGGGACGCCGGCTTATATGCCGGTGGAGCAGTTTTATGGCCATCCTCGTCTGAATAGTGATTTATACGCGGTGGGGATGATTGCGATTCAGGCGTTGGGGGGGCTGTCGTCGGAACAGTTGCAGCAGCTCCGGGGCGATCGCGGTGGGGAGGTGGGCAAGTTGGAATGGCGGGAAATGGTGTCGGTGACGCCGGGGTTGGCGGCCATCGTCGACCGGATGATCCACCATTCCCATACCCAGCGCTATCAGTCGGCGGAGGATATCCTGGCGGATTTATACGAGTTTGCCAATATTCCCATTGAAGAGACGGCGATGTTGTCAGGGGGGCTATCGGGGGGCTTATCGGGCGGGCTGTCGGCGGGGATATCATTCCGGCAAGGTTTAAGCACTCAGCAGCAACCGGCGATGGTGTCTCCCCTGGAAAAGACCCTGCGATCGCGGTGGTTCCCCTGGGCGGTGGGGTTAGGCGGGGTTGCCCTGGTGGGGCTGAGTTGGTTTTTAGAGCTGCCCCAGGGGGCGATCGCGGCCTATTACCGGGGGCAGGGGGAGGCGGTGTTGGAGCCCGTTCGTCCTCAACTTTTTTTGAAATCTCTGTCGGCGGCGCGGCTGAATAATATATCTCGGCAGTTGGCGGCGGACCGGGGGATGTTGGATAAGCAGGCGACGGAGTATTCCCAGGCGGTGGAGGACTATACCAAGGCGTTGTCCTGGTCGGTGACGGGACGGGGGTTTTTCCAGCGGGGGACGGTCCATTTTGCCCGTCGGGAATGGCGGGCGGCGGTGACGGATTTAAATCGGGCGTTGCAGGAGGATTATCGTGAGCCGGCGGTGCATTTGTATTTGGGCCTGGTGCAGCGGATGTTGGGCGATCGCGATAGCGCCCTCAATAGTTTTAATCAGGCGGTGGAGCTGAATCCCTCGTTCAGTGCGGCTTATTTGGGGCGGGGATTGTTGCAGTTGGAGCGGGGGGAACAGGATCCGGCGGTGGCGGATTTTAAACAGACATTGGAACAGCAGCCCAATTGGGCGGCGGCCTATCGGGGGCTATGTCGGGTGGAGACCCTGCGGTCCGCTTGGCCGGCGGCCATTGAGCAGTGTACTCAGGCGATTAAGCGGGATTCCAATGATGCGATCGCCTATCAGTTGCGGGGGCAGGCCAATTTCCAGACGGGGGAGCTGCAGGGGGCCCTCAGTGATCTCAATGTGGCGATCGGGCTAGCGCCGGATCAGGCTGCACCCTATTATTACCGGGCGATCGCCCGCCAGGAATTGCAGGAAATTCCTGGCACCCTGGAGGATTTAAATCAAACCATTTTGCTGGACCCGGATTATGCTTTGGCCTATTACCAGCGGGGGCTGTTGCAAAAGCAACTGCAGAATCAAGCCGCCGCTGAAGACGATTTTCGGCAGGCGGCTAAACTCTGCTTGGATCGAGGGGAAGTGCAGTGCTATCGCCAAGCCCAGGCTCAGCTTGATCGCGCTGTCCCCGCTGGGGGAGCGCCATCCTCAACCTCGCCCTAATGGGGCTTGATTTTGACTTTCTCTCGCTTGATCTCCCTTTTTGCTTTTTTCGATGGCCTCCAGTGTTTCTCGCCTAATCGGGATCTCAGCTCCCAAACCTAGCAATGGGGGGCATAATCAAAGATCTATGGTCTGAAACCCGTCTGAAAACCCTGCATTAACGAACCGATCATCGCTATGAAATTGAAACGACTCGGCCATGTCGCTATCTGTGTCAAAGATGTGTCTGCTGCTGCCGCCTTCTATAAAGGAATGGGGCTGGACCTGGTTTGGGAAGATAGCGATTGGGCTTACCTGAAAGCCGGTGACGATGGCCTCGCCCTGATGAGCCCCGATTATGACCAAGCCGGCCCCCACTTTGGTTTCATTTTTGACCAGCGATCGGAAATGGAAGCGGCTTACCAGGAGCTTCAAGATAAGGGCGTCTCCGTTACGGAAATTCATGAACATCGGGACGGAACCGCGTCCTTCTATGGGCGGGATCTCGATGAAAACTGGTTTGAGTATCTGTATGAACCGGCCACTCCGAAAGCCTAGCCCTATCAGAATTGACCCGTTACTGACCCGTTATTAAACCGCGTTGGCTTGTCGAGGGGACCCTCTGCCCCTCGATGGAAAATGTGGAAGTTACATATCTTGCATGTAGTAACGGTCACAGATCCCTGAAGGTTGGGCTGAAAGGTAGTGTAAGTAACAAAAATACAGAAATGGAGTTCCTAGCATAGGGTGAGGTCTGGCTCTAGACCTATTTTTTTTGATACACAAACACCCCGGCTAGAGGTGGATCAATGTTTGAACTCCGATCCCCAGCCCAATCTGCTTTAGTGAAGACAGGCGCTCAGGATGCATTCCCGACGGTTTATTCCACCCTGTCCAGTGAAGCCTTGCGGCTTCAGGTTTTGCCCCAGTATGGGGTGGGCGCGGTCGAGGGAATTTATTTTTGGCACCGGGGTCTGAGCGACGTTTATCTGGTGCGGACTGCCGCTGAGGAGTATATTCTGCGGGTTTCCCACCACCATTGGCGATCGCGGGGGGAGGTGTATTTTGAGCTGGAGTTTCTAGAGTTTTTGCGCCGCTGCGGCTTGCCGGTTTCGGCACCGTTGCCCACCCATACCGGTAATTTGGCGGTGAATTTGGTGGCACCGGAGGGTAAGCGATATGCGGCCCTGTTCCGCCGGGCACCGGGGGATGTGTTGATGGGGGACTTGGACCAGGAGCATGGCAGGATTCTAGGGCAAACTTTGGCCCATATGCACCAGGCGTCCCATGAGTTTCGCAGCGTCCACTATCGTCCCCCCTTAGATGCAGATTTATTGTTGCATCGCTCCCTGGCGATTATTGACCCGTTCCTGCGCGATCGCCCGGCGGAGTGGGAGTTTTTGTGTGAAACGGTGGCGTCCATTGAGGCCACGATGGAGACGTTGTCGGTCCAGATTCCTCGACGGGTGGTGTGCTGGGGGGATCCCCACAGTGGCAATGTCCATTTCCTGAATCAAAAGCCGACGCTGTTTGATTTTGATCAGTGCGGCTATGGATTAAGGGCGTTTGACCTCGCTAAATTTCTTCAGGTGGCACTCCAGGCGGGGCTGAATAAGCGTAATCGAGATGCCTTTTTGGAGGGCTATCGTCAGGTGGTTACCCTGGGGGCGGATGAGGAGGCGGCGCTGCAACAGTTGACCCAGGCGGCCCATATTTGGTCCTGGGGGATTGGTATCACCATTGGCCTGATGCATGACTATAGTCGGCTCACGCCCCGATATTTCACCCAGCGAGTGCAGCAGTTGAAGCGCTTGACCACCCACGATTGGGCCCTGTTCTAGAGGGTAGAGGACCAGGGGCTAGGGGAAAGGCTAGGGTCGAATGCGATCGCCGCTGACTGTGGGGGACTTTCGTGGGGGACGCCAGCCCGGATTGCCCCAGACGAATAGCGGGCGGATCAAGTGGTAGATTGGTCACTGCCTAGCGCCGTGCGATCGCCCCACCCCGTTGAGCCTGGTCGCGATCGGCTTGCGTTCCATCCAGCCGTAGACATCGATGCGTTTTTCCAAAATTCTGATTGCCAACCGTGGTGAGATTGCCCTGAGAATTATTCGGACCTGTGAAGAATTGGGCATCGCAACGGTGGCAGTCCATTCCAGCGCTGATCGCCAATCCCTCCACGTGCAGTTGGCTACGGAAGCAGTGTGTATTGGAGAGGCCGCTAGCGCCAAAAGTTATCTCAATATTCCCAATATTATTTCGGCGGCCCTGACCTGCAATGCGACGGCGATCCATCCGGGCTATGGGTTTTTGTCGGAAAACGCGAAATTTGTCGAAATTTGCAACGATCACCAGATTTCGTTTATTGGTCCCACCGCTGAGTCGATTTTGGCCATGGGGGATAAATCTACGGCAAAGGCGACCATGCAGGCGGCGGGGGTGCCCACCATTCCTGGGAGTGATGGACTCCTGGAAAATGAGGATGAGGGTAAAGCCTTGGCAGAGTCCATGGGCTATCCGGTGATGATTAAGGCGACGGCGGGCGGCGGTGGTCGCGGGATGCGGTTGGTGCGCGATCGCGAGGATTTTTCTAAGCTTTTCCAGGCGGCCTATGGGGAGGCGGAGGCGGCGTTTGGCAATCCAGGGCTGTATATGGAGAAATTCATCGAAAAGCCTCGCCATATTGAGTTTCAGATTTTGGCCGATAGCCATGGCAATGTGGTGCATCTGGGGGAACGGGATTGTTCCATTCAGCGCCGTCACCAAAAGCTTTTGGAAGAAGCCCCTAGCCCCGCCTTGAATCCGGATCTGCGGGAGAAGATGGGGCAGGCTGCCGTTGCTGCGGCGAAATCCATCGGGTATGTGGGGGCGGGCACCGTTGAATTTCTCGTGGATATTCACGGCAATTTTTATTTTATGGAGATGAATACCCGGATTCAGGTGGAGCATCCGGTGACGGAAATGATTTGTGGGTTGGACCTGATTGCAGAACAAATTCGCATTGCCCAGGGCGATCGCCTCAGCGTGACCCAGGACGAGATCAATCTTTCGGGGCACGCCATTGAATGCCGCATTAATGCCGAGGATCCCGCCCACAATTTCCGCCCTAATCCCGGACGGATTACCGCTTATTTGCCCCCCGGTGGTCCCGGTGTCCGCATGGATTCCCATGTGTATACGGACTATGAAATTTCCCCCTATTACGACTCCCTCATTGGTAAATTGATTGCCTGGGGACCCACCCGTCAGGTGGCGATTCGGCGGATGCAGCGGGCGCTCAATGAATTTGCTATTACCGGCGTTCCCACCACCATTAGTTTTCACCAGCAAATTATGGAATCCCCGGAGTTTTTAAGGGGCGAGGTCTATACCAACTTCATCGAAGAGTGGATGAAGCGCAATGCTAAGAAGAAGAGCCAAGGGAAGAAAGGCTAAGGGACGGCTCTGCGCCGATTAAAGGGGCGATTAAAAGCTACAGGAAGCCAGTCCCAGAAAGTGGACTCCCTCGGGGGTGACGGAAAAGCGGCAGGGGAGGATTTCTACGCCGGCTTGGCGGGCAGTCCGCAGTAGTTCGCCGTAGCGGGGATCGCGCTCATCGCCGGGGGCAAAGCGATCACAGTCTTCTCGGTTGATGAAATAGATCATCACTGCCCGGTGGTTAATGTCGGGATGGGTGAGGCTGGGGGTTTTGACAATTTCCGTTAGTTCTTCCAGGTGTTTTTGACCGCGGGTGGTGACGGTGTCTGGGAAGAGGGCCAGGGTGCGATCGCTCCAGGTGGTGTTTTTGACTTCGATATAAATGCCCGGCTCGTCTTTGAATTTTGACCCCCGTTTTGGGGCGATCGGTGGGGCGTCGGTGGGGTCACTGTCCAAGCCTGTCAATAGGAAATCAATGCGGCTATTTTGGCTGCCATATTTCACTTCGGATTTGAGATGGCTGTAGGGTCCCAGTTCTGGTAACAGCCGTTTTTCCAGCACTGTGCGCATTACCCGGTTGGGCAAGCTGGTGTTGACGCCCACCCAGATGAGATCCCCGGCCGCCCCTTCCAATTGGATGGCTTCCCAGGTGTAGGCTAGTTTCCGCTTGGGGTTATCGCTTTTGGAAATCAGCACCGGCGCGTCTACTTGACAGACGCCGGTCATCGGTCCGGTGTTGGGGCAGTGGGCGGTGATTAATTCTCCCGATTCCAGTTCAATATCGGCGAGAAATCGCTTGTATCGCTTACGTAAAATTCCAATTTGGCAATCGGAATAGGCGTGAACCAACGGCGCTTCTGAAACGGTCACGGGAGATATGGGAGGCACAGGACAATAGAGCCGCCGTTACTGGGGGGCTTGGAGGGGGGGGCGATCGCGGTCAGAATTATTAATTAGTCTGCGAATTAGTCCGTGGTTAAGCCGTGTTCTAGGGCAAAACGAACGAGTTCTGTCCGGCTATTGGTGCCGGTTTTACTGAACAGGCGGCTCACGTACTTTTCGACGTTGCGGATGCTGGTTTCTAGGCGGCGGGCAATTTCTTTGTTCATCAGCCCCTGGGCCACCAGGTTCAGAACGCTTTGCTCCCGGGGGGTCAAGGACACATTGATGGGGGGCGGCGTGGTCACAATCCCTTGGGGATTTTGGGTGAGCAACGCTTTGATTTCGGCGACCTGCCGCGCTAATTCGGCAATGTCGTGCTCGCCTTCGCTGACGCCCTCGCCGCCGGTCGCGACGACCGTTTGGCGACGGTCCAGCAGGTTACTAATAATGGCGACCAATTCATCGGGATCAAAGGGCTTAGATAGGTAGGCGTCACAGCCCGCTTGATAGCCTTGGATGCGGTCCATGGTCATGCCCTTGGCGGTGAGGAAAACGACTGGCAATCCCTTGAAGCGATCGTCCTCGCGCATTTGTTCTAGGAATTGGTAGCCGTCGACCTTGGGCATCATCACGTCGGAGATGACTAGATCCGGGGTGAATTGTTGCAGCAGCTCCCAGCCTTCCGTGGCGTCGCGGGCCACCCGCACCCCATAGCCACTGTCCTCCAAGTAGGCTTGCACTGCTTCGCGGAGACCCGGTTCATCATCAACGAGTAAAATCTGGGCGGTCATAGGGTTGGAAAACTACTATCCATACAACTTGTTCTATGGGTTTAACTATACGTCGTCAATGGTGCACGGTTGCGTCGCCGGACGGGAGGATCTCCGGTGGGAGAAGGTTCGGGATTCTAGGATGGGGGCGATCCGGAGGGGGCGCAAATGAGCAGGAGGGGGCGATCGCCGCTCCCTGGGTCGATTGAGGTAGTCACAATAGGGCTCCTAGGCTGGGGGGGAAATTTCAATTTGGGGTTTAACAGGATGCGATATGCTAGGTAGGCTGATCGGGAAATAACTATGGCAAAGCGCCGCAATCTAAAAAAAGAAAAAGCACAACGTAATTTGGCCTACGCTCGCAAGTTCCGCAAGCGCTCCAACGGCCGTAATAATCGCGGTCGCCGTCCGCCCATGAATAATGACTCGGAGAACGAGAATAAGGAAGGAGAAGGCGGCGAGAAGACTTCTAACGCTACGTCTCAAGACGCTTAGTCAGCGTGATGGCGTTGAGCGATGGTGCAGACGAGTTGTATTTGTCTGCACCATCGCTGTTTTTGGGAAGACTGAAGGGGGGCTGCTCTGGGACCCGCTTATCGGACACGACGGCACATTGCATTCGTTACACCGGTCCTGAAGTTTTCTGACATTGTCGGAACGTTCGGGGGGCACACCATGATGTCCTGGATTCTACGAAACAATCCCCCAAGGGATCGGGTGCGAGGCCGGCTTAAGCAAACCTAAGCAAATCGATTACGGTAGGGATTGTTTGCGGATGATGGCTTCCAGCTCAAGAATATTAATTAATGGGGCTGCATGAGCGGGCAGCCGTCCCATCGCCCTCGCCTTCACAAAAACTCAACCATGACCACGATTGATCGCGGTATTTACATCGTTGCTAATGATCGCGTTTTCGATAACACGATCGCCCTGTTGAATAGCATCAAGGCCCACAGTCCGAATCTGAGAATCGCCTTAATTCCCTATAGCGCCGAGTACGAGAAGCTGCTCGAGTACACCCGAGGTGAATATGGCGTTGAGTTACACGCCGACCTCGCGGCGATCGATGGGGTAATGAGCGAGACCTATGAAGCTTGGTGCGGGCCGGACTCGCCCCCCAGCCAAGGCATCAAGCTGATGAATAAGTTTGGCTGTTGGTTTGGGCAGTTTGATGAGTTTTTGTATATCGATACCGATATCGTTGTTTTTCGAGATTTAGAACCCTATTTCGAGCATTTCCAAACGGCTGATTTCATCCATAACGATTATCAGTCCAACACGGGCATTGAGTTTGTGTTTAAGCAGCCTATCCTCGATGACGGCGTGATTGGGGCGGCGGATGTTAAACGCATTTTCAATGCGGGCTTTTTTGGCTCGAAGCGATCGGCGATGACGCGCGAGTCCCTCCGGGATATGCTGCAGGATTCGGCGGCACATCCGCAGTATTTCTATCCGCGCTATCTGGATCAGTGTTTGCTGAACTATTGGGTGCAACGTAGCAAGGTTTCGGTGCTCAATATTGCGAAGACGCCGGCGGAGGGGGCGGGGAGTTGGGCAGGAAGCAGTCGATTCGAGAAGCGCGATGGCCGGCTGTTTGACCCCAATGCGGACCGGCCGGTCTCTTATTTACACTGGGCGGGTTTTCCGATTGATCCCGATGCGCCCTATTGGGAAGAGTGGCTTTATTACCGACGCTTACGGGATGAGAGTTACGAGTTTGTTGCGCAGCCCAAACCTAAGCGCGGTCTGTTGGATCGCCTCAAGGCCAAGGTTAAACGACTGGCTGATAATGGCTAGGCGACTATGGTTAGTTGACGATTGCTAAGGTCTGCGAGAGGGGAGGGGGTGAACCGGTTCGGAGGTCGGAATTTAATTAATGCCGGGGCGGGGCGGTTAATCGTGCCCGAAGGCGTTGAATGACGGTTTCTTGATCCGATTCATTGATGAGTTGTCGCGCGACGGTGTCCGAGCCGTTGCTGCTCCAGGTGCATCCGTTTTCTAGGTAGTCTCGGGTGGCTTGGCTGATTTTTTTGCTGCCCCACGCGGCGCAGAAGCCTTGGCAAAGGGCAACGCTTAGGGATGCTCCGAAGGAATTGCTAGGGGCGATCGCCATGGGACCGTCCCCCACGAGTGCATAGGACAGGAGTTCTGCGATCGCTAGGGCGGCGCTGCTGGTGGCGAGCGATCGCCCAATGGTCTTGAAGCCATGGGTGGTGAGGGGCAGGCCGTATAGTTTCGTCAATCGCCAAATCATCCAACTGTCGGCAATTAATCCCCCCACTAAATCCAGGGCGATCGCCGGGCTGAGGGCGACTAAAACTGCTTTGAGTTGGATGATTTGCCAGCCTCTGCTTTCGGCTCCCGTTTCCAGGTGGGTGATGGTTTTTTGGGCGATCGCCTTTTCCTTGAATCGCGCCTGGAATAACGCATTAAACGCCAATAGCAATTCCCCTTCCCGCTCGACGACGGTGCGGATGGCGGTTTTGAGGGCGGTCATATTGGGCGGCGGCGATTCCCAACCATAGGTGACGCGACCATCGGGCCATTCCTCTCGCACCTTCAATGGGGCGGGTTCTGCGGCCACTAAAACTACGTCATCCACCGGTAACACCGGTTTCCATTGGGACGGATCCACTGTGCCCCCCCCCGCCGATTGACCGGCTTCCTCGGGACCGGCTTCCAGTTGCATCAGGGCTTTCAGGCGGCTGGCGATCGTCTCATGATCCGCTTCGGGGTAGAGATCAATCTTGTTGAAGACCAATATTAGGGGTTTGTGGGCCGTGCGTAGCTCCCGCAGGGCTTGGGATTCGACTTGGGTAATATCTCCGGCCACCACAAACAAGATGAGATCCGCTGAGTCGGCAATTTCCCAGGCGATCACCGCTCGACCTTCCCCTTCAATTTCATCTAGTCCCGGTGTATCGACTAGCTCCACTCGTAGGGGACGCTTATCGGAGTCTGCCTCTCCATCGCTATTCAATTCCCACTCGAGCGATCGCGCGACCCGAGTGACCCCATTTAACGGTCCCGTTTCCAAGACCGTATTGCCCATCAGCCCATTTAATACCGCCGACTTGCCGCGACTGACCATACCAAACACGGCAATGCGTACCACAAACCGATCCAATTTCCGCAGCAGGATTTCGATGCTGTTGAGATCCCCCTCCAACGCTGCTTGCAGTTCCGGATTGTCCTGCCGTCGGTAGCGGTACAGGGTTTGCTGGAGGCTTTGTTTGGCTCGGTCTATTTGGGCTTGTGCCGGTTGGGTGGGAGGGCGATCGCTGGTGCCGTGGGATTGGCGATCCCCTTGGGATTCTGCTTGGCGATCAGAGGATGGGTCAGCGGGATCGGTCACAATGTTCAGCGGTTACGGCCGGTTGGATGCTCGTGGCCATTGTGCCTAAAATTTGTCCCTCTGCTCAAGGGCTAGCCGTCACGCATGGGTTTTGATCCAACGGAGAACGGCGTCTGCGTTTTCGTTTGGGGGGAAAACGGGATAAAAAACTTTGCAGATCGTTCCGTCCCTAACAATAAGCGTAATTCTCTTGTATAACGCCGTGCCTTCCACCTCAAATGTTGGTAGTTGAATCGTCGATTTGAGCGTCAGGGTCGCGTCGCTCAGTAATTCAAAAGGCAGATGCAGCCTGGTCTTTGCCTCTTGCTGATAGGCCGTGGTTTGGGTGCTGATGCCAAAGACTTGGGTGTTAAGCGTCCTAAGCTCTGCATAGTGATCTCTGAAGCTACAGGACTGGGGAGTACATCCCCGCGCCCCAGGAATTTCCGCCCAACCATCAGGGAGTGGAGTCCCTGGACGACCCGTCATGGGGTAGACATAAAATACGACGAGGCCGGACAGGGTGTGTATCTCAACGGTTTGATCGTTGGTTGCCATCAGGGATACGGCAGGAAGCGTCATTCCCAGGAGGTGATCGGCAGCGCCGTCATCAATGGGCTCTGGGAGGTTGTCCGGTAGTTGGGTCAGGTTCATGGACGGTAGAGGTGTCGGTTATTCCGGGCGATCGCGTTCCAAATCGTAGAGTACTTTTTCGATGTACCAATCCTCGGGCATTCCTGGCCATTGGGCTTTGGCTTGATCAATGAGTCGCTCCGCTAGGGCCCACTGTCCGCCGACTAGGTATCGCAGCCGCTGTTTTAAGGGATTTTCGGCGGGCGTACTCTCGTCCGTGGCCGTTTGTGCCCCCGTTGGTACCGAGCTTTGCAGCTTTTTCATGGCGTCCAACGTTTTGCGATAGTCATCCCACTGTTCCGTTTCGGAGTAATAGGTCGCGGCTTTTTGATAGTCTTCCAACGCCCGTTTCAATTCTTCAATGCGGGCATAGGCTTGGGCGCGAGCGAGATAAAATTTGGGCTTTTGATCGTCCCGTTGGATCGCCTCGCCATAGGCGGCGATCGCCCCTAGATAATCCCCTTTTGCCTGGGCAATTTCCCCGCGAATGGCAAACACAAACGGGTCGTCAGGATTTTTGGTGGCGGCCCGTTCCAAGTCCGTTTCCGCTCCGCCAAAATCGCCCCCCAATAACTTGGCTCGGGCTCGGTTTCGCACCGCGGCCATATCTTCCGGGTTGACTTGCAATGCCCCATTAAAATCGGCGATCGCCCCCATCCAATCGTCCAATTTCAGCTTGACCATGCCGCGACAGGTTAACGCTGCGCCATCTTGCCCGTCTAGCTGCATCGCCCAATCCAACTCCGCTAGGGCACCCTTGATATCGCCCTTCTCCGCCCGCTCCAAACATTGCCCATAAAATTGCTCCGGGTTGGCTAACGGTGCTGGTTTTTGAGGATTTACGTTTGCTGCCGCTGTTGTTGCGGTTGTCGCTGTTGAAGTCCTCGGCTTTAGTTTCTCTACCTGCGCCAAACAGCGTTTTACGTCCTTCGGCGATCGCTGGTTTAAATACAACTCCGCTGCCTTGCGAAAACTATTTACCGCCATCTCGGTCTTGCCCTGTTTCCGTAGCACGGTTCCCTGTAGCTCATGGGCGGCCGCATGGTCGGGCGAAATTTCAATCAGGCGGGTTAAATCGGCGATCGCTCCCACCAAATGCCCCAGCACCACTCGCACTAACGCCCGCCCATAAAGGGCTTCGGGATAATCCGCATACCGATCCAACGCCTTGCCATAATCAAACGCTGCCAGTTGCGCCTTGCCCGCATCAAATTGCGCTAAGCCCCGCCGGTAATATCCCTCCGCCAGTAATGGACTGTAATCAATCGCCGCTGAAAATTGGGCGATCGCGGCGTCCCAATTTTTGGCTTGGGCAGCGGCTTTCCCGGCGGCGATCAGAGCGTTGTAATGCTGGTCCATGGTTCGGTTTTCACCCCAATCCCTGCGTACCTTCCGCCCATCCTAACAAGCCCTAAATCCTGTTCCGGAACGCTAAAACAGAGTAGTTCGATACGGTTTCGGTAAACGTTCCTAAGGTTGATGGGGCTGGGTTCAGTCGTTTTTGGGCGAAGTCTTTGGGCTGAGTCTTTGGGCTAAACAGTCTTGATGGAGTACGCCAGGGTGCTTCCCAATAACCTGGGGCGTCGTTGTTTTGGAGATACCCATGGTCACGACCCATTCGTTTTTGATGCCCCCCCAGGATGAGCACAATCAGGCCCTGGTGGACCATGTCCATCCCGCCGATTGGGTGAATCCTACCCCCGCTGCCGAGTATGACCTGGTGGTGATTGGTGCGGGAACGGCAGGGCTGGTGGCAGCGGCGGGGGCTGCGGGTCTGGATATTGGTTTAAAGGTGGCCCTGGTGGAGCGCCATTTAATGGGGGGCGACTGTTTGAATGTGGGCTGTGTCCCGTCTAAGTGTTTGATTCGCTCCAGTCGAGCCGCGGCCGATCAGCTCAACACAAAACCCCTGGGGGTTGAGCCTGTGGATCACGTTACGGTGGATTTCCCTGCCGTGATGGAGCGGATGCGGAAAGTGCGGGCGGGTATTTCCCACCATGATTCCGCTCAACGGTTTAGCAAAATCGGCGTGGATATCTTCCTGGGCAATGGCACCTTTATTGATGGCACCACCATTGGCGTTGGCGATACCCGGCTACGGTTCAAAAAAGCGGTGATTGCCACCGGTGCCCGCGCCACTCGCCCGCCCGTTGAAGGTATTGAAGAGGTGGGTTTTCTGACCAATGAGACCGTTTTTAGCCTGACGGAGCGCCCCGATCGCCTCGCCGTCATTGGAGCAGGTCCCATCGGTTGCGAATTGGCTCAAGCGTTCCAGCGCCTGGGCTCCCAAGTAACTTTGTTACATCGCCGTCCCTACATCCTCAATAAAGAAGATCCCGATGCGGCGGTCATTGTCCAAAAGGCGATTGAGGAGGATGGCGTCAAGCTGGTGACGGGGATGACCCTGCGCCGGGCCTATCGCAGTGAGACGGGCAAAGTGCTGGAATTTACCAATGCCGATGGCGATGTGGAATCGGTGGAGGTGGATGAGATTTTGATGGGGGCCGGGCGATCACCCAATGTGGAAGGGCTCAATTTGGAATCAGCGGGGGTGCAATACAACAAGCGCGGCGTCGTGGTTGATGATTATCTGCAAACCAGCAATAAGCGAATTTTTGCGGCCGGTGATATTTGTATGGCGTGGCAGTTTACCCATGCGGCGGATGCGGCGGCTCGGATTGTGTTGAAAAACGCGTTTTTCTCCCCCTTCGGTCTCGGTAAATCTAAGCTGAGTGATTTGGTGATGCCCTGGGTGACGTTTACGGATCCGGAGGTCGCTCGCACCGGTCTATCGGCAGAGGAGGCCCAAGCTAAAGGGTTGGATACGACCACCATCAAAATCGATATGAGCGGCGTCGATCGCGCCTTAACCGATGGTGAAACCGATGGCTTTTTGAAAGTTGTCCATAAAAAAGGCTCCGATGAAATTCTGGGGGCGACGCTGGTGTCACGGCACGCTGGGGAAACCATTAGCGAACTCACCACGGCGATCGTCAATAAAATCGGCTTGAGCGCCATGTCCAGCGTGATTCACCCCTATCCCACCCAGGCAGACTGCGTTAAACGGGCGGCCGATGCCTATCGCCGGACCCTGCTGAAGCCCAGCACCAAGCGGCTATTGGGGATTCTGACTAAGCTGTCATAGGACTGTCATAGGGCTGTCCTAGGTCAAGCTGTGATAACGCGAGTTACGGGATAAGAGCTAGAGGTTCAAAGACGGTTTTCGGGGCTAGTGGCGTGCTGTCATCAGCCCCGAAAACCGTTTCTGGCACTCTGAGTCTTATCCCGTACTCGCGTCAATTAAGGGAGCCAACGGGGCTGGGTTCCGGTCAGAGGGAGTACCTGGGGGTCGTTAGCCACCCACTCTCCGTCATCTGTGCGCTGGGGCTTGAGTATCAAGAGCTGGCTGGTGGTATCGAGTTCGTCAACGGTACCGTTGCCCTCGACTGAGCCCGGGATATCTGAGCCCGGGATATCAATGCCATCGGGCTCCTCCCGTAGGACGGGCTGGGAAAAGAGGAGCGATCGCCCATCCGGCGAAAGATCCACATCTAAAGCTTGACTGTTCGGCAATAGCAGCAAAGGCTGGATGTCCTTCGTTTCCAGATCAATCACGGCGATATAGGGCTGCTCCTGATAATTTTCCGCCGCCGGATCCCCGATAATTTCCGCCAGAAGGCAATAAAGCCACTTCCCATCGGGGGAAAATTCGGCGCTACGGATAGAGCCATTGATATTGCCGAGCTCGATTTCCTGACCGGTATTGCGAGCCACATACAGCGATCGCGTGTAATCCTTATTAAATTTCACCAGGGCGGCGGCGGTGCCATCGGGGGAGAAATTCAATAGCTCGCCAAACTTGGGCAGAAAATCCAGGGGTTCAATTTTGGCTTGAAAGGCACTGCGTCGGGAGAACGCATTAGGGGGCGTCTGGGGGAGGGGCAAAATCGCCAACCCTTCCCCCTGGGTCATCGCCAAGGATTGACTATCCGGCGCAATCAAAAACTCTCCCCCCTGCTCCGTCGGCACCTGTTGGGGGAGGGCCCCGTCGACGATCGCCCATAGGCCATACTCATCGGGCCGCTCACGATCAACCCGCTCAATCACAATCACCCGACCGTTAGGAGCCAAATCAAACTTCAAATTTTGATACTTCTGGGCATCCAAGATCAGGGTCAATTCACCGGCGGCGGGGCCATTTCCCTTCAACCAATCCTGAACCATTCGCCCCAAATTAGAGAGCTGGAAAGACTGATCCGATTCATCCGTGAGCGATCGCGTCTCCAGCCCCGTGGTGACCGTATAAAGCTGCTGCTCTGGCACATCGGCCGTCGTTTCCTCCCCGGCGCTGACCCCCTGAGCCAGGCTTGCCCCAAACAAAATGCGATCGCGCTCCGGGAACGGTACAAATCCAGTCACCCTCAACTCCGGCGGCGTCAACAGGGTTTTCGTCTGGCGGGTTTGGTCATATAACACCAACCGGTCTATCTCTTCTCCATCAGCGCCCACATAGGCCAACACCTCATCCCGCCCCGCAAAAAAACCTTGGAAATTCGCAAAATTTTGGATATCCCGTTGCACCCCAATCGGCTGCGTTTGTGCCCCCTCCAGGGTCAACGAAAACTCCTGACCATAGGGCACCGGCTCATTGACCGTATAGGCCATCCGGGATCCAGACCAGCTAAATCGCCCCGGTAAGTTGGGCTCAATGGTTAAATTCTGTTCGACCGTCTCCCGATCCACCGGCCGATTAAAGGTCATGATAAAGGCCCGATCCGGCGCGGCCAAAATGCGATCGCGCCAGGAGAACGATCGCACCGCCGCGACGGAATTATCCCCAAACAGCAACAGCAGGGCGATCGCCACAAATACCACTGCAATCGTTAGCCATGCGGCCCGATCCACCGATTGGGGTTCCCCCGGCAACCATCGCCCTAGCCCCTGACTTCGTTTTGGGTTCGTGCTTTGACCCATACCTATCTGGTACCTGCCTCAATCGTCTGAAATATCGTCTGGAATACTGTCTGTAGTCAGGGCTCGAGTTAGTACTCGAATAAATACTCGCAAACCAATACTCGTAAAAATCGTCAATTAATACTCGTAGGGATTGGCGGGGGGATCGATGGGGCGAATTTGCGTCGCCTGCACCGCCAACCGGCGATCGCGCCCAATGGTTGCCGTTGCCGCCGTGCCCTCAACGGCTAGCCAGGTATCTGCCTCATAGGTCTGGGGTGCCCCCTCTGGTAGCTGCACCGGTATCTGAAGCGGATAAGCATCGGCGGCGCAGCAGGTAATCGTAAACCGTGCCAGCCAAATATAGCCCGTCGGTAGATTGTCCTCCGGCGTGCTCGGCAGCACAAATCCACTAATTTCCATCGGTTGCCCATTATAGGCATCTGGCTCCGGATACACATTCAACAGCCGCACCCACTCCACCAGCGATCGCTCCGACGGATCCTGATTTGCCCGGAAGGATTGGGGATTGGAGCGCGTAACCGTTACGGAAGCACTGGTTTGCTGCTGCATCGCCTTAGCGCTGGCCAATGGCTTGGGAGCAATCAACAGCCCCAACAGGGCCGCCCCCAGCAAAATTCCAGACGTCAACGGCGGCGGCAACAAGGTTAAGTGATCTTCCGGATCCTGGAGTCGAGCGGAATGCCCCCGAATCTGTTTCAACGCGGCGAATGCACTGGCAATCAGCAGCAGCATCCCGGCGGCGACCACCAGCCCGTTATAGATAGGGTGGACCAACAGCGCCAGCTTTCCCGTACGCCAATAGGTCAGTAGCAAAGCGCCCCAGCTGCCAATGGCTGCCACATCCAGCCAGGGACGCCAGGGAAAAGAGCGCGATCGCGGTGAGGGTACTAGCACAGGCAATGCCTAAAACCGTCCAAAGGAATGAGAGTCGCTGCCTAGGGCAATAAGGGCAATAAATAAAGAAAAGATATATGTCCCTGATATATTCCCTGAGAAAACGCGGTCAGCATTCCGTCCCCCATCATACCTGCAAGCTTCCTTGTCCTCCCCCCTTGACGGCGGCATCGTTTAGTAATGATTGCTGCGGAAACGATTGACAGGGCGATCGCCGATGTCATTATGGAACAGAAATTTGACCGATATCCCTCTCACTCTCCCCGTCTTTTACGCTCCCTGTCGAATAATTACCAATCGCAAAGCTTGGGATATGCCTATGGCTTCCGTTGAGATGGACTCTAGCGCCCCGATTCTAATCGTCGAAACCGATGAAATCCTGGCCAATCAAATTGCCAGCGATCTGCAGGCGGCGGGCTACACCACCGTCCTAATGCGGGACGCCGCCTCAGGATTGCAACACCTCAGCCAATCCCCGGTCTCCCTGGTGCTGGTGGATCGGATGCTCGCGGGACAATCCGGCCTCTGGATGTGCCGCCAAATGCGAGAGCAGGGATACACCGTGGCAGTGCTGGTGATGATGGCGCGGGAAGAATTGGAGGACCGCATTGCTTGCTTGGAAGCGGGGGCGGACGATTATGTGTTGAAACCCTATCGCGCCGAGTCGTTTCTCCGGTTTATCTCCATTTATCTATGCCCCAGCGAAACCTCCCAACCCCATCTCCGATTCGCTGATCTCACCCTCGATTTAGGACAGCGTCTCGCCATCCGCGACCAACAGCCCATTTCCTTAACCATGAAGGAATTTGAACTGTTGCGCTATCTGATGGAGCACCCCGGCGAAGTGCTTTCGCGGGAACAAATTCTCGAAAATGTATGGGGCTACAACTTTATGGGGGAGTCCAACGTCATCGAAGTATATGTGCGGTACTTGCGGCTGAAGTTGGAAGAAGGGGACCGGAAACGGTTGATTCAAACGGTGCGGGGAGTGGGCTATGTATTGCGGGAGCCTTAGGATTCGTTGGGTGTTAGGGCTTGTCGGGGTGGTGGGGCTGGTGATTAGTAATTGTGCTTGGGCCATGGATGGGGAGACTGGAGCGGTTGGTACCTCGATGTCGGGATCGGGGTCGGGAGCGGCGATCGCCTGTCCCCAATACGGCGACATTGCTGGGCAGGCGATTTTCTATCCCGATAGTGCTGAGTCCAATGATGCTGATGCCCATCAAACTATCCCCATCACGATCAATCTAGAAATTGCTAGAACAATTCCTCAGCAGCGGTGCGGATTAATGTTTCGCGATCGCCTGCCGGATGATCGGGGGATGGGTTTTCCGTTCGATCCCCCGGCCCCGGTGAGCTTCTGGATGAAAAATGTTCCTGTGGCGCTGGATATGGTGTTTCTCACGCCAGAATCCGATGCAGCGGACGCAACCTACCGCATTACCGGCATTATTACGGCTCCCCCCTGCACCGAGGATCCCTGTCCCACCTACGGACCTGAGAGCGATCAAGTGGCCTGGGTGATCGAGTTGGCCGAAGGACGGGCGATCGCCATGGGGTTGAAAACAGGCGATCGCGTCCAAATTCAGCAATTTGACCCTTGAATTTGTGAATTTGCTTGCCCTCGCACTGTTCGCAATATTCTCGCGGCTCCCCATCTTTTGACCGGCCGAATAGGGATTGGGGCGATCGCCCTTTACCAAACCCAGCTGCCCCCTAACCCGCCCCCAACCACCCTTGCAACTGGACGGCTTTGATCCCGCGCCAGTCTGCGCAAGGGTACCGTTAGACAGATTTTGAGTCCGTATCATCCAAGCTCCATCGACCATGCTGTTCCTCCATCGATCGCTCCTCGCCCAGATCTGTACCGTCCTTCTGGGGAGCACCTGTATGCTCGGCGGCGTATCCCTGAGCGGCACCGCCCAAGCCCCCCTCGCTCCCATCCCCGACAGCACCACCATCCGCGTTGAAGGAGAGCCGGTGCAGATACGCCTACAGCGCTATGCTCCCCGCGGTGTTCCCCTTCAAATGGGGGTGCCAGAAAATTCCTTCATCACGAAGGTTGAAGAGAGTCCGAATTTTAAGCGAGTGCGGTTGTCCGCCGGGCGAGAGGGACGCATCACAAATGATGAAGCTCGCATCAACATCATGTGGTCTAAAACCCCGATAACCGCTGATGAGATGCAAACATGGCTATTCCAAAGCTCCCAAGGGCGAGGGATCACGCTGCAGTCCGTCAGAAATAGCCGATCGCCCTATGCCTGGGTGGAGCGTGAATGGCGCTTTGAGCGCAACCCCAACTCCCGCGATCGCATTGTGGGGCGAGCGATCGTCGGTCAGCTTAACGGGCGACATTTTGTGGTGGTCCATCAGGTCCCCGTCAGCATGGCGGAGGGATACGGCCCTCGCATTGATGCGGTTTTGAAAACGCTGCAAAGTCGCTAATGGGGGAGAATAAGCTGATCGCCTTAGGGGGCCAGTCTCCCTAGGGCGATCGCGGCCATGGAGAATACCGTTAACTGTGCCGTCAACCGCGCCGCCTAACTGCGCCATCAACCGCGCCGCCGACCGCATCTTCAACTCAGCTACCGACTATTCATCCACCAAAATTTTCGAAAAATCAAACTCGGGAGCGGCCAACACAAACAGCGTCGTTGGTAGATTCCCTGTGTTTTTCTGAAAATTGGTGTAGTAGTTGGCGTAGGCCGCCTCGTCGGAAAAATAGTCTGACAGTGGACTCGCTAGGCCCAGCATGACGAGATCCGCATCGGCAGAGGATTCCTGGAGCACCTCTGGAAACGGGCGATCGCCCCCGATTAAAATTTGCGATTTTAAATCCATCCGCAACTGCCCCACCAACGCATCCAAATTAGTCTGGGCCGCCTCCGCCGCCGTCGCATCGGGCACCATTAATTTCAGGACGATTCTGGCCTGTTGCCACTCCAAATCCGTGCGCAGTAGGTACGCCAGCAACACCATCAGCCCCCCATTATTTTGTAAGCCCCCCCACCAAATATCAATGCGGCGACGCCGGCCAAAACCGCGATCGCAATCGCCTTCTTGCCCACTATTGTCCTGAGGACTATTCTCCCGCAGGATCAATAAACTGCGATCGCCCCCATGGATACGGCGGATTAAATCACAATATTGCGATCGCCGCTCCAGATTTTCGCTGTTGCCCAACAGCACCGTATTGGGCACCAATTTCCCAAGCCCATAGGCTTCTACCAATTGGTAAGCGCCATCAAACGTCTCGTTCGCGGTGACCACCCGCACCAACGCCTGCACCCCCCGCTTATCCAAATAATCCCGCAGCAACTGTTCCACATTGGCCCGCTGCTGATCCCCCCGCATCCCCCGGGGCAGTACGCTGCAAATGGTAATAATGCCGCGGTTGTGGGTCAGGCTATTGGCGAGCTGAATCAGCGGCCAGCGCCGTTGGGGCGCACCGGATAACACCAGTAAATTCGGTCGCCAGTTTTTCGGATCATCATTGCCAATTTGATATAGCCCCGCCCGCAGCAGCGCCATCCACAATCCCCGACGCACATCCCCCCAAGCCGTTTCCAACTCCCGCCGCTGAAGCCAGAAATATAAGCTCAACACCAACACCGCTGCGACGACGGTGGCGATCGCATCGATCAAAAACATCACCGCCAAACAGCCCACCGCCCCCAACAGGGACCAAAACCAGTGAATTTTAAAGGAGGGCCGGAAAGAGGGACTTTGCAAAAAGCCTTCGATCACCGCCACCACGTTCAGCACTAAATAGGTGGTGAGGAAAAACATGGACAGCACCGGGGCAATCAGATCCAAATCGTTTAAGGCGACCGCCCCCAGGGCCACCACCAACGTGATCCAAGTGCCAATACGGGGCTCATCCTCAGGACCATTGCCCTTCCCCACAAAGCGCATCCAATTGGGCAACACCCCATCCCGCGCCAGAGCCTGCAACACCCGTGGCGCGCCCAAAATACTGCCGATCGCACTGGACAGGGTCGCTCCCCAAATGCCCATCAAAATTGCTGGGCTCCATAGGGATAGAGTTTCCATAATGCTGGTGTCCGTCACCAGCGCATCGGGGTTGGCCTTGAACGCAAACAACACCGGCAGGATCATATAAATCACATAGCCGGTGATGGTGGCGGCTAGGGTGCCCTGGGGAATAGATTTAACCGGATCTCGCAAATCACCCGATAAATTAACCCCCGCCATAATGCCCGTGACCGCCGGGAAAAAGACGGCGAACATTGTCCAAAATGGCTCGCGATCGCCCGTCCATAGCACCACCTCCACCGTGTCCAAGGGAGGACCAAAGACGAAACAAATCAGCGAAAACGCGATCGCCGCCATGATGAAATATTGGGCGCGGATGGCCAGGCTGGCGGAGGTGAGGGCCAAAATCGCCACGGCAACGGTAACGATAAACGCGACGTATTGCTGATTCAGAGCGGGAAAAACACCGACGACACTTTCCGCAAAGCCAATGGTGTACAGGGCCACGGAAATCGCCTGGGCAAAATATAAAGGCACACCCACTGCTCCCCCCGCTTCGATCCCCAGGGAGCGGCTGATCATGTAATAGGCTCCCCCTGCCCGCACTACCCGATCCGTGGCGATCGTGCAGATAGATAGGGACGTCAGAAAGGTAATGGCATTGGCGAGGGTAACAATGGCCAGCGCCCCCAACAGCCCCACATTGCCCACCACCGAGCCCAGGCGCAGATACATAATCACGCCGAGGATGGTCAGGATGGAGGGGGTGTAGACTCCCCCAAAGGTGCCTAAGCCGGTGCCCTTTGTTAGGACAACATCATCAGCGGCATTGGGACGAGGGGAGGGGGGCGTTTTCATAAGCGTTGGTCAGTAGCTGCCTCTCGGGGTTCCACAATGGGTCTGAAGAATAGCTGCTGAAGGATGATCTTACCGGTGCAGTTGTGCTTTGAGCGTGATCCGACGACGATCGCCCTCTCCCCCATGGCTGACCACCGTGATTGTATCCAACCGGTCAAAAATAGGCTGCCCCACCCCGTCGAGCAAACTAACAATCGGGAATACCTGCCCCAGAATCGGTCGAGCGGCTGACCAATCGAGCTGAGCATAGCCATCATTGGGCTGGGGGAGTTGGGCCAAATTGCGCTGCACATCGGACCGGCTAAGGAACGATTGATTACTAGGGGTTGCGGGATCCCCTGGCGTCGGTGCAGCGGCGATCGCCCCATTCAAAGCCGCCACAGAATTGCTCAAAATATCGTAGCCATTGACCTGGGCCCGCACCCCCTCCACCTGGGTTGCCACCGTCTTACCCCGCGCCGCCAACCGGCTCCAAATCTGGGCTTCCACATCCCCCAAAATCACCGGTCCCACACTCCAACCGCGATCGCTCGCCACCTGGTCGAGCCGCGCCAAAGCCTCCTCCCCAGCCCCACTGTGGGGAGTCACCACCAGCCAATCCCCGTCCACTAACCCCAGGGCATAATCCGCCGTCAGCCACGGCAAAATATCTGTCGCCGGATCCACCCCATTCTGTTCCGCCAACTGATTCACCTGGGCAATCACCGTATCCCCCAGCAAAGTGCCCTGGAACTGATCCTGCACCCCCTGCCACAGCGCCGCCAAATTATCCCCCCCCAGGGCGATCGCCGCATTACGGGGTAGATATTCCAAAGCGGTCACCGGTTCCGTCAACCCAGGAGCCGCCACCGGCGCATCCCCCCGATCGCGATCCAACAACTGAAAATTACCCGTGATCCCCTGCCGGTCAAATTCCACCAAGGCGATCGCCCCCTCAAACGGACTAAAAGGCTTACTCGCAGGCAAGGTACCAATCGCCGCCGCCGTCGCCGGAGACTGGGATAGCTGAGCCAGCGCTGTGAAATCCGCAACCACAACCCCCAGCCGATGATCCTCATCCGGGCCCTCCGGTTCCGCCGCGATCGCCGCCTGATAGCTTTCCAGGGACGTCAAATTTTGCGCCGGCACCTGCACATTATTAATCGCCTCCCGCAGCACCTTCGGGTCCGTCGCCAACAGGACAAACTTGCCCCCCACCAACGCCGTCGCCAAATTCGTCCGCGGCGCGACCTGCCCTCGCCGCCGCGATCGCCATAGGGAATCCGGCAACACATCCATCGCCTCCCCGTAGGTAATGGTCGCCCCCTTATAGCGCTCAAAAATCGGGTTTACCCCCGCCAGCGCCTGCTTTTGCCAAAACAACTCCAAAAACCCCTGAGCGCGATCGCCATCCGCCGCGCTGGCCGCCAATAAATATGCCGGCTGCCGACCATTACTCTCATCCCGGTCCGCATCCAGCCCCGTCACCGCAAACGTAACCTCATCCCCCAACCACGGCTGAATATCCTGCCCATAATCCAACTGGGTTTTACTGAGCAGGCGATCGCGTACCCGCTGCCACTCCTGAAACGCCGCCCGCCGCTGGGATGGCGGCACCAAAAACTGTCGCACCGTTTCAAGGCGATCCGGATTCGCCAACAGCGAAACCATCACCGGCGCAGACCGTGGCACAAACTGAGCCGCCGCCGGCTCCTTCCCCGGCACCCCCTCCAACAGACCCAAAGGATTATGGGTACCAATCCACACCGCGATCGCGATCGCCGTTGACAGCAGCGCACCCACCGCAATGGACAAAGCCGAGAAAAAAACGCGACGACTCATGAAGGCTCAACCAAACGTCCCATCCATTATTTCATCTCCTTTCCAGATGTCACGCGAAGGGAGCCTTGCCTCTCCTGGGGATTGGGATAGAAAAAGAAGTGAAGGATGAGCATGTATCACCCCTTACCTCATTGACCAGCTCCCCCTGACTTAAGACCTAAAGTCCTAAGTCAGATAGCCCCGGATGATCCGCCGGACGAGGTCCTAGCGGCCAGTGATACTTACGATCTGACTCGGCGATGGGTAAGTCGTTAATGCTAGCAATCCGTCGCTGCATCAATCCCGACTCCGAAAACTCCCAATTCTCATTGCCATAGGCGCGATACCACTGCCCCGAATCATCATGCCATTCATAGGCAAATCGCACCGCAATACGATTATCTTTGAACGCCCAGACTTCCTTGATTAACCGATAATCCAGCTCCTTCGCCCATTTTCGTTTGAGAAACTGAATAATCTCTTCTCGCCCTTCGACAAACTCTGCACGATTGCGCCACACACTATCAACGGTATAGGCCAACGCCACTTTTTCCGGGTTACGACCATTCCAACCATCCTCAGCACCACGTACCTTTTGGGCAGCGGTTTCAGCCGTAAACGGAGGAAAAGGGGGGCGACTCTCTGCACTCATAAAAAATAATGACCTTACAAAGGGATCAGTCGGTAATAACTCAATCCAGCCTAATCACGAACGTCTAAAGAAATCTGCCCATGAAAGTTTTGCAGATGAAAATTCACCAATTTTTAGAAGACGCCACAACTTCTGCAACAGAAATGCTGAAGCTATCAGGGTGAGCCAGGCGAAAACCCAAAAACCCAAAAATCTAAAAACAAAAGTGCCCAACCAGAGACATTTCTCCACCTGGGCACTGAATAGGCTAAGGAAAATTTATGGGCAATAAACCCCGCGATCGCCTACCACTTTTTGTAGGGTAGGAACTTACCGCACATGGTGATTTGCACGCGATCGCCCTTAGGGTCAGGCACCGTATCCACCTCAATGGAGAAATCGATCGCACTCATGATGCCATCGCCGAACTTCTCGTGGACCACATCCTTCACCGGCATTCCATACACCTGCATGATTTCATACAGACGATAGATCAACGGATCCGTCGGGATAACCGGCTCCAACGACCCCTTCAAGGGGGGAACCGTCAGCGGCTCAGCCATATCGGCAGACAACCCGAGCGCCTCCACCAAAGCCTTTGCCTGATCCATATCAGCACTAGCCTGACGGAAAATTACGGATGCAATCCAAACCTCATCCTGACCAACAATCTTTTCCAACTCCTCATAGGTCACCCCCTTGGCCTTCTTGGCAGCCAACAGCGTTTGGGTGATCTCAGAAATGGCCATAGTTTAATGTCCTTAAAAGAAAGTCATCGAAAAATAGACATGCAGCAATCAGCAGGAGTGAGTTGAGCCCAAGGGCCCTAAGCGCAGAGACCTTAGCCCAAGCGGCTCGCTTCAACCGCTCGCGTTTCGCGGTAGAGATGCTGCTCCATCTCATGTTTTAGCTCACGGTAAGCCGGATGCGCCTCAACCGACTCGCGACTGCGGGGGCGCTCAAAGGGCACCTCCAACACCTCGTCAATGCGAGCCGCAGGACCGCGGGTCATCAAAATAATCTTGTCGGACAGCAACAGCGCCTCATCAATACTGTGGGTAATCATGATCGCCGTCTTCCGCTTACGCTCCCAGATCCGCTCGATTTCTTCCTGTAAGAAACCCCGGGTCAACGCATCCAGCGCCCCAAACGGCTCATCCATCAACAAAATCTGCGGGTCGATCGCCAACGCCCGAGCAATCCCGACCCGTTGGCGCATCCCCCCCGACAACTCATGGGGATGCTTCCGCTCCGCCCCTTCCAGGCCCACCAGCTGAATATGCTCTTGCACAATCGACTTCTGCTGAGCCAACGGCATCTTCGGGAACACCGTTTGCACCGCAAACAAAATATTCTCCTGCACCGTCATCCAAGGCATCAGTGCATAATTCTGGAACACCATGCCCCGGTCCGGCCCAGGTCCCTCAATGGGATGACCATCTATCATGACCGAGCCCGTGGTGGCATAGCTCAGCCCAGCAATGATATCGAGGAGGGTGGACTTACCACAGCCCGACGGGCCAATAATCGTTACAAACGTGTTGTGCTCAATGTCGACACTGATATCGTCAATGGCCAAGAAATCCTTGGAGGCACGACCCGTTATCTTGTCGAAAAAACCAGTGCGCCCTGGAAACACTTTGCTGACGTGCCGCAAGGACAAGTCGCCCGAAGGCTGATCACCGGTGGGCGACGAAGCCGTCCGCACCGGATCCATCGAAATGCTCATGCTGCCTTCCTCCCAAACGAAACGAGTCGCTCTACGTAAGCAAAGATTTGGTCCAGAACGATCCCGACTAAGCCGATAACAATGATCGTGACCAGAATATTAGGAATGTAAAGGTTATTCCACTCGTTCCAGATGAAGTAACCTAACCCAGTCCCCAACAACATTTCTGCTGCAACGATTACCAACCAAGCAATTCCCATGCTGATCCGCAGCCCAGAGACGATATTGGGCAGCGCCGCCGGGATGATGATGTGGGTAATGGTGCGAATTTGAGACGTGCCCAGGGTTTTGGCAACATCCAAATATTCCTTACTGACATTAGCCACCCCGAAACAGGTATTCACCAGGGTCGGCCAGATGCTGCTGATCATAATGATGAATACACCGGTTTGCTCCGAATCCCGGAACACATACAAACCAATGGGCAGCCAGGCCAGAGGGGAGACGGGGCGCAATAGCTGAATGTAGGGGTTAAAAGCCTTGGAGGCGATCGGCGAAATCCCAATCAGGATGCCCAGGGGAACGGCAATGACGGACGCCGCAATATAACCCGTGGCCACCCGGCGCAGACTAATCAACAGGTTCCAGCCAATACCCAGGTCATTGGGACCATTGTTAAAGAAAGGATTGGTCAGCCACCACCACAGCTCTTTCAGGGTCAAGCTAGCGGTGGGCATGCCTTTTGCAAACCAGCCCGCATTAGCGCCCACTTCCCAGAATCCCAAAAGAACAAGCAACGACAGAAGAAACACGCCGATCGCCTTAACATTCTCGCCCCCGGGTAGCAATTTCTTCCGGCGCTTTCGAGCGCGACGGCCTACAGCAGCCATTGAGTTACCTCTCTGTCGAATATCATCCGGCCTTCAATAAAACAAAAAAATTACATATGAAAATGTGGCATAGGACACAGAAAGCCCTGTGGCTCTCGTGGGAACCACAGGGCAATCAACGTCAAATTTAGAAGCCGTACTCTTCGATTTGAGCGTCGACGTAAGCTTGGGGATCAGACGGATCGAAGGTGTCGTACGCCAGGGTTTCGGTCCGGTAGATCTCCTCGGGAGGCTCCTGACCCAGCTCCTCCGCCAATTCCCGCGCCAGGTCAGTCAAGAAGATTTCCTGCCCAACCTCATCGTAGGTTTCGGAGTTGATCGCCTCGGCAACCTTGCCATCCCCTTGCAGATCCCAACGGACCAACTGGGACGAAATCCAGTTCGCAAAGCTCTGCCAAGGATAGGGATCGAAATCAATCCGCTTCGGAATATCCAAGGTATTGCCGTTGCCATCGTCAAACTTACCGGTCAGAACGGCTTCCACCACTTCCGTCGGCTGGTTCAAGAAGGCACGGGTGGAAATTGCGGGGGCGATTTCCTTGCGATTCTCATTCTTGCTGGCATATCCAGCAGCCTCAATAATCGCCTTATTGAGGGCGCGGAAGGTGTTGGGATTTTCATCAATCCAATCTTGACCCGCCGCAAAGGCACAGCAGGGATGACCCGCCCATAGCTCCTGAGTCAGCTTATGAATGAAACCTGCCCCTTCAAAAACCGCCCGCTGGTTAAAGGGATCGGGCATCAGATAAGCATCAATATCACCGGCCACCATCTGGGCAATACTGTCCGGCGGGGGAACGGGACGAATTTTTACGTCTACATCGGGATCAATTCCGCCGGTGGCGAGGTAGTAGCGCAACAGCAAGTTGTGCATGGAATAGGGGAAAGGCACCCCAATCACAAATCCCTTGAAGTCCTCGGGACCGTTGACCTTGCCCCGGTGCCGCTCGGCGACAGTGATGGCTTGACCGTTAATGTTCTCAATGCTGGCAAGCTTGGTGTTAAAGGGTTCAGAGCCCAGCCCCAAGGTCATCGCGATCGGCATCGGCGCCAGCATGTGATAAGCATCCAGCTCACCGGCGATCGCCGAATCCCGAACCGCACCCCAGCTCGGCATCTTCACCACCTTTGCCTTGAGTCCATGCTTCTCGTAGAAACCCAAGGGCTCAGACATAATGATCGGCGTTGCACAGGTGATGGGAATAAACCCGACCTGTAGCTCCGTCTTTTCCAAGCCGCTCACATCAACGGGGGCTCCTGCATCCTCCGTGTCATCGCCACCGTCACCACCGGGGGTACAGTTGGTCAGCGCCACCAAGGACGCCCCGATCGCCACATTCCGGAGAAACTCCCGACGGGTGACATTGCTCAAGCGACGGGCATCGCCGAAAAATTCCCCTGCCTTAGGACCGAATGCCGCAGCAAACGCCTGGTCCAAGCCGCCCGCCACGGCCGCCAAATCACGGATCAGCTTTTCCCGCTTCGGACTCCCTTGGGATGCCACCTTGAGGAACAGAGCCCTGCGCAACTCTGCCGAGCTGACCGCATCAGCAACATTCAAGGCGTCATCCTTGTAGACCTTCATCTTGACAAGGTCATCCAGCATATCCACTGGATCCGGGGGCAGTGTCTCCATAAATTCCCAGTGCTTGAAGGAACTATGGTTACCCTTACAAAAGGCACAGACGCCGTCATCGGGCATCTTAGTCAGGTCGGGTAACTCGAGGGTCCCCGCAGCGTTCATAGCTTGGAATGGTCTCACGGCTATATTTTTCCCTGAGTTGTTTTATACGCAAACGATTGCCTGTAGCGAGACTTGAAGCGGCAACGACGACTGGGCAGGGAAAAATCCCGCGCGAAGTACAGCACCGCTGCAAACCACCTCCAAGCTTATGCAACATCCCCGAGGGGGGGGAATTCACTCGCCACAGCAACCACAGACCACAAAACAGCGCTTGAAGGGTTCTGCAAGCTTATTCGATATTCATCTTGATTAAACAAGGTGATTCAAGGATTGGAATACTTTTTCATGGCTCACTCCATGAAATCAATAGTCTTGAAGGTGCTCTGTAAAGCTGGATACGTTTTTGTGTTTTTTTATGATTCCAGTTGGCGGTGATCTTCTAGGTCGAGTCTTATCCAAAATCAGGGATTCAAACTAATATTATTTTTGGGTAAATTTGAGGTAAAAATTTGATTAAATAGCCAGTGAAGTCGACGCAATCCGAAGCGTTAATAGAGTTTGTTGACTATATGTTTTCCATTCACCATATTGCGATCATTGCATCAAATTATGAGCGATCAAAATGGTTTTACACAGAGGTTTTGAAGTTCCCCATAATCCATGAGGCCTATCGAGCGGATCGCCAGTCTTACAAATTAGATTTACGGGTCGGCGAGCAGGGGCAGATCGAACTTTTCTCATTTCCGAATCCCCCCGCTCGTCCCACCCGTCCCGAAGCCTGTGGCTTGCGTCACCTGGCTTTCGGTGTAGCTGACCTGGAAGCTGCGATCGCCAATCTCTCTCGCCACGGTATTCAAACCGAACCCATCCGCACCGACGAAATAACAGGAAAGCGATTCACCTTCTTCCGGGATCCTGATGATTTACCCCTGGAGCTTTATGAGCAGGGGGATTGAATTACGCAGAATTACGCATCCATTAGCAATTCAATCTCATCTGTGGACACCGGTAAAGCTTCCGTTAATGTCCGACGCCCAGTTTCCGTGACCAGGACATCATCTTCAATCCGGATTCCACGCACATCAGAAAAGTCGGAAAGACGATCCCAGTTCACCATCTCGCCATAGCGATCGCGCCGCTCTGGATCGTTCAAAATGGCCGGCACTTGGTAAAAACCGGGCTCGATAGTGATAATCATTCTCGTTTCTAGAGGGCGACTGAGACGCAAGAAGCCTAATCCAAAGCGATCGCTTCGTGTCCGACCCGGGGCATAGCCGGCGACATCCCCTAGATCTTCCATGTCGTGAACGTCCAAGCCGAGGATGTGACCGACGCCATGGGGGAAAAAGAGGGCATGGGCATCTTCGTTGACCAAATCCTCAGGAACGCCCTTCAGAATGCCCAGGTCAACCAGTCCTTCGGCCAAGACATGGCAGGCCAGCAGATGAATATCTTCGTAATCGGCACCGGGCTCAACGGCGGCGATCGCCTGGTCATGGGCCGCCAACACCACGTCATAGACTGCTTTTTGGGTCGGGGAAAATTTGCCGGAGACGGGCCAGGTGCGGGTAATGTCCGACGCCCAGCCCAACGCGGTTTCTGCGCCCACATCGGCCAGCAATAAATCCCCTGGCTGGAGGGCGTGATGGTAATGCTCGTTATGTAAAACTTCCCCGGCGATGGTGACGATGCTGTTGTAGGCCGGGCGACATTGATGGCCATAAATCACCCCTTCCATGGCGGCCCGGACTTGCGCTTCAACCTGGCTCGTTGTTGTCGCTTGCATACCGGTTTTGTGGGCGTCGATGGACACTTTTGCTGCCTTCTCGATTTCGGCGATCGCAAACTCATCGTGATAAAGCCGCACTTCAACAATCGCCGCCGCCAAAATGCCATCGATCCCTTCCGGCGCTGGGGACACAGAGAGCGATCGCCCCAACACGGCTTCCTGAGCGGCTCGCGCCCCCGGGTCAGGTAAATAGATGCTGGCGGCCCCGTCGAGGGTATTGGACAACGCTGTCAATCCATAGGCCGCATCTGCCCCCATCGCCGCTGCTACCTGCTCCCGCGACGGCTCGGGACCATGCCACAGGGCCGACCCCGGTCCCGGCTCATCCCAAAACAGGGTCAGGCGATCGCCCGCCAGGATCACCACAGCATTTTCAAGCCCCAACCCAGCAAAATAAAGAAAATGGCTATTGGCCCGAAAATAATGGCGATTGGCGGGGAAATTTTTTGCTGCTGCCCAACCGGACCATAGGGCCACCGGGAACGTCGCGCCCCGGCGCTGCAATGCTTGGGCTAACCGACTGCGGCGATCGCGCACCACTTCCACCGGCGTTGTCGCCAAGCCAAAGGATGCCAAATCTGCTTTTAACGCTGCCTTTGACGCTGTCTTTAACGCCGCCGTTGCACCTATTTTGCTATCTGCTTTTTCAGATTTTTCAGAGCTAACTACCATGACCCCTTCTCCCCAACGCACTGAGCAACTGGATGCCATCATCAGCACCCTTAAAGCTGATTATGACCGTTTTCCTAAGGAGCAGACCTACGACATTTACGCCGACGATGTGTATTTCAAAGATCCCACCAGCGAATTTCGTGGACTGGATCGCTACCGCAAAACCATTGCCTTTATTGACCGCTGGTTCAAAAATCCAGTGTTAGAGCTACACGATATTCAGGTTTTAGGGGACGCTGAATCCCCCGGCGATCGCCCCCCATCAAGCACCACAACCCTGCGCACGGACTGGACCCTCACCTGGACCACCCCCCTGCCCTGGCAGCCGCGCATCAGTATTTCCGGCTGGAGCGAACTAATCATTAACAAACGTTACTTGGTCATTTCCCATATTGACTATTGGAATTGCACTGTTCTGGATGTAATCGGTCAACATCTGCTCCGTTTATGAAGCAATCATCAAAAAACCAGAAATTTTCATCCAATTTCCGCACCTTTTTTTTTTGCTTTGAAGATTCCGTGAAACCTACCAAAACGCCCTTGATTGTCCCCATCTGCTCGGTAAGAATCAAACCATAAGCACAGAACGCTAATCGTTCCCCAACCACCTCATCAGATTTCGCTTTGCCACCCACGGATGAGCGATCGCATTCCTACCAATCTGATAACGCGGGTTGCATCTAAGCACTACAGAGACTGCGCAACAACGGCCCTCCGCTCCTGGTAAGGATATTTGCAATGAAACGACTCACTTCCACTCTTCTATCGACCCTCGCCGCTGCCGCTACGGTTGCCGCGATCGCTCCCACCGCCTCCGCCTACTCCCTCACCGGGACCCACGACGGCTGGACCTACATGCAAGACTCCGCTGATGACAGCACCGGCGGCGGCGGCATCTTTGAGATCTTTGGTATGGCCTACAAGCAAGAAGGCAATACCCTCTCCTTTGCCCTCAATGCTGACATCGGAATCGAAGGACATGATTGGCGCCATGCTAAAGACAAGAACATTGGCTGGGGGGATTTAGTGCTGACCTTTGGCGATGTCGAATATGGCGTTCATTTCGCGGGTACCAATGACTCTGGCGTTTCTGAGACCGGTTTATACAGTGACATCACCCGCCAGGACGTGACTAAAAACAACCACGGTTGGTCGAGATTCAGCAGCTACGCCAATTATGTCGGTGCAGAATCGACCCACTTTGGGGACGAGCGCGATGTTGCACATTTTGCCAACCGAGCCAAGCGTCAGTCTGGGAATTCCCTAGCTTCCGGTACCCACGAAGGGGACATCACCATGCTGGGTAGTAGCGAACTCCTGGATTTCGGCGCTGCCTTTGGGGGTGACGAGACCGGTGACTATACCTTTGGTTTCAGCTTCGAAATGACCGAGGCAATGACCGGCGAATTTGTTGCTGAGCTGTGGTTGGAGTGCATCAACGACAGCATCGCCCTGGATGGCATCGTGGCGTCCAAGACCACGAGCCACCCGGTCGGTGTGCCTGAGCCTACCGCCATGCTGGGTCTCCTAGGGGCAACGGCGTTTGGTGGCACTCGCCTCCGTCGCCGCAACGATGACGATGATTCCGCCATCGGCTAAACAAAAGCTTGGAAGCACTGCCCTACGGGCGATCGCTTCCTTGACGTGACATCTCCTCACCGCGCCGAGTCCTGGATTTCCGGGCTCGGCATTTTTATCGGCATTTTTTTATTGCGGCTCGCTCCAGTTTTTTCTACCGCCTTGTGTCAAGTCACGGTCGTGGGAAATGGGGATGGGAAATGGTGTGTGGTGGTGTACGGTTTTGAGAGGATTTGAGGGTTTCTGACCGCAACTCATGATTTTTCCCGATTTTGACCAATTTTCGGCACTGGCGAGCGATGGTAATTTTATTCCGGTCTACCAGGAATGGGTGGCAGACCTGGATACGCCGGTGTCGGCTTGGTACAAGGTCTGTGCCGATCGCCCCTATAGTTTTTTGTTGGAGTCGGTAGAAGGGGGGGAAACCATTGGCCGCTATAGCTTTTTGGGGTGCGATCCCCTATGGACTTTGGAAGCCCGGGGCGATCGCTCGGTGCAAACCCATCGGGATGGCCGCGAGGAAATGTTTACGGGCAATCCACTGGAGATTTTGCGCGATCGCCTGGCTGCCTATGACCCGGTGAAATTGCCAGAATTGCCGCCGGGACTGGGGGGCTTATTTGGCTTTTGGGGCTATGAGCTGATCCAGTGGATTGAATCTCGGGTGCCGGTCCATGCCGCCGGGGAAGACGGGATGCCCGATGGGCTGTGGATGCAGGTGGATCGGCTGCTGGTGTTCGACCAGGTGAAGCGGAAAATTTGGGTGATTGGATTTGCCGACTGTCGCGATCGCCAGGATGACCTGCGGGGTGCCTATGACGAGGCGTGTGCCGTGGTGAAAGGGCTGGTGGATCAGTTGCAGACGCCCCTGGATGAACGGGGCACGGCCTTGGAATGGACCTCTCCAACGGCCGAGCGATCGCCCCTGGACTTTACGAGCAATACGACAAAAGAAACATTCTGCGCCAATGTGCGCAAGGCGAAGGACTATATTCGCGCCGGGGATATTTTCCAGGTGGTGATTTCCCAGCGATTGTCCACTCCGTTTGCGGGGCAGCCGTTTAATTTGTACCGATCGCTCCGCCTCCTCAACCCGTCGCCCTATATGGCCTATTTCAACTTCGGGACCTGGCAGCTTATCGGCTCCAGCCCAGAGGTAATGGTCAAGGCAGAGCAGGGCGACCAAGGACAGCTTGTGGCTACCCTGCGGCCGATCGCCGGTACCCGCCCCCGAGGGAAAACACCGGAGCGCGATCGCGCCTATGCCGAAGATTTACTTGCGGATCCTAAGGAAGTGGCCGAGCACGTCATGCTGGTGGACCTGGGACGGAATGATTTAGGGCGCGTGTGCGAGAAGGGATCAGTGACCGTCGATGAATTGATGGTGATCGAGCGCTACTCCCATGTCATGCATATCGTCAGCAATGTCATTGGCAATCTGGATGGGGATCAAACGGCCTGGGATTTGCTCGCCGCCACCTTCCCCGCCGGGACCGTCAGCGGTGCGCCCAAGATTCGCGCCATGGAGATTATCCACGAGCTGGAGGGCGATCGCCGGGGACCCTATTCCGGGGCTTACGGCTACTACGATTTCGAGGGCCAGCTCAATACCGCCATCACTATTCGCAGTGCCTTTGTCGAGCGCGATCGCGAGGGTAACCAGACGGTCTCGGTGCAGGCGGGGGCTGGTCTAGTGGCGGACTCGGTGCCGGACAACGAATATGAGGAAACCCTCAACAAGGCGCGGGGCCTGTTGGAAGCGATCCGTAGCGTCCAGGGTTAGGGCGATATGGGACATTCAACGAATTCAAACTCCCCCGCGGCCCCGGTGCGCCTGCGGGATGAGCTATCCACCATCGTGATCCTCCTGTCGGCGGGGGCCCTGTCCTCCATGACCGGCGGCACGGTGGATCCCGTTTTTCCCGACATTACGCGATCGCTCGTCATGGACGATCGCTGGACCGGGACGGTGGCAAGCCTACATATTCTGACCACCGCGATCGCCGGGCCCATCATGGGCTTACTGGCGGACCGTCTGGGCAAAAAACTCATTCTCGTGTCGGCATTAGTCGCCTATGCCCTGTTTGGCGCCATGGGCGGACTCGCCCAAAACACCGAGTTTTATATCCTCAGCCGTCTATTGGTGGGGGTCGCCAGTGGTGGCATTGCGGCGGCCAGTATTGGCTGGTTAGCGACGAAATACGACGGTGCAGTGCGATCGCGCATCTTGGGTTATGCGGCCAGCGCCCTAGCCAGCGCCAGCATTGTCTTTCCCCTGGTGGGCGGTTGGGTAGGCTCCTTCGGCTGGCGCTGGGCCTTCGTCATTTATTTATTGGGTCTCCCCGTTGCCCTGGTGGTCGTTTTCGGACTCAAAGCCGGCAGCGACGGCCCCAACGAAGCGCTCGAGCAACTTCCCCTACTGCGCCAAACCCTAAAAAAGCCAGACCTCTGGCTCACCTTTGCCGGCTTAGCCCTCTCCTCCGCCTGCTTCGCCATGGTGATTGTTTACGCGCCCCTCTATTTCAGCGAAGTGATTGGGGCGGACTCGGTGCTCAACGGGATGATCTTGGCGGCCCGGGCGATCGGCGCAGCCATCTTAGCCGCCGTGGGAGCCAGTCGATTAGCGCGACGGCTGGGGGTACGCCGGGCGATCGCCCTGGGATTTTTGATTATGGCCATCACCCTCGCCACCATCCCCACCTTCCGCGATCCCCGGTTGATTTTATTTATTGCGCTTATTTTTGGGCTCGGTTTTGGCGCAGTCATGCCCAACCTCTATGACACCGCCGCCGAACAATGTCCCCCCGAAACCCGCGCCACCCTGCTCGCCTTGGGCAACGGTCTCTCAGCATTGGGACAATTTTCGTCGCCCTTTTTCTTAGGTCCGGTTTGGAAATACAACGGCGCAGCGGTCTTTTGGATCGCGGCGATCGCCGCCGGCATCACCGGACTAATCCTGATGCTTCGTCCCGGTCGCTCCCTCAGCGCCTCCCCTTAAGGGCTTCAAAGCACTTCAACGGTTGTTGCTTTCTTGCAACACAATCAGAAATTGTGACCGGTTGCCCCAAGATTCCTTATAATCTTTTGTATAAGTAGCGCAACAAAACTTCTCACAGGGAGGGAAATTCTAATGGGAATTTGGCAAAGACTGTTCGGAACTGGCAATGGTCCCGCGTACTTTTTGGAAGATGACGACGCAAAGACCTTCGGCGACATCGACTACATGCGCAAGGAAACCAGTGTTGAGCGTACCTACCCCAAAGGTTTCGCAAAGGATATCCCCGTAGATAAGGTAGTGCCCCCTTCCATGAGTGGTTTGGGCGCTCCCAAAGCTGGCGGGACCCCTGGATTTTCCTCCGGTGGTGGTTACAATTCCTCCGTTTCTTCCTACACGCCGCCGACCCCCAGCTTCAACACTCCCCCGGCACCGAGCTTTAACCCTCCGGCCACCCCTGAGCCCCCCGCAGCAGCCCCCGAGCCTGCCGCTGAAGCTCCCAAGCCCGAGGCGCCTAAGTTTGAGCCTTCCGCTCCCAAATCCACCGGCAGCAACGACATGGATATGTTCCGCAACATGGCGAAAGGCCTGCGCCGCTAGGTTGCGAGGAGCTGCTTGTTCTGCGCTTGTTTGAGTGAAACGAGCTTGAACCCAATCGGGTCTTGATCAGGGCGGATCAGGACCCGATTCTTTTCGGTCGATTTAGGTCGGTTGAGTTTGGGGTTGTTGAGTTTGGGGCGGTTGAGTTTGGGGCGGTTGAATTTAGGCTGACACCAACTCTTTGAATATATGCTGCGAATTAAAGGCGGCTACAAGGAGTAGGGGGAACCATGGCCGATGTTGTGAAAATCGATGCAAAGTTCAAGTGTTGTGGTGGCTTAAGACAGAGCAAGTCAAAACTGTAACTCAAGCTGCTGTCTAGGGGGGACAAGTCCGGGGTCAAGCCAGCTTGATTTGCCTAAGATCCCGTTCTGCCGTGGTGTAGTTGGGTAAAAATTGCGCCAGCAATCGGTGGAATCGCGCGTTATGGAGCCGTTCCAGCAGATGGGTCATCTCGTGCACCACCACATACTCCAAACAGTGGGGCGGTGTGCGGATCAGTTCCGTATTGAGCCAAATCCTCCGCTTTGGGATATTGCAGGTGCCCCACCGGGTTTTCATCCGCTTAAATCGCATTTCATCGACCCGCACCCCCATGATCGGCTCCCACTGTTGGACCAGTGCTGGGGCAATGTCCCCCAATTGCTGGCGATACCATGCATAGAGCACCTTCTCGCGAGCCGCCACCGTAGCCGGCGATCGCACATAAAGATGTAACCCCTCGGGCTCCTGTAGTTCTACGTAAGACTTGCCCGTTGTGGCGTGGATCTGTAGGCAATAGGGCTGTCCCCGAAAATAGTGGGTTTCGCCGGGACGATATTGGCGGGGGGCAGGGAGTGGGCGACGTTGGCATTCAGCGCGCTTTTTTTCAATCCAACGCCGTTTCGATTCCGCAAATTGGCGCACCCGATCCAGATCCGTATGCAGCGGAGCCGTGATCCCCACCCGCCCATCCGGTGGATAAACCCGCAGATTGATATTTTTAATCGCCTTTCGCTGAACCGCGATCGCCATATCCCCAATTTCAAGGATTTCAGTTTCAGTCGCGATAAGTTTCGATGACATCATCCGGTCGGTATTTCCCGCGCTGCACGCTCTAAGATAAAACCATTGATTCAGGAGACTCGTCCTATGCCCGTCAGTGCTGTTGGCAACCCACCCCCAGAGGCAGACCAGTTACGTAACGAGCTGGAAACGCAATTGCCGGAAATCATCGCTCAGTTTAATCAGGTCCTACAAGAGCAGTTCGGTTTCAAAGACATCCGCGTGGGTGGATTCACCATTGTCCCCGCCGCCGCGATCGCTGATAGCAATATCTCCTGTGATGAGGAAGGTTGTTCCATCTCCTAAGACTGTTTTCTGTTTTCCTAAGACTGCATAAGGGACGTTAGAGCGCCCCCGTATGCCCACGCTGTATTGACCAATCGATTGGATAGCGTGGGCATATGACTGGATGGGGGGCATTCCTGACCTGCAATTCCTGAACTGCAATTCCTGAGCTGCCCTATCTAAATCAAGTCTGTCCGACTCAAACGCAATAACCTAGCCTGGCTGCCGTCTACGATGAGCAACTGCCCGCTAGGGCATCTGAGGCGATCGCCCCCTTCAATGATCGCCCCCTCAACGTGTATTTTTACCGTCCGGTTTTTTCGACCTTAGGCGTCCTGTTTGGACAGAGTATGCTAGTTTTTAATTAATGTACGTTATTCAAAAGGCGGAGGGACAATGACTCATAAGCCCGTACAGAACGATTTTGACGGCTGGGATTTTGATGGTTGGGCAACGGATGATGTGGTGGGATTGGTGGAGTATGAAATCTCAGAAATTAGTGAACCGAAGGAGCAAATTCTGGCACCGTCGGGGCCTCAGGCACTGGAAAAGGTTGATTTCGACCCACCGCAACGGTTGAGTTTTACGCCACGGCGATCGCAGCCCAATGTGCGCTCCAGTCCCCAACAGGCGTTTGCTTCTGCGTCGTCTCTCGGGATCGATGCCACTGCCCCTGGCGCTTTGGCAAAACCTTCGACTCCCACTATGGATCGGGTTGTGAATCGGGATCCTGAGCGATACGCCGAGCGATACGCCGAGCGATACGCCGAGCAATGCATTGACCCGTTTGCACCGATGCCTTTGGAGGGCTGGGAAAAAGTGCAGGCGACCCGGCGATCGCTATTGGTTCGTTGGCGAGGATTGGTGCGCCATTGGCCGTGGCGGTTGGCGTGGTTGAGTAGTTTGGCGGTGGGCAGTTGTGCGGCTGTGTTGGCGTTGGGGCGGGCGCAACAGGCGGAGGTGATGACGGAAGCGGGGCTGCGGGATAAGTGTTTGACGGTGATGAACGCTGATGGGACGGTGTCGGGGGATAAGGCGAATGGGGTCGCGCAGTTGGTGGGGAAAGAGGGTCAGGCGCTGACCAAAAGTTTGGGGGCTCCCTATTGTGCCTTACCCAAAACCTCGGTGCGCTCCGGGGCAATTTTGGAGCGATCGCTCTATCAAGTGGAGGGCGATCGCCTGATGGTGGTGGCTTCGGAGGGCGATCGGGTGATTGGCTATGACATTCAATCTCCGGGGGATGAGGGCAGCGCAAACTTGGATGCGGAGGACCGTCAGGATTTTGATTTGCGCCAAAGTTGGGGCTGGTTAACGGGATCGCGGGTGTCGGAGCGCATGGTGGTGGGCGGTTTGGGCAGTATTGCCCTGGCCACCGATGGTCCTGTCCATGCGCCGGTGGATGGGGTGATTTACGAGGAGGCGGCCTTGGTGGCGGAGGGGCAATTGTCCCGTTTGCCCGACAGTTGTGCGGTGTTTGGCAGTGTGGAATTGCCGGGGTATGCGGTGCAATTGTGTGGGCTGCGCGATCGCAAGGTGGGTGCGGTGGAGAAGGGGGACGTGATTGGGCGCGGCGAGGCGTTGGTGCATGTGGCGGTACTGCGACGGGATGGCAAACAGTGGATGTTTGTGCCGCCTTCGTCGGAGATTGTGGAGCGGGTATTGGGTAAGTCGGCGTAAGGAGGGGCGTGATGGCTGATTTGATGGGATGGTTAGTACGGGCGATCGCCCTGAAACGGTGGGGGCGATCCCTGGTTCGTGGTCTGAGTGTGCTGATTGTTTTGGTGGCGGTATCGCCGGCGATCGCATCAGTACCGTTATTTGAAGTGGCAGCGGGATCTAGAACTGAAGTTGCCGAGTCACAAAATCCTGCGGAGGAGCCCCCATTACCGTTTTCCGATCCCGGTGATTTATTCTTTGGCGTTGAAGCGCCCCAACCGGCCGCCGCAAAAGAAGCCCCAATTCCCATGCCGAGACCGGCGACGGAGCAAACCTTGGGGCAACGGGTTGCGGCGGCGGCGATCGCGGCGGAAGGAACGGATGTAACGATGGGACCGGGGCGCGGTTCCGTGGCCTGTGCTTGGGCGGTGAATCGCTTTGGCTTGCGACCGGTATTGGGAAAAGCCGTGGGTAAAAACCCCAATTTGGTGGTGTCTGTGCAGCGGGATTTGGTGAAACGGGGGTTAGCCAGGGAGGTCTCCCAATCCGAAGCGCAGCCGGGGGATATTGTCGTGACGGCGGGACCGGGGCGATCGCAACATATCGGGATTGTGGTCTCCAAGCGATCGGGTCAAGGGGTCGAAGCCCTATCCACGCGAGGGGGGCGATTTGGTTGGCGATCGGACCTTAATTTTGAAATGAAATATAAGGTCAAAGGGCAAATCTATCGACTGATTGCCCCCCAAGAAATTAATCCCCAACCTCAACCGAAACCACTGGTCAGTCCTAGGGCACAGTTAGTGTCCCTCACAGATACCAAAACACCACTACTTAGTTTTACGCCTGGGGATTTTACGCCTGGGGAGGTGGCGGAGCGATCGCCCCAATCCCAATCACCCTTGCCCAAGAAAAATCCCAAGCCCGTTGATACGAGCCAAGTAGAAAAATGGTTTGCAGATCGGCGATCGCTGGGATCTGTCGCGATCGGCCATGCGGAAGGAAATTTAAGAGCAACGGGTCAAATTCGCCCGATTTATTACGGTCATAATGACCCCGGGAATGGGGTTAAAAATATTGGATTTTGCTCGCTTCAAAAATATCTATGGCGCGATATTGACGGCGATGGAAAAGTATCTTTTAAAGAAGCCGATCAGCGATGTCTAGACTTACTGCGGGCTCAAATTCCCAAAACCACCGCGAAACTTTTGGACTTTGGTTATACCGCTGCCAAGCATCCCGAAATCACCTTTAATTGTCTGGATTTGTATAACCAATCGCGGGTGGCGGGGCGACAATGTCCCCAGCGATATCGTCAGGCTCGCGATCGCGGTTTGACCGGAGAACGGGCGATCGTCTGGGCGCGGGTGGAGAGTTTTCGAGTCTTGAAGGGTAAGAACAAGGGCAAACTAAGCGCTAGTGGATTGTTCCGCATTTGCCGTAACTCCCCCCAGCGTCGTCATCTATCCCCTTGGGATTGCATTGCGATCGACCAACGGCGAAGGGTGCGAGCCATCAATCGAGTGCTCAGCCTTTGAGGGGATCCTTTAATCGGCAACGGCGAAACTCAGATGGGGCAACGGACAACGGGTCGCAGCGATCGCAATCATTCCTTGGTCTCGGAGAATAACAAAACAGGGATAAGCCTGATCTGCTTGATTCATGCAAGAGGTCTATTCCCTTTTCAACCACTTCTGATCTTGGCCACCCCCGGTGCCGCCATTCGTCCGCAGTGGATATGCTTGGCGAGGGAATGCCCAATATGAGGAGATTCAAATGCGCCGTCCAACCCTACTCCAACGCTGCTTCAATGTGCTGATTGCCCTCCTGCGCGATCGCAGTATTTTTATGGGGCAAATTGCGGACAACAAAAACGTCACCGGTAAAATCTTGGCGCTGATGGCGATCGGGTCGGTGCTGTTTGGGATCTATGGCGCGATCATCGGCTCGTTCAGTAGTTGGCAACAGGCGCTCACCTCTGCCATCAAGCTGCCAATTTTGTACCTACTGACGCTGCTGATCTGCCTCCCCACCCTCTATTTTTTCAATATTCTGTTTGGCTCCCGCAAAAGCCTGATGCAGCACCTCGGGATTCTCATTTCATCCGTCGCCGCGATCGGGGTGTTGCTCTTTAGTTTTGCCCCCGTCGTCCTCTTTTTTCTCTGGACCGCCCGGGACTATAGCTTCTTCCTACTGCTCAATGTGGGCATCATGGCCCTAACGGGAGTCGTGGGGGTCAAATTCCTCTACGACGGTATGCAGATGATGTCCGAACAAAGCGATCGCGAAGGTCGCCAGAATCGAAAGCGCCTGCTGCAAGCCTGGTTAGCCCTCTACGGTTTTGTTGGCAGTCAGCTCGGCTGGACCCTACGACCATTTTTTGGAGCCCCCGGCGAACCCTTTCAACCCTTCCGAGAACTGGGGGGAAATTTTTATGAAAGTGTCTTCAATACCCTGATCAATTTCCTCAGTAACTAGATGCCATTCAGATGCCATCCATCCGCTACATACTTTTCAAAACACCGTCTCAATATTGGAAAGAGGCGATACAACTCCGTCGCAAAGTATTTATTGAAGAACAGGGCGTTCCTGAGGCGATCGAGCTGGACGATCGCGATGAATCTGCCTGCCATTTAGTTGCCCTTCACCCCCAGGAAACCTGTGGAGTGATGCGCATTCTTTTGGAAGATAATCATGCCAAACTGGGGCGTATTGCGACCCATCCCAACTACCGACACCAAGGTATTGGCACCGCCATGGTCAACCAAGCCATCAGCTTCTGCCATATCGCCGGAATCCAGACCATTTCCCTCAATTCGCAAAATTACATCACCCATTTCTATGAAAAGCTAGGGTTCCAATCGGCAGGGGAGCCGTTTCAAGAAGCAGGCATACCCCATATTCATATGGTGCTTAATCGACCGAAGGGACACCATGACGAACTCAACCTAGCAGAGCCCCTAAACCAATCCTGACGAGGCAGCCCCACACAATAAACCCCACACAATACCCACACAATAAAAGAATCGGGAAATACAATAGGGATCCACCACTTTGCGAGCAGCATTTAGAGGGGGATTAGGATATGGCTCAGCTCAAAGCACGTCGTTCTGAAAATATTGAAGGGGATTTATTCGTCGACGAGACCTGCATCGATTGCGATACCTGCCGGTGGATGGCGCCGGACATCTTCCATCGCGCCGGCGGCAAATCCGCAGTCTATCGCCAGCCGATCGCCCCCGACGCACGACAACAAGCCCTACAAGCCTTGCTATCCTGTCCCACGGCCTCCATTGGCACCGTCCAGCCGCCCAAAGATATTAAGGCCGCCCAAGCCAGTTTCCCGATCGCCCTCCTACCGGGGGTGTTCCATTGCGGCTACCATTCGCGCGATTCCTACGGAGCCACCAGTTATTTAGTGGTGCGGGAGGGGGGCAATATTTTGATTGATTCCCCCCGATTTACGCCGCCCTTAGTAAAACGCCTTGAGGCATTAGGGGGCGTGAGCCAGATGTACCTGACCCACCGGGATGATGTGGCGGATCATCAAAAATTCCATGACCATTTCGGGTGCGATCGCCTCCTCCACGAAGACGACATTAGCTCCAGCACCGCAGGGGTCGAGGTGAAATTAACCGGTACGGAACCCGTGGCGATCGCCCCCGACTTCACCATCATTCCCGTGCCCGGCCATACGAAGGGTCACACCGTCGCCCTCCACGAAACCGCCGATCAAACCAAGGCTTTATTTAGCGGCGACCATTTAGCCTGGTCGTCTCGCCTCAATCATCTCTATGGCTTTCATCGATTCTGTTGGTATGACTGGGACACCCAAATTGAATCCATGGAGCGGCTCGCCGAATTTGATTTTGAATGGGTCCTGCCCGGCCATGGTCGTCGCTATCACGGGGCGATCGCCGAGACCCGAGAACAGATGAAACATTGCATCGCCTGGATGAAATCACCGGGATGAAATCACCGAGATAACATCACCAGAATCAACAGGTCGTCTGTAGTCCAACAGGCATCATTAACGCCGGCAGGGTCACCCTAAATTCCGTGCCCTGCCCAACCCTAGAGTGGCAACTCAACGTCCCCTTATGGATTTCAGTAATGATTTGATGGCTCACAGAAAGTCCCAGTCCTGTTCCCTCGCCCACAGGCTTTGTCGTGAAGAAAGGATCAAATATTCTCCCCTTAATCTCCTCTGGAATACCCCAACCATTATCTTTAATAGAAATTAGGATTTGTTGTTGAGACGCCGGGTCCTGCTGGACAGACGTTGTCAGCCAAATCCGCCGAGGCTGGTCTTCCAGCCCAGCTCCAAATCGCCCTTGATCGGCATTTTCCAGGGCATCTAAGGCATTCGTTAGGATGTCGAGAAAAACTTGATTAAGCTGTCTGGGAGAACAATAAACAAAAGGGATCTCCCCGTAAGACTTAATAACTTCAACCTTAGGCTTGTCTAAACTGCCAGAAATACGATTTTGTAAGATCATCAACACAGCCTCTAAGCCATTATGAATGTCTACAACTTTGAAATCTGACTCATTGAGACGGGAGAAACTACCAAAGGAATTAACGATTTCGCAGACACGCTGGGACCCAATTTGCATCGATGAAACAATTTTCGGCATGTCTTGCTGAAGGAAGTCAAGATCCATCAACTCAGTCATCGCCTGGATACGTTCATTCGGTTGAGGATATTCCTGCCGATATAGATGAATGAGACTCAGTAAATCATTGGAATACTGATCAAGATGACTTAAATTGCCGCGGATAAAAGTCATTGGATTATTAATTTCATGGGCAAGCCCCGCAGCCATATGTCCCAAACTCGACAGTTTCTCCGCCTGCACTAGCTTTGTTTGGGCATCCTGTAAATCCCTCAATGCTTTCTTGAGGCGCTGGTTCTGTTTGACCAGCTCTTGCTCATTCGCCTGTCGCTCAATCTCCCCAGCAGATCGAGCCGCAAAGATTTTGAGAATCGCTTCCTGATCGTCGTAACTCCGGGTCAATGGCTGGGTATCCATCGCCGCAAGGTGCCCGAGTATCGTGCCACGGCTATCGTGAATGGCAATTCCTAAATAGCTTTCTGCCCCTAGATCCACTAAATCTAAGTCCTTAGGGAATCTCGCCTGGATATTATCCTTGTAAACCTTGAGCCCCGTCTCAACCACGACACCGCAAGGGGTCCCCGCCAACTCATATTCAAAGTTCGGGCCAAAGTCATCCCCCGCCCAGAAGGCTAATACCTGTCCCCTGGGGTTTTCGTCAAATATAAACTTTACGATGAGCCCATATTTGACCCCCAGTGATTCAGCAAGGTAGCGAGCACAGGATCGGAAAAACTCTTCCCCAACTTGAGATGCAATTCCTTCAACAATAAGCGGAAGGTCATTTTTCCAATGGTGCGACTTTAAAACATCAGCCTGGGGAGACATCTCCTCAGGGGAGTGAGGGGTAACATTCATGGGCGACAAAAAGTGTTCAAAATGCTCGACAGTCAAATTCGAAAACTCAGCACCCTGGTCGAGTTCTTCTTAAGCGCGGGACAACAAAAGTTTCATTCAAGGCTTAGCTTACTTCAGACGTACGGCGTCGGTAGAAACTGCCATTTATCACCCTGTTTCCTTTCGTTTTTCAACGCAAAGTATTGGTAGTGTGCTGTTGTTTGTTGCCAGGGGTCGGGATTCCATTTGCAGCGCTAAGCGTATAGATTGGCGACAAATTCACCGTAGCCATTATAGGGCAGGGTCGGAACGCGCTTCCAAGAAAGGGCTGGACCATCGCCAATCAATCGTTCGGAGGCTTGGGACCAGCGGGGATGGGGAACATCCGGTTCCACGTTGGCAACAAAACCGTATTCGTTGGGCACTAGGGTGTTCCAAAAGGTGGCGGGTTGTTCGTCCACAAATTCGATTTTGACAATGGATTTGGGTCCTTTGAATCCGTATTTCCACGGAAGGACGGAGCGGATGGGCGCACCATGTTGTTTGGGCAACAACTCCCCATAGGCGCCAACGGCGAAGAACGCCAGGTCATTGGCCATTTCGTCGATCCGTAAACTTTCCACGTAGGGCCAGGGGAGTCCGCCGAAGCTGAAGCGGGGGCCGGTGGTGATTTTTGGGTCGTAAAAGGAGGTGAATTTGACGTAGCGGGCGCTGGGTTTGGGATCCGCGGTTTCTAGGATTTTGCGCATGGGGAAGCCAATCCAGGGGACGACCATCGCCCACGCTTCAACACATCGAAATCGATAGATCCGTTCTTCCAGATCAAAGGCTTTGAAGAGATCGTCACGATCATATTGGGTGGGGTTTTGGACTAGGCCACCCACCTCGATGGTCCAGGGATCCGTGGGCAGGCGTTGGGCGGCGGCTTGAATGGATTTGGTTTCCCCAAACTCATAAAAATTGTTGTAGCTTGCTGCCAGTTTTTGGGGGGTTATGGCTCGCTGAGGATCCGCGAAATTGGGGTTGCGGGCCAGGTCGCCAAAGGGTTGTTTGAAACGGGTCGGTCCTGGCGGGGGGAGGGTGCGGTCTAGGGCTTCGGCGCCTACGGAGGTTTTATCCCCACAGCCTACGAGGGAGAGGGCTCCTGCGGCGATCGCCCCGCGCCCGAGGGTTTTAAGGAATTTACGACGGTTCCAGAAGACGGTTTCTGA
>CAZZMD010000021.1:0-65106 GCA_964655355.1 uncultured bacterium
AGTTCAACTCTCGTCGGGGGCCCTCCTAATTTTTAATTGCCACGTGGCTCAATCATTTCCTCGCTGTTTTTTTGCGAGGGTTTGTTTTGCCCTTTTTGCTGTTCTCGTCTTCTGAGGGGGCGATCGCCGCTCTGGGATGTTGGGCTAAGGCCTGTTTCAAATAGCGGCCGGTGTGGGAGGTGGGATGTTCGGCGACCTCTTCCGGGGTGCCCGTGGCAATAATTTCTCCCCCGCGATCGCCCCCTTCCGGTCCCAAATCAATCAGCCAATCGGCGGAGCGAATAAAGTCCAAATTGTGCTCGATCGCCAACACCGTATTGCCCTTATCGACTAGCCGTTGCACGACATCCAATAATTTATGGACGTCGAAAAAGGATAAACCGGTGGTGGGCTCATCAATTAAATAAATCGTCTTACCCGTCGCTCGCCGAGACAATTCCGTTGCCAGCTTCACCCGCTGCGCTTCCCCCCCCGATAGGGTGGGTGCCGTCTGTCCCAGCTTGATATAGCCCAAGCCCACATCGACGAGGGTCTGTAACCGCGTTGCCGCCTTGGGAATATTCTCGAAAACGCCCACCGCTTCCGCCACCGGCATATCCAACACGTCCGCAATGGAATAGCCCTTATATTTCACCTGCAATGTTTCCCGGTTGTACCGCGCTCCCTTACACACGTCGCACTGCACATAGACATCGGGCAGGAAATTCATCTCAATAACATTTACCCCTTGCCCGCCGCAGGCTTCGCACCGCCCGCCTTTCACGTTGAATGAAAATCGCCCGGCCTTATAGCCCCGGGCCTTGGCCTCAATCGTTTTTGTGAACACCTCGCGAATGGCGTCAAATGCCCCCGTATAGGTGGCTGGATTCGACCGAGGGGTGCGCCCAATGGGGGACTGATCAATCACGATCGCCTTATCGATATGCCCGAGCCCTTTAATTTCCCCCAGCTCCTTTGGGAAGGGGACTTTGTGCCCTAAGTAATGCTGCAACGATGGATAGAGCAGTTCATTAATTAGTGTCGACTTTCCAGACCCCGACACCCCCGTCACACAAACAAATTTGCCGAGGGGGATTTCCACATCCACATGGTTCAAATTGTTGCGGTGGGCATCTTTTAATCGAATCGAAACCTTTTTGCCCGGACGCCGTTCCGCTGGCGTTGCGATCGCCTGTCGACCCGATAAATAAGCTCCCGTCAAGGATTCTTCTGTGGCTAACAGAGTTTCCAAATCCCCAACGGATACAATCTTGCCGCCGTGGATCCCCGCACCGGGACCAATGTCGACCAAATAATCCGCAGCACGGATGGTGTCCTCGTCGTGCTCCACCACAATCAGGGTATTGCCCAGATCCCGTAACTTCGTCAGGGTCTGCAACAGGCGATCGTTATCCCGCTGATGCAGACCAATGCTGGGCTCGTCCAACACATATAAAACCCCCGTCAAACCGGCCCCAATTTGGGTCGCCAATCGAATGCGCTGGGCTTCTCCCCCAGACAGGGTGGCAGCAGGGCGATCGAGGGTTAGATAATCCAAACCCACATCCATCAAAAACTGCAGGCGCGATTCAATTTCCTGCAACGCCAGATGACCAATTTGCTGCTGTCGAGACGAGAGTAAACTTGCGGGATTTTCGATATCTGCTGCACTGCGGGGCTGCTGACCCTGGGCGATCGCCCCGTTGCCGTTTTGCGACCCATCGACCGCTTCACCCGTTTGGCTATGGCCGGTTAAATGACGAACTTTAGCCAAACAGTCCGCCACCGATGCGCTGGTTAAATCGGTGATGTTGTACGGCCCCATCCTCACGGCCAAGGCCTCTGGACGGAGGCGTTTTCCATGGCAAACCTCACAGGGATAATCCACCTGATAGGTTTCCAATTTTTGCTTGTATTGCTCTGAAGTGGTGTCGCGATATTGGCGTTCTAAAATGCCTAAAATTCCATCAAAAGAACGCTCATAGCCCTTTCGTTCCCGATAGCGAGAATCGGTTTCGATCCAGATTTTTTCATCCCCACTGCCGTACAGCAAAATGTCCTGTTGATGCTCCGTTAATGCATTCCAAGGGGTCTGAATTTCAAACCCATAGGCTTGTCCCACACTGTGAAGCAGAGACAGATAATAACTATTGTCTTTATCCGACCAAGGGGCGATCGCGGCATACACCGGCAGCTTGGGATCGGGGATGACGAGATCCGGCGAAAAATGCTTGAGAAATCCCAGACCATGACAGTTTGGACAGGCACCGTAGGGAGAGTTAAAGGAGAATAGCCGGGGAGATAATTCTTCCATAACCGCCCCATGGACGGGGCAAGCAAAATTCTCCGAAAAAATGATTTGTTTCGGCTGTTCTTCCTCGGTAGATCCCCCCTCGGTAGAGTCCCCCTCGGTAGAGTCTCCGTTTTTCTCAGTTGTATTGTCAGTTTTTTGATCGACTAAATCAATAACGGCAATGCCGTCGGCATGCTTTAAACAGGTTTGGAGGGAGTCTACCAAGCGCTCTTGAATATCATCTTTTTTGATCAGTCGATCAATGACAATCTCAATGTCGTGGCTTTTCGTTTTGGGCAGATTAATAGAATCGCTGAGGTCATACATTTCCCCATTGATTCGGACCCGGGCAAAGCCTTCGGACACCAAACTCGACAGCAGTTTTTTATGGGTGCCGCGCTTACCACGGACGACGGGGGCGAGGATTTGGAAGCGGGTGCGATCCGGCAGCTCCATGATGCGATCGCACATTTCATCGACGCTTTGGGGGGCGATGGGGCGATCGCAGTGGGGACAATGGGGATCACCGGCGCGACCATACAGCAGACGCAAGTAGTCGTAAATTTCGGTGACGGTGCCGACGGTGGAGCGGGGGTTATGGGAGGTGGATTTTTGGTCGATGGAGATGGCCGGGCTGAGACCCTCGATCGCGTCCACATCGGGCTTGTCGACCTGTCCTAAAAATTGACGGGCGTAAGCGCTGAGGGATTCCACATAGCGGCGCTGTCCCTCGGCAAAGATGGTATCAAACGCCAGGGAGGATTTACCGGAGCCAGAAACACCGGTGAAGACAATCAGCTTGTCGCGGGGGATTTCCAGGTCAACATCCTTGAGGTTGTGTTGCCGGGCACCCCGGATACAAATGGTGTCGCGATCGCCTGCCTTGGCCTTGGCGGCGGGCTTGGCGAGGTCTGGTGCTTTGCCATTGGCGTTGGAGGGGGCGGAGTGGGCGGACTTCGATGGGGCCATGGGTTGGGCGATCGCAGTATGGTCAGAGACTTAGGACAGCTTAACAATCGAGCGTCACCGATTGCCGGTTTCTGGAACACCAATTCAGGACTGGGGCTCCAGGGGTCAGGGTTTTATGAGGGTGAAGGTCAGGGTGTAGTGGTAAAGGGCGACCGGTTGTTTTTTGGCGATCGCATAGCTGGCGTCGCGGGGGGATAGGTAGATGGCGGAATATTGGTCGGCGGTGATGGGATGCTCGGCATCGCTGGGATGGTAGCGATAGTCGCTGGTGGTTTCGACGGTGTTGAGGTAGACGGGGGCGTCGCCTTCGCTCTGGAATACTTGCTGCACGATTTCGGTGGCAACAAAGCGGTCGGGCTCGGGGGATTCGCTGGCCCGTTCGATGACGGTGGAGAGGAGTTGGCGATCGCCCCTGAGAATCACAATCTGCTCATTGGGGATCGCTGGATCGGCTTCAACGGATTTTACAAATTCCGCCCCTAAATAGGCTTCGGTGATCTGCTGACCGTTATAGGCGCGATCGGCAACAATTGGCATTTCGTCGAGATTGGATCGCCGTGTTGCCCCTCTGCCTAAAATCCCGAGGGCGGGCAACGCTTGACGGGGGATAAATTTCACTGGAAAGTCGATGGGTTTATCCAGTAACTCCCGATTGCCTTCAAATCCTGGCGTCACAATATCGGGAGCCAGGGGCGCGTCCAAGTCCACCAAAGTGCTGCTGATCTGCCAATGGCCCGCCATCCATTGGGGATAAAGTAAATCTCCGATCGCCGGGCGGGTGGGCGGTGGTCCGGTCCACTCGGGATAGGCCGCAATGCGATCGCCCAATGGACCCGCGATCACCCCTGCACCTGTCCCTAACCACAGAAATACCGTTAGAGCCAGCATTAATGCCAGACTTTTCCGCATCACCATCCCAACTGATAATTCACGAATAGGGCGCAGAAGAAGGTCATAGAGCCGGCGATCATAAAGAGATAGAACACGGCTTTGGGGCGGAAGATGGAGAGCATCAGTCCTACGGCCTTGAGGTCAATCATGGGACCAAAGGTTAGGAATGAGAGCAGTGACCCACTCGTAAAAGTGCCCGAGAAGGATAGGGCAAAAAAGGCATCGACGGTAGAGCAAATGGAAATGGCAGCGGCGAGGATCATCATGGTGATGATAGACGTGACTGCCCCTTGACCGATCCCCAAGACCAATTCGCGGGGGATGACCGTTTGGATAATGGCGGCGACGGCACTCCCGAAGACCAGCACAGCCCCCAATTCCCGCAGTTCTCGCACCACGTTATCGAGGAAAAGCTGGACGCGATCGCCCCAATGGATTTTCGGTTTGATCGCCGGTGTTGATAATGCCGCTTGCAATGATCCGAGGGAGCCCTCTAAGGGTTGTTTCTGATCGCTGCCCAGCCAATAGGTGCCGGACTTTAATAATCGCTCCTGTGTCGCCAATTCAATGCCCGTTGGCCGCTGTTTGGGGCGCAACATGGACCGGGCGAGATTTTTATTGAGCAGCGGCCGTAAATCGGCTTGCTGCCCAAAGACCCAGCCGATGGTGGTGGCAATAAACAATGAAATCAACACCCGCATCACCACCAGCTCTGGGCGATCCTGAAAGGCGGTCCAGGTAGACCAAATCACGATGGGGTTAATGGTGGGGGCTGCCAATAAAAAGCCCACGGCTAATGGCGTGGGGATGCCCTGGGATAGCAATCGCCGGGCGACGGGCACATTGCCGCATTCACACACGGGAAATAAAAATCCCATGGCGCTGCCCATCAGCGCTGCCAGGATGGCATTTTTCGGGGCGATCGCCAGTAGCTTTTGCTCATCTACGAATAAGAACAGGGCACTGGAGAATAGAACCCCAATGAGCAAAAATGGCAGCGCTTCCACCAGGAGGCTGAGAAACAACGTAAAACCGGTTTCAAAAGCTGGCGTCAAGGCGTCAGGCATAGAAAGCAACGAAGCAAAGAATACTCAAGTGGTGCCAAGGGTCAGATGATCAACCGGCATTGCCAGACGGGGTGCCAAATCCGTCAGCCGTTCCATTATGGGTCAAGGTTTCGCCGTTGCCTAGGTGGATAGCTCGGTTGACGATCCCCCGCGATCCCCTAGCCCTTTCTGGGCGATCGCCAGAACCTGGGGTAGATTCCCTTCTAATAATGCCAACCCATCCAGCCATAATCCCGGAAAAACCTGACTGCGAAATATCCCATTTTCATCCGGCTCTAAGGCGTCATACTTTCCTGTCTCGTTATTGAGCGCCAACCAGGTTAGGGTGCGATCGCCCGTGGACCATACCAAATATTCCGCTACCCCATTGCGTTCATAGGCATCCAGCTTACTGCCCAAATCGTAGGAGGCGGTGCTGCCGGAAATTTCAACGATCAACTCCGGTGCACCCACCAAATAATCATCCTCGTTCACCTCAACGTTTTCTGAATCCTCACGGAATAGGACAACGTCTGGTTGGGGCTCGTTGTGGTCATCTAAACGAACAGTCGGCGCATCGGCGAGCTGGGTGCCGGGCGTTGCAAACCAATAGATCGATAGCCAACCAATGATTGCGGCGTGGGGATTGGCATGGTGTCGAAAGCGTAAGGGAGATGCCACGTAAACAATTCCTTCTATCAGTTCGGCTCGTTTGACGTTGGGATCTGCGGCATACCGCCGTTCAAACTCTGCCACCGTGAGGCGATCGCCATTTTCCAGGGGCAATGGCTGAGCCGTGGGGGGGAGGGCAACCGTTTTTGGGGATTGAGGAGGAGACAGGGCCATGGCGATCGCTCTCAACGACATCTCAACGGCAAATGGGGCAGCGCATTGATTGCACTACCCCATTCTAATAAGCTCCAGTAAGCCAAAAAATACGCCCAAAAACGGGTCCTAGCCCAGAGGCTTAGGAGCGGTTCGCGGCATTGATTTCGTCCAGGATTTCTTTCGCCCCTTGACCTTTCACGGCTTCGCCTAGTTTGGCTCCCATGGCTTCTGCGTCGGTGACAGGACCCGAAATGGTGTCTTTGATGAGGCGCTGACCATCGGTGCTGGCGACCAATCCAATTAGGGTTAAGGTGTCGCCTTCAATGGTGGTGTTAACGCCGATGGGCACTTGGCATCCCCCTTCCAAGGTGCGCAGGAAGGCCCGCTCTGCCACACAGCGGTATTTGGACGGCTCGTGCTCTAGCACCTTCAGCACATCCAGAATGTCCTGGTCCCCATCGCGGCACTCAATCCCCAAAGCGCCCTGACCCACCGCATGGAGAGACACATCCGCCGTCAAAATCTGATCGATGCGATCGCCCATATCCAGACGTTCTAGACCGGCCACCGCCAGAATAGTCGCATCATATTCCCCGGCATCCAATTTTTTGAGGCGGGTGTTGACGTTGCCACGAATGTCTTTGAAGGTTAGATGGGGATAGTGATGACGCAACTGAGCTAGGCGGCGCAGGGAAGAAGTGCCCACCACCGAGCCCTCGGGCAAATCCTTCAGTTCCTGCCCCTTAAACTTTTCGTGGAAGACTACCGCATCCGCTGGATTCACCCGCTCGGTGACACAACCCAACATCAACCCTTCCGGCAAATTCGTAGGCAAATCCTTAAGGGAATGGACCGCAAAATCGAAGGTTTGATCCAGCATCCCGTCCTCGAGTTCCTGGGTGAACAGCCCCTTATCCCCAATTTTCGACAGGGCGACGTTCAGTACCTTATCCCCTTGGGTTTCCAGGGTGCATACTTCAAATTCAATGTCCGGGAAGGCCGCTTTCAGGGTGTCACGGACCCAATAGGTCTGCACCAGGGCGAGCTGACTTTTGCGGGAGCCGATGCGAATGGTACGAGTAGCGGTTGCAGACATAGGGGGATGCTAACGAGGACAGCCGTGGGCTTAGTAAGCCTACGGGAATAACGCCCACACAGACTACCGTTTCCCCGCGATCGCCCTCAATCCCTCGACACTTTCAGTAACAAATTTTAGGTTCTTTTTAGACTTGCCCCTAGGGCAGGCTGGACACCACCAGCGCCAATTGCTTGGCGGATAAATACATCTGTTCCAGCTCCGCGGGCTCTAGGGTTACCGCATGGGTCCACTGGAACACCAGCGCCACCACACATTGATCCGCCACGAAACCCGGGACTACCGCTTGGGCTGCCACTTCGGCGGTGCCATACTGCTCAACGGCTTTCCATGCGTCGTCTCGGGCAATATTGGCGGAGGCTTGGATTTCTCCCTCGGCGATCGCCTTGGTTACCATCGGATCCGACATCAACCAATTCAAATCTTGCCCTTCCAGGGCCGTCACGGCTATGGCTTCCCCTTCCTTAACCCTCAACACCCCGCAGTGATCGCCCCCAAAGCGATTTTGCAAGGCTGCCGGTAAGGCTTCGAGGGGAGCATGACTGGCTTGCATCACCCCCAAAATGGCCGCGGTTAAATCAACCTGAGCTTTGGACCGATGGACCTCGAGCGATCGCCGCTTCTGCTCCTCATAGCTACTGGCGGCGTGGTTAACCACCTCTTTCAATTTTTCAGGATCCCAGGGCTTGGTGATGTATTTGTACACCTGCCCCGCATTAATGGCATCCACCAAATCTTCCACATCGGTGAAGCCCGTCAAAATGATGCGCACCGTATCGGGATAGTCGGGCACCGTCCGGCGTAAAAACTCGGTCCCCTTCATTTCCGGCATCCGCTGATCGGAAATAATGACAGCAACTTCCCCCTGTTGCTGGAGCACCTCTAGGGCCTCAACTCCACTTTCTGCTTTGAAGACGTTGAACTGACGGCGAAAAGTACGATACAGCAAGTCCAGATTGTCGGGCTCATCATCGACAACCAGCATCTTAGGCTTAGGGGGACGGCGACTACTGCTCAATTTTTCTCGAAGCCTCTCAATGTCTGCCTTGATTTTGTCCATGCGCCACACAGACGACTACTACTCTGAGTTGCCTTACATTTAACTCAGTTATCTTCTAATAATCCGGGTCGAAATCACAAACAGGTGGAATTGGAAATGCTAAAGGAACCATTCGAAACCCCTAATGCCTCCTTCCTACCCCAGGGGCCAGGGGAACCGCAGTGTTCCTAGCGACCGGTTTATTGGATGACTATTGGAGATATTGTTAAGTAGTCTTGATGAAATGTCTACCACTTCAAGATAACTTCAAACTTTCCCGATGTCCCCTGGCCAGCGGTGTCTATCCTAAAGCGGATCCCGTTGCTCAACCCCGGGGGAAATTTCCTGCACCGCTGGTGTCCGTGGACCTAAATGGTGGGACTGGCATCATGGGTTCAGCGCCATGGGTTTAATGGAGATAGGCCGTAGACTGACAGTGTTATTGGGATTGTTATTGGGACTGACCAGCCTTGTATATTAAGCAGGTTGACATCACAAACTTTAAGTCCTTCGGGGGAACGGTGGCGGTGTCGCTGTTGCCGGGCTTTACGGTGATCTCGGGTCCGAATGGGTCGGGGAAGTCGAATATTTTGGATGCCCTGTTGTTTGCCCTGGGGCTGTCGTCGTCTAAGGGGATGCGGGCGGAGCGGTTGCCGGATTTGGTGAATCACGGCCAGACCAGCAAGAAGGGACGGGGTACGGTCGAGGCGACGGTGGAGGTGACGTTTGATTTGAGTGAGGAGGCGACGGCGATCGCCGCGGCCGAAGCTCGTCCTGTCGCCGCTCACCCTGTCGAGACCCAATCCCTAGGCAGTGATGATTTTGACTCTGATGCTGATGGCTCTGATGCCGGTGACTCTGATTCCGATGACCTTGACTCTGATTTAGATGAGGCTGACGGTGTCGATGATATTGACGGTGCCGATAGTGTTGGTGATGCGGACGATGCCCTGGGGGATGGGGCGATCGTCTTTGGGGATGGGTTGCGAGATGAGGAGGGAAATCCCCTCCATGAATGGACGGTGATGCGGAAGTTGCGGGTGACCCAACAGGGGACCTATACGTCTAATTATTATGTGAACGGTCGGCCGGCGACGTTGACGGAGTTGCATCAGCAGTTGGCGGCGCTGCGGATTTATCCCGAGGGCTACAACATTGTGCTCCAGGGGGATGTGACCAGCATTATTACGATGAATGCGCGGGAGCGGCGGCAGATCATCGACGAGATGGCGGGGGTGGCGAATTTTGATCGCAAGATTGAGCAGACTCGCAAAACCCTGGAAGAAGTAAAAGAGCGGGAGGAGCGCTGTCGGATTTTAGAGGGGGAGTTGCAAGAGCGGTGTGAGCGGTTGGCGGGTGATCGCCAGAAGGCGCTGAAGTATCAAAAATTAAAGGAAGAGCTGGCGGAGAAGAACGGCTGGGAACAGGTGTTGCGTTGGCAGGTGGACCGGGCGGCGATTGTGCAGGGGGAGGCGCAGTTGGAGCGCGATCGCCAAGAAATTGAACGGTTGGGGGAGGCGATCGCGGCGGCGGAAGAGAAGGCGCGTCAAACGGGGTTACAGCTCAACGAGTTAAACCAGCAAGTGAAGGCGTTAGGGGAGTCGGAGCAGCGGGAATTACAGACCCAGTTGGCTAATCAGCAGGCGCAGTTGACGGTGTTGCAACGGCGATCGCACGAGTTGTTAAACGATGGGGCCGCTGCAGACGTAGAAATTAAGCGACTGGGGGCGGAATTTAATCAGTTGGGATCCCAGGTGTCGACGCTGACGCAGCAGGAGCCGACGGCGGTGCAGGGGGTGCAGCAAGCTCAGGAAAGTTGCGATCGCCTCAGCAGTACGGTGGAATCTCAACGGGATGCGGCGGCGAAGTTGGCGGAGGAATCCCAGGCGTGGATTGCGGAGCAAACGGATTTGCGGCACCAGATTGACGGGTTGCAGGCGCAATTGACGCCGTTGCAGAGTGAGCAGACCCGGTTACAGGAGCGGCTGGAGCAGCTGGTGGGACAGCGGGGATCGCGGGATCAGGAGCTGGCGGAAATTGAGGCGGAGTTGGGCGATCGCCGGGGGACGCGGGATCAGTTGGCGTTGACGGTGGATCCTAAGCAGGCGCAGATTCAAACTCTGGTGGAGGCGGTCGCTGGGGCGGAGCAGGAGGTGCAAATTCAGACCCAGACCCGCGATCGCCTTTTGAATGAACAGCGGCAAAAGCAGCGCCAGTTGGACAAGTTGGAGGCGCAGGCCCAGGCAATTCAAGAAGCCCAGGGCACCCATGCCACCCAGGTGCTGATCCAGAGTGGGCTCCAGGGATTGCATGGCTTGGTGGCCCAGTTGGGGCAGGTGGAGCCGAAGTTTCAGACGGCGCTGGAGATTGCGGCGGGGGCGCGGTTGGCTTATTTGGTGGTGGATGATGACCGGGTGGCGGCGGAGGCGATCGCTTGGTTGAAGCAGCAGCGGGCGGGGCGATCGACGTTTTTGCCCCTCACGAAATTTCCGGCGGATTCGGGGCGAAATAGTGGTCCTATGGCCCGTCCCCAGGGCACTCGGCTGGCGACCCAACGCGGTGGGCGCGGTGATGGCTGGGTGGATTATGCGGTGAATTTGGTTACGTTTGAACCGGATTATCAGGGCATTTTTGAGTACGTATTTGGCTCGACGGTGGTGTTTGAGTCCATTGACCAGGCGCGGCGCAATCTCGGTAAATATCGCATGGTGACCCTGGAGGGGGAGTTGCTGGAAACCAGTGGGGCGATGACCGGGGGCAGTCTCAGTCGGCGGCGGGGGGGCGTCCATTTTGGTACCCGGGGCGCATCTCTCAAAGAATCGCGGGAGATGACGGAGTTGAGCGATCGCTTGGCAGAGATTGAACAAGTTCTAGAGCGCTGCAATATTGCCCTCACCCAAGCCAATCTCGATCTGAAAGAGCATACGAAAAAATTAGGGGAGGCGCGTCAGGGTTATCAGGGGGATCACCAGCGGTTGGAGTCGGTGAAGCGGGAAGTGGCGGCGTTGGAACGGCGATTGGAAGCCCGGCAGTTGGAGCGCGATCGCCTGGTGGCGGAACAGCAGACCAGTGAGGAACGGTTGGCGGTGTTGACCCCCCAAATCCCTGAGGTTGAAACCGCGTTGGTGGCGTTGCAGGAAAAATTGCGATCGCTTGAAACCAGTGGGTCCCATGACGAGTGGCAGCAGACCCAGACCTTGATTCGCTCCCAGGAAACTCAGTTGCAGGTGGCGCAGCAGAATTTGGCGGCGGCGAATCAGGCGTTGCAGGAGTTGCATAATCAGCGCGATCGCCTGGTGGAACGTCAGGAACAAACTCAAGCTCGCCAACAGCAGTTGCAGCAGGAGCAGGGGGGGCGTCAGGACGAACGGGAACAGGTGACCCAGCAAACGGCGGCGGCGAACCGGACGATCCAGGAATTGCAGGACCAAATTAAGGAGTTGGATAAGGTGCTGGGGGAAACCCAGAAACAGCGCGACCAGCTAGAGGATGCCTATCGCAATCAAAAATTGCGGGTGCAGGAGTTGGTTTTGGAACGGCGGCAACGGCGGGAGCAAAGGACGGAGCGGGAGGCGGGGCTCGCGGAAAAACGCACCCAAATCGCTGAGCAGTTTGCTAATTTGCCGGATCCGTTGCCGGAAATTCCTAATTTCGATCCTGAGAACCCCGGGGAGCCCACTCGGGTAGTTGCCCTTTTGGAGAATTTACAGAAATCGTTGCGATCGCTCCAGCGGCGGATTGAAGCGTTGGAGCCGGTGAATATGCTGGCTTTGCAGGAGTATGATCGGGTGCGTGATCGCCTGGAACAACTGAGCGGCAAGTTGGAAACTTTGGAGCAGGAACGCACGGAATTGTTATTGCGGGCGGAGAATTTTGCGACGCTGCGTTTCCAAGCGTTCAAGGAAACGTTTGATGCGGTGGATAAGAATTTTCGGGTGATTTTTGCTGAGTTGTCCCAAGGGGATGGACGTTTGCAGCTCGATAATCCTCAGGATCCCCTGGCGGGTGGCCTTAATCTGGTTGCTCACCCTAAAGGTAAGCCGGTTCAGCGGTTGACCTCTATGTCTGGGGGGGAGAAATCTCTGACCTCCTTGAGCTTTATTTTTGCGCTGCAACGATATCGCCCCTCGCCGTTCTATGCCTTCGATGAGGTGGATATGTTCCTCGACGGTGCCAATGTGGAGCGGTTGGCGAAGATGGTGACCCGGCAGGCTCAGCAGGCACAATTTATCGTCGTCAGTCTGCGGCGTCCGACTATTGAGGCGAGCGATCGCACCATCGGCGTCACCCAAGCCCGCGGTGCCCATACCCAAGTCCTCGGTATTGCTTTGTGAGGTCGAAGGAAATGTCGAAAAAAGTGCCACAGAAACATGGAGGGAGTGGGGATAATGTTGCGGGCGATCGCACCACCGCCTCCAAAGGGCGATCGCCACGCCTCTACTCACAAGCGATCGCCCAAGCCCCATAGCTTAGGTCACAACGGAACGAGCGCTCGCAATACCATCCCATCGTCCGAAGCAATATCGTGTCATATCTTCAGAAGGGCGCTTATAGAAACGCGACGGCTTCCATCAGGTCCATCGAAAACATCCGGCTACGACGCGTCTAAGAGCCGATGGAAAAACGGTCAACTATTTCCGGCAGCAACGCATTCAGTGGGTTGCCCTCGAGGTTAAGGGATCCCAGGGAGGGCAGTTGGCTAATTTCCAGCGGCAACTCATTCAGCTGGTTATGGCTGAGGTCAAGGGAGTGTAGAGAGGTCAGCTGTCCTATCTCCGGCGGCAACTCATCCAGCTGATTATGGTTAACCTCAAGGGAGTGTAGAGAGGCCAGTTGTCCTATCTCCGGCGGCAACTTACTCAGCCGATTGACGTTGAAGTAAAGGAATTCTAGAGAGGTCAGCTGCCCTATCTCCGGCGGCAACTTACTTAATCGATTTCTGTGGAGGAGCAGCTTTTTGAGAGAGGTCAGTTGGCCAATTTCCGGCGGCAGCTCACTCAGCAGGTTGACGATAATGGCAAGGGTGGTCAGAGAAGTGAGTTGGCCAATTTCTGGCAGTAACTCCTCCAACATATTCATCCCGATGCTAAGAGTGGTCAGGGAGGTGAGCTGGCCAATTTCCGGCGGTAACTCCTCCAGCGCATTACCGCCAAGTGTAAGATGGGTGAGGGAAGGGAGTTGGCAAACTTCAGGCGGTAAATCAAACAGCCGGTTGGAGCTGAGGTCAAGGGTGGTAAGGGATGTTAGTTGGCTGAATTCGTGAGGAAGCTCACTCAACTTGTTCTTGCTCAGGGAAAGCGTGGTCAGAGACTTCAGTTGGCCAATTTCCGACGGTAGTCGTGTCAGAGAATTGCCTACTGCCCCTCCTACTCCACGAGTTTTCCCCAACACCAAGGTTTCTAACTGGGTCAGCCCACCGATAGCTGCAGGCAACTCCTCAAGTTCCATGCCTGATAGGTCGAGTTTCTTCCAACATTCAGCCTTCGCCTGGGCAATCAGTTCCAGCGCCCTATTTTGTGTCATGACCCTCACCCGCGATCACAAGATCTCCGCTTCATTCTATTCATCGGAGTTTGGCTAGGGCAATTAGGGGGTCTGATGCGATCCAATAAAAGCCATCTCCGGAACTGTCAGAGAAATCCCGCAGGAATTGGTATTAGGAGACGATCATCCCAACACCCAAATCGTCACCGAAAACTTTCAAATCTTCATCCAGAGGGTCATCGATAACCAGCAAACTGACCAACTCTCCGACCATCCCTTTACCCAAGCTCTTCTGCAAAAACTCACCTCCCGATCGCCCCAAACCGACGATTAACTTCATTCTCAGATTCAAGCGCACGACTAGAATTGAATCGTCCTTGCAATGGGTGTGGCGTGATGAAGCTTTGGAAATCCTTAGCCTTGACGGCAATGATGACGCAATTGTCGATGGGGGCGACGGGGGCGATCGCTGCGGGTCCCCTAGCCCAGTCCACGGAACCCCAAGAAACCTTTCGTGCCCAGCCGATTCTCCCCTTGCCCGGCGGTCTGGACGACGTACTTACGTTTAATAGCAATAGCCCGGAACTGGTATTAGCGCCGGGGATTTTATTGTCCGCCTTTCCCCCGGACGGTATGGCGTCCCCCGAGGCGCATTTGAGTGTGCCCCTGGGCGATCGCTTTGACCTGTTTGCGCACCATATTGCAAAAGCCACTCTCCCGGACGACGACCCTGAACGGCTGCGCACCCTCTATATCGGGATTATTGTGAAAAACCCGGGCACCGAACCGGTCACGGTGCATATCCTCCAGGGGGCTAGCTATCTCAGTCAGCCCGATGCGCCATTTATTGACCTACCGGCGATCGTGCCCAATCCCGACAGCGCCGTATATTCCGGGCCGGGCAGTCGCGCGACGGATATGGTCTTGCGGGGAAAACGGCAGGCAGATTTACCCGCCAGCATTGAGATCCCCCCCGGCGAGCATCGAATGTTGTTAAATCTGCCCATCCCGATCGCCCCGTTCGATCCGCCGATTAATGGGCGATCGACGTTTTTGCGATTGCGCAGTACGGGATCGGTCTATGTGGCGAGCCTGGCGGATTTTGCCAAGGTGGATGATGCCGGCAATGAGCAACCACCCACCTTGGACCATTGGCAAAATTTACTAGAGACCGGTCAGCTCTCAAGTCCCCGCGATCGCGCGCCCACGCCGCCCGACAAACCCGGCGGTATTATTTACGGTCGGGTGGCGGGGATCGCCCGGGGTTCCCAATGGCGCGGCACTCTTACAGATCAGGGGGCGGATCAGGGGGGCGATCGCCTGACCATTCCCGCTCCTGGAGAGTATGTGTCCTATGGGCTGAGTCTGCTGCGGGGGGGGCGCATGGGCACCGGTCAAAATCAAACGGCGGAAATGATTGCCCGCTATCCTGACACCGCCTATGAAGCCCACGGCAATTATGCGATTCAATATGCCCTGAAATTACCCTTGCAAAATACGAGCGATCGCCCCCGTACGGTCCATCTCAGCCTGGAAACCCCGATTAAATTTGATCAATTTACCGGCAGCGTTATTACGGGGCTGCGATTTTTCGAGCCGCTCCCCAATCGCACTTTTTTCCGGGGGACGGTCCGCGTTCGCTATACCGACGCCGATGGTCGCCCTCATACTCGTTATACCCACCTGGTGCAAAAGCGAGGGCAACGGGATGGACGCCTTGCGACCTTTACCCTGCCCCCCAACAGTCATCAATTTGCGTCGGTGGATTTCCTCTACCCTCCCGATGCGTCGCCCCCGCAAATGCTGACGATTTTTACCGCTGAGTAACGTTCAAGCCTCAACCTATCGCCCGATGGGATTATGTCGCCAGGGGGCTAGGGGACCGTCGTGATCTTGTCCCGAGGTGGTGAGATCGCTGTGGCATAGGGTTAGGCGATCGCCCACTCGGCTGAGCAGGTCCTTTAGTAATCGCTCCATTCGTTGGCGATCAGTGTCGAGCTGCTGTTCTAGGGTGATGGGCTGACCGTCCCAGTCCCTCAGGAAAAGAGGTGCACCGAAGAGTTGTGCTGCTCCGCCTTTGGGCCAGAGATTGGAGCCGGCGTCTAACCAAAAATGCCAGGGGTGGGTTTGGTGGGTGGTGCGGTATTGAAAAATGGTGGCAAGGGTGACGGCAGCGGGTTTGGGTTGCAGAGGCGTGAGGGGCGTCGGATTAGCGGCGATCGCCCCGGTGCGCAGCAGTTGGATAAATTCACGGGTGATGGTGGTTGGATTGGGGCGCTGACTGGGGCCGGCGAGACGGACCGCAATATCCCAATAGCGTTGGACGGATTCCAGGAGTTCCCGTAAGTCGGTGATGCGATCGCCCGGGATATTTCCTCCGTGCCAGAGAAATTGCTGGATAGCTTGGTCCAGGATGACCAGGGGGGGCGCAACGCCTAGCGTTTTTTGCTGTTGGCGGCGATCGGTGACCCAATGGCGGATGGTTTCGTAGGCGCGGGTGGCTTGGTAGCCGAGGCGATCCCAGCGGGCATAGTTTTCCACGGGTTCTAATTCCGCTGATTCTGGCTTAAAACAAAAATCCGCCAGCAGCCCCGCTCGCACGGGATCGATCGCCGATAGGGATTTGACGTTGGGGGCCCGTTCGGTTTCATTGTCATCGTCATCGTCGGGGAATGGCTCGGGCAATTGCTCGGACCAGGCTTGGCGTTTCGCTTGCTCCGCCGGTGGAAATTGGGTCAGCACCACCAGCATTTCCGCGATCGCATTCCGATCAATTAAGATTTCTAGCCCGTCATAGACCAGCCCCAATAGCGTCAACAGCGATCGCACTTGGGGCTGTTCAATCAGTGGGCGTTGATCGTTGAGGCAATGGACCTCAATTTTGCGCTCGTTCAAAATTCGCGTTAGGGCATAGCGGGCGGTGCCATCCAAACCGGGGCCAATGACGGCAATATCCTCCGGTTTTGCCTTGCCCTGCTCGATGGCCAGGGCGATCGCCTCCGCCGTTTCCCGCAGAAGTTGCCCCCGCGAAATTGTTTCAATGGTTTTGATATGGGGCGTCTCGCCATCGTCCCCGTAATAGTCCCCATACAATAATCCGCCGGGGCTTTCCCCCGTTAAAGCGGGCGCGGTAAACCACAGCATCGGATTATTCACCGCTTGCAAAATTGGATCAATGACGGGAGCCAAGGGGCGTTGATCTGGGGCAGATAGTTGGACGGGCTCGCAATGTTGGGCGATCGCATCCATTGCCATTGGATCCGCCCCCAACCCCAGTCGAGAACATCCACTTTCCCGGTTATGGGTCACAACACCCAGCGCCGCCAATCCCGATTGCGATCCCGATTGCAAGAGCGCTAAGACATCTGCCATCACCGCCGGAAAATCGTCCGTATCATCGGCAATCACCCCATGGAATTTTTGTTGTAAATGCGCTTGATATTGGGGATGGGGCAACAACACCTGACCAAATAAGTCCGCCATGATCCCATAGGTCAACAGCCCCCGCCCTAAACACCAATCTTTCCACTGCATCAATAGCTCGCTCGCTCGCCGCCGCAATCGCTCCCAGACGCGATCGCCCCCTTCCGGGATCCCCGCCGCCACCCGTTCCGAGATCGCTGGCCAGGGCACTCGCCCCAACCCCGCCAATTGCCCTAAATCCAATAACTGCCGCACCCACCGCTCCCGACGCGATCGCGGCACCAATTCCGCCGGCGTCATATCCGAGCCCAGTTCTTCGGTGATCAGCTCATCCAAAATGGGATCCCACAATTGCCCTGCGAGGCCCTGCTCATTTTCCGATCGCAACAGCAATAGCGATCCCGCCGCGACGCCGAGGGACTCCACCACCAGGGGATAAAACACCATCACCGCATCTTGAATTAGTCCCAACGGCGTCATGCACGTCACCGACGCCCGTCCCGACGCCACCGATAGCATCTGCCCTTCCAAAGCCTGCGCCGTTTCCCGATTCGATGCCAACCCCAATACCGACGGTAGCGATCGCCCCCATGGCATGGATTCTCCCGCCGCTTGACTCCCGTCGCAGGCCGCTAACCATTGTTTAAATTCCGCGATCGCCCGGCTCGTCTTGCCGCTGCCTGTGGGGCCCCCAATCCAGACCCATTGTCGCTGATTCGTTTCCATCGCCCGGTCTCCTACTCCCCACCCTCCCTATTGTGTCTGTTGTCTTGGCTTCCCCAAAACTTTACAGAGGGCGCTAAAACGATAAGGTGATTGCCGATGGGCATGAGTACTATTGGGACTATCGTTGGGGCTGCGCCGTGTTTTCGACCCTTCGCAAAGCTTGGATTTCGGCTGGACGGTGGTATGAGACCACCCCCGGGCGATCGCTCGACCGTGCCTATGATGCAGCCCTGGCGATTCAGAGCATTGAAAATCAATATTTTGACGGGCAACCCATTGAGCCGGATCGTGCGGATTATGGCACCGGATTACAGGCTTATTTCCGCAGTGAACTCAGCAAAAACCTAGAGCAAATCGACGTGCGGCTGTTGGAATTTCGGGCGAGTCGCCGCTTTTTTGGCCAGTCCCTGCGATCGCCCCGGGGCACCACCGTCACCACCGCGATCCCCACTATCGACACCACCGCCTATCGCGATCGCCCCAATGGGAGCGGTGAGTCCCAGCCCCCTAATACCGCCGCTGGGACCGAAGCTGAGGATCCCTTTTTTATTATTTTCAAAAAGCTGGAACTCATTGACCAGGTGCGCGATCGCTATGACCGCAGCACCCTCGCAGCCTTTCTCGCCACCCCCACCATCGCTGCTGCACCGCCTATTTCCCCGGCCTCAGATACGACTTCTTCAACGTCCCCGGGCAATGCCTCAACGGCCGCACCCCAGACCATGAACGCCAAGATCCAGGCGAAGTCCAGCTCCGACACCGGGAAACCCATGGCCAGTCGCTCCAGTGTCCTGCCGCGATCGCTCCTGAGCACCTTGGATCGGGTGCGCCGCGATCTGGATGATCGCTCGGAAGCGGAAATTATCGAAAACTATCGCACATCGAAAGCCCGCACCATTGTTTCCCTGAAATTTGTCCTGCTGCTGATTTTGGTGCCCCTTTTGACCCAGCAACTGTGCAAAAACTTCCTGGTGGGGCCGGTTGTCGATGGGCTTTACCATCCCAATGTTGAGGAAGTTTTCTTGAACCCTGATATGGAAGAAGAAGCCCTATTGGAACTGGAACACTATGAACATCTGCTGCGATTTCGGAATATGGCGCGGGAGGATCATAATTTAAACGAAGGGGAAATTAGCGAAAAAATTGCCGAAAAAGCGACCGAGATCGCGGAAGAATCAATCCATGAAAGTGCCAATGCGATTAAAAATGTGGTCGCGGATTTATTCTCTATCTTTAGCTTTGCTCTGGTGGTTTTTTACAGTCGAGAAGAGGTGGCGATCCTAAAATCCTTTATTGACGAAATTATGTATGGTCTGAGTGATAGCGCAAAGGCTTTCGTGATTATTTTATCCACGGATATTTTTGTGGGATATCACTCGACCCATGGTTGGGAAGTGATTGTTGGGGGACTCTCCCGCCATTTTGGACTGCCGGAAAATCGCGATTTTATGTTCCTATTTATTGCGACGTTTCCGGTGATTTTGGATGCGGTGATTAAATACTGGATTTTTCGCTATCTCAACCGTATTTCGCCTTCAGCGGTGGCAACCTATAAGGATATGAATGAGTAGGGGCCTTGCAATAGAATTAAGGGTAAGGTTGTCAAAATATAATCCAAATACGATAAACTGATGCCCTTGAGACGCGGCTGACAAACAGCTTAGACCTAGCATGATTATCCAGTGGTACCCCGGACATATTGCTAAAGCCGAAAAGGCTTTGATGGAGCAATTGAACCGCGTTGATGTGGTCTTCGAGGTGCGGGATGCGCGGATTCCGTTGGCGACCCATCACCCGCGACTTCAGGGATGGCTGGCGAAAACCAATACGCCGGTGGATCGGGTGTTGGTGCTGAATCGGATGGATACGATTTCTCCGGCGGCGCGGGAGCTGTGGACTCAATGGTTCCGCGATCGCGGTGAGACCCCCTATTTCACCGATGCTCGCAAGGGAAAAGGGGTCAAGGCGATCGCTAAAGCAGCGGTCCAATTGGCGTCCCGGGTGAATGAGCGGCGCACTAAGCGGGGCATGAAACCTCGCCCTATTCGCGCGGCTGTGATTGGCTTTCCCAATGTGGGTAAATCTGCGTTGATTAATCGACTCTTAAATAAGCGGGTGGTGGAGAGTGCTTCGAAGCCAGGGGTGACCCGTCAATTACGTTGGGTTCGTATCTCGAAAGAGTTGGAATTATTAGATGCTCCCGGTATTTTGCCGTCCAATCTAACGGATCAAGATGCGGCGGCAAAGCTGGCTATTTGTGATGATATTGGTCAGGCGGCCTATGACAATCAACGGGTTGCTTCGGTGTTGGTGGATTCCCTAAAGGCGTTGGATTTAGATAATATTGACGGCGATGAAACGGGCGATCGCAACAGCCAAGCCCTCGAAGATCGTTATGGCGTGAACCCCTCTGCCTATGAAGGGGAAACCTATTTAGTGGCCGTGGCGGACCATAAGCATCAGGGGGATGTGGAACGGTCAGCGCGATCGCTCCTCCAGGATTTTAGGAAGGGGACCCTCGGGGCGATCGCTTTGGAAATTCCTCCATCTAGCGCAGAGTCCTAACCGCTGGAGTAACGGGGGTTAGGAGCGAGGGCGAGGGCGGCGGAGATAGCGACGACGGGCCCGGGGCGATCGCTTTCGCTCCCGATATTGGGCATGGGTTTCCGGCTCAACCTCATGGAAATGAGCGAAATCGAGAAAGCGAATTCCATCCTTTCCAATGGACATAATGTCCGAAAATTTCATGCCGTCTTGAATGTCACTGACCAAATAAATATGCCGAGCATGAATCGTTTGGCTGAGGGTTTCATCCAGCCCTGTTACGGAAACAATCAGCATCGTATCCACTTCATTCATATCCTCTAAGCTCTGGCCAAATAGGGGACTGTCTTCGGCGATGGGGTGCATGACGCTCCAGCTTAGGGCGAAGAGAGGGGATTGCGATCGGGTTAGTCTCAGGTTATGAAACCGACGCATCATGGTTCCTTCCCGGGTCGTTTCATTCCTAACTAATGCGACCTGAACCTGGGCTTCCAGGATATGACTATTACGACGATTCGCCATTCGAAACATTAAGGTTCGGTGACCGTTGTAAGTCGATAGGGACATCGGTCTACTGAACATGATATGGGCGGTGGGTCGGGAAAAATGGGCAAACATTAAACCAGTTCCCATCGATAGTCCCAGTAGTCCCAGAAGTGCCTCGATCGCCGCGACAATTTGCGTAAATGGGGTGAGGGGGTACATGGCCCCATAGCCGACGGTGGCGATGGTTTGTACACTAAAGAAAAAGCTTTCGAGAAAGGTGCCGTTTGAACCGTGAATCCCTTTAGGATCCAGCATATAAATGCAGGCAAAGACGACATTAATGACTAGATAGAGGGCGGCAACCCAGCCGAGTAAGTGGGAAAAAGGTTGGGTCAGTAGTTGATGATAAAAGTCTTCTAAAAATCCAGGGCGATCGCCCCTGCGTTCGACATATAATCGTTGCCGATCTTCACTGACACGATCATGGGTGGAGTGTGCTTTATGCCGGGACATGGACTGATAACCTAATGGAGCTTGGGATGTAATAATGCTGAACTTTCTGGCACGATACCCTGATCTTTTTGAGAATGGGATCTCCCTTGGGCGCATTGCCCTACTGTAACAACCGACGGCTGTAGGCGTTTTAGGAATCTCCCTAACGCTGTCTAATTGAACGAGCTGTCTAATTGAATTAAATTGGCTGAATGAGTATCCGTATCTACGGCAACCGCCCCCTCAAAACTTTGCCCGGCCTGGATACTCGACCGACGTCGTCGCGGGTGCGGGCGGCGGTTTTTAATATTTGGCAGGGCAGTGTGGTGGGGTGTGATTGGTTAGACCTATGCGCTGGGGTGGGAACCATGGGGGCGGAGGCGTTGGCGCGGGGGGCGGCGACGGTGACGGGGATTGAACAGTCGTCGCGGGCCTGTGGGGTGATTCGGCAAAATTGGCAGGCGATCGCCCACGATGATCAACAATTTCGACTCTATCGCGGCGATCTTTTTACTCAACTCAAACGAATTCGAAACCAAACCTTTGGGCGGGTTTATTTTGATCCTCCCTATGGCGCAGGACTCTATCAACGGACGTTGGATTATGTCAGCCGTCACGGGATTTTACACCCCATGGGGGAGTTGGCAGCAGAATATGATCCCCGCCAATGGTCTCCCCAGCCGGTGGGGGATCTTGTGCCGATTCGCCATAAAACCTACGGTAATACGGCGATCGCTTTCTATGGTTTGGCGTCTGTCCCCCAAGCTTCTGAAGAGGTTTAATTCCGCTTAATTCCGCTTCAGTTTTAAACACCGTCCGAAAGACTCGGACTGGGTTTCTTTCAAGGTTTCGACCTGCTGCGTAATCGCACCCGAGAGGGGACCCGTTTGCTGGGCGATCTGCTCAAGTCCCCCGCGGGCCATAGGGCTTTGCTCCGCGAGGGGCTCTGCGGTTTGAAGCAGCTCCTGGAAGCGCTGCAAGTTAGCTTCCACCATCGTCAAGGTCGTAAGGAATTGATTCCGGAATTCCAGCAGTTCCGGTTCTGCCAAGGGCGCATCCTCGAGGGTTTTGATGGCGTCCTGAATTTTGGGTAGGTCTTCCTCCAGCCGTTGGCTCCCAAACCCCACAGCGACTTTCACCTTGATGTCGTCTTCGGCTAAGTCCAGGGTTGAATTTTCCGCTGTTAGCCGGGCCCCAATCCAAGTCCTCGATGCGGTGTCAGTCCAATCTTTCAGGGCGTCGCATTGGGCGGTTATATCCCCTGCATCGGCTGATGCATCGATGCTAATGGGCGGGATGGAGGTGACTGGACCTGCACCGTTTACGGAGGCACTGGTGGTTGCCGATTCTCCAGACTCCCCGGAATCCCCCGCTGCTATGGCTGGGGGTTGGGCACTGGCGATCGCCCCGGGAACCCACTCGGCGATCGCTGTGCTGAGTTCCGTATCCGCATCATAGACCTGGTCTTCCGGCTCCGATCCTTCCCGGAAAGAGATGCTTCCTGGACAGGGGCGTGCTTCCGCTGAGATGGTATCCTCGCCCAAGATTTGACCAGTTTTGGCGACCACCAATTTGACATCTGCGGTTTGTTTTTGCCGTTTGATGGTGGCTGAACCGGTGCCAACATATCGGCAGGTTTCAGCGTTGGTGGGCGTATCTGGATCAACGCATACGACAATTTGAGTGGTTGCTATATCGCCCGCTGCCTTGGAACCACTTAGAAAATCCCTACGAACGGTGAGTACATCGCCTTCCTTCGCGATCGCCACCGCCGGCTGTTCAGAGGCCGTAGGGTCATAATCGGCGGCTTCCGGAACCCCAGCCCCATCACAGACCGCCCCCAAAGGTAGCAAGGCTTCTGAATCATAAAAACAGCCGACCGCCGACATGGGCAAGGTGACTGCCGTCAGAGCTGCAAGGGAACGGCGCAGAGAAAAACGCATATTCATAATAGGACCCTTGATGAAATATAAATAAAACTTATGATAATAGTATGGATGATGGGGCCTGGGGATTATTTGGCGGCCACACCACTCTGTTCTAAGACATCGGCAAAGGTGCGGCAATAGGGCTCCAGCCCAAAGGTGGCGGGGCTGACGGGGTTGGCATAGGTGAAGTGGCGATAGTTCATGCAAAACCGATCCCACGCTTCCATCTGGATGTTGAACCAGTCGATGATCAGGTTGGCGAGGGTGGTGGAGAGGTTGACTTTGAAACGGGTGGGGCAGGACATATGTTCTGTGGCGGCGGTGATCACATCGTTTAATTGCATGGGCTCGCCCCCCAATACCAAGTGGCGCGGTCCCGGTTCTGTTGGCGGGTTGGCGACGAGATGAGCGACCACTTGGGCAATGTCGTAGGCGTGGATGAAGTGAAAACTGGCGTCGGCTTTGAGATGGCGGATCAGTTTGATGTAGCGCATAATGTCCGGCAGGCCGCCCGTTAGGTGCGATCGCGGTTTTTCATCGTCGCCCCCCAGGACAAAGGTGGGATAGAGGGCGGTTATTTTGTCCGCTATGACCAACTTCGGCAACCGCATGGCGCAGTCGTATTTGGTGCGCACATAGTCGGTGCCAATTTGTCCCGCTTCCTTCAGGGGCTGGTCATCGTTGCCCAAAATGCTGGCGGTGGAGAAATACAGCACCTGTTCGCAGCGCTCCGGATCCAGGCTATTGATTAGCTCAATGTTTTTGACGACGTTGATATCAAAGGCGTCGCTGCCCCCCCAGCAGGTGGCGATCGGGATCGCTACATCCGCCTGTTGTAATAGTTCCTTTTGGCTCCGAATTTCCCGCAAATCCCCCTGGTGGATATGGACGTTGGGCAGATTCGCGAGTTTGGGGTTGAGTTTGCTGGGGGTGCGTAGGAGTAAATCCAGGTGGTAATCAGGATTTTGGGCCAGGGCTTCGACAATGTAGTGACCAATGCAGCCGCTGGCACCCGTCATAAAAATGCGTTTGGGGGAGGCGTGCAGGTCAGTCATAGGGCCTTACTGGTAGAGAGGGGTGTTGGGGATTGTGCCACAGATTGAGGAGTGACCGGTAGTTGGGTCTGTCCTGTCTGTCCCTGTCCGCTCCCGTCGTCCTACCCCGTAACGGCTCTGAGGTGACCGTTGTGAATGGACCAATGGTGGTCGGCGATGTCCAATAGGTCGCTGGGATCGTGGGTGACCACCAGCAAACTCCAATGCTGTTTGAGTTCGGCCAGCAAGGCGGCCAGTTGCGATCGCATGGACCAATCCAATCCGGCGGTGGGCTCATCCAATAACAGCAAGCTGGGCTGGCGGACGAGCTGCACCGCTAGGGATAGCCGTCGCTGTTGACCGCCGCTGAGCGCATGGGGGGCGCTGCTGAGGGGAATATTGGCCAAGCCTACGGCGTCTAGGGTTTCCTCTAACTGTTTTGTGGATAGCTCCGGGTGACCAAATCGCAACTCCCGCAGCACCGTATCGCAGCAAAAGTGCCGTTCGGGAAACTGGAATACCAGCCCCGCCAATTGCTGTAATTCGTCCGATTCTAGAATTTGATCCCGCCATTGGATGGTGCCCGACGTTTGGACCGCTAAGCCCGCCATAATTTCTAATAGGGTGCTTTTCCCGGAACCGCTGGGCCCGACGATTAGTCCCATTTCTTGGGGCGGTAGGGTGAAATCCACTGCCTTTAAAATTGGCGATAGCGCGGCGGGCGGATGGTAGGACAACTGGTTTAAGGACAGCATCAGTAAATATTTCAGCTTTCAGCAAATATTTCAGCAAATACTTCAGCAAGTATTAACGGCGTTGACCGTTAGGGGGATTGGAATGATGGGACGCGGACGGAAATGGGCACGGAAATGGGTAGTGCAGGGGGGCGCGATCGCCCTGATGACGGCGGTTAGCTCCCTGGGGATCGGCTCCCTGGGCAATTTGGCATGGGCGGGGGATCCATTCCGCTCCAGCAATCCCCATGATATTGGCGATCGCACCGAGGAAGCATTTGAGGCGCTGTTTATTGAGGGGAATTATCCCGCAGCTAATGGGGCGATCCTGAAGGCAGTTCAAGAGGAACCGGGGGAGCCATTGGCCCATGCGTTGAACGGGGCGCTCGCCTATGTGTATGAAGATTGGGATCGTTTGCAGGCGGCCGCAGCGGCGACGGAACGGGCGGCGGCGGCCTTGCGAGAGACGAATCCGCTGCGGGGGAATTTATATGAGGCGGTGGCCCATGCCCTGCGGGGTGGGTTTGCCATTTCTGAGGGGGGCGATGGGCCGCTTCAGGGGGGACCGGAGGCATTTTCTCGATTGCAGCAGGCTCAGGCGGCCTTAAATCGGGCGAATGATGTGGATCCCAATGATCCGGAGCTGAATTTATTGCGGGGCTTTTTGGATTTATTGGTAGCGGGGAATTTACCGTTTTTGAATCTGGATGGGGCGATCGCCCAGCTCCAGAAAGCTCAGCCGGATTATCTGCGCCATTACGGTTTAGCGATGGCGAATCGATTTTTAGATCGACCGGAATTGGCGTTGGCGGAAATTGAATCAGCCCTCGCCGCTGCTCCCGAAAATCCCCATATGATTCATTTCCGGGGACAGGTGTTGGCCAAGCTGGGGCAAGCCTCGCAAAATTTGGACCAGCTCAAACAGGCAGAAAAAGATTTTGTGACGGTGTTGGCTAAGCATGAACAACTGCCCCGCCCAATGATTCGTCATTTGGAGCACAACGAACTACGACGGCTACGGAGAACTATCCAGGAGTTATCCGCGGCCGCCGCACGCTAGGGCGATTCAATTGCTTGCGGTTTTTACGTAAACCTAGTCGACGCGGACTCGAATTAACGGCTGGTCAAATTCAACGGGCTGGCCGTCTTCCACGAGGAATTCCACTACTTCGCCCGTCAGTTCGGCCTCTAGCTCGTTCATCAGTTTCATCGCTTCGATGATGCAGACGGTCTGACCCGATTTGATGCGATCGCCCACGCTGGTGAAGGGATCCTCGCCGGGGGCTGGTGCACGGTAGAACGTGCCCACCATGGGGGATAGGATTTCCTTGAGTTTGGCGTCCGCTTGTGGCGGGGGCGCTGCTGGCGCGGGGGCGGGTACGGGCGCTGGCGCTGCGACGGGGGCCACCGGGGGGGCGATCGCCTGGGGAGCCGGGGTTACCGCGGCCGTCATCCCTTCTGCTGCAATCACCGTCCCACCGGCGGGCACCACGATCGCATCGGGGGACGCCATCGCTGCCACAGCCTTGCGCACCGTCAGCTCGAAATCACCATTTTTTAGGGTGACTTCTGCGATGTCCGTTTGTCCGAGAACCTGTAACAATTCCCGAAGTTCTTCAAAATCCAGCGACACGGCTTACCTAGCTCCTTAACAACTCACCCTCACGATCCGCGGGATCCGACTATGCAGCCCGATCACGCAACCTCGGCGCCTATTCGCGACCCAGGTACTTGTCGCTACGGGTGTCAATCTTAATGCGCTCACCGGTGGAGATAAACAGGGGCACCATAATTTGAGCGCCGCCTTCGACGATCGCCGGCTTGGTGCCACCGGTGGCGGTGTCCCCTTTGACGCCGGGGTCGGTTTCAACTACTTCCAACACAATGGAGCTGGGGAGTTCCACTTCGATGACTTTTTCGCCCCAGAAAACGGCGGTCACGTCCATGCCCTCGTTTAAATATTTGGCGCGATCGCCCACCTCATCTTCGTTTAGGCGGGTTTCTTCGTAGGACTGCATATCCATCAGCACATACTGTTCACCATCCTTATAGGTGAACTGCATATCCCGCTTATCTAGGGTGGCTTGGGGGACAGTTTCACCGGCGCGGAAGGTGCGCTCAACGGTGCTGCCGGTGGTGACATTTTTGAGTTTGGTGCGGACGAATGCCGATCCTTTACCCGGCTTGACGTGCAAAAATTCCACGACACGCCAGACAGCCTTATCGAGTTCAATGGTGACGCCGGGTCGAAAATCGTTGCTGGAAATCATTAGTCGTCTAACACCGTCTAACGCAAAAATAGCTGCACCGAACGGGCTGCAACCGCGTCAACTCTAACCCGTTTTGGGGCGTTTGGGTATCCCTGCGACCTAGGCAGAACGGGGGCGGAGCGGGGGTGGGGACGGCTTTTGGGTACGGCGGGGGCAACACCTATGGCAAGATGTTGAAGATTCAAATATTGTTACGGTCGCTTAACGGTTGGCTGGATTTTTGTCGTCGTGCAAACTGCCGATAATTTTTTAATTCAGCCAATTCAGCTAATTCAGCCCCGAGCGCTTGGGTTGACCTTTGTTGACTCAACCTTTCAGAATCTCAAGTGGGACTATAAGCGGGAATACGAGTGGGACTAACCATGGGAGAAGCAGTGAATCGGCATCAGAATCAGCACCAGGCTCAACATCAGAGTGGATATGCTGCGCCGCGCAGTGGCGTGATCAGCGGTGGCGTGATCAAACGGTTTTTGGGATGGGTGATTGGTGCGATCGCCTTGGTGTTGGTATGGATGCCTAACCCGGCCCAGGCGTTACCGATGACTGGATTGGATAGCGCGTTAGTGGCGGCGTTGCCCTCCGGGAACCCGATTTCTAACGGTAAGGCTTTGCTGCGCTACTCCCTGCCCATTGAGAACGAGCCCATCCGTGAGGTCCAGGGCAGCTTGGAAAATATGTCCAACGATCTGCGGGCGAAGCGGTGGGGACCCATTGATAAGAAAGCCAAAGCCGCTGAGCGAGTCCTGAAATATAAGTCTGAGGCCATCCTTGAGGATGTTCCCGAAGCGTTTAAACCCTTGGCCACTGGGTTGATTGCGGATATTGAGGTGGACTTGGAAGCCCTGCGGACGGCGGTGGAAGAGCGCGATCGCGAAGCCATTTGGACCAAGCGCAACGAAATTTTGGACCACGTGGGCGAAATCGAAGAGTCCATGGTGACTGAGTTCCCCTTTGAGGTGCCGGAAGAGTATGCCAACTTGCCTCAGCTTAAGGGTCGCGCCACCGTTGAGGTGGAAACCAGTCGCGGTACCGTCCAAGTCACCGTCGATGGCTATAGCGCTCCCGTTACCGCCGGTAATTTTGTCGACCTGGTGCAGCGTGGTTTTTATGATGATTTGCCCTTTGTGCGGGCGGAAGATTCCTATGTGCTTCAGTTTGGCGATCCGGCGGGTCCCAAGGAGGGGTTCCATGATCCTAAAACCGATGAGTATCGCGCGATTCCCCTAGAAATTATGGTGGAGGGCGATGCTGATCCCATCTATGGCTACACCACGGAAGAAATCGGACTTTATAAAAAACTGCCGGTGCTTCCTTTCTCTGCTTACGGTGCGCTGGCGATGGCCCGCCCCGAAGAGGATAACAATGGTGCGTCTTCCCAGGTGTTTTTCTTCCTGTTTGAGCCTGAGCTAACCCCCGCCGGGGCTAATTTGCTGGACGGTCGCTATGCGGTGTTTGGCTACACCATCAGCGATAAGAACGGTAAGCCGGTCCTGGATAAGATGCGGGCGGGCGATAAGGTGATCTCGGCGAAGGTGATTTCTGGCGCTGAGAATTTGGTTCAACCGAGCAACGCGTAAGGTTATTGCGCTAGGGGTATTGCTCTGCGGAGCACAATGCCGTTAGGGACGTAACAACGCATTAAAAAGCGCATCGCTTATGGGGGAATGCCTAATGAGCGGTGCGTTTTGCGTACTGTAGATGTAGAGACTGTTGAGCGTTATTTGAGTTTGTTGGTTAGGGGTATGAGTGAGGGTATGAGTAGATCTATGGTGGCGGGGGCGATCGCGGTGGATCGCATTAAATTCAATGACCAGGGATTGGTGCCGGCGATCGCCCAGGATTATTTGGATGGGACGGTGTTGATGTTGGCGTGGATGAATAAGGAATCCCTGGAGAAAACCCTGGAGACGGGGCAGGCTTGGTATTGGAGCCGATCGCGCCAGGAGTTGTGGCATAAGGGGGCCACATCAGGACATTTCCAAACCCTCCATTCCATTCGCTACGACTGCGATAGTGATGCCATCCTGATGTCCATTGACCAGGCGGGAGATATTGCCTGCCACAAGGGGGAGCGCAGTTGTTTCCACCAAATTGAAGGCGAGGATCACACAGAAGTACAAGCGCCGCCGGCGGATATGTTGTCTCAGGTGTTTGCGGTGGTGCGTGATCGCCGGGATAATCCGGACCCCAAGTCCTATACCTGCAGCTTGTTTGCTGGGGGCGATAATAAAATCCTCAAAAAAATCGGCGAAGAGGCGGCCGAGGTGGTGATGGCCTGCAAGGATGATAATCCTGAAGAAATTGCCGGAGAAGCGGCGGATTTGCTCTATCACACCCTCGTGGCGATCGCCCATCACAATGTGGATTTGAAAGATGTGTATCGCGTTCTGCAAAAGCGCCGGGGTTAGGGGATTAGCCTACTCGCAAAACCGCTTGTAACACCCTTACAACACAACCTTACAAACCCCTTACAAATTCATAGCGCCGTCGATTTACCTGGTTAAGCTCAGGGAATCTACGGTTTTGGCGCGGGTTTCTATGATTGATCACGACATTCTGATTGTGGGCGGTGGTTTGGCAGGATGTCGTGCGGCGATCGAAGCCTCCCGCCAAAACCCCACCCTCAATATCGGTTTGGTGGCCAAAACCCATCCCATTCGATCGCACTCGGTGGCGGCCCAAGGGGGCATGGCGGCGAGCTTAAAAAATGTCGATCCTGAGGATTCTTGGGAGTCCCATGCCTTTGATACGGTCAAGGGCTCGGATTTTTTGGCGGATCAGGATGCGGTCGAAATTTTGACCAAGGAAGCGCCGGAGGTGGTAATTGACCTGGAGCGCATGGGCGTCCTATTTTCGCGATCGCCCGATGGTCGCATGGCCCAGCGTGCGTTTGGGGGCCATTCCCATAACCGCACCTGCTACGCCGCCGACAAAACCGGCCATGCCATCCTCCATGAACTGGTGATGAATTTACGGCGGAATGGGGTCACCATTTACGACGAGTGGTATGTGTTGCGCCCCATCATCGAGGATGGCGTGGCGAAGGGCGTGGTCATGTTCCGCATTGCCAATTCTGCCGAGTTAGTCGTCGTACGGGCAAAGGCCGTGATGTTGGCCACCGGGGGCTATGGTCGCGTTTTTAATACCACCTCTAATGATTTTGCTTGCACCGGCGATGGCCTAGCCATGGCGGCCCGGGCGGGGATTCCCCTGGAGGATATGGAGTTTGTACAGTTCCATCCCACGGGGCTTTATCCGGCCGGAGTTCTAGTCTCAGAGGCGGTCCGCGGGGAGGGGGCGTATTTACGCAATGGCTTGGGCGATCGCTTTATGATCAACTATGCCCCTTCCCGGATGGAGTTGGCTCCGCGAGATATTACCTCCCGGGCGATCGTTAAGGAGCTATTGGCGGGACGAGGGGTTGGGGACGACGGTCCTAATAATGGCGGCACCCATGTGCATTTGGATTTGCGCCACATGGGTAAGGAAAAAATTATGAGTCGGGTGCCGTTTTGTTGGGAGGAGGCCTATCGCTTGGCGGGGGTGGATGCGGTGGAGGAGCCGATTCCGGTGCGACCGACCATTCACTATTCCATGGGCGGTATTCCCACAGACGTAAACGGTCGGGTGCGGGCTAATGCTGATTCGTTTATTGAGGGTTGTTTCGCGGCGGGCGAGGCGGCCTGTGTGTCGGTACACGGGGCCAATCGGTTGGGTAGTAATTCTCTGTTGGAGTGCATTGTTTACGGGCGACGGACGGGGGCGGCGATCGCGGAGTTTGTTGGCGATCGCCCCATGCCTCAGGTGAATGAGCAGGAGTATCTAACTCAAGCGGAACAGGAATTACAGGCGCTATTGGACCAAAAAGGGACGGAGCGGCTGAATCAGGTGCGCCAGGCGTTTCAAGACATGATGACCTTACATTGCGGCGTATTTCGCACTGAAGCGTTGATGGGGCAGGGACTGGAACAATTCGCCGGGTTCTGGGAGCGCTATGAGTCTGGTATTTATTTGGACGATCGCGATCGCTCTTGGAATACGGAGTTGATTGAAGCCTTGGAGCTACGCAGTTTGATGACGGTGGGGCAGGTGATTTTGAATGCGGCGTATAACCGCAAGGAAAGTCGGGGAGCCCATTGTCGGGAAGATTTTCCGAAGCGGGATGATGAGAATTATTTGAACCATAGTCTGTCTTTTTGGACGGCGGAGGGGATGACGGTTCAGCCGATGTCTGTGGTGATTAATCGGTTTGAAGCGCAGGAACGTGTCTATTAGTAGACCGGCGTAACTTTTGCTTTGGGGGCGTTGCCCCCATGCCCCCACCAAAGGGACAACGTCCCTTTGGAATCCCGTTTTGAGTGGGCTACACACCTAGAAATGGGCAAAAAAAAAGGACGCTGACCTAGCGCCCTTCCATCCCAAATCACCCACCACGATGACCTCACGGCTGTGGTGCCAGGAAGTTGATAACTCCCAATGGCGGTATGACACTCGTCTCTTGGTAAGCGGTTCGGCTGCTGATTCCCCCGAAGCGGAGAAGTCGACCAACGCTTATCAAAACGACTTTCGGTGGCTTTTCCTGTGCAGACTCCTACCCAATTGCTGCTACGGAAAGGCTGGCGAGTGATGTCCTCGCTCCGACTGTCGATCCTTTCGGGACCTTAGATCCACGATTGGATAACGCCGTGTCAAGCCCACAAGATGAGTTCAATCACTGATGAGATGTTGTCATTCTAGGCCCGCCCCCCGGAACAATGGCGCGTCCTGTTATGGCTTGTATTGGTCTGTGGGAAAAGTCCTGACTTTGTAAGGTTTTGAGATGTTTGGGCGGTTGCGAATGGGACCCATAAGAACTCGTCATCGAACGTAACGGGAAACGTTCAGCACAAACCAAAAAAAGACTAGAACGGTATGCTGTTTGTCAATTTTTCTTTAAGGAGTGTAATAATGTCAGTACCGTCAAGGAAGTTTCGGGGCTAACCTGCGGCTTCTGGGTCGGCAACCAGCGGGAAAATCCTAGTTAATAGGTAATTATACCCAATTGATTGCCCAGCCATTCATCCCTCTCGGATTGGATGACGGGCGATCGCACTGGCCAGGAAATTTTAACTATCACTCCTGATTTCGCCACCTTGACGAATCACACCAGAGCAGAGGTGAATGCAATGGAAAACGCGATTAATCTGTCCTTGGAACAGAAGTTCACCCTTCGGTCCTTCGAGGATCAAGTTGGAAAACTAGACGGTGAACAGGCTCGCCACTTCTTGGTGGAGCTGTACCGGCAGATGATGGTCCGCGAAAATTTCTACAAGGAGTTTATTCGTCAAGAGTGGAATGGTGAGGGGGTACAGCTACCGGGGGTACAAATGCCTTAGGGATTGTTCTGGCGGGGGGCTTATACGTTCACGGCCCCCTGTCGGTGCTTCCTTCGCTCCATAGGAGCTTCTCGATGACTGCTGTCTTGCTTACAAAATTCCCCTATCCAGGTTGCACGCGTGTTGGTGCTGATGCTTGGATAGGGGGATTTTTTAGGGGTGGTTTCACGGTGGGCGAGGGGGCGGGGGCGATCGCTGCTCCAGTAAAGGGTTATAACCAAAGGCAGTGGTGCATCTTCTTCGCCTCCTATGGGCAGTCTGCTGTGTGCCCCATTGTCCAGAATCTTTCTTTATGACCAGTCGCCCCCATCGTTTTTCCCAATCTCACCCCCAGGGGCGATCGCGATCTGCTGCGTCTGTACCTTCGCCTGCACCGCCGCAGGTTAAAACCATTCGCCCCAAGGGTCGCCCATCGGGAGGGAGGCCCTCTGTCTCCTCCTCGCCGAAGTCTCCCTGGGGACGGGTGGCATCCACGTCGGCCGTGATGGTGTTGCTTTTGGCCTTGACGGGGATTGTGGGGGGCGCTTGGGTGGGTATGATGTCGATCCTGAGCCCGAATTCTATTACATGGGTCTCGGCCCTTTTGCCCCAGAAGCGACAGGTGACGGATCAGGATTTGCTGGCCATGGACGATATTCGGGCGATCGCCGCTCAGCGTCAGTGGGCTTTGGGGGAGGTGGTCACCTTAGACGAGACCCATATTGCGGTGCCTTTTTTCGGGATAACGGACACCTGTTCCATACGGGCGGGGCAATGTCGTCAGGTGCAGGAGTTGCGGATTTATCGGTTGGATTCCGACGCGACCCAGGGCGATCGCACCCCTCGATATCGTCAGACTGTCCGGCTGGAGGTGGAGGGACCGGCGGAATCATTTGTCCTGTCCCCCTGGGCCCAGAGCGATCGGACGGGATCTAATCAACCGTTGCCCCTCAGCCAGGTGCTGACCTTGCCCCATAACAGTCCGAAGGGGGGGCATTGGCTGGCGGTGAGTGGGCGCTACAACCACGGCAAGGCCACCAGCCTGTATGGAAAAGTGCTGCGATATCATCCGGAGACCGGCCACCTCGCCGAGCTGTTGCAGTGGCATAGTCCCAGTGGTCAATATCCGGTGTGGAGCCAAATCACGGGCAATGGGGAGCCGGAGCTGATTGTGGATGCAAGCACCCCGTTGAATCCAGACTTTCGAGTGTATGAGGTTTCGGATCTGGCTTTTGAACCTAACCCGGTGACCCTGACCCCCATTTCCCTGCGGGAATCTGTTTTGGAACTGTCGCCCTATCGGCGGGCGTTGGGGCTGGCCCAGGGGAAATTATGGTCCCAGGCCCATCGCAGTTTGACGATGTTGCGGGAGGAGTTAAGGCAGGGTCAGGCTGCTGGGGGGGATGAGTCTGTTTGGGATGAGCGGGTGCAGGCTCAGTATGATGTGATTCGTTACCATGCCCAGGTGGCCCAAGCCCGTGCTGATTCCCGGCAGGCGGGTAGCCATCATCCCGTCATCGCCGCCCTTGCGGATGGTCAATGGCAACGGGCGTGGGAGCGTTGGCAGGGGAGTAGTAATCGTGAAGCCTTGGTTAATGACCTGGTGAGCCATGGGGATTTATTGTGGTCCCGTATTGAAACCCAGCTCCGGGTGGATTATACCGATCCTCTGGTGACCGTTTGGGGAGCCCTGTTGCTATCGGCAAGGCGCGGCCGACCGGCGGCGATCGCCTGGTATCGGGAGCAGAAATGGACCAATAGCGACCTTGATGCCCAGGTGGACCAGGCCCTAGCGCAGTTAGGCAGTCCCGCTCTCCCGGACTCTCAAGCTATCTCCAGCCAGCCCTCAAACTAAGCTTTCAAATTAGGCCTTCAAACCAAAAACTAAACCAGTGCCTTGCCTAATGCGGTGGCGATCGCCTCTCGATACTGGGTTTTGGATTTGACTCCCTTAAATTCTGTTAGCCGCTCCCGCTCCTTAAAAATTTGCACCGTCGGCGTTCCGGTCACTCCTGCCCCCTGGGCAATGTCTGGGTCCTCGGTGATATCGACCTCGACGAAATAAATCTCGCCGTCAAACTCGTCAATCACCCGGTTCAAAATGGGTTTCAAGCTATGGCACGGACCACAGGTCGGGGAAACATATTTCACTACGATCGGTCGGTTCGTCGCGCGATAGAGCTTGCGAATGGCGAGCCCCCCCTCGTGACGGGTAACCGCTAGATCCAAATCTTCAGAGCTGACATCCTTGGGACAGACATCCTTGCGGTTCACTGGAACAGGCTCCTCCACCTTGGGTGCCTCTGGTTCAGGCGCTTTCGGTGCGACGGCTGATGCAGCTTGACTGGAGAATTCAACAATCAAATTCTTTTCTGAGAGCCACCGCTCCAGGGCGAGGGCGGCCATACATCCGGTGCCGGCGGCGGTAACAGCTTGGCGGTATTCATGATCCTGCACATCCCCAGCGGCATAAACCCCCGGCACGCTGGTGGCGACAGAATCTGGCTGGGTGAGAATATACCCCGCATCGTCCAGGGTAAGTTGCCCCGCGAAAATGTCCGTATTAGGGGTATGCCCAATGGCATAAAACAGCCCGCTCGCCCCTAAGTCGCTCGTTTCACCGGTTTTCGCGTTGCGAAGATGGACCCCTTTCATGGCGGTCTCATCCCCAAAGACATCGGTTACTTCGGTGGACCAGTGGACCTTGATTTTGGAATGGGCGAGGACGCGATCTTGAAGGGTTTTGCTGGCTCGCATTTCGTCCCGGCGCACAATCAAGTGCACTTCAGATCCATATTTGGTCAGGAAAATGGCTTCCTCTGCGGCCGTGTCTCCCCCGCCCACCACCACGAGGGGCACATCCCGAAACATTGGCATTGCCCCATCGCAGATACCACAGGCCGAAATTCCCCGGCTCCAAAATTTTTCTTCGCTGGGCAGGTCCAGCCGTCGGGCCGTTGCGCCGGTGGCGATGATGATGCCGTTTGTCTTAACCTCGCGATCGCCCGTTTTGACGGTGAAGGGGCGCTGGGATAAATCCACCTGGGTGACATCTTTAAAATGCACCGCCGTGCCCCAGCGGATGGCCTGCTGTTTCATCCGATCCATCAACTCGGGACCGGTCAACCCGTCTGGAAATCCTGGAAAATTCTCAACTTCTGTGGTGGTCATCAGCTGCCCCCCCGGCACCCCACCCGCCGAAACCCCTGCCAACATCAACGGTTTCAAGTTTGCCCGCGCCGCATAAATGGCTGCTGTGTAGCCGGCGGGTCCGGATCCAATGATGACAAGGTTTTCAACGTCAGATTGTTTCATAGAGGAGGGTCTCTCAGGGGGAGGAGCTGCCTATTTCAAAGTGTAACATTGTTTCATAGAGTGTAATTTGGGGCATGCTGCTGCGGTGATCCTACGGTTACAACGGACCAGATTTTATGGGCGCAGGGCTATTCTGGGGGCGGCAACTCGGGGGTCCAGTCGGGACAGGTGTCGCTGACGGTCCAGCCGTGGGGATACATGGCGCAGATGAACCGGGTTCGTTGTTCCCGCCGCTGGCCGTAGACGATGCCGTGGTAGTTTCCGCAGCCAGCACAGGCGATCGGTTTGGGATGTTGACAGGTGTAATTGCGGAACCCAAGTTGCGATCGCAGTAGATAGCGCCGGCTCTGATGTCGTTGCGATCGCCGTCCCGCCTGTCGCATCCCGATCACATTAGCCCGATGCAATAAATTTCTTTGTTCCATAGGAACGCCCCTGGGTGGCTATTCCTTAGAATATCTTTTGACCGGATCCCTCAGATCGTCGACCCCATAAACGTTACGCTTTCCGAGGTGGCACTTTTCGAGTCAGAAAATCCGAGCCATAAAAATGGGCGAGGAGAGATTCGAACTCTCACGCCCGAAGGCGCCACATTTTGAGTGTGGTGCGTCTACCGTTCCGCCACTCGCCCAATTGTTTTTTACGCTTGTTTTTTCAGCGCCTAGACAATATACATCACTTTGCCCAAGGTTGCCCAGGAATTCTGAGGGGGCGATCGGGACCGGTTGCGGCGCAGATTGTGTCCTTTAACCCACTAGTGGCCGCGCTTCAAAATTCGTTGATAGGTGCGACTGTGGGACCAGCGATCGATTTCCTTTGCCCGTAGCACCGGAACCGGATGGGTGAGCCCCACCGTGCGCATTTGCTTCAGGGTTGCGCCTATCTGAGATTGGTCAATGGCGTCGTAGGCTCGCGCTTGCTGTAAAAAGGCCGTCGGGTTTAGTTGCTTGGCTAGCGTGGGCGATCCCCCCGCAAGTTTCATCAGCACGGATACCACCGCCGTCGAATCTTGGGTGGCTAACAGGGCGGCGCGATCGCAGGTTAACTCTGCGCACCGCACCCATTCCATCAACCGTTCCTGAAGCCCTTCTGCCATCCATCGCCCCCACGCGGGCACCTGACTGGCTGCGAGGACCATCAAATTTGCCAGGGTTAAATACACCCCATGCTCACATTTCAGGTGTCCCAGCTCATGGGCGATCACCGCTTGCACTTCCTGGGGTTCCAGTAAGTCGACGAGGGAGGTGTGGAGCACGATGAAAGGACGCCGCCCCCGCATGGCAAAGGTGTAGGCATTGGGCATGGGGTGTTGACGGACATAGACTTCGGGCGGCTCTAAATCCAAGGTGGCGCAAGCATCCTGGGCCAAGCTATGAATTTGGGGGAGTTGATTGGGACCGACCTGAACGCTGGAGGCGATGTTGTCCAGATACATCATTTCCTCGGCGACGGACCCCAGGACGCTGCGCACCATCAGATCCAACCCCGGCAACTGTTTCAGGGCACGGGTGGACTCCCTGTCCAGGGGATGGCGGAAGTCATCGGCTCTTAAGCCAATCAGCGGCATGATCACGGGGACGCGTCTCCGATAAAACTCAATTTGACTATACACAAAGTAGCGGGAAGGCGCAGCGGGCTCGCGGGATCAGTGACCCTGAACCCAAAACGCGATCGCCCCCCAATATGAGGCGATCGCGTTCAAGTTTTGAGCCAGTTGATGGATGGACGCCTAGCCTAGGCTGCGCCGCCAGCTTGGGCCACCAAGGGCACCGCCAAATCCTCAGGGTTCTTGACCCGACGGATTTTTGCGCCGACCCCCTGGAGCTTGGCTTCAATATCTTCGTATCCCCGATCCAGGTGCTTCAGCTCTTGAACAATGGTTGTTCCGCGCGCTGCCAAGCCCGCTAGGATCAAAGCCGCTGATGCCCGTAAATCCGTTGCGGTGACGGGAGCGCCGGATAGGAACGGCACCCCTGACGTAATCGCTGTCGAGCCCTTCACGCGAATATCAGCCCCCATGCGAGACAGTTCGCCCACATGGCGCAGACGATTCTCAAATACGGTTTCTGTCATGATGCTGCTGCCTTCGGCGAGGGCCATCAGCGCCATAAATTGCGGTTGCATATCCGTCGGGAAACCCGGGAAGGGTAGGGTTTCAATGTCTGCCGGTAGGATGCGATCGCCCGGCTTGACCCGGAGATGATCGTCCCCTTCCAAAAGGACTTGGGATCCCATTTCCCGTAATTTTGCGACCACTGCTGTCATATGGTCCGGAACGACGGGACCGACCACCAACTCGGACCGGGTAATGGCACTCGCCACTAGGAATGTACCGGCTTCAATGCGGTCTGGGATCGTGGCATATTCGGTGCTGTGCAGGGTTTTGACCCCGTTGATCACAATGGTGTTGGTGCCTGCGCCCTTTATCTGAGCCCCCATGGAAATACATAAATTTGCCAGGTCCACCACTTCCGGTTCCTGAGCCGCATTTTCAATGACCGTTTCCCCGTCAGCTAGGGTTGCCGCCATCATCAGGGTTTCAGTGGCCCCCACACTGGGGTAATCCAAGTAAATCTTGCCGCCCTTTAGCCGTCCCCCGGCCACGGACGCATTCACCATGCCCCCATCAATATGGACTTCGGCCCCTAGCGCTTTTAATCCCCGGACATGAAGTTCTACGGGTCTGGCTCCGATCGCGCATCCCCCCGGTAGGGGCACCCGAGCGGTTCCCAGCCGCGCCAACAGTGGACCAATGGCAAAGAAGCTGGCCCGCAATTTGCTCACAATTTCATAGGGGGCTTCGGCGTGGGCGATCGTTGACCCATCCAAATCCCAGCAGTGGGCATCGTGCTGGCTGACCTTGATCCCCAGGGCTTCCAGCACTTGCCCCATCCGAGCCACGTCCACCAAGGACGGGACATTGCGTAGGCGGCACTGGCCTGAACATAGAATGGCCGCCGTTAGGAGAACAAGGGCTGAATTCTTAGCTCCAGAAACCGGCAGGTAGCCGCTTAGGGTATGTCCTCCAATCACCTCGAGGACGGGGCCCATTGAAGTGGATGTGGTGGCTTGGGATGACGTTACAAGAGTAATGACCTTGTCCTCCGGGGGTGTCATGGGGATGGATGGAATTTTTGTCTAGATTCTACCCAAATGTCCTTCTTTGACAAGTTGCTAGGGGACCCTTTCGGATTAAGGGCACCGGACGACGACTTTCTTCAGGATTCGGGAGCATTCGGGCGATCGCGCAGGCCGATGGAATGCCAATGGAGAGATGGATGATTCCATTGGGGATGCGATCGGATACGCGGGGTAGGTAGTACGGATCTCAACCAGCGGAGCACTTGACCGGAGATTACCGAGGGTTTGCTCTCCTGTCAAAAATTTTCAAAATGATGGGCTTGCGCAATGAGCCAAAGGTGCTACTATGTAGACCGTCTCGAAGAGAGGCGTCAAGCGGAACTGGCGGAATTGGTAGACGCGCAAGATTCAGGTTCTTGTGTCCGTTTAGGACATCCGGGTTCAAGTCCCGGGTTCCGCATTTTGATAGGGCGATGCCAGAAGAATAATTCGCCCGCTGAACCAATAATTTTATAGTTTGAAAGGGCTTGCTAGGGTGAGCCCGTTTTATTTGGCATTTTGATCCGCTGTATTTGATCCGCTGTATATGCTGACTAGCACCCGTAACCCCCTAGTAAAACGCCTTCGTCAGTTACATCGGGCTAAGGGGCGGCGGGAGCAAAGTTGTTTTCTGCTGGAGGGGACGAATTTAGTCGAGGCGGCTTGTCAGTTGCACTATCCGTTGGCGATCGCCTGCGCTACAGAACGTTGGATCGATAGTCATTCCGTCTTGTGGGCGTCACTGCTGGAGCAGGTGGAGCGGGGGGAGTTGGTATCGGAGCCGGTATTGGGGGCGATCGCCACGACTCAAAATCCGGATGGGGTGGTTGCCGTTGCCCTCCGTGCGCCCTGGACGCCGCCCGTTATCCCCAGCGAGCAAGCTGCTTCCCCGGTGGGATTGGTACTGGAACGGCTTCAGGACCCCGGCAATTTGGGCACGATTATTCGGGTGGCGGCGGCGACGGGGGTAACTGGGATTTGGACCAGTCAAGATAGTGTCGATTTGGATCATCCCAAGGTGTTGCGGGCGAGCGCTGGCCAGTGGTTTCGGGTGCCTTTGCGATCGGTGCCGGATTTATCAGAGACCTTGCAAACGCAAAAAGCTCAGGGGGTTCGCATTATTTCAACCAGCCCTACGGCGTCTAAAACCTATTGGGATTTAGATTGGCGATCGCCCAGTCTGATTTTGTTGGGTAATGAGGGCGGCGGATTATCGCCGGAATTATCGGCGTTGGCGGATGTGTCCGTGAGTATTCCCCAGCGCCCCGATGTGGAATCTTTGAATGTGGCCATGAGTGCGGCGTTATTGCTCTACGAGGGACAACGGCAAGGGGCGATCGCAGCGTCCCCTTAAAAAATACGTACAAAACCCATACAAAAAATCGCGCCAACGCTGGGTCTCCAACGTTGACGCGATGTTACCGAGTTTATTAATCCCCAGCTTGGTTAGGTGGTGGGACCGAGGCCAATCTTGCCGGCGTAAACGGCGTTGTCGCCTAGCTCGTCCTCAATACGTAGCAACTGGTTGTACTTGGCAACTCGCTCACTACGACAGAGGGAACCGGTTTTGATTTGACCGGCACGGGTGGCAACCGATAAATCGGCGATCGTGGTGTCTGCGGTTTCGCCGGAACGGTGGCTGATCACAGAGCTATAGCCCGCACGGGTTGCCACGTCGATCGCTGTCAAAGTTTCGGTTAGGGTGCCGATTTGGTTCAGCTTGATCAGGATGGAGTTCGCTGCGCCCATGCCAATGCCCTTTTGCAAACGCTCGGGATTGGTGACAAATAGGTCATCGCCCACCAGTTGGGTCTTCTTGCCGACCGAGCTGGTTAACTTGGTCCAACCGTCCCAATCGTCTTCCGCCAAGCCATCTTCGATGGACACAATGGGATAGGCTCCCACCAACTTATCTAGATAGGCGATGGTTTCCTCTACCGAGTGGGCAGACCCATCAAAGGTGTACTGACCATCCTTGAAAAATTCGGTAGAAGCTACATCCAGGGCTAGAGCTACCTGTTCACCGGGCTTGTAGCCGGCGGACTCGATCGCCGCAATCAGTAAATCTAGGGCTTCTTGGTTGGAACCCAGGTTGGGGGCAAACCCACCCTCATCGCCGACGCCGGTCAGCAAATTCTTTTCCTTCAGCACCTTGCTCAGGGACGCAAACACCTCAGCACCCCAACGCAGGGCTTCTTTGAATGAATCCGCGCCCACGGGCACAATCATAAATTCCTGAATATCGACGTTGTTGTCCGCGTGGGCACCCCCATTAATCACATTCATCATGGGCACCGGCAGCACATTGGCGATCGGACCACCCAGATAACGATAGAGAGGCAGCCCCGTTGCCAGCGCACTAGCTTTTGCGGTCGCCAACGACACGGCTAAAATCGCATTTGCCCCCAGGTTGGACTTATTCGCCGAGCCATCCTTGGCAATCATCACCGCGTCTACTTCCGCCTGGCGCAAGCCATCGTAGCCGTAAAGTTCGGGAGCCAAGATATCAGTTATATTCTCGACGGCCTTTTGCACCCCTTTACCGCCGTACCGGGCAGGGTCGTCATCCCGCAATTCGTGGGCCTCAAAACTTCCCGTCGATGCGCCGCTGGGCACCTGTGCCAGTCCCTTGGCACCACAGGCCAGTTCAACCTCAGCCTCTACGGTAGGTCGGCCCCGTGAATCCAGAATTTCTCTTGCTTTAATATCAATAATTTCAGTTTCGAGCATTTCCATCCTTCCACTCCGATTCAGAAAAACCTACCTCAGGACAGAAACAGGATAAGCCCTGATGGGACGCCCGTTACACAATCCCTGTAAAAAAAGGCCCGGGACCGATGACAGGCTTTTAACGTCTGCAAAGGATAGTCTCAGAACCTGTATTCATCAAAAATTATTACAGGAATGACATATCAGTTCGTTATGTGGATCGATGGGGCGATCAAGCAATTATTTTCAAGATAGGGATAGAGTCTTACCGTTCACCAAATTGTCAAACCGTCTTCCGGGCTCTTCTCTACAGAGTCAACTTTTTTAAGATCGCTTGAAATTTCTGTTGAGTAGCATTGGGCAATGTCTTTGATACTTCTATGTATTCGGTAGTGAAATTTTCCAGTGGTATTTTCATAGAACCAAAATGGCGTTGGGTAAAAACCTTCAGGAGGGTTCGAATTCACTTGGTTAATATAACCGCGACCCATGAAAATGTTTATTTGGTATTTTGAGGTTGTCCAAGACAAAAGAATTTCGGCTTGATAATCATTCCAAGCCAGTTGGTCTATGCTCGTACTTGAATTCTCTGGTGATTTTTCTGTGGATTCTAAGGACTTGGCGATTGACAAGACTTTCCTTGCTTGAATTAGGAAGCCATACCGTTGGTTGCTATGAGACAACCAAAGTTTGTCAATTTCTCTAAGTTCTGAGCATGGCAATCCATTCTCTAACAGTGCTTGGGAGACGATGACCCTCAGAAAGATATCTACGATTGAAGCTCCTGCATAATATTTTTTGTCGACTTGAGCGCGAATGGCAATCCCTAAAAGTCGGCTGGTTTCTAAATCAGCTCTATAGAAATCACCACTTTTCAAATATTTTTCTAAGGATATAGTGTCGAAGACCGTCCACCTTTGGTAAGAGGAGTACCCAAAATGAATGAGAAACAAGATAAAGAAAACTAAAAGCAGTTTCCTGTACTTCCTCAAATATTCTCTGGTTAGCCGCCCTTCAAGAAACTTCCGTCGGTGGTCCACCGTTCCTACCCAAACTTACTAAGATGGAAAACGGGCTGTCCCCAGGAACTTCTGGGAGTCATCACCGGTCCTTGCTCCATTATCCTTCCTTCTTCAAAGCACTATGTTTCGGACTCGACTTGTTTTGCTGTGTCTAATGACGGGGTTGCTTGGGACGGCCTGCGGTTCCAGTCCATCTAGTACGGTGACCAACACCCAAACCACTCCCCAGGCGGAGACTGCTCCCACGGCTCAGCAGACCGCTCCAGGGACTTCGGCTTCCTTGCCCGCAGGTGAATATGCGGTGCAACAGGTCAGCTATGACGATTCCAATGGGGAATATACGTTGATGCTGCTGGGGACGCCCCAAGGAACGCCGCCGGTATATCGCACTAATGCATTACAAATGGCGCGGTTGGCAGATGGGGATATTCAGGCGGGCAAGGCGTCTTATCTTCAGGTGCAGGGTGAGCAAGCCACATTATTTTTAACCCCTGAGTTTCAAATTCAATATGTGCCGTCGGTGGCACAGAATCAGGTGGATCCCAATACGGGCGAAACTCGAGTGGTTTATGTGCGTCAGCGGCCCACCTATTGGAGTCCGTTTTCGACTGGGTTTGTGGCTGGGGCGATCGCCTCGGATTTGCTGACGCCGCGTTATTATGTGCCGCCGGCCTATGCAGCGGGTCAACCATTGGTGGGCTATGGCGGTTATGGCAATACCTATGACCGTGCGGTGTCGAGTTACCAGTCTCGCTACAATGAACCGCCCCGCGCATCCCGCAGTCGTACTCAGTTTCGGAGCACTGGGGCTGCCACGCGATCGCGGTCCACAACGACGACAACCACCACCGGTTCCGGCAACACCCGCACTCGAACGACTACGACACAGCAAACGCCGGCGACGTCCTCTAGCCCCGCCGCCAAAACCGGTAGCGGCTCCAGTGGTACAACATCGACGGGTACAACGTCGACTGGCACACCGTCGACGGTGCGTCAGCAGCCTAGTAATAGCGATCGTTCAACGGGATCGGGCTTCGGATCCAGTACTTTGCGAAATTCGGGTGGGGCGTCCACTTCTCAGCCTCGGCGGCGTTCTGGCTCTAGTTTTGGGAGTTCGGTGCGGCGATCGCGCCCTTCGAGCCGTCCCCGTCGCCGTCGTCGTCGCTAGATAATTCGGGTGCTTTGGGCATTTTGAATGGGTAGGGGCTGTGGGGCGATCGCGCCCTCTGCCCCTTGCCCGTTATCAGGATTCATTCAGCTATTCCCCGTTTTTCTGGGCAAAGATTGGAATGGAATTAGCAAATTCATGTTCTTCTTGTCTGCTTTAATTTGTTAATTAGAGACACTTAAAACTGCCAAAAAACTCTGGATTGGTCCAACCAGCCGTCTATTAAAATCTCCGTCCTATGCTGATTGTTAGCGCTGATCGTGTTGACTATTGCCCGGTTGTCAAGAAAAAGGGTGACCCGTCTAAAGTTTTTAAGGGAGTTCGCTATCAGGATAAGTTGTACACGAAAACGCGGCGTTTCCCCAAGGAAGAGAAGCAACATGCGATTGAGCGTGCTAAGGCATTAGTCTTGGAAAATAAGGGACGGCTCTTGGTATTGGTGATTGAAAGTCGTAATAGTTATCAGATTTGGATGCAAAATCTCCATGTCGAACTTCAAGAAGCTCAGGAGATACCTATAGATAATTTTGACCTGGAGGAGATTGTCAGCAAAATGCTTGAAACTGATGGACTTGCTATCAAGGACCGTCAGTATAAACTGAAGAATTATCCCCGTTGTTTTGTTGGCAGTGAAGCAGTGATTTGGCTCCAAGGAACTTTTGATTTGAGTCAGGAAAGGGCGCTTCAGTTAGGTCAGCGTCTCATGGATGAAAAATGGATTCACCATGTGACGGATGAACATGCTTTCGAAAATGAGTATTTGTTTTACCGAATTGATCGGCTTAGGGGATTTCGCGATATTCCTGTAGTCGATCTTGAGTTGGAAGATCTGGTTGGCGAAATGCTCAGGATTGACGGACTTGATATTAAGGACCGTCAATATAAATGGAAGAATTATCCCCGTTGTTTTGTTGGGAATGAAGCGGTGACTTGGTTGCAAGAGAGTCTTGGGTTGAGTCAAGAAGAGGCGCTTCAGTTAGGGCAAAGACTTATTGATGAAAAATGGATCCACCATGTGACGGATGGGCATTCTTTCAAGAATGAGTATTTGTTCTATCGGTTTTATGGGCATGAGTAAAGCCGATTTGCATTCACTTTAATTTTGGGGGGAGGATTGGGCGGGTGGATTGACGGAGGGCGGTGATAGGCTCCGGAAGTAGCGTTGACCGATGGTGATTAGGACGCCAAGGTAGGCGATCGCTTGGAACAAATACAAATGATCTCGATAGCCCAGCAGGGTTTTGAAGAGTAAGCCGGGAAATTGGCGATCGCTTAGGACAGCGGATAAGTCCCATAGTTGGGGACCGAGGAGGCAGGAGCTGGGGGTGGACCAGCATAGGTTCGCTAAGTTGAGATCATGGGCGACTAGGGCGGCACCGTTGGCGTGCTTGAGGGCGGAAACGGTTAGGGATCCGATGATGACTAGCAGAATGATGCCCATCACTTTGAAGAAGCGGGCAATGTCAATGCGGATGCTCCAGCGGAATAGCAGGATGCCCAGTATTGTTGCGCCTCCGAGCCCGGCGATCGCCCCCAGTAGCATCGGTGCGCCCTCTTGAAATTGTGCCGCCAGGAAAATCACCGTTTCGAAGCCTTCCCGCAAGACGGCGATCGCTACAATGGCGAAAATTCCCCAGCCCGCTGTGTTGCCACTGGCGTTGATGGCATCGGTGACCGCTGCTTTGATTTCGCCGCTGAGCGATCGCGCCTGTTGGGTCATCCATACCAACATCCAGCCCAGTAGTATTACCGCCGTGACGCCTAACCCTGTTTCCAGCAGCTCCTTAAATAGGGGGGCATAAATCTGTTGGGACTGCTCTAATGCTTGGATCCCTTGGATCAGAATGCTGCCCACTGCGGCGCTGGCACCGATGCCCGCCACAATTCCCAACCAGACCCAGCGACCGAGTTCCGGCCGGGATGCTTTGGCTAAGCTGGCAAGCACAATCCCGACAACCAATGCCGCTTCAAACCCTTCTCGTAAGGTCACCACAAATGCTGGGATCCCCGCCGCCCAATCTGCCCCCATTGCTGTTGCCCCCAGTTGCCGACTGTGATTACCTACCCTGCTTACAAACTAACGAACGGGGGCGCAAAATTCTAGGGTGTTAAATCCTAAGACGTGACGGGAATGTCTAATTCATCGGCAAAGCTTGCTACCCGTACAAATTCAAAGGGACCGGCCTTTGCTCCCCATAGCTGCTCGTCGGTGACGATATCTCGCCCCGTATCGTGGCTGGAAAAATGGTTGGCGTCGATTTCAAAGGTGCTATCCAGATAGGTTTCTTTGCCTTTGCGGGTCACTAGACAGCCTTTGCCTGGTTCTACGCCCCCGGCGAACATCGTGCCCGTCCAATGGACCACAAAATTGCATTTGCACATCAGTTCCACGCGATCGCGGGTGAGGTCTTTCAATCGCTCCGGCTCCCGAGAGGCACCATAAAGGCCTTCCGCATCGGCGATCGCGTAGTTTTCAATTTCGATATGACCATCCACCTCAATCAGCCTTAATACCCGACTGCGATAGGGTTGATCCAAGGCAAAATCGTACGCCTGTTCGAGATAGAAACTGGCCCCATCCATCAGCTCCCAAGGCAGTGGGCGCATACACACCCGGATATGGGCAAAAAAGGGCGGGTTTTCAATGGCTTGCGCTTGATTGCTGAAATCACTGGCCATCCATTTGGCTAGGGTTTGGATGTCGGTGGAATGGGTCATTTTTATGGTTCAGGCGGGACGTGGCCAGGGTTTTAATTATCCAGGATTTAATTGCCAAGGACGGTGCGATCGCCTAGATAGCGTTGCAACACCTCGGGAACGGCGATCGTGCCGTCGGGCTGCTGATAGTTTTCCAGAATCGCCGCCATGGTTCGCCCGATCGCCAAGCCAGAGCCATTGAGGGTATGGAGGAACTGAGTTCCCTTCTTGCCCGCAACTTTATAGCGAATATTGCCGCGACGGGATTGGAAATCGCCACAGTTGGAGCAGCTTGAAATCTCACGATATTTATCCTGGGACGGTAGCCAAACCTCCAGGTCATAGCATTTCTGGGCAGAAAAACCCATATCGCCGGTGCACAGTTGCAGTACCCGATAGGGCAATTTCAACGCCTCCAAAATCGATTCCGCATTTTTGACCAGTGCTTGGTGCGCGTCTTCCGATTCTTCCGGTTTGACGAATTTAAATAGCTCTACTTTGTTGAACTGGTGTAGGCGAATCAAGCCGCGAGTATCGCGCCCATAGCTGCCCGCTTCCCGACGAAAACAGGGGGTGTAGGCACAGTGCAAAATCGGCAACTCGCTGTCCTGCAATACCTCATCCCGATACAGGCTGGTGACGGGGACTTCGGCGGTGGGGGTCAGCCATAAATCATCGCGATCGCACTTAAAACTTTCTTCGGCAAATTTTGGTAGCTGCCCCGACGCAGTCAACGATGCGGAATTGATCAAAATTGGCGGCAACACTTCCGTATAGCCCGCCTTGATATGGTGGTCGAGCATAAAGGAAATCAGCGCCCGCTCCAGCGCCGCGCCATCCCCCACCAGGGTCACAAACCGACTTTGGGCAATCCGCGCCGCCCGCTCAAAATTTAACCAGCCCAGCTTTTCGCCAATGTCATAGTGGGGCAAAATATCATCCCGCTGGGGAATCAGGTCATCCCCCCACCGGCGCACTTCCACGTTTTCGTCTTCAGTCTTGCCCACCGGCGTTTCCGGGTCCGGCAAATTTGGCAGGCGAATCACCAAGTCCTGAATTTTTTCCTTTAATTCCCGCTCCTGGGGTTCCAAATCCGCCAACTGCTTTTTTAAGTTATTCCCTTCCGCCCGCAGTGCTGCCACCTCGTCCCCTTTGGGATCTGCGCCGCCTTTGATTTTTTGTCCGACCGCTTTACCGATCTCGTTACTACGGGTTTGTAGCTCTGTGCGCTGGGTTTCCAAATCCCGTTGTTGTTGGTCCAATGCCAGAATTTCCGTGAGGTCGTAGTCCCCCCGAGTGCTCAGCCGCTCTTGGACTTCGGTGGGATTATTGCGAATCTGTCGGATATCTAGCACGGTGTTGTCCTCGCGGTTGTCCTCGCGGTGGTCGGCGGAACTGGGTAGGGATTGGATGGAATTTTATATGAAGCAGCGGAAGTGCCAGTAACCTTGGCGCGTTCAGTATCGCGTTCTGTATATTACCGGCGATCGCACCCGTGGCCCACTCCTCCCCTTAAGGCAAATACCTTTAAGGCAAATATTTCACGTAACAGCGATCGCACCGAGAGGTCTCCACATCGGTGTCGGGCTCATAACCACTGGTTTCGTATAAGTGCACCGCTGCTTTCATGGCCGACGCTGTTTCAATCCAAATCTCCGTAAAACCTTTTTGGGCGATCGCCCCTTCCAGAAGCCCTAAGACTCGACGCCCCAAGCCCTGGCCGCGGATTGACTGATGAAAATACATTTTGCGGATTTCCACTGCCGTTTCCCCCCGATGCACTGGGAAATAGGCCGCTGTCCCCACCACCGTTTCCTCCCCCCTCTTCTCGCCGTTGTCCTCACGCTGCACCAAGACCCAAAATTCACCGCCCGCCTCTTGATAACAGGCTTCCACCTCCACCACATCCCGATCTGCTGATTCTGGCTGCCAGGGGAGATCATATTCTGCCAGCACCGATTGAATGAGGGCGGCGGCGGTGTAGCGATCGCTCGGTTGCCAGGGCCGCAGCATAATAGCGTCCGTCAGGGGCACTGGAAACGGGGCGGAATGGGAGTCTGATTGAGGGGCTGAATGAGCAGATGGGGACATGGCTAACGGGAGGAAAGATCCACCATGTAATGGTTCTCTGGATTATGATTTTTAAGAACGGCGGAAATCAACTGGCTTAGATTATGACGCTTGCGCCCGGAGTAGTCTAATGGCCCGACGGTCCGTCTCCTATTCCCTATGGTTTGACAATTGATGGCTGGGATCGTTGCTGCGATCGCTCCGTTGACTCGGTGATATCACTGGAGCTTAACGGGGGGATGGTGAGTGACCCGTCAGCCCTATGATCAAACTTTCGGCTTTCCCTGTTGGGGGAGGTCCTGTGGGAGACGCCTGATCCATGGACGGCAACCGGTTTCCATTGCGATCGCCTATCCACTGAGCTTGTTAATTTATGACCTCAACCTTTTTGTTACTGGCCGCAGGGCTGCTGATACTGACACTAGGTGCTGATGTCTTGGTCCGAGGTGCTGTTCGTCTATCGGCTCGGGTGGGTATCCCTCCTCTCATCGTTGGCCTGACGGTCGTTGCCTTTGGGACGAGCGCTCCGGAATTATCTGTCAGTATCCAGTCCATTTTGCTGGGCCAGGAGGCCATCTCCCTGGGTAATGCCCTGGGCAGCAATATTTTTAATGTGCTGGCGACCTTGGGGATGGCGTCTATTATTGCCCCCCTGGCCGTCTCACAGCAGCTTGTGCGACTGGATGTGCCCCTTTGCATCGGTGTGTCGGGGCTAGTCCTTTTGTTCTCCCTGGATGGACGGTTGCACCAAACCGATGGGTTTGTCCTCCTGTCGGGCATTATTGCCTACACCGTTTTTCTCTTTATCAAGGGACGGAAACAGGGGGATACCGAAGGGTTGGAGGATTACGAGCAGGAGTATGGGGCGATCGCCAACTCCGGATCGCTGCAATGGGTGATTGATTTGGGGGTCCTCATTGTTGGCATTTTGATGTTGGTGTCCGGCTCCAAGCTGTTGATCGATAATGCTGTGGTCCTGGCGCGGGAATGGGGCATGAGCGAACTGGTCATCGGCTTGACGATTATTTCCGTTGGGACGTCTCTGCCGGAGCTGGCGACTTCGGTGATGGCCAGCTTTAAGGGAGAGCGGGATATTGCCGTGGGGAATGTCATCGGCAGTAATTTGTTTAATTTGCTCGGTGTCCTGGGGGTCGCGGCTAGTTTGACCCCGGCCGGGTTGCCGGTGCCCCCCGATGCCCTGAGTTTTGATATTCCCGTTGCCCTGGCGGTTTCTGTGGCTTGCCTGCCCATCTTTTTCAGCGGCTACACCATCGATCGCTGGGAGGGGGCGCTGTTTCTAGGCTATTACTGCGCCTATATGGCGTATTTGCTGCTGAAATCTACGGGGCATAATATGCTGCCCCTTTTCACCACGGCCATGTGGGGGTTTGTGTTTCCGTTGACGGCGTTGACCCTTAGCATTCTGACTTGGCGGGGCTGGCGTCTGCGACAAAAGCTCCGTCGCCAGCGTCTGGAGAAGCAGCAGCTGGAGCAGAACCTAGAATCACCTCAATAATGTTGGTGGTGCCGGTGGCAATTTCGACGGGGATCAGTTTAATTTCGCCGCCGTAGCCCTGCACGATGGGGGTCTCTGGCAGGGTCTCGATGGTGTAGTCACCGCCTTTTACGTAAATATCGGGCTGGAGGGCTTCTAAGGTTGGCCCCGCTGTTGGTTCATCAAAAATGACGATGCCGTCCACGGGTTTTAGGGCGGCGAGCACTTCCCCCCGCTGGCGTTCTGGAACGATGGGGCGGGGGGGGTAGCCCGGTTTGGCGGGTTTGAGATCGTGGACGGAGCGATCGCTATTGACCCCCACGATTAACCGTTTCCCGAGCTGCCGCGCTGCCATCAGATAGCGCACATGACCCACATGGAGCAGATCGAAACAACCATTGGTAAAAACCAGGGGCCGCCAAGACTCTGGATCCTGGGCGATCGCCCGTTGCAGCTCGGGAAGGGTATAGATCATTGGAAATATGCGTCGAGCATGTAGGGCACTATAGGGCAGCTTCCAATCGTTGGATTAAGCCGTCCACATAGGCCAAAGCATCGGCGATCGTCTGGGGATTGGCAAGGTCCACGCCGACGTATTTCCGCAGAGCGTCAATCTGGTTTTCGCTGCCCCCCGCCGCCAAGAGCTGCAAATAGCCGGGGATAAAGGCTTTCCCCTGCTTTTTGTACTGCTGATAGCACGCCAAGCTAACGATGTTGGAGGCGGTGTACTGGTAGCAGTAGAAGGGTTTGAAGTAGATATGCCCAATCCGCGCCCAGTCGTATTGGTGTTCCTCCATCACTTCCACGGCGTCCCCGCACAGGTCCTGATAGAGCGATCGCCAGGTGTCATTCACAAAACTGGCGTCTAGGCGTCCTTCGGCGGCTTTTTCGTGGATGGCGAGTTCCAGGCGGCTAATGGTGCTTTGGCGGAAGAGCAGGTTGAGCTGGTCCTCAACTTGTCGAGTCAGCAATGCCTTTTGGGCTTCCGGATCCGACTCTTTTTCGAGGAGATAATCCAGCAGCAATAGCTCATTAAAAGTGGATGCCACCTCTGCCAATACCATGGGGGGACTGCAGTTGAGGTAGGTTTGCTTTTCGTCAATCCAGTCGAAGTGCAGCCCGTGTCCCATCTCGTGGGCGAGGGTAAATAGGGAGCTGTAGTCGTTGGTGTAGGACAGCAGCAAATAACTCTTTTTGCCGGGGCTGTAGGCACAGAACGCCCCGCCGCGCTTGGTGGGACGCACTTTGGCATCGACTAGGTTTCGGGTGAAAAATTCACTCGCCCGCCCCGCATAGACTTCGTCAAATTGCTTTAGGGCGTCCAGCAGCACATCGACGCCCTGGTCATAGGCAATGGGCGTGGGCTCCGCATCCCAAGGGGCATAGACATCGCAGGAGCGGATGGTATCGCCGATCGCCTTGGATTTGAGTTGGTAATAGCGCTGCCACAGGTCATACCGTGCCTTGGTGCCGTCTATAATCGCCCAAAAGACATCGGTGGGCACCTCATCGGCTAAAAGCTGCTTCGCCAGGGTGGAGTCATAACCCCGCAGTTTATTCTCTGTGGCGTGATCCTGGGCGATCGCGCTCAGGATGTAGGCATAGAGGGCATTATGGGTTTGGCTCACCTGGCGGACCGATCGATACGCCTTTTCGCGAATGGTGCGATCGCCCTGGAACATGAGTGCCGATAGGTCTGCCTCGGTGGTGGCTTCGGTGCCGTCGGCGGTGGTTACCGGGGCATAGGTTTGCTGACTGATATGCTCCGAGCGCAATTGGATAAACGCCCGCCGCCCGGTCAAGCTGTCCTGGTTTCGCACCTGCTCTACGGATTCGTCCAGGCGATAGGGGGCAAATTTACCGATGTTGTCGAGATAGTGCCCATAGTTGGCTAGGGCAGCATGGTCCCGTAGATTTTGGATCGTGTCAGCTTCTAGGGCTTGCAATTCCAGTTCAAAAAATAGCAGTTCGTTCTGGGCTGCCGTTAGGGCCTTTTGGATCTTGTCCATGGCCTGTTGCGCTGCCGTATCCGCCGTATCCGCTGCAAATACTAGAGACGGGTAGCTATGCAGATAGTCGGCCGTGCGATAAATGCCTTCCAGGGAGGTCAGGGCCTCGGCGATCGCCTCAGGGTTGGTCTCGGCTAAAGCTGCCACCTGACCCCGATAGCGATCGCGAAAGGCGGTGACCTGCTGCTGTACCGTGTCCAGATCCCCCAGAAACTTGGGATCCTCAAAATTGGTATACAGGGACGATAAATCCCAATCCTGCGATCGTTCCTGTGATCGCTCGCTGGCCGGTGCTGCATCCACAGCCCCATCCAACGTCCCATCTACCACTGTGGCGCTATCTGCCATGGTTCACCCCCATCAATCTCTATCACGCATTATCGAAACGCCTAAACCAAGGAACCCCCGGCGGCGTTTTCCTATTCTAGAAAGGTTAACCCTCGCCGTGGCCGGACCGCCGGTCCCAGGGATAGAGCAATCACCGTCCTAAATCGCTACAGGCATGGGGTAAATCGGCGTCGGATTGGTACTGTCCAGGGAGACTTTCTCAACGGTGGGAGGGGTGCTCAGCCATTGGGTGGCTAGGGCGGAAAATTGTTGTTGTTCGCCGGTGACATAGAACCGGTGACTTTGCTGGGGGCCGGTGTGGTGAAGTTGTTGCTGATCCAAGACCTGCGTGGCTTCTTCAACGATGGAAACCGCTGGATCAATGCGGGCGATCGCGTCGGGCAAAATCTGATCCAGCACCGGCGCTAAATGGGGATAGTGGGTGCAACCGTAGACCAAACTGTCGATGCCCTGGTCTAAGAGGGGCTGGAGATAGGTGCGCACAATGGGCATGGTTTCCGGCGCATGGATGCGATCGCCTTCCACAATGGGCACAAACTCGGGACAGCCGACTTCCCAAATGGCGGTCTCCGGCGATCGCTCTTTGATGGCATCCCGGTAAGCATGACTTTTGGCGGTGGTCGGGGTGGCAATTACGCCAATCCGTTGACCTTGGCTGACCGCAAGGGCTGCCGCCGGTTGAATTAATCCCAAAATCGGCAGGTCAAATTCTTGACGCATGGTCTCCAATGCCAGCGCTGATGACGTATTGCACGCCATCACCACCATTTTCACGTTGCGCCCCACCATCCAGGCAATAATCTGGCGGGCAAATTCAATGATTTCCTCCGGCGATCGCGTGCCATAGGGCACCCGGGCCGTATCCCCCAGATACAACAGCGGCTCATTGGGCAGCCGCCGTTCCAATTCCTTCAGCACGGTCAATCCCCCGGCTCCACTGTCAAACACACCGATGGGCTGATAGCTCAGTGGGTGGCTCAGTGGGTGGCTTAGCTGATGGCTTAGCCGATCCTTAGGGGACAGGGCATGGCGTTGAGGGAGTTGGGAATAGGTCATAAAATCCAACGCGATCGCCGCGTTTGCTATGAAAAAAGAATCGTTATTTCGCTGCTGGGGGTAGACTCATTCAGCTTGGATTCCAGAATAGCCGGGACTGGCTCGCCCCTTCATCGGAATGCAGTCCTGAACCGGGAGCCCCCGCCAAACGGGGGGCATAGAACTGGTGCTATGGAAACAGAGTGATGGGCGATTTGCCGTACCGTAAAGCACACACCAAATTATCTTTGGGATTCAAGAAAATCCGCACAGGCGCCGGAAAAATCCGGGCAGACAACTTTTGGGACTAGGGAGGAGGCTAGGGATTGGAGCTAGTTTGGGGGAGTCCAGGGCGATCGCGGTCGATTGATTCAATAAACCAATGGAGGATGGGGCGATGGATAAGCAAAGTGATGATCATAGCTATCACCACAGCTATCACAATCGATTTCGGGGATGTCTGTTGGGGTTGGCGGCCGGTGATGCGGTGGGGACAACGGTGGAGTTTGCACCCCGAGGAAGTTTTACGCCCCTAACGGATATGGTGGGCGGCGGTCCTTTTGGGCTGGAGCCGGGGCAATGGACTGACGATTCGTCGATGGCATTGTGTTTGGCGGAGAGTTTGGTGGAACGGGATGGGTTTGATCCCCTGGATCAGATGGAGCGCTATTGCCGTTGGTGGCAGGAGGGGTATTTAAGCAGCAACGGGCGCTGTTTTGATATTGGGGTCACGACGGCGGCGGCGTTGGGACAGTTTCGGGCGATGGGGGATCCCATGGCGGGTTCAGTCGATTCCCGCAAAGCAGGTAATGGCTCGATTATGCGTCTGGCGCCTGTGCCGATGTTTTTTGTTAGTAGTTGGGCGATCGCCGATCCTCTGCCGGATTTTGAGGTGATGTTGGATGAGCTGGGGCAATGGGCGATGAGTAGTTCCCGGACGACCCATGGCGCGGCGGAATGTTTGGAGGCGTGTGCTTGGTTTGCTCGGGCGATCGCGAGGGCTTTAGAAGGTGCCAGCAAAACCGATATTTTATTAGCGGATCGGGAGATGCCCCTGGATTGTCCGTCGATTCGGGCGATCGCCCGGGGGGAGTATCGTGATAAATCCCGGGATGAGATCCAGGGATCTGGCTATGTGGTGCGCAGTTTGGAGGCGGCCCTGTGGTGTTTTGATCAAACGGATAATTTTCGGGATGCCATCTTGCTGGCGGCAAATCTCGGGGACGATGCAGACACGACGGCGGCAGTGTGTGGACAGATCGCCGGTGCGTTTTATGGGGAGTCTGGGATTCCTGAGCCTTGGCTGACGAAACTTGCAAAAGTTGAGCTGATTCGAGACTTGAGCGATCGCCTGATGGGAGAGTTATTGAGCTGACTTATCTGCTGACTTATTCAGGGACTGACCATTGGGGGGCCTCAGATCCACGATTTGATCGGTAAAATTCAAACACCTTACTGATTCACACTGAACTGATCGGTGACTGACCTTGACCATGATCCTTCCTCGGCGCATCGGTATTCTGGCTGGCATTCTCACCCTGGGCGTCGCGCTAGGGGGGTGCGATTGGTGGACGCAAGCGGATCAACAGCCGGCTACCGACCCGGCGATCGCCGCGAGCCCTTCCTCCAACCCTGAGTCCTCCCCCAGCGCCACCGCCCCGACCGATGGGCACCGGTACCAATCCCCCAGCAAGAAGGCCAGCATCCTGTTCCCGGACACGCCTAAGGCCGACGTTAATCAAATCGAAACCCCGAACGGCAAAACGGAAATTTTTCTGGCCCGTTACGCCGATAACGCCCAAAAACGGGTGTATCTCTTTAGCCACAATGCCATCCCCGTCCCTAAGGATTCCTATCTCGATATCGAAAACGCCCTCAATAGCAGTCGCGACAACCTGGCCGAGGGGATTTCCGCCACCGTTACGTCCGAAGTCAAAATGCGCCTGAATGGGTTTCCGGGGCGCGAAATCCGCCTCACTCGCCCGGGGCAATTTGCGGCGAAGGCTCGCATTTTCTATGCCAATGGGGTGCTGTATCAGGCGGTGGTGGGGGCTGAAGATGCCAAGTTGGATAATGAAGCGGTGATGAATTTTCTAAAGTCGATTCAACTCCACAAGTAGTCAGGAGCCTGGGTGGTCAAGTATAGGCACTCAAACCACTGCCATAGAGTCATATTGTCCCGTGCCCCTATGGGGCTGGGGCTTAGGCGGTTTCGGCGATCGCCACCTGATCTGCCTGGGCGATGTCTTCGAGCCATTTTGCAATGTGGTAGGTGGCCCAACAATCATCCTCGTTATAGATTTCGATGGTGTTCAGGAGATCGCGATCGCCCGTTTCCAGCCATTGGTCATACCAAAACACCGCTTGGGAGCCATTGGCGCTGGGATCCCGCCAACTGAATCCGAGATAGGCCGCAATTTGCTTGAGGGCATAGCCTTCCACGGGCAGGAAAAATAAATTGTTCACCCAGGCATGGAGATCCACACAGCGATCGCATAGGGCGGCAATGCGTTTGCGGGGTACCCGATAGCGCTTGCCCAATTTCTTCAACGTGCTGGGCTCATATTCACAGAAATGGAAAATGGGGGCGTCGGGATATTGCTCTACAAATTCCACAAACCCCAGCCATGCCCGCTCCTCCTCCTCCGGGGTTTCCGCCCAAAACCCATGAAATTCCTCGCTAATCACCTGCCGCTGTAAATCCCGTTTGACGACCAATACCCCGTGGAGATAATCCACCGATCGCTCCGGTTCCGCCTCAATGTCGTAGTACAGCTCTACGCTGCCGGTGGGCAATTGTTCCAAATCTGCCCAAACCTGGTCATGGCGGGGGATGGGACGCTGTTCCTGGGACGATCGCGCCTGATTGATTAAATTCTGAACTCCGCCGTTGCTCAGTTCGGGATATTCCCCTAGCACTCTGGGATCGGCCGATGCGATCGCCCCTAAATCAGTCATCCCCAGGGCCTCCAAAACGCGATAGCGGGTCGGGGTCACACCGGGGATGAGGGAAATATGTTGTTCTTGGCGGGCTTGGCTATGGCATTGCCCCAACCAGGGGCACAAACTACAACGGCTTCGAGAAATAAAATACTCCGGTGGATGAGTCCCCCCGAGAACCACTTCCGCTTCCTGGCATAGCTCCAGGAGCTGCGATCGCCGGGTTAGTAAATCCACCTGATGGGGCGATCGTCCCCGCAGCAAAATCTCCGCGTGCTGCACCGCCGTCCCCTGTATCGCCTCCAGCAGCACCACATGAAAGGTCGCCGCCATTTGATATTCCAATTTTGGCCGCTTCCCCAACCGGATATCCACAGGACGGTAGGACCATGGCCCCAACCAAGAGGGCTCCTCCTCTCGTACCAGGAGATGGGGGCGACCAATCCAAGGAGGACGTCCCTCCCCGGCGGATTTCATCAGCACCCCCCGGGCGATTAACGGCTGACCACTCTCCATCAGCCTCACCGTTTCCGCTGCCCCCTGCTCCCAGTCTCCCTTGGGAAACTTCACCCATTGGGCAGTGTCGGCGTCGGACCAATTATCAATAATTTCCTGTCGATAGCTGGCACTATCCCGCTGCAACTTCTGAACAAATCCCGCTGCGGGCTGCCGCTCGGACTGATCCCCATACCGCTCCAAAAAAACACGGCGGGGACAGCGTTTATAAAAAACTAAATCGTCCGTTGTCAGTGCCATTTAATAACACTATCAGTTCATGGGCATCCCAACTCCCTCTCCACCGTAACCCGTCCTATTTCCAGACCCGATCCCCATCGTTCAAACGGCCATTAACGGCCACGAAAAGAGCCTGACCCTGCAAGGGTGCCGCTAGGGCAGAGGGTCAGGCGGAACGATAACCAATCTAATGACCATCAAACGCAATTCATCACTGGCTAGGATTTGACGATAGACAGCACAATCGATCAAGCGATTCAGACCGCAAGGGAATAGATCGAGTGCAATAGTGGACGGTCCAAGAGCCTTGCCCAAAGCTTGAGGGGCAATGGACTGGGCAATGGATTATTCCTTAACCTTGTCTTTAAACAATTTGCCGGCGGAAAATGCCGGAACTTTGGTGGCAGGAATCGCCATTTTCGCGCCCGTTTTGGGGTTGCGACCTTCCCGAGCTTTGCGGTTGCGAGACTCAAAGGAACCGAATCCCACTAGCGTTACCTTGTCTCCGCCAGAAACCGCTTCAACGATGGACTCCAAGGCTGCCGACAGGATGGAATCGGCTTGTTTTTTGGTGACTTGGGCTTTTTCAGCCACCTTGTCAACCAATTCACCTTTATTCATTGTGTTAACTCCTTTTTAAATGTTGCGATCGCTGGTCATAGGACTGGGACCGGCGACGGTAGTGGGGGTTAACTAATGCATTGCCCTGGTCCTTCGCTAGACAGTTTCGCTAGACAATGAAGGGATAACCCATCGCGAAGGAAAGGCTGCAATGGGACTGTTGACCCACCGTGGTTTCACACTATCTGTCTTAGCGTAGGAATTAGGAAGTTGGGTGATGAATTTAGAAAGATTTTGCGTTTCGATAAAAACCGCGAAATCCCCAGGGGGAAACGGTTCGCTAGGCTACCGTGGCCGCGAGTGGCGATCGCTTCTTTAAGCAGCCTAACGATGGGCATCAATTTGCGATCAATTTGTAATCGATTTGTAATCGTTCCGTGATGTCTCTTGATGGTGTTTCTTGATGATGACCCTTGGCGTTTTCTGGGGGGTTATAACACCCCTTTGGAGCTGGGGATCGTACTTGCGCGGCGGGGATCGATGGTCACGGCCATCCGGGTGGCCCGGGCAAAGGCTTTGAAGGTGGCTTCGATAATGTGGTGGGAGTTGATGCCATCCAGTTGACGAATATGTAGGGTCATCTGGGCGTGGTTGATGATCGCGACAAAAAATTCCCGCACGAGTTGGGTGTCGTAGGTGCCGACCCGTTCTGTGGGAATGTCGAGACCGTAGCTCAGGTGGGGACGACCGGAAAAGTCTAGGGAAACTTGCACCAAAGACTCATCTAAGGGGGCGACAAAATGACCGAATCGGTGGATGCCTTTGCGATCGCCCAGTGCCTTTGTGAGGGCTTGACCGATCACAATGCCCACGTCTTCGTTGGTGTGATGGTCGTCGATTTCCCAGTCGCCTTTGGCTCGAACTTCTAAATCAATCAGCCCATGGGAGGAGATTTGATCCAGCATATGGTCCAGGAAGGGAATGCCGGTATCCGCGACGCAGTGTCCCGTTCCGTCCAGGTTGAGTTTGACGAATACGTCGGTTTCGCCGGTTTTACGGCTGACTTCGGCAATGCGATCGCGGTTGGATGCAGCAACGGGATTGGGCAAAGTTTGCATGATTGATTTAAAGGTTACGACGTTAAAGATGGGACGGACGTTTGGATTTTGCGGGGCAGGCGATCGGCGATCGCGGCGTTGTGTTGAAGGGGGGATTTCCAACGATAGCGTTTAAGCATGGCGTTTAAGACAGAGTGCTCAAGCCATGGACGAGGTTAGGACCTCGATTGTCAGGGATGGGGAACTTAATGCTGAAACTGTTTGGGTTAATGCAACGTCACCAGGCTTAAGACTGTCTTAATAAATGGTGCGTAAGTGGTGCATAAATGGTGCTCAACGGGTGCTTACTCCTTTGACCTTGGGTAACTTCGTGGCAGTTCCGAGCCGGATGATGGTTCATGACGGACGGCGCTTCAGCCAGGTTGGATTCATCCTGTTGAACAGTTTAGAAATTGGCTCACTCCTAAGCCGGTGCGTCTGCAGTCAGTGTCATCCTACGGTTGTCAACCGTGGAATCCCCAGATATTTGATGTGGTATCTGGTGTTGTTTTCGGAGCGTGTGCCATGTGTAAGAATTTAGCCCCCATTAAAGATTTTCTGCGGACTGAATTATTGTTGTCACCCGCTGCGATCGAGATTGCCCTGGGGCAGTGGCAGCGAGAACAGGGACCATTGCCGGCCATTCTCTGGCGCTATGGGTTGGTGACACTGGATCAGCTGACCCAGATATTCGATTGGATGGAGCAACAGGGGAGGCGGGGAGAGCTAGCATCCGCGGATCGATGCTCGTCCTGCTCTTCCCCTCAGCCCAGCTCCATCCAACGACCGTCCACCATGCTGAATGACCGCTAGCTCGCCAGTTGAGCGGCTGCCGCAGCAACCCCTGCCCCCGGTGTGAAGTCCGTGGCTCCCAGTTCGGTGAGGCTGGCCTCTAGGGCGGCGATCGCATTCAATACATCGCGATCGCAGACAAATCCTAGATGTCCCATTCGGAAAATCTTGCCTTTGAGGTGATCCTGACCGCCAGCCAGGGCAATATCAAAGCGCTTTTTCATCACGGACCGGACGCCTTCCGCTTCCACCGTGGACGGGATAACCGCCGTTACTGCCGGGCTGGCATTCTCATCCGCTGCCAACAGGGGCAGGTTCAAGGCTTTCATGGCGGCACGGGCGGCGTTCTGAAGGCGGTTATGGCGGGAGAAGATGCCGTCCAGCCCTTCTTTTTTCATCATTTGCAATGCCACTTGCAGGCCAAAGACGAGGTTGACCGGTGGTGTAAATGGGGTCGTATCCTTGGCGGCGCTTTTCCGATATTTGCCCAAATCTAGATAGAACCGGGGCAGGGTTGCCGTTTCATAGGCGGCCCATGCTTTTTCGCTGACGGCGACAAATCCCAATCCCGGCGGCATCATATAGCCTTTTTGGGAGCCGGAGCCCACCACGTCTAAGCCCCACTCGTCCATGGGGACGCTGATGGCTCCCAAACTGGTCACGGCGTCGGCCATCATCAATGCGCCGTGGGCCTTTGTTAGTTTGGCGATCGCCTCTAGGTCGTTCAATACCCCGGTGGAGGTTTCGCTGTGGGTGACGATGACTGCCTTAATTGTTTTTTCCGTGTCGGCGGTTAGGGCTGCTTCAAATTCCGCTACGTCTAGGGGCTTTCCCCATTCCGCTTTGATCCAATCCACGTTGACGCCATAGGCTTCCGCTACGAGACCCCAGCGCTCGCCAAATTTACCGTTGGACCCCACCAGCACGCGATCGCCGGCACTCAAAAAGTTGATGATGCCCGCTTCCATGGCACCGGTGCCGCTGGCCGCCAACGTCAGGACATCGCTTTGGGTTTGGTGCAGCCATTTCAGGTTTGCGGTCACCTCTGCAAAAATTTCACTAAATTCGCCGCTGCGATGACCAATGGTGTGCTTGGCCTGGGCCAGCAGCACCGGCTCGGGCACTGGCGTGGGACCGGGGATCATCAACATCAGCTTATTGTCCATGGGGCTGCCTCGTGGGGGTGTGCTCGGTGGTTATTTTTCGTTAACGGATAGGAGAAAATTGTACGGCCGGCCGCCCACTCCCTAACATTGAATTAATTGGGAATTAATTGGCAATTGTTTCCTCAAACGCTGGGCTCACACCCGTCTCCCCCATCCATCGCTTTTGATTCTGACGCCAGTGAACGTAACTAAATGTAAACTGTCTAAATAGATTGACCGCGGGACGCGGACTGTTGCGCTTATAAGGAACGGCTTTATGTTTGGAAAAATCCCCTTGTCCTGGGTATTGTTGGTTGTCGGTTTTGGGCTGACGGCTACTGGCTTTTGGGCCTATGCCACTGGGAATTCAACGTTGAATCTGGTGGGGTTTTTCTATGGTATTCCGGTGTTGTTGGGGGGCGCTGCCCTTAAGGCCGCAGAGTTGAAGCCAGTGCCCTACAAGGAAAAAACTGTCGGAAAGGTGCTGGAGCTGCGTAACGCCCAGGCGACGGATACTCAGAATCAGGTGCGCAAGGATGTTACTCGCTTCCGCTATGGGCAAGAAGCTCATTTGGATTTGGCCCTGGAGCGGTTGGGGTTGAGCCCTACCGATGAGGAGCGTCCGGTGTTGCATTCCATTGTGGAGGGCGATCGCGACGGTCAGTATGAGTTGACTCTGTCTTTTGCGTCTCCTTACATCGATTTTGCGATCTGGGAAGAGAAGCGGGAGAAAATTGAGCGCTTTTTTGGACCGGATATTACCGCTGCGGTGAGCCACGGGGAAGAAATTACCCTGAAGGATGGGGATAAGCTGACTTTGATCGATGTGGCGCTGACGAAGGCGGCGGCGACGGCGACCGTGGAGTCTGCGGCGTAGGTGACGGGAGTTCCAACCCTAGTTATTGGCGGCACCCATAGCGGTGTAGGAAAAACGTCCGTTGCGTTGGGGCTGATGCGTGCCTTTTCTCGGCGAGGATTACGGGTCCAGGCCTTTAAGGTGGGACCCGATTTTATCGATCCTGGCCATCACACTCTGGCCACAGGGCGGCGATCGCACAATCTGGACGGCTGGATGATTCCCCCGGCGGTCAATCAAAAAATCTTTCGGGACGCGACCCAGGATGCGGATTTGGCGATCGTTGAAGGGGTGATGGGCCTGTTCGACGGGTATGGGATGGGGGAGCAGGGCAGTACGGCCGAACTCGCAAAATTGCTGGGGGCGTCGGTGGTGTTGGTGATGGATGCCCAGGGGATGGGGCGTAGCGCGGCGGCGTTGCTCCAGGGATTTCAGCGGTTTGATCCGGCAGTGAATTTCTTGGGGGCGATCTTGAATCGGGTGGGGAGCGATCGCCATCGGGCGTGGATTCAACGGGCTTGTGAGGCGGACAATCTCCAGCAGGCTCAAAATCTTGAAAATGACACCATGGCTATTCTTGGCGGGCTCCCCCGTCAGGATGCGTTACACATTCCTCGCCGCCATTTGGGGCTGGTGTTGGGGGGCGAAGATGAGACGGATCCGGAGGATGGCGATCGCCTGGATCGATTGGGGCAATGGGTGGAGCATTATCTAGATCTGGATCAGCTCTATCACAGTGCCAAAACCTATCCCGCCAAAACTTCCTTAGACAGAACTTCCTTAGACAGAACTGCCGATGGTGCTTCTTGGGTTGGATCCTTCCCCCGAGGATCGACCGTAAAAATTGGGGTGGCCCGCGATCGCGCCTTTTGTTTTCACTATGAATACAATTTGGCGCTGCTGAGGAATCTGGGGGCAGAGTTAGTCGAATTCTCCCCGTTGACCGCTTCCCGGCTTCCTGATGGTTTGTGTGGTCTCTATTTTGCGGGGGGCTATCCCGAACTCCACGCCGAGATGCTTAGCCATAACCGTCCCCTACGGCAGCAAATTGCAGATCTCAGCCGGGCGGGATTGCCGATTTATGGGGAATGTGGCGGGCTGATGTACTTGAGTCAGGGGGTCACCGATGCTGCCGGCAACCGGTCTCCCATGGTGGGGGCGTTGCCTTTTGAGATTGTGATGGGCGATCGCCCTACCCTCGGCTACAAAGAAGTGCAATGGACTGGACCGGACGGCTGGTTCCCCCCTGATGTCACCGCGCGGGGACACTGCTTCCACTATTCCCAACTCAGCATTGCCTCGCCTACCCCTGCACTCGGCTATGGCTATCGCCTCAAATCCTCCCAGTGTAAGGTTCAACAGGAAGGATATTTGCATCGAAATACCTTGGCGAGCTATGTCCATTTGCATTGGGGAAGCTGTCCCGATTGGGCGCGATCGTGGCTAGCGTTATGTCGCCGTAGTTCTGTGGTTTCCTGACACTGGCTTCCTGACACTGGTCTCCCGACATTGCTGAAGTCGTTGCCCTGCTTTAGCAAGCGAATTTCCGAATCGAATCATTTTTTCCAATCACCACGATCACCATATCCGCTTTTAGTTGTTGCTCTGGATCCGGATTGACATCAAACTCACCGACGCCTAGGGGATTTTCTTCTCCAATCTCTTCCGAACAGGTCCCCACCGCCAAAACATTGATGCCATGTTCTGCCCGTAAATTGAGTTCCATCAGCGTTTTGCCATGGAAGGCCTTGGGTACCACCATTTCCACAACGCTGCTGTGGGGATCAAGCTCTAATCGTTCCAATACATTGGGCTGGGTGAGCGATCGCGCCACTTCGCATCCCATTTCATATTCCGGAAAAATCACCAAATCGGCCCCGACCTTATTCAGCAATTTGCCGTGAATATCGGACGATGCTTTCGCAATAACAGATTCTACGCCTGCATCTTTCAAGTTCAAGGTGGTGATCACGCTGGCTTCGATGTAGTTGCCGATCGCCACAATCACCGTGTCGAATTCCAACACTCCTGCTTCTTCTAAGGCTTCGGGATCAGTGCTATCCAATTCAAGGGCATGGGAAACAATATGGGCATTGATGGCCTGGGCGACTGATTTTCTGCCCTGATCAATGCCCAAGACTTCGTAGCCCATCCCATGGAGGGTCTGGCAAACGGCTCGCCCAAATCGCCCCAGCCCAATGACGGCAAATTGCTTTTTCTGAGTGCGTAGGTGCCGCAAAAATTTCAATGAAGATAGGTTCACAGGAGTGCGATCGCCCAGGGCGAACAGAATGGAAAAATAGGGTTCCGCCTCGGTTGATTGAATTGCTTCATTAAATCTCCCAGAGGCAAAGCACCGTAAAACAGTAGAGCATAGAATTGAGACTAGGGATTGAACTCAATCCCAACCCCCTTCGCCCTAGGTTTTGCCCCCTAGGTTTTGCCATGGATGCGTTTTCTCCCATTGCCCCCGCCTGGACCAAGAACGCGACCCACGCGATCGGGTTTAGATGTCCTGCCTGTGGGGAAACCCCGGCTAAGGCGCAGCGGGTCTGGCTTAATCGGCGATCGCCCGTTTTTATGGAGAACTACAAGCGCAAGTGGCAAGAGTTTTACCATTGCGAATGTGGCTGTGCTTGGTGGGGCTGGAGCAATGAACGCCCCCCTAATGAGCTGGCGGAGCGCGATCGCGAGTCGGACGAGGATTCTTCACCCCCGAATTTCCCCAATCCGTTTATGTAAGGGCTTTTTGTGTAGGGGCGCGATCAGCGACTTCGGTGTCAAAGGTCTAGATATGCTTAGAACACGATATGGCAGATAACCAGTGACGCCATCACGCCGACCCCATCGGCCAATAAGCCCACCGGCACCGCATAGCGACTGCGTAAAATGCCAACGCTGCCGAAATACACCGCCAGCACATAGAAGGTGGTATCCGTTGATCCCTGCATCGTTGAGACTAGGTCAGCGAGGAAGGAATTGGGCTCGGTATTTACAATTTCCGACATCACCCCAAAGGCACCACTCCCGGATAGGGGACGGATAAACGCCATGGGCAGCGCTTCGGCGGGCATCCCAATCAAATTGGTGACCGGCGATAACAAATTCACCAGCAAATCCAATGCCGTGCTGGCGCGGAACATCCCGATCGCCACAAAAATAGCCACCATAAACGGGATCACCCGCACGGCAATTTCAAATCCTTCCTTTGCACCTTCGGTTAGGGCTTCGTATACTCGGACGCCGCGAAAATAGCCAAATAGCAAAAAGCCGCACACCACCATGGGGATCAGCCAGTTGGAAATGCTGGCAAATCCAGCAAGGCTAAATACATAAACCAATCTCCCATCAATTTTTCCATAGCCGGTTACAACCC
>CAZZMD010000021.1:65116-66185 GCA_964655355.1 uncultured bacterium
AGGCTAAACACGTAAAACAATCCTCGGCGACTGACCTGGAGCAATAGCGCCCCAAAAAACGCCACAATTAGACCGCCGAAGACCAAATTTCCCAGCCAGCCGGGGCCATCATCGCCCACTAAGCCGCGGTTATCATCCCCGACCTCCCCTAAAATCTCCGCCTCATCAAACCCATCTGACGAATCTACGTCTACTGGTTGCGCTCCGGATTTGTTGCGTCTTGCCATCCATTTGGCTGCCGCGATCGCTGCCGTGGTCGAACAAGCGGTTGCAATCAACGAAGGCAACACAATCGCCGCCGGATTATCGGCCCCTGCACTCGCGCGCACCGTAATTGTCTCAATGGGCAACAGGGTCACCGACGAGGTATTAATTGCCAAAAATAAACACATGGCATCGGTGGCCGTCCCTTTGGCCGGATTCAACCGATCCAGCTCTTTCATGGCCTTCAATCCCATCGGCGTAGCCGCATTGCCCAACCCCAGGGCGTTGGCCGAAATATTCATAATGATCGCCGACATGGCCGGATGCTCGGCGGGCACCTCGGGAAACAGCCGAACCATAATCGGTTTAATCGCCCGGGCGATCGCCTGCATCATCCCGGCTGCTTCCGCTACCCGTAGCAACCCCAACCACAAGGCCATCGTCCCCACCAAGCCGATCGCCAACTCCACCGCACTGCGAGCCGAATCAAAGGATGCCTCAGTGATGGTTTTCATATTGCCGCTGTAGGCCGCCACCACTAGCGCCGCCGTCATCAAAAACAGCCAAATGGGATTGAGGGGCGACGGCGATGATTTGGCTTGTGACTGTTTGGACTCAGGATTGGGCGTGGGATTAGGTGCTGGCTCGGGAGTTTGGGAGGTCATAGGCTTTCTGGACAATCACAGATAAACGGAGGGAGTACTCACCCTAGAGCGGTACCACCTCAGGGAAGTTCATGAGTACTTGCTCATCGGTCAGCTCATCCCCCAATTGGGCGGGCGAGAAGTGCACCTGAATCGCTCGCACACTTTCCCCATAGGTCAGAGATATGAGCGATCGCAACCCTTCCTTCAGGGCCTCATAA
>CAZZMD010000022.1:0-63871 GCA_964655355.1 uncultured bacterium
TCCTGCATCATCAGCAGTGTCTAGTCAGTATGCAACGGTGATGTCAACCGCACCCGTGGACTGGGGCGTGGGTTGCTCCGGTTGCGATCGCTGCTGGGAAGACGGCTTATCCGACTCTTTCTTATCGCCATCCTTCTCCTCGCGGGTGCCCTCGCCGGCGGTCTTACCCTTGCGTTTCTTCGGCTGGAACTTGCGTCCTTCCAGGCTGGGCAACTTCGGTAGCTCCTCCACCTCCAAAGACTTGACGATTTCCACCATGGCATCCCGCCAGGTCGCCGCCGCCGCTCCGCTGCCGCCCCAGGTTTGGGCGCCGGAATCGTTCCCTAACCAGACCCCCGTCACGAGCTGGGGGACATAGCCCACAAACCACAAATCTTTGGCCTTATCAGACGTGCCCGTTTTACCCGCTGCCGGACGACCAATATTGGCGGGGCGTCCCGTGCCGCTGGTGACCACCTGCTGTAACATCCAGGACATGATGCGGGCATCGGTTTCTGAAAGAGCCTGGGTCGATTCCGATTCATGCTCATAGAGCACTTCCCCCTCACGGTTCCGGATCCGACGAATGCCGTGGGGCTTGAAATATTTACCATCCGCGGCAAAGGTGCCAAAGGCGGCAATCATCTCCAGCAGCGTGACTTCATAGGCCCCTAGGGACAGCGCCGGCGTTGGCTCCAACGGGGAGGTGATGCCCATCTTGCGGGCCATCTCAATGGTGGGCTCTGCGCCCGTATCCAACATGATTTTTAGGGCAACAATATTGGTCGACTTGCTCAAGGCCACCACAACACTTTGCCAGCCCGAGAACTTGCCGCTGAAGTTCTTGGGTTTATAGTTCCCTATTTTGTAAGGCTCGTCTAAGTATTGGGCATAGGGCGAGAGGCCGGCTTCCACAGCGGCGGCATAAATGACTCCCTTAAAGGTCGATCCCGGTTGCCGGCGGGCTTGGGTCACGCGGTTGTACTGGTTGTCGATGAAGTCGAGACCCCCGACCATGGTCCGAATTTCCCCATTGCGGGGATCAATCGAGGCGATCGCCACCTGTTCAAAGCGCTGCCACTTGCCCCGCTCTTTCAGGGACTTTTCTGCGGCCGCCACCGCCATCTCTTGCCACTTGGGCAACAGGGTTGTCTCAACCACCAAGCCCCCTAATTCAATCTCGTCGTTAGAGATATAGTTGGGCAGTTGCTGGAGGACGTAGGACGTAAAGTAAGGGGCTTTGACTTCTAATCGCCGCGGGAGCTGGGGTTTTAGCGCTAGCTCGTCGGACTTTGCCTTTCTCGCCTGATCCGCTGTGATCATCCCCTCAGATTCCATCACCTCTAGAATCCGGTTGCGACGCCGCTTGGCTACATCAGGATTTTGGATCGGGGAGTAAGCCGTGGGGGCCGGGGGTAGCCCCGCTAGGGTTGCCATCTCCGCGAGGGTGAGTTGGTCAACGCGTTTGTGGAAGTACACCCAGGCGGCGTCAGCTACCCCGTAGGCACCGGAGCCGAGATAAACCAGGTTGAGATAATGGTTAAGGATGTCCTCTTTGGAAATCTCATCCTCAATTTTGATGGCGAGCAGGGCCTCCCGTAGCTTACGGATGGCGCTTTTTTCTTGGCTGAGAAACACCATACGGGCCAACTGCTGGGTGACGGTGCTTCCCCCCTCTAGCACTTCGCCGGACCGGAGGTTGACCCCCGCTGCCCGTAAAATCCCTTGGGCATCGATGCCGCTGTGGTCATAGAAGCGCCGATCTTCGGCCGCTAGGAATGCTTGGATCAGCTCCTCTGGGATGTCCCCTTGCCTTAGCTTTTGGCGGGTGGCGGGCCCCTGTTGCTGAAGGATGGAGTTATCAGCCGCGCGGATGGTGATGGTGCCGTCGCGGGAAAAGGTGCTGATGGTGGCTACCTCCGGCAGCTCCTCTGCGATCGCTTCGAGGGATTTCCAGCCACTCCAGGCCAAAATATTGGTGGCGCTGAGGAAGGCGACGCCGATCCAAAAGCCGTAGCGCTTGAAGAACCACCGGCGTTTGGGTTGACTGGTGGCGTCGGGGGATGGGGTGGAAGGTGTGGCTTGGGGGACGCTGGAGGTGTCCATATATCGCGCGGTGGGATGGGCGGCAGGCGAAACTCAGGAGGGGCGGAAGCGAAATAAGCGGGATGAAATATCAATCCTAGGGGCGATCGCGGTCGAATAATCGCGCAAACAAAACTCGAAACTACTGATAGGACGACTGCACCGTGCAGCCGATGTTGGCATATCTTGCCCCCCATCAGCCCAGGTTAGGGGGGATCTTATCACGCCCTTTTCCTTCCGTCAGATTCGAGGGTGGCAGATATCGGTGGCCCAAGGTGGCGACGAACGCTTACGAGTCTAGGGATGACGATAGCGTATTTTTGTTTACGTCAGCGGTGTTTCCAGGGCGGCGGCTTGGGCGGTGAGGAGGGTTTTAATGCCTATTTCGGCACCATCCAATAAGTCGTTCAGTTGGGCGCGACTAAATTGATTGGCTTCGGCGGTGCCCTGCACTTCAATGAGATCCAGGTTGCCGGTCATCACCACGTTCATGTCCACATCGGCGGCGAAGTCTTCGGGATAGTTGAGATCCACAAATACCTGGTCCTCAATCAGTCCGACGGAGATGGCCGCGATCGCCTGCTTCAGGGGGATTTCGTCGATGAGTCCACGGGTTTTTAGGGAATTGAGGGCGTCTATTAGCGCCACATAGGATCCGGTGATGGCGGTGGTGCGGGTGCCGCCGTCCGCTTGGATGACGTCCGCATCCACGAGCAGGGTAAATTCTCCGAGGGCGTCCAGGTCAACGGCGGCCCGTAGGCTGCGACCAATCAGACGCTGAATTTCCTGGGTGCGACCGGATAGTTTGAAGGTTTCCCGGCGGTTGCGATCGCCCGTTGCGCCCGGCAACATTCGATACTCAGCGGTCAGCCACCCTTGTCCCGAATCCCTGAGCCATCGGGGCACCCCTTCCTCGACGGACACCGTACACAGCACTTTGGTATCGCCACAGCTAGCCAGGACTGAGCCTGCCGCATATTTGGTATATCCCCGCTGGAAGGTCACGGGACGGATCTCGGTTGACTGGCGACCGTCGGGGCGTTGCCAAGGCATGGAAGGCTCTCCGGGAAAGATAGATAAAATGCTTCAGACAAACAATGCTGCTGGGGATAAGCATATCCGTTGGCACCATATTCGCTGACCCCGATCTGTTTTTCCCCGCCTGGCTGGGGTTTACTGAATCAATATTGATCCCTGAGGAAGTAACGCTATTCCATGCCTCGCCGTCGCACGAAATCCCCCAAGCCCCGCCCTTGCGATCGCTGTGAGACCCCCAGTCTGGTGCGCTATCGCATTCAATATGATGAGCCGGGTAAATGGTATTTGGTCTGTCCCGAGTGCCAGCGTGATCGCAGTGAAAATAGTCCCCACTATCGCTATGGGGGCACCTGGAAAGCTCGATAATTTTTGGGTGATTTCCTTGGGGAGTCCTAGGACGCTTTGGCGGCAAACCAGTCCAACAATGCTTGCCGCATCACGTCTACGGGGGCTGATTGACCTGACCATTTTTCTAGGGCGATCGCCCCCTGTTGCACGAGCATCTCCAGCCCGTCTAATGTTTTCAAACCTCGGTCGGCTGCCTGTTTAAGCAGCAACGTGGGGCGAGGAGTATAAATAATGTCGTAGACCACCGCGTCGAATGTCAGCTTCCCAAGCTGAAGGTCTGACAATGGCGAAGCGTCTTCGTGGGGATGCATTCCAACGGGGGTTGTATTGACCACCAGTTCTGCTCCCTCAAGGGCACTGGATAGATCGGACCATAGGACGGGGTCTAGGGCGATCGCTAGGGGATTGGGCGGTTGAAAACTATCGCAGAAAGCCTTGAGTTTGTCGGCATTGCGGGCGACCACTTTGACGCGATCGCATCCTAATAATCGACAGCCGGCGACCACTGCCCGCGCTGCACCGCCACAGCCGAGTACTACTGCCGTCGTCCCAGACCAATCGCCGCGTAATTCCTTCAGGGGAGCGATAAACCCATCCACATCGGTATTGGTGCCGCACCAGCCCTGGGGCGATCGCCAAACCGTATTCACCGCGCCGACGGCTTGGGCTTGGTCGGAGATTTCCGTTAATAGGGGCATAATCGCCTGTTTGTGTGGGATGGTGACGCTCATGCCGATCAGGTCGATCGCCGCAAATCCATCCAATGCGATGGCTAAATTTTCTGAAGCGATGGGGAAGGCAACGTAAACCCAATCCAGACCCAATTGGGTGATCGCCTGGTTGTGCATGGTGGGGGACAGGGAATGCTGAATAGGATCGCCGATCACCCCCAACAGCCGCGTTTTTGCAGTGATTGCCATCCTGGTTACTCCCGAAAATCTACCCTGTCGTCTCGCCCCGATGAGCCCACATACCTTAACAGACCTGCTTATATCGTCCTCTCATAAACAAAACAGATTTTAATGATTGCTCTAACGTCAATGTAAGTTCACATAATTTCATATTAAATGCGTTATGCTGGGGACAACTAGGTTCTAGATCTGCAGTTGCAGAGTCTAGTCTCTAAGGTCTCTAAAGTCAGGATGTCGGGAGTTGGCAGCAGCTCCCACTTTTTTTGTCCATTTTTAGGGGCTGGTTTTGGGGGCTGAGCTAGACAAGAACCCTAAGTCAGAATTGCGCCCCCCAATAATCGGCGGTATCGCGTCTGTAATTCTGCGGCGATGCGTGGGTAGTTCTCCAATTCGGGATCCTCGGCAATTAAGGATTCTGCGGTCGTCCGTGCCTGTTCCAGGACCTCCCGATCTTCAATTAGGCTGGCCAGGGCAAGGTCCGGTAGTCCTGATTGCCGTGTCCCCAGTACTTCACCGGGGCCGCGAAATCGCATATCCATTTCCGCGATAAAAAAGCCGTCTTGGGATTGGGCCATCACTTCCAGTCGCTGGCGGGCGATTTCCCCTTTGCCGCTGTTGACCAATAGGCAATAGGAGCTGGAGGATCCCCGCCCGACGCGACCCCGCAGTTGGTGGAGTTGGGATAGTCCAAAGCGATCGGCGTGTTCAATCATCATCACCGTGGCGTTGGGGACATCGACGCCCACCTCAACAACGGTGGTGGAAACAAGAATTTGGGTGTGGCGATCGCGGAAGGCGGTCAGGGCTGCGTCTTTGTCTTGGGAACTCATCCGCCCATGGAGTAACCCGAGGGAATATTGGGGAAATACCGTTTCTGAGAGTTTCTTGTATTCTTCCGTCGCTGATTTGAGATCCAGTTTTTCCGATTCTTCCACCAGGGGCAGGATGATATAGACCTGTCGCCCCTGGGCAATTTCTCGAGCCATTAGGTCATAGGCATCGGGGCGATCGCCGGGCTTGAGGACGGTGGTTTGGATGGGCTGACGACCGGGGGGAAGTTCATCAATTTGGCTGACACCTAAATCCCCGTGGATGGTCAGGGATAGGGTTCGGGGGATGGGGGTCGCGGTCATGGTTAAGACATGGGGTTGTTCGCCTTTCTGTTGCAGTCGTGCCCGTTGGGCAACCCCAAATCGATGCTGCTCATCAATGACCGCTAAACCTAGCTTTTGAAATTCCACTGGGTCTTGGATCAGCGCGTGGGTGCCCACCAATACCGGCAGTTCCCCTGTGGAGAGTTGGGCGTGGATTTCTCGCCGTTTTTTGGCTCGGGTGGATCCCGTTAGCAGTTCCACCGGCAAGTGCAGCAAATTAAACCACTCCACCAATTTTCGATAGTGTTGCTCCGCCAAAACTTCCGTGGGGGCCATCAGCGCCGCTTGATAGCCGGATTGAATCGCCGCCAAAATTGCCACGATCGCCACGACGGTTTTTCCTGAGCCCACGTCCCCCTGGACCAATCGATTCATGGGGGCGGACTGTTGCAAGTCGGACAAAATATCGTTTACCACCCGCTGTTGCGCCCCGGTGAGGCTGAAGGGCAACACGTCGTAGAACCGTTCAATTAATTCCCCTGTTGGGGCGAGGACGGCGCTGGTGGTGGTTTGCCGTTGCTGGTGTCGCCGTTTCAGTAAGCCCAGTTGTAGATACAAAAATTCGTCGAAGACCAATCGCCGTCGGGCTTGCTGGAGGAGACCATCGTCGGGTGGGAAATGGATCGCCGCGATCGCCTCCGCAATTTTGATGACGCCGCTGGTTTCCCGTACCGCTCGGGGTAAGGCTTCTTGGACTTTGCTCGCGGCCGGGAGCACGGTGGCGATCGCCCGTCGCACCGTATCGGCTGCCACCCCTTCCGTGAGGGAATAGACCGGTACCACCCGCCCAATTTTCATGGACTGGATTTGTCCAGAGGCATCGTCCAATACCTCCAACTCGGGATTATCGATGGTGATGCCATATTTGTTTTTTTTCACCAATCCCGATGCGGCGACGGTTTTTCCGGGGGCATAGAGTCGTTTTTGACCTTGCTGCCACTTGATGGAGCTAAATCGCGCGCCCGCCAAAAATTTGGTGATGCGGATTTGCCCAGACGTATCCCGAAGGACGAGTTCCAAAATGCTGAGCTTGGAATTTTTCGGGCTGGTGAAACAATTGCACCGCTTGACTTTCCCTACCACGGTTACCGTCTCGCCCGTTTCCAGCGCTGTAATATCCACCTGCCGGGCGTAGTCAATGTAATCGCGGGGATAGTGATGCAGCAGGTCATCCACCGTAAACAGGCCCAACTGTCCCAATTTTTTGGCGGTCCTCGGACCAATCCCCCGCACCTTTGTCAGCGGTGTGTCCAGGTCATAGCTACGGGCGTAGTTCTGGGCTACCTGGCCGGAAATATCGGCGGTATTGGTGGGCTTGATTTTGCGGGTGCCGGTGCGAGGTGCGCCATTTTCCTGGGCGCGGGGACTGTTGGATTCGGCTGGGGCGATCGCCGTTCTTTCCTCCAGATGCCGCCGGGCCTTAAACAAAAACTGTCGGGTTTGGGCCACTAAGCGCTTTCGACCGCTTTCCGTTAGGTCGCCGTATGCCGCAAACTTTTCCGAGGTTTCTCGCCATCGCCGGCGATCGTCCGCCGCCAAGCCCGGTGGTACCTTGCCAAAACTCAGACACAAAAACTCGCTAAATCGATATTGTCGTCCCTGAATATCCCCAAAACCGCGCTCCGCCTCCACGCCTAGGGCCTGCTGCAATCGATTCCAATCGGGACCGGTAGCCGCATCCTCTGCGCGACTTGTCCCGGCTGCATCAGATGCGATCGCCTCACTCATGCCCACTCATTCCCAATGCTCGTTCCCAACGCTCGTTTTGCCGTTTGGCCCTCTTCCCCATTGTGCCTTCCCTAGGGACGTCCAGGGGGGGATAGGATTACTGGGGCACGGTGCTAGACACAGGGGTGGATAGGGTGCTGGGCTCAGGGGATTGCGTCGGGCGGTCTTTACCCTCCATCAGGGCCATCACCGTATCGATAAAGCGCTCGGGGGAGGTGGAATGGGGGAGGTGGGTGTCGATGAGGGGGCGATCGCCCAGAGTTCCCCCCAATGCCATCGACCAATGGGATAGGTGTCCTTCCTCCAGGACCTGACACACATCCTCCATCTCCCCTTCCCCGAGGGTCAAAATTTTCAACCGCTGCCCTGCCCGTTGCCGTAATCGAGGCAGCACGGTCAATTGCTCCAGCCATTGAGGAGGCGCTGTGAACCCGGATTCTGTGGGTTTGCCCACGGGGGATCCCTCTAGACCGAGAATGACCAGGTCCGGACGGATGGTCTCAAACTGCGTGATCGCCATGGCCCCATCCTCTAGCCACACCACATCATTGTTGGCCGCCACCAACAAATCACACAGGGGTAGGGCGCGCTCATCATTGCTATCAATCAACAGCACACTTCTGCGGGTCGACGTCCCCCCCGAGAGGGTCGCCCGCTGGGCAACTTTCCGATCAACTGCGGTTTCGACTGCGGTTTCGACCGCCGTTTCGACCGCCGTTTCGACTGCGGTTTCGACCGCCGCATCCACGAGGCGCTGGTCAACCTTGGATTGGGATCCAATCTCCTGGCGATCGCCCGATAGTGCTGTTTGTTCTTCGCCGTTGGGGAGCCACACGGTAAAAACTGACCCCTGGTGCAGGACCGATCGCACCTCAATGGTGCCCCCATGGAGATTGACGAGCTGCTTCACCAACGCTAGCCCCATCCCCAGTCCCCCGTGGACGCGCTGGTACGAGCTTTCCAGTTGGTAAAACGTCTCGAACACCAGGGGAATTTGTTCCGTTGGGATGCCGATGCCCGTATCTTCCACCTCCACCAGCAGCCCGCCATTGTCCCGCCAAGCCCGCAGGATAATCGGCCCCGGCTCTGGGGTGAATTTCACCGCGTTGCTCAGGAGGTTGACGATGATTTGCTGGATCCGCTGGCGATCGCCCCAAAATCGATCCTCGGTGGGACCAATCTGAATCTCTTTGATGATGGAACGGGGACGGTGGGGCGTATATTCCTGCCCCTGGGCAATACTTTGCAAAATCAATCGCGTCAGGGAAAATTCCCGTACCTGGAGACGGCTGAGCCCCGCTTCCAATTGGCTGATTTCGAGGATATTGTCCACCAATCCCTTCAGATGCTCGCCGCTGTCGTGGATGGTGTGGAGGTAATGCTGCTGTTTGGGGCTGAGGTTACTGAGGGACCACCGCAGTAGGGTGTCCGATAGCCCGATGATGCAGGTGAGGGGGGTGCGCAATTCATGGCTAACGGCGGCCAAAAATTCTCGCTTGGCATGGGCGGCGGTTTGGGCTTGGGTCAGGGCCGTACGGAGGGCTTCCCCTTGATCCTGAAGGGTTTGCTCCATTTGCCGCTGATGCTGTCTGCCGGAGGCTTCCACCTGGCCATAGTGAATGCCCAAGGTTAGGATTTGCGCCAGCCGCGTCAGCCCAATTTCTTCTCGCTCTGACCAAGGGTGGGGCTGGTCAACGGTCTGGGCCACCAGCATCCCCCAAGGCATCGTACCGGTCACCGTTTGCCCGGCGATGGTTACCGATAATTGCGCCCGCGCCACGGATGCCTCGCCTTCCGCGCTCCCTTGCCCTTCGTCAGTAATGACTCCGGGCTGAATTTCCCCATGGTGATCCAATCCTAGAATGCCGAAGTTTTCTTCGTGATATAGCACCGAGGGAACGGTCTTATCCCGCAAGGCTTCGTAGGTTACCCCATCCCGCAGCCCTTCCCACGGGGACCGATGGGGCGATCGCTGCCATAGCCGATCGCCTGACGGGGTTTCAGAACTGCGCCAGAGTTTTAAGGATTGCAGCGGTACCTGGAATTGATAGATCAAAACGCGATCGACGCCCAATAGCTGCTGCGCCTGGACCAATGCCCAATGGATGACCTGGGGGAGTTCGTTAACCCCCTGTACCAATCGATGGATTAGGCCGTGGTGTAGCTGTTCCCAAGCGCGATCCTGCTCGGGGATGGGACAGGCGATCGCCAACGCTTCCGCTGACGGTAGTTCCGGACTGAGTAGCTGTTGAACCAGGCTTTGCAAAATGGCTGGCGTCACGGTGGGCGGGGTACCGAGGACCGATGTCGACCATGAACGCTGTTCCATCCATCCCAAAATCACCGTTCCATTGAGGGTGACGGTGGCAGTGCCCATAACGTCATTATTGGGCGAGCCAGAGGCAGAGGGTCGCTCTAATAAGCAGAGCAGCCATCCATAGGGGGTCAGAGTCAGCCAGAAGCGATCGCCCCTTGTGCCCGTTTTGCCGTCGGGCTCCGCCTCCCCTGGAATTATTTTGCTGGGGGGTGGACCTTCATCGGAATAAACAATGCCTTGGCCGAGGACCCGTCGACCGGCCTGGGCAACCGTTTGACGCAGAAATTCCCACTGCTCCAAGGACAGCTTCCATTGAAAGGTAGTGGGCAATATCGAGAACATACGATCACAAAGGCAATGCGGTTTTAGAAAAGCCTCAATGGGTTACCCCTAAAGGATTTCATCACCGCTGGTTAATGGTTGATCCGAGCTTGATCCGATAACTTATGATGATATTTTTCGGATGGATGCTGTTTGTAAAAGGGCGTTTTAACGGAATTTGGATAAATAAACTGAAAACGGGTTAATGGAATTTTAAAAATGGCTAAGAAGAGTGGTGGGCAACAGTATCTGTGGCAGGCGATCCGTGTCTTGGGCTTTATGGGCGGGGCTTCTGAAGCGTTCTTACCCCTCTGGGATGTCGGAAAAAAGGTTGTAACTGATGCCGATCAAACGCTGCACTTCCCTACTTCTAGGTTAATGATGATTTGTGCGGCCAGACCTAAAATGTTTCTGTAGTTTGACTGGGTGTAAGAAAATTCTCGCCTCCAAAATCAGAGGGCAATGGTTCTCTGACCTTGAAAACTTGTCTCTAAAAACTTTTGTTTTCAAAGGAAAATTTTCGATTACTTTTGATCAAAGATCGATGGGTTGGGGATCTACAATCAATCCTCGTCACAGCGAGGCGATCGCTCTGGTTTGTGGGGCAGGCTAGAACAATGTCTGGGGGGAGGATTGAGAGGATTGGGGGGCGGTGGGGGTAAATCCCATGGCGGCTAAGTTGTCTCGAATGGCGGCGGCGATCGCGGTTTCTCCTTGGATTTCATAGCGGGCGATCGCCTGGCCAAAGGCGTCTAGGCTGGCGGGGACATTGCCCCCCTTCAGCAGTGCCACTCCCAAGTTTTGATAAATCTCCGCCCGGTCTGGATCCAAGGCTGCTGCCCGTTCGTAGGCGGCGATCGCCCCGTTTAGGTCTCCCTGTCCCCGTAGGGCTAGGCCGAGGTTATAGTGGACGCGCCCCAGGTCCGGGCAGGTTTGAATGGCGGATTGGTACAGGGCGATCGCGTCCTTGAGTTGTCCTGCTTCCTGATAGAGATTGCCGAGATTGACCTCTGCGGCGACCCGCACCAATGGCAAGACGGGCTGTTTCAGGGCGACCCGATAGTGCGATCGCGCTAGGTCTGGGTTGCCCCGTTGGGTGTCGACGATCGCTAGGTGATAGTGCAATTCATAGAGCAGTTCTGGATTGTTGTCCTGTTCCGCTTGCTTTAATCCTCGCTTCAGCAATTCCCGCGATCGCTTCAGGGTTTCTTCGTCAACAGATTCATCGGCTGATTTTTCATCCGCCAGCAATGCCCCCAGTTTGCTGCATACATAGGGATCCTCCGGGTGTTTGGCCAAGTAGGTTTCCATGGCTTGGCGAGCCCGGTCCTGTTTATTTTGTAAGGCGATCGCGGCGGCTTGGTATCCATCGTGGGCGATCGCTGGCAGGGACAACGACAGCACGCGCCAGTGGGGGTCTGCTTCGATCAGTCGGGTCACGCTGTCATCGATCAGGGCATGGTATGGACGTTCAAATGTGACCGCTGGATGCCGTCGAAATAGCCGCGATACCAAGGAATAGGGGGATTGATCGGCTCCGATTTCCTGGCGCAGTAGGTTAATGGCGATCGCATCCTCCTGCTGGATGGCCTCTCGGATCGGGGCGATCGCCTCGGGCAATAACCATTCATCCCCGTCTAGCATCAAGACCCAGTCGCCCGTTACCTGGGCTAGCCCATAATTTCGCGCTGCGGCAAAATCATCGCACCATTCAAAAAAGGAGACTTTTGCGCCTAAATTCACTGCCTTGATGACGGTGCCGTCAGTCGAGCCTGTATCCACCACCACCAACTCATCACACAGCTCCCGAACGCTATCTAGACAGCGGGGCAAGTTGGCCGCTTCATTTTTGGCAATCAGACAAAAACTGATGGACGGTTGGTCAGAAGCTGGAGAAACAGACTCGGCCATAGCGATCGCCACCCCTTACAAATCAAGTTACAAATCAGCACCGTAAAAACGCACCAAAACACACCAAACCATATCTCGATGGGGGATTCCTAGGGTACCAGCGTCGCCATCCGCTGAATCTCTGCCACTAACATTGCCGCAATGCCCGGCTCATCCATGGCGTGTCCCGCATCGTCAATTAAATGGAACGCTGCCTCTGGCCAGGCACGATGTAACTCCCACGCCGTTTGTACTGGGCATACGATGTCATAGCGCCCCTGGACAATCACCCCCGGAATATGGCGAATTCGATCCACATGGTCCAGCAGCCAATTTTCGGTTTCTAAAAAGCCATTGTTGACGAAGTAATGGCATTCAATCCGAGAAAATGCCGCTGCGAAGGTGGGATCGGCGACCTCTCCCTGGTGCTCCACATCCGGCAATAGGCTACAGGTGCTCCCCTCCCATACTGACCAGGCGATCGCCGCAGCTTCCCGTTCGACCAAGTCATCCCCAGTTAGCCGTTTGTAATAGGCCCCGACCAAATCCCCCCGCTCCTCCGGTGGAATCGGTGCCACATATTTTTCCCAGTAGTCCGGGAAGATAAAGCTTGCGCCCTCCTGATAAAACCATCGAATTTCCTGAGGACGCAACATAAAAATGCCTCGCAGCACTAGCCCCAGACAGCGATCCGGATGGGTTTCGGCATAGGCCAATGCCAACGTACTGCCCCAGCTCCCCCCGACCACGGTCCATTGCTCAATGCCCAGGTGCGATCGCAGTTTTTCGATATCGGCCACCAGATCCCAGGTCGTATTTTTCTCCAGGGACCCGTGGGGCGTACTCCGACCACAGCCCCGCTGGTCAAACAAGACGATTCGCCACACGGACGGATCAAAATACTGACGATAGACCGGCCGCGACCCACCCCCTGGCCCCCCGTGGAGTAGGACCACCGGTTTGCCTTCGGGATTGCCGGACTCCTCGAAATATAGGGTGTGGCATTGATCCGCCGTCAGCTCCTCCACCGTCAACGTTCCAGTGCGATAGGGCTCGAGGGGCGGAAACAGCGGCGATTGGGAAACAACCATAGGGCGGGAAAGCAAGGAAAATGCGGGGTGTACCCCAACGGATGCAGGATATTACGCCTATGATATAGTCGCAACAGTTCTTAATTTGGCACCCTTCTGCGTCCAGAATTATTCTGGCCTGTAGTTCCGATGGCCTATAGACCTAAAGCTTGGGTAAGCCGCATTCCCAATTAAGCACCATATCAAGCACTATTACTGTCCCTACACTGCTGAATAGAACAGGAGAAGATTCATGACCGAAGGATGCTTGCGCGTGGGTCAAGTCGCCCCGGACTTTACGGCGACCGCGGTGTATGACCAGGAGTTCAAGCCCGTTAAGCTGTCGGACTACCGCGGTAAGTATGTGGTGCTGTTCTTCTATCCCCTGGATTTCACCTTCGTTTGCCCGACTGAAATTACGGCCTTCAGCGATCGCTATTCTGACTTCAGCGACCTAAATACCGAAGTCTTGGGCGTTTCCGTGGACAGTGAATTTTCCCACCTGGCCTGGATCCAAACCGATCGCAACAGCGGCGGCGTTGGCGATTTGAACTATGCTTTGGTGTCCGACATCAAGAAGGAAATTAGTGCGGCCTATAACGTCTTGGATCCTGAGGCGGGCGTTGCCCTGCGCGGTCTGTTTATCGTGGATCGCGAAGGCATCCTCCAGCACGCCACCATCAATAACTTGGCGTTCGGTCGCAATGTGGATGAAACCCTGCGGGTGCTTCAGGCATTGCAGTATGTCCAATCCCACCCCGACGAGGTTTGCCCCGCCGGTTGGCAGCCTGGAGATCGGACCATGACCCCCGACCCTGTGAAGTCTAAGGACTATTTCGCAGCCCTGTAGGACCAGTTCTGACCCGTGCGCTAGGGGCCCCTTCGCGGGCCTTTGGGTAACGAAATAGAGGGTTGTTGAGAGAGCATCAATGCGGTGCTCTCTTGTTTATTGGGCGAGTGTTGGGGCGGATTGGGGGCGGGGATCGCTTGCGGATTGTGGTGTTTTGTTTTTGGCGATCGCGACAGAGATCACGTCTTCTGTTGATCCCGATCGCACGGTAATCAGCATAGAGATCATACGGAACACCGAACCGCGATCGCTCCCCGATTCCGGAAAATCATTCATATTAAATGTAATCTTTCAAACTGCCATTGACAGTTTTCAAGAGGGCTCGCGATTACCCCAATCGATCATCAGCGGTTGAGGCGATCGCGGCATCACTTCCTGAAGGGGTGTGGCTACCAACCTCGGGAGGGGCGGACGATCCTCCGGGTGGTTCGCCCTCTCACCCCACCTAAATTTTGCTCACTCACGCATCGACAACCATCAGCCCAAGGTCTGGTGACGAGGTTTTCCATGACAGCACCCTACAACTCTCCCCTAATTCAATTCCTCAGGGATGAACTCGAAATCGATAGCCAGGCTATGGCGATCGCCCTGAAGCACCCGTCCCACAGAACCAACCTGCCGACCATTCTGTGGCAATATGGCATCATTAATTCTAGTCAGTTGGATAAGGTATTCAATTGGTTGGAACGTCATGGCACCGCGGAATGGAGCTGAATGGCTCGTCTGTAACGGCGTATTGATCACGCTTTAGTTGGACTCCCATCGCCCGCCGTCTCATTCTAGAAAATAGCCGTGTTCCTGGCTTGGCGATCCGGAAACCCCCCTTTAAAGGTACGGTTACGCCCGTTGTCGCTTCAGTTCATCCCTTCTTAAACTGTCCGAAAGGGTCGAGCTGTCTCAGTGTCTGACTCCGAAAACTGAAATCGCATTATGTCTGGAATTGCATGATGTGTGGATCAGTTCCTACGCTCCGTCTCTAATAAGAACGCACCCTCAAACTTGGAGGTTTCTGCTGTGCAAGATAATCACAACGACCTGGATTTTCCGGAATTTTCCCCTGATGCCTTGTCGTCGGAGAAAGGTCAGGATCATCGCCTGTTGGATTATGTGCAATCTCTTCAGCCGGAAACGATCGCCCGATTGTCTAAGCCGGATTCTGAGGAAGCCCGTTATTTGATGGAGCGCAATATTATTGGCCTGCTGGGGGGACTGCCGTCGGACGGGTTTGATGTAAGCATTACGACCAGCCGCGAATCCCTGGGACGGTTGTTGGCTTCTGCCATGATGAGTGGCTATTTCCTTCACAATGTGGAGCAACGCTTTGCCATGGAGGATGCCGTCGCTCAGCAGCAGCCCGAGTCTCCCGCTGAAGACGCTGCGCCGGAACCTTGGCTGCCGGTGTTTGAGGATGAGGAAGTGGTTCAGCCCACGGAATTTCCGACGGATCCCACTGCCTAATTAATCTGCGTGCCGCTTTCCCCTAAAGATTCGGCCAGCGTTTCGCCCTCTTCGATTCCCTCGCCTCGGGAGTTGGGGAGGGCGATCGCCGATCAATGGTCTAAAACGATTCAAGCTCCCGACACCCTCGGGGTGTTTCAGCGGAAACTTTTGGCGTGGTATGACCGCCAGGGCCGGGATTTACCTTGGCGGCGATCGCCCGACCGTGATGATCCCTATCGGGTTTGGACCTCGGAGGTGATGCTTCAGCAAACCCAGGTGAAAACGGTGTTGCCCTACTATCACCGCTGGTTTGAGGTGTTTCCCACGGTCGAAAGTTTGGCGATCGCCGATCAACAACAGGTACTCAAGGCATGGGAGGGGTTGGGCTATTACAGCCGCGCCCGGAATTTTCACCGCGCTGCCAAGGTGGTCGTGGAACAGCATGGGGGACAATTTCCCCAAACCCAAGCCGCTGCTGAAGCTCTACCCGGTATTGGCCGCACCACCGCTGGCGGGATTTTGAGCAATGCGTTTAATCTGCCGGTCCCAATCCTCGATGGCAACGTGAAACGGGTGTTGAGTCGGTTGATTGGGTTGCCCGTCCCCCCGGCCAAGGCGATGGATGCCCTGTGGTCGGTGTCGGAGTTGATAGTGAGTGGCGATCGCCCTCGGGATTTTAATCAGGCGCTGATGGATTTAGGGGCGACGACCTGTCTGCGTAAAAAACCCACCTGTTTACTTTGTCCGTGGATGGCATACTGTCAGGCGTATCACACCCACCAGACGGACACGATCCCCATGACTGAATCCAAAGGACCGCTGCCCCACAAAATTATTGGCGTCGCTGTGATTGAAAAGGAGACGGGCGAAATCCTGATTGATCGCCGTTTGGAAGAGGGGTTGTTGGGCGGTCTCTGGGAATTCCCCGGCGGTAAGGTTGAGCCGGGGGAGTCGATGGAAGACTGCGTCAAGCGGGAAATTAAGGAAGAGCTGGATCTCGAGATTGAGGTGGGTGAGGAGCTGATGGTGGTTAACCATGCCTATACCCATTTCAAAGTGTCCTTGCATGTGCATTTGTGCCGGTATTTGGGGGGTGAGCCTAAGGCGCTGGAGAGTCAAGAAGTTCGCTGGGTCACCTTGGATACCATCGATCAATATCCCTTTCCCAAGGCCAATGGCACCATTATTGAAGCGCTGAAAAAGCGTGCCTAGCGTGCCTAGCTCTACATTGCGTCTCTCCTAAGCCGGCTGTCCCTGAGGTCTGTCCTATGAAGTTGCCTTTCCGTTTTGCTCGTCGATTACGGCCGGTTGCCGTTGCCCTACTGGCTGCAATGGTTGCGACGGGGTGCGCTGAGGAACTGGAGCTGGTCGAGCAGTTTCTGTTGGAGTTGCAACGTGCTGTGGAGGCCTCTTCGGGGGAGTCCGCTGGGGAGAATTCCGACTCGGACCATGTGCGGCTGGGGAATCCGAGCGATGCGATCGCCGATCCCGCGAGTGCCGATAATTATCTGATTGAGACGCCGGACTATGTCCTGTCCTATAGCCAATCCCGTGGGACTGCTAACTGGGCGAGCTGGAAACTAGATCAATCTTGGCTGGGATCGGCGGAGCGACAGGATGATTTTCGGGCAAATGAGACCTTGCCCCCCGGTTGGTATCAGGTCGATGGCAATGATTACAAGGGCAGTGGCTATGATCGCGGGCATCTGGTGCCCTCGGGCGATCGCACCAAAAGTCAGGCAATTAATTCCAATACGTTTTTGATGACCAATATCATCCCCCAAGCGCCGGATAATAACCGGGAAACCTGGCGGCGGATGGAGGAGTATTGCCGGCAGTTGGTGGACCGGGGCTATGAGCTATATATCGTGGCGGGGGTGTATGGCGGTTCCAAAAAAATCGCTGAGGGACAGGTGACGGTGCCCCAACAGACCTGGAAGGTGGCGATCGCGGTGCAGTCGGGACAAGATCCCACCGCTGTTACCCCCAATCAGGCGATCGTATTCGCGGTGGATATCCCCAATAACAACCGCCTTTCCAATAACTGGCGGCGCTATCAGCTCCCCATTGATGAGCTGGAAACCCGCACTGGGATGGACTTTTTTGAGGTGTTGCCCGATGGCTTAGAAAATGTCATCGAAGCCCAGGCGATCGAGGCTCCACGCTTCTAGGTACGCATTCACGCTAGAAAGTATCTAGAAATTATATTGACGGTGGAAGCGGGGGTGGAGCTTGTCGGCCACGGGCTCGCCTCCCTTTAAATGCTGGTCGATAATGCGCTGGGCGTCCTCGGGACTGAGGCGGTGATACCAAATGTTGTCTGGCATGATGCGCACCGCCGGACCGGAACTGCATTGCCCTAAACAGGTGCTCCGGGAAATTTTGATGTGCTCCGGTAGCTCCGCCGCTTCAAACACCTCCAGCACTTCATCCGATCCGCTTTCTAGGCAGGATTCATTCAAACACACCATCACGCGAGTGACGGGCGTTTCTGGGCTGGGTTCAGAGGTGTTGGCGCTGTCAGTCATGGGGCAATGGGGGAGAGTAATGCAGGTCACCTTTCTACCATGCCGCAATCTTGAAGAAATGTGTAGCGGTGGTGACCGCACAATCCTTGTATGGCCCGTTGCTATGGCCTCGCTATTTCAGGACAGCCATTTCAGAATCGCTATTTCAGAATTGCTATTTCAAAACCGAATTCAGAGACTGGCAAAACTCACCTAGGGTTTTCACTGCGGCATCCGGTTCTCCATCGGCGAGGCGCTTCACGCAGGCACTTCCCACAATCGCCCCATCTGCACCCCACGCTTTCACCTGTTCCGCCTGCTCGGGGCCGGAAATCCCAAAGCCAATGCCCACGGGCTTATCGGTTACTTCTCGCACCTGCTTCAGCACGTCGGCGACGCGGCTTTGCATTTGGGTGCGGACCCCTGTGACACCGGTGACGCTCACCAGATAAATAAACCCTTGGGAGCGCTCGGCGATCGCCTTCATCCGCTCGATGGGACTGGTGGGGGCAATCAATAGGGTGACTTCAATGCCTACCGCTTCGGCGGGAGTTAAGAGGCTGTCGGCTTCTTCTAGGGGCAGGTCGGGCACCACTAAACCAGCCACTCCGGCCGCTTTGATATCTTTCAAAAAAGTCTCAATGCCCCGGTTCAAAATGGGGTTGTAGTAGGTAAAGAGGATGATCGGCGCTTTGATATCTGGCGAAACCTCCGACACCAGTTTCAACACATCATCCATTTTGGTGCCGCGAGCCAGGGATCGGGTGGCTGCCGCTTGGATCGTGGGACCGTCGGCAAGGGGATCGGCGTAGGGGACCCCTAGCTCAATAAAATCAGCCCCGTTGGCATCCAGCGATCGCAATGCCGCCGCTGTCGTTGCCAAATCGGGATCCCCTGCCGTAATGAATGGAATCAGGGCGCACTCCCCGCGATCGCGGAGCTGGGCAAAGCGCTCGGAAACAGAGGTCATAGTGGCTTAGGTGGTGGGGATAGCAGTGGGAGGGGTCGGAAATACAAAGAAGGTCGGCAGCCTGAGTCTTACTGGGACTGGCTTGAAGATTGGGTTTGCTGAGCTTCGCGATCGGCTTCCACTTCTGCCTGAAGTTTGGCTAGCTCCTCGGGCGATAGCTCTTCGTACCGTTTGGCGAGCACCGCGTCCTCATATTCCTTCCATTGCTGGTGATAGGTCATGTTTTGGGTACTTGCCCGAAACACATAACTCAGCAACCAGCCCACTAATCCTACTACCAACAGGGCCTGGGTCCAGATGCCAGCATCAACGGCTTCTAGACCGAACCACTGGAGCACAACATAGGCGGCTCCGCCCGACAGAAAAATCGCCAAAACGATGACGAGTGCATCCCCTTTTCGCATGGTTTTATCCCGCTTAATCTTTGGCCTAACTATCGATGGTGCGCGGTTGAGGGCGGAGGTTGAGGAAGGGGGACATCACCAACATGCCGGGGAAGAAGAAGAACACCATGGCGTACATGATCAGGCGCTCAACGGAGCTGGCCACATACCACCGCTTTTGCAAATAAATAAATAGCCCGGCGGGGATGACGAGGAGATAGGCCCCAGCGATCGCCCCATAGGTCAGAAGGACGAGGAGATTATTGGCAAGAAAGTCAGGCATTACGGCTCAATCCCTAGATCTTTATTGGGCTTATTGAATTGGAGGGTGGGTTTCCATCCCCTCCCTGGGACGTTGGTTCGCCCGCTTCGGCAGTCCTTATCTTAACTTGGAACCGTTAGCTTCAGGGGCGATCGCCTATGACACTCCCTTTACCCCCAGCCTCTTCCTGCTAATAACAGCCCGGAAAACCGATCCTAATCCTCCCTTAAGGCTGAGGGCGATCGCAAAATTTGCCACTACCATTTCAAACGAGCCTGAATGACCGAATTCGCATCGCTTCAAATTGCATCCCTGTCCGGTTTACCCTGTCCTGTTCTAACGGAAACTTTCCATGACCAGTTCCCCTCAGCTGCTCAGCCCCTATACCTTCGGTGGCGACCTCGAGCTGCAAAACCGTGTCGTCCTTGCCCCCCTAACCCGCGCCCGTGCCGGTGAGGAGCGAATCCCTAACGCTTTGATGGCGAAATACTATGCCCAGCGGGTTAACAATAATCTGCTGATTACTGAAGCTACGGTGATTTCAGAGCAGGGAATCGGCTGGCAAAATTCGCCGGGGATTTATTCAGATACCCAAGCGGCGGCCTGGAAATCCGTGACCGATGCGGTCCACGAAGCGGGCGGCAAAATGATTCTGCAACTGTGGCACTGCGGTCGCGCCTCCCACAGCAGTTTCCATGGGGGGGAGTTGCCGGTGTCCGCATCGGCGCTCAAAATCGACAATGGCGACCAAATCCATACCCCGACGGGTAAGCATGATTACGAAGTCCCCCACGCTCTAACCACGGAAGAGGTGGAGGCCGTTGTGGGAGACTACCGCAAGGCGGCGGCACGGGCTGTGATGGCGGGTTTTGACGGGGTGGAAATCCATAGCGCCAATGGCTATTTGATTGACCAGTTTTTGCAATCCAAGACCAACCAGCGTACGGATAAGTACGGTGGCAGTCTGGAAAATCGATTCCGCTTCCTCAAGGAAATTACCGAAGCTGTATTAGACGTATGGCCGGCGAATCGGGTGGGGGTGCGCATCTCTCCCAATGGCGTGTTTAACGACATGGGATCCCCGGACTATCGCGAAACCTATTTGTATGCGGCGGAGCAGCTCAACGGCTACAAACTGGGCTATCTGCACATTATGGATGGCTTGGCGTTTGGTTTCCATGAGTTGGGCGAGCCGATGACGTTGGCAGATTTTCGACCTGTTTTTTCCGGGACGATTATTGGTAACTGTGGCTATACCCAGGAAACGGCGGAACAGGCGATCGCCGCAGGCAATGCCGACCTGATTGCCTTTGGTCGCCCCTACATCAGTAACCCCGACTTGGTGGACCGGTTTGCCAATGGTTGGCCCCTCGCCGATGCGGCCGATATGACCCACTGGTATTCCTTCGGACCGGAAGGCTATGCGGACTATCCCACCTACGCCGAAGCCAGTTAAACGGCACGGTTTGCAAGCCTATTGGCGGGCGCATTTCCTCGCGCCCCAGCCTTGGTTGGGGGTGTTGAGCGGGAAAACGTAAACTTCCGGCAAAACTTCCAGCAAATCAGACCCCAAACCATTGACCCTGGCGAGCGATCGCCCTTATTCTGTAGACCGGCTGTGGGTGCCCGCAGGAGCGGTGCCCCGATAGCCCAGGTCTGGGGGTGTGGCGGAATGGTAGACGCTGCGGATTTAAAATCCGTTGACCGTAAAGGTCGTGAGGGTTCAAGTCCCTCCACCCCTACTTTAAATTTCCCCATTTCGGGTCATAGCCGGCACAGGAATTAGAGTGCCAGAAACTAATGCACCCTCTAAAAAACAGCCCATCAACTTGACAAGCTCAAGGGATCTGAGTCATCGCAATTGCGCGACTTGAAAAGCAGATACAAATGAGAGGGGCAGCTTGAAATCATTATCCTGGGGCAACACTTGCCTCAGCTCTTCCAACACCTGTTCCCTGCGCTGGGGCTCCAGTTTCAGGAAGGGAGAATAGGTGGTCAACAACTGTAAATACTGATCAACTGAATAAAGCGCGTCTACGATCGCGTGCCCAGTCACAGGCGTCTGAAACAGCCCTGATTGCACCATCATGTCCCCCAAACTGGCAAGCTCGGACAATTGAGTGTCGGGATCCTTATAGGATCGGTTCAGGTAGGGCTGGTGTCGTTGATAAACCGTATCTAGCTGTTGATACAGCTCATGGGATGGCTGAAGTTCCGCATTCCAGAGAAAAATCAAGAAGCCTTCGGGTTTCAATGCAGCAGCAGCTTTGGCATAGCCGATCGCAGGATCGACCCAGTGAAAAGAGGTGGCAGCCAAGACCGCATCAAATTTTTTTGGCGACGGCTGAGCCTCTAAATTCCATTCTTCAAAGGAGCAATTTTCAAGGTTTACGTTGGGATACCCTTGGCAGGTTTGCTGTGCCAGTCCGTAGAAATCTGGATTCGGTTCCACGCACACCATCGAACATCCCAAGGCTGCGAAAGGAAGGGTGGCGATCGCCGGGCCGCATCCCACCTCCAAAATTCTGGACTGGGGAGACAGGTGAGCAAGATCAACCACCTGATTAATGATGGCGCCGGGATAGCGTGGCCGAACCCTCTGGTAAGCCTCTGCGGTGGGAGAATACCACTGGGTTCGCTGGTCCAATGCCCTGCTTGAATACTCGCTGACCAGGGATTCCTGAAAATCGTCCATCGGCGATCACCAGACGTCTTAGATGTTTGCGATGAAACTTTTGCGATGAAACTTTTGCGATGAAACTTTTGCGCCAGACTTTTGCGACAGAACCGAGGCCGGGAGGTGCCAGGATAAGCATTAGGACATGGATATAACGGGGCTCCGGGCCCCTAAGCTTGCTCTTCGTCCCGGCGGCCAACTCCCATTTGCAACACCATGGGGATCCCGGACCCATCGTGGTATTTATCCGCCCAATCCCGCAGTAAATTATCCAGATCGGCGATCGCCTCATCAACCCGGTCTTCTGCAATTTCCAATTCTTCCAACGCCCGGAAGGTATTGGATCGGGTCTCAGACCAATCCTTTCGTAGGCGGAAAAACTGCGCCGTATCCTCCACCATGGCCACCGTCCGGGCTTCCTGGTCCGCTGGCGTCCAATAGGACGATCGCGTCAGGGCATAGAACGGCATCCCCCAGGGGGAATCGATGCGTAATACGGTGCCGGAAAACAATAACCGACGGCGAATATGCTCTGTTAGTGCTTCGCTTAGGGACATTTGCCGCTCTGGCGGGAACGTCTCCTGCGATCGCCGGTGGAGGAATTCGATCAGCTCCATAAACTGGAACGAATTCAATACCTGGGCATCGGGCAAACTCTCGGGTAATTTTTCTTCTAGATGGCGCTTTTCCTCGCTCGTCAGGCTGTTATTGGAAATGCGCGATCGCCCCGGTTGCCAGGGATACCGCTCCAGCCACACCGCCGGCAACTGAATCAAATATCGCGGTTCCTGGGATCCCAACATCTTCAGCAGGGTGCCCTTCGTCAGTGCCTCTCGCACTTCTTCGACGATCGCCTTCACCCGCTTCGACTCAATGTGATGCAAATACCCCGTATGGCGCAGATTCTCCCCCTGCTCCATATAGGTCATATAAATGGCGCACTTGGCCGCCGTCGCCGCCGCATCCAAAAAGGCCCCATGGCGATGGCCGCTTTTGCGCATGGCACTGAATGCCAAGAACATCAAAATGCGATCCATCGCGCTCGAGCTTAATTTTTGGATTAACTCGGTATCTTTCACAAAACCCCCAAATGCTGCGACACAGACTATGGAATGATTCGAATCAAGCCCTAGGGCGATCGCCGGAGATAAAGAGGGCGATGTTGTCTCAGGGTAGCCCCCTCTCCCGCCCAAGCATCAGCGGGACCAACATCTGACCCATTTACCTTTGCATTGGAACCCTTGCATTGGAACCCTTGCATTGGCTCAAGTAGGGATAAACACCACGGCTCGAACTTCAGTATAACCACGTAGAAGTCTGGACCGCGTAGAAATCTTGCTAAGGGGTATCCGAGGGCAAGAATCCTCTCCAGCCATCGGCGAGGATGGTGCGGGATGATTTTGCTCAAGGTGCCGTGGATATCCCACTGGCATTAACCTTAGGTTCGTACTTTCTCGTTTCACCCTTTTCCGCATCATACCCCCTTTTCCTGGGGGAAAGCGTCAATTCTTCCAAGCTGTTCCCGGGGCGATCGCGGCAGGCCAATCCCGAACAAGGACGGTTGAAAATCCTGGGAATGTCCGGGGGAAAAGTGAGCGGACCCGCTGCGTTTAGAGGGAGTGCGTGCCCAGAAGCCGGCCAAGGATAAAAGGAGTCGACCGCTGTTGGGACCGACTCCTAAATCGATTGGATCATGGCTCCTAGGAGCTTTGGGAGGGTAAGCGTCAGGCTTCACAGGAGAGGGTGAAGCACGGTTGACCGTTAATCCCTCCCAAGATTAGGACCGTCAGTCGATGTGACGATTGATACTGAAGGTGAGTCCGTCACCGTCGGGGATGCCTGCGGGAAGGGTGAGGCGATCGCATCCTCCGGGAGGGTGACGGAGCGTCGGCAAAGATTTTTTGTGCACGGGAAAGTCCTGATGATGGTGGATAGGGAGTCAACGGGCTTAGTTCAGTGACCTCGAGGATGAGGAGCCGTTGAGCGATCGCCTGAGGGTGGTGGATACTGGCGCATCACGCTGATATCCGCCGGTCCGTCGAGGCGAGCAAGGCTGGGCTAACCCGAAGGGGTGAACCTGGCGTTGCCCTAGAGGATGTGACGAATCATCTGACGGCGACCGCTACCCCGGTGGGCGGTGCGGGTGCGACGACGGTAGCGGCGAGCTTCGATGGTGCTCACGGGGGCTTCCATGGAGGCGGTTTCTTGGAGCTGAGGCAGGGTTGCCTGAGCGGGCAAGGTCTCAGTGAGGGCAGCACCCGCAGATAGCACAAGACCGATGATTAGGGTGGAAGGAAGTAGGCGCATGATTGGAAGTGATGTAACTCTGTTGTCCCTTCCTTCTGAGCTGGGGGACGCTTTCAGGATGATGAGCAGAAGAGGGATGGTTTTTCGTCAAAGGCTTGTGGGGGTTGGGGTTCAGCGGTTTTCGGGGGGTGAAATGCGGAGTTTTGGGGCCAGTTTCTCGATTGGCTGAGGGGAGGATCGGGGCCGTTGGGCGGGGCGGAGGGTGCTGCAACGGGGGCTTGATACCCCTGGAGCATTGGGAAAGTCGTGCTAGAACCCTAGGGAGGTCGTGCGGGGAATGCTTGGTATGGGTTGGTTGAATGGGGGTTGGGGACGACGGTTTTTGGGGCGATTTTTTCGGCGGGGGGTTGCCATATTTTTAGGGGTCGCGATCGCGGTGGCGTCCCATGGGGTGCTAGCTCAGGTGCCGGTGCAGGATCCTGCCATTACGGCGTGCCCGGAGCTGTCGGGGTTGTTTTCCTATGACGATTGGGTGAATTTTCGCGATCGCCAGGTTGCATTAGTGGTGTCCCTGGAGCGTCAACAGGAGCAGATCGAGGCGGCGTTGAAAAGCGTGGTGGTTGACGGGGGAACGGGTGAGGCGTCGGGGGCGAATTTTGAGGCCCAGCAGCAGGCATTGACGGATCAGATTGCCAAGGTCAAAGAGGAAATTCAGACCGTTTCGAAGGAGTTGCAAAAGCAGCGGGCGGAGGAGGCCCGGCGATCGCAACAGGATGACCTGGGTTTGTTGGGGGAATCCCTGAGTTCGGGGCTGGCGTTTCGCCTTGAGGAGTTACAAAATCAGGAGCGGGAGCTGGACGGCCGTCAGCGTCAGCTCATTGTGAATAAGACCATCTATGATGCCCGTAGCCAGGAGTTGGAGACGATCAAGCAACAGATTCGGCAGGCGGACCGCTGCAAGGTGGAGACGGATAAGCAGGTGCGGACGACCCTGCGGCAGGATGCCTATCGACTGTGGGCGAGCATTGGATTTTGTTTGTTGGTGGGGCTTACCATCGCGGCATTTTTTGTGACGTTGCAGCGATCGGGGGCGGGCGCCGCCGAAATTTTGGCGGGGGATCAGGGCATCCAAATCATGACCCTGTTCCTGATCGTGATCGCCATTATTTTGTTTGGTTTGTTGGGGATTTTGGAGAGCAAGGAACTGTCGGCGCTGCTGGGGGGGATTACGGGCTATATCCTCGGGCGCGTCTCCCAGGAAAATGTGCGGGGGCTCCTGTCGGCGGCTCCCAATCTGCGGGGGCTCCTGCCGGGGGGGCGATCGCAACCGAATCCGCCAGAATCTACCGATGAATGATGGGTGCCTGTTATGTGTATTGGGGGATGGAATGTGTGATGAAATTCAGGGGATAATTTGAGAGTCGAGCTGGTTCCTATGCCATGGCTGCCGCTGAATTTCCCGCGTCCGTTGCTGAGTCGGCCCTGCGCGATCGCCTAATTTTGGACCGGGCCACCACGGAAGAACTGGGACGGATCGGTGGCTTTTGGGTGGATTTTCAGTCCCGGCGGGTGTTGGGGATTGTCTGTCAGGCGGGATTTTTGGGTCGCGATAAACAGGTATTGCCCTGGTCCTGGGTAAATGCCATTGGCGACGATAGTGTGCTGGTGACGATCCCCGAGGGGGCGTCCGATTTTAAGCCCCCCCAAGGCACCTATGATCCCATTGGTCTGGAGCTATGGAGCGATGGGGGCAACCAGGCGGGATTAATTGTGGATTTTGAGATTACGCCTGCTTCGGGGGCGGTGACCCTCTATGCCTATCGGTCTAATGGTTGGCAGGGGCAGCTTGACGATATCTATGGCTTGCCCGCCGATGCCATTGTGAGCTGTGGACCGAAACGGGCGATCGCCACCGCTGATTTTTTGCAAGACGGGGAACCCTATCGGCCGGGATTGGGACAGGTATTGGCGGAATTTACGGCGTCCTTTAAACAGGGCGATCGCATTGCCCGCGCCGACTGGGAAAAGGTTCGCAGCAGTGCCGCCGAACTGGCAAGGGATTGGCAACAGCAGGCTCAGCCCATCACGGATCAGGTGACGGACCAGGCGAAGGATATGGCGAAGCGAGCTAAGTCGAAATTGGGTCGGGTGATGGGGAAAGCCCAATCGAAACTCAATGAGACCCAGGATCGATTGCGCTCCGTAAAGGATCAGGTGCAGGATCAGCTCGATCAAGTGAAAAGTCGCAAAACGGCGGACGAAACCCGGGGCGATCGCCGGGAATGGCTGGACGTATTACCGGGGCAGCCCGATGAGGAGAGTCCCGATGCACCCCAAACCATTGACACGACCGTTCGACCCGTCACCCCTGAGCCTCCCGCCAACGATGATCCCTCAAAGCCCCCCAGCCTTGACGATGACGACTTAGGAAATTGGGCAAAACCTGACCCGTGGCAAGACGACAACCCATCATCCCCCTAGCCTGATCGCGAAAGGGGTGTTAGCCATGCCCTTAGGGACGAATGGCTTGCCCGGTGATGGCGTCAAATAGGTGGAATTGCTCCGCGTCAATGCCCAGCCAAAGCTCGTCACCGATGGTAAAGCTGCGATCGCCTGTGACCCGTGCTTGCAAGGTGCCCGATAGGGGGGGCTCACAGGCGGCGTCCATGGCGACGGATGTATCCACGGGCTCGACGGTTAAGTAGGTCTCGTGGCCCAGGGCTTCGATCCGTTGAATCCGCATCAGCAGATTTTTCGGTGCGGGCAGGGCGTCAATCCAATGCTCGGGGCGGACCCCAAGGAGGAGCGATCGCCCTTGATAATGCTTTAAAGCCGGGATCCAGATTTCCGGGAGGGTCATGCGAAATTCGCCGTTGGTTAGCAGCGTCGGACCGTTGACCCATACGGGAATAAAGTTCATGGGGGGCGAGCCAATAAACTCGGCGACGAACCGGGTGGCGGGCTGGCGATATAGCTCTAAGGGGGTGGCCACCTGCTCGATTTGTCCCGCTTGCATCACCGCAATGCGATCGCCCATGGTCATGGCTTCCACCTGGTCATGGGTGACATAGATGGTGGTGGTTTTCAGTTGCCGTTGCAGCTCAACAATTTGCCCCCGGGTTTCTGTCCGCAATTTGGCATCCAGATTGGACAGGGGTTCATCCATCAAAAATGCCGCCGGATTTCGGATAATCGCCCGTCCTAATGCAACCCGCTGCTTTTGCCCCCCAGATAATTGTTTCGGCAAGCGCTCCAAAAGCTGCTCAATTTGTAGGAGTTGGGCCACCCGTTCCACGGCGATCGCCACCGATTTTTCTTGCTCGGAAATATACCGCAATGGCTCGGGTAAGTTGCGCGTGATCCCCACCAAGGTCCGATCCGCTAACCCTTGCCATGGGGATGCCTTACCCGTCCCGCCCTCCGGGTCGGTGGGCATTCGCCGTAGCCCAAAGGCCAAATTGTCGTACACCGTCAAATGGGGATAGAGAGCATAGCTCTGGAACACCATGGCAATATCCCGTGCCTTGGGGGGCAGATCATTTACCCGGCGATCGCCCACGGAAATCGAACCGCCGGTAATTTCTTCGAGTCCAGCAATGGAGCGCAATAGCGTACTTTTGCCACAGCCGGACGGCCCCACCAACACCAAAAACTCGCCGTCCTCCACCGTCAAATTAATCCGCCGTAGCACCGCCGTCGGCTCGTCCCCCTTGTCCCGTGGTGGATAGGTCTTGTACAAATTTTCAAACACCACCTGGGCCACGGTGCAGTCCTCTTTTCTAAGTCGTCTTTGCTAGATCGTCTTTGCTAGATCGTCTTTTCCAGATCGTCCCACTTCCAAACTGATTGTAAGGATTACATGAATGGGTCAAATCTATGAAGGCTCTGTGAAGAGATGAAGGGCGTAAAAAGATTGCAGGACGGGGGTTTCACCGGAAAAATGCTTTCCCTACTATTGAATTGTGCCGGACGAAACCTATTAGAGCGTTCGACCACAACCAGACTCACAAGCATCCCGTTTAACACCGTCCCATGAAACTCCAGACTCCCGCCCTAGCGCTTACCTCCACCCTGACCGCTGCCGCCGCGATCGCCCTGTCCGCTCCGGTTGCCTCTGCATTTACCTTCGAGACCAGTGCCTATGCCGATGCGGTGGTTGAAGCCCAGCGCCCAGATGCTGAAGCGGGTTATTGGAATAAGGTCTACAACAATGATGATGCCTATCGGGCAAACAACCCTGAAGCAGCCCTGGGGGGAGAGAACTGGGACTACACCATGACCCATCGCGGTCCCAGCGGCCGTTGGAAGAATGACATTGGCTACAGCTTGGGCAACAAAGGATGGCTCACCGTTGAATTTACTGATAATGCCTTGGTCGGAGATGGCGATACTGAGAGCGCCGACCTGTGGATCTTTGAAATCGGTGCGGTGGCGGAAGATATGACGGTGGAAATTAGCACCGACAACGAGACCTGGTACACGGCTGGTCTTGCTAGCCGCCCCAATCCCGAATATGACTATGGCGTTGGCCTTGATATTGACACCCTAATCAATGCGGAAGCGGATTTGACCCTGGATACCCTGTTCCGCTACGTCCGTGTTTCCGATACGGGCACCAACACCTACAGCAACTCCAAAGCGGGCGCAGATATTGACGCGATCGCGGCTATTTCTAACCGCGAAGTGAGCCGCGAAGTTCCCGAACCGACTGCCCTCCTGTCCCTGGCGGCGTTGGGATTGCTGGGACTCCCGGCCCTAGGCAAGCGCAATAAGCAAGCCCAATAAATCCATCTGTGGCGACAATCTGATTGGTGATTTGCGTACCGACCCTTCGAAATTGATGGTTTCGTGCTTTATCCAGGCTATTCAAGCCTGGATTTTTTATGGCTGTCTTTGGGGCGATCGGGGCCTTTTTTCAAGGCGCTATGCTATCTTTTGATTAATGCACAATTATCAATTGTGGGAGGCAAAGATGGCACAACAACATCAGCCTATGCAGATGGATTTTGATGGCTGGGATTTGGGCGATCCAGTTGGTTTGGTCGAGGCGGAAGCCGCAGTGGTGGGCGATCGCTCGGAGGTTTTGACCGAGGAGCGGGGTGGGCGATCGCGGCGAGTTGCGCCGGCATCTAGGGTGCGATCTGCTCCCCTCCATAGGAGAAAATACGAGAAAAACCGGCGATCGCATTTGGGAATTGATGAGTCGACACCGGGAGTGTTGGTAGATCCCTTTGCGCCGATGGTCGTTGAGCCGTCGATTGAGCCGTCGATGGCGCGCGATCGCGATGGGATGACGACGGGGATGGCGCTGCGGATTTTGCGGCGATTGGTGGTGTTGCGCTGTCGGCGGCTATGGCGTTGGGAGCTATGGCGCTTTGCCCTGCTGGCGGTGATGGTGACGGGGAGTGCGACGTTACTCAAATCTGTCGTGCGGTGGCAGCCGGCGGAGACCTTTGCGGCGGCGAGTCTGCGGGATAGCTGTTTGACGGTGACCAATGGGGAGGGAACGGTGCCGGCGGCGAAATCCGAAGGGGTGGCGCAGTTGGTGGGAAAAAATCGTCAGGAGGTGACGAAGGCGTTGGGTGCGCCCTATTGTCAGTTGCCCAAAACGTCGGTGCGATCGGGGGCGATTTTGGATCGATCGCTCTATCAACTAGAGGGCGATCGCCAGATGGTGGTTGCGTTTGAGGGCGATCGCATTATTGGCTATGGCATTGATCCGCCGGCTGATGGCAATGTTCATGGCACGGGCGATCGCCATGATTTTGATTTACGGCAAAGCTGGGGCTGGTTACCGGGGGCTCAGGTGGCGGATCGGTCTGTGGTGGGCGGTTTGGGGAGTATTGCCCTGGCGATGGATGGTCCCGTTCATGCGCCGATGGATGGGGTGGTCTATGAGCAGGCGGCGTTGGTGGCGGAGGGGCAGTTGTCCCGGTTGCCGTCGAGCTGTGGGGTGTTTACGAGTGTGCAGTTGCCGGCCTATGCGGTGCAGTTGTGTGGTTTGCGCGATCGCCGGGTGGGGGCGGTGACCCAGGGGCAGGTGTTGGGGCGCAGCGAGGGATTTTTGCACGTGTCGGTCCTGCGACGAGAGGGCAATCAGTGGATGTTTGTGCCGCCGTCGCCGGAGATTGTCGAGCAAATTTTGGGGGCTGCTGCCTAGGATTCAGGATTGCGATTTTTCCGGCATTTTTACGCAGATATGGACTGTATGGAGAGGGAGTTATGTTGGCGTTGATGGGGTGGATGGTTCGGGCGATCGCGGCAAAGGGTTGGAGTATCGCCCGGGGGTTGAGCATCGTCATTGTGTTGGCGGGGAGTCCGGCGATCGCATCGGCGTCGGCGTCAGCATCAGAGCCCCTATTTGAAATGGCGTTGGGTCCGACGATGACCCTCAATCCCCCATCCTCCAGCGCTGCCCCCGAGATTGATGCCAGCGCCGAAGTCAAGGTTGAAGCGGAGCCTGAGACTGAGGCACCGCTACCGTTCTCTGATCCCGGCGATCTCTTCTTTGGGGTTGAAACGCCTCCAAAACAGACGGAGAGGGCAGTGGAGCGCCAGTCTTCGGCGTCGCTTCCGATGCCTCAGCCGAAGCAGAAAACCAAAACCTTGGGACAGCGGTTGGCGGCGGCGGCGATCGCCACTGAGGGAGCAGACGTAACTATGGGACCGGGGCGTGGATCATTGGCCTGCGCGTGGGCGGTGAATCGATTTGGATTGCAGCCGGTGTTGGGGCGCAAGGTGGGGAAAAATCCCAATTTGGTGGTGTCGGTGCAGCGGGATTTGGTGAAGGAAGGGTTGGCGGTGGAGGTGCCCCAGTCGGCGGCGCAACCGGGGGATATTGTGGTGACGGCGGGACCGGGGCGATCGCAGCATATTGGCATTGTGGTATCCAAGCGATCGGGCGCGGGGGTTGAGGCGTTGTCGACCCGGGGCGGTCGCTGGGGCTGGCGATCCGATTTGAATTTTCAAATGAAATACAAGGTGAAAGGACGCATTTATCGGCTCAAAGATAAGCCGGTTACCCCTCGCCCAAAAGTTGTTAAGCCAAAACCTAAAACGGATCCCGCTCCCCTGAAGGCGCAAACCGTCGCTAATTGGGACATCCCTGACACAAAACCGTTATTTTTCGATGCGGCTTTGCCCCAATCGACGCGATCGCGCCCCCAATCCAGTACGCCCGTATCGCGATCGCTCAGCTTCACCCCCAGCGATCAAGCCATTCCCTTTAATGCCAACCTGCCGATTCCCGGTGCCCAGCCGGCGGTACAGCCCGTCAAAAATCTTAAGCCCGTTGCAGATAGCGGCGTGAATCAATGGTTTGCGGACCGGCGATCGCTGGGGGCTGTGGCGATCGGCCATGCGGAGGGCAATTTGAGCGAGACGGGTAAAATTCGCTCGATTTATTACGGTCACAGCGATCCCGGTAATGGCGTCAAAAATATTGGTTTTTGTTCGTTGCAGCGCTACCTATGGCAGGACTTTAACGGCGATGGCAAGGTGTCTTTCCCTGAAGCGGATCGCCGTTGTCTGGATCTTCTGAGGGGACAAGCGCCCAAAACTGCTGAGAAACTCCTCGATTTTGGCTATACCGCTGTCAAGCACCCCGAGGCGACATTAAATGGGCTGGATCTTTATAACCAGTCGCGGGTGGCGGGGCGGCAATTTCCTAAGCGTTATCGGCAGGCGCGCGATCGCGGTTTGACGGGGGAACAGGCGATCGTTTGGGCGCGGGTGGAGAGTTTTCGGGTGTTGAAGGGGCGCAATAAGGGCAAGCTGAGCGCCAGCGGCCTATTTCGCATTTGTCGCAATTCTCCCCAGCGTCGCCATCTGTCCGATTGGAATTGCATTGCGAAGGATCAGCGCCGTCGGGTTCGGGCTATTCATCGGGTGCTTAAGGCGCAGCCTCCCCAGTCCCGGTAGCTCCCGGCTGGCTGGGTTCAAATTCCGCATCTTGGATATCTGCATCTTTGATGCCGTTCCCTTCCGGTAGCTCGGCGATCGCGTCGGTTTGCGCCTCACCGATCGCCACCATGGCGTCTTGCTGTTGTTGCTGCTGTTCCAATTGCCCCCGCATCTGGTTCAGCGTCGCTTCCAATTCCTCAATTTTCTGATCCCGCTGCTTTAGCTCCCGCGAACTCTTAAATCGGGCTACCAAATTCTGGACGCCCCCCCATAGGCCGATAGTCCAGGCCAAAATCGCCCCCACGCCCATGGCCAGCAAGAGTTCCAACGACAGCGGCGCTTCCAGTTCCAACCCTGGGAGCAGCTCCAGGGATACCGTGTCCGCATTGCGAATGCTGAAAATCCCGAAGGCGAAACATAGGGCGAAAATACCCAAGAAATTTAACTGGCGCATGGAAATGGGGAGGCTTAACCAACATCGGCCAACGTCTCAATTATGCCCCGTTCGCTACACTGACAACTGCGCCTTAATGGCACTTCAAGTGCATCGTTATAGGTGCAGATTCAATGGCATCTCAAATGCCTGTTTCGCCCTATCTTCACCCCTGATCGCCATGGCTGCCTGGGATTTTCAGCGTTTTTTTAAGACCATTTGTTATTTCGGCACCGTGCCCATTTTGGGTGACTTGATGGGCAATCCCGGTTGGATGCCACAATTGCTGGGTACCCAAGCAAAATCCCCCGTGTCGACCATGGCCACCGCCAACCCTACCCGTTCTGCGATCACCGTTTTGGGCAGTGCTAGCCCCCTACGGGATTCCATGGTGGCCGCCCTGGATGAAGCTGGGGCTACGGTGCAGACTCTGGAGCGATCGCCTGACGATGGCACCCTGAGTCAAACCACTGTCCTCGCCTGCTGCCCCAATGCCGCCGATGATTGGACCTTGGAATCGGTGGTGGACCAACTGTCCCGCATCAAAAATACCGACAGCATTGTTCTGTTCGACTTTCAGCAACCCAACCCAGATATGGCAGAAACCTGGGGCGCGGTGGATGACGTGGTGATGGGCGGTGTCAGCGCCAGCGAATTTCGATTGATCCCCGGTGCAGCGTTGTTTTCTGGGGAAGTTTCCACCGATAACAATGGCGGTTTTGTGTCGGTCCGTACCCGCAATTTTGCGACGCCCATTAACCTCAGCGCCTGCAACGGCATTGAAATGCGCCTTAAGGGCGACGGGCAGCGCTACAAATTGATTGTTCGGGATGATGCCCGCTGGGATGGCATTGGTTACGCCGCTTCTTTTGATACCACCTTTAATCAGTGGATCACCGTTCGGATTCCCTTCTCCGATTTCCGACCGGTCCGCCGCGCTCGCACCCTGGAAAATCATCCGCCGTTGGATACCGGTGCGGTGCGATCGCTCCAGTTGATGCTCAGCAAATTTGAATACGACGGCGAACTTAACCCTCGCTTCTCCGCCGGTATGTTTAGTTTGAAAATCGAAACCCTTGGGGCCTATGGCACCTGTGGCAGTGCGCCCAAAATTGCCCTTATTGGCGGCAGCCCCGAGCAGGGTGATTATGTGCAATCTAGCGGGGTGGGGCATTTTATATTTGCAACCCCCACCACCGCCGACGAAGCCCACGCGATCGCCCAACGACTACTCGGGACCAATTAGCGTGAATTCCCGGTAGATGCAGCCATGGGAAGGACTACATGGGAAGGACTAATAAAGTTCGTCTTCCTTGTGGGTCTCAATGGTGCAATCGGACGTGGCATAGGCAATGCACGTCAACACGTAGCCCGCATCCAACTGGTCGTTATCCAAAAAAGACTGGTCCGGCTGATCCACCGATCCCTCCTTTACCAATCCCGCACAGGTGGAACATGCCCCTGCTTCGCAGGACACCGGTAACCGCACGCCCTGGTCCGTCGCTGCCTCCAGGATGTACTTGTTATCGGGCACATCAATGGTGACATCCACACCATTTTTTTCACTAACCAGTCGAACTTTGTAGGTGGCCATACTCAACTCCCTTTTCGCGGAATCCGGATCTGATTCTATCGAGTGGGGGCGATCGCCGCGCTGCCTATCAACAAAACGATTCAAGCCCCAAACCGAAGCCCCCAAAACGACCGGCCGTGCTGCCAGGATCCAATCCCCCCGATCAGCCCCCCCGATCAGAAAGGGGAAGGGCGCTCCCTAAGCGGAGCAATCCCTTCCCCTGGGTCACGGGCCAACCCCGCGACTGAATCGAAGATTAACCTTATGAACTAACCTGAAGCGATTCAGATTTAGACATTTAGATATCGTCTTCCTTGTGGGTTTCGATGGTGCAGTCAGCGGTGGGGTAAGCGACGCAGGTCAACACAAAACCCTCTTCAATCTGCTCATCGCTCAAGAAGGACTGGTCGGACTGGTCCACAGAACCGGAGGTGACTTTACCGGCGCAGCTGGAGCAGGCACCAGCGCGGCAGGAGTAAGGCAGGTCGATGCCTTGCTCTTCTGCAACGTCCAAAATGTACTCATCTTCGGGCACTTCGATGGTGGTGCTGTTGCCCTCAGTAACCAACGTAACCTGATAGCTCGCCATGATCGTTTCCTCTCTAGGATCTTTTGACTAGTTGCAAACGGATATTCAACGGAGTACCTGCACCCGCCACCAGAGGTTGCACACCTAAAATCCCGTCGGAGGGAGATATATATGGCCACACCAGTGGTGGATTCGGTCGATGGCTCCTTGCTTTTCTGATGGTACGGGAAAAGTTAAGGAATGTATCCCCTCTTCTGTCCTTCCGCCAACGGTATTTTTAATCGGACAGCGCGATCGCATTTCAATTATTTATGCTTATAGGGATTTGTACTCCAAAACAGTAGCCGAGTCCCCCTTCCTATGCTGTACTGTCAACGGTCTAGTCCCGCCAGATCAGGCCTGGGGGTGACTGCTCTGCTATCTACATTGCAGATTTTCTAGGGTGAAGATCTTTCGCTAAATATTAAAAAAACTAATCATCTAGTCGAAAAACCTATTTTCTGCTTCTCAAGGTGGGGGTATCCTCTTTTACCCTGGGTCTCAATGGACCGTGTGAGGGGCAAGGCGGAATGGCGGGATTACGGGTGGGATTGGTCGGGACTGGGTTTGTGGCGCGGCTTCGGATGGCGGCGTTGATGGAGGACCCCCGGGTGGAGGGCGTTTGGGTGGCGGGGCGATCGCCGGAGAAGGGGGCGGCGTTTGCGGAGCAGTGGGGGGCGCAGTCCGTTGCTCAATGGCAAGACTTAATTGAGGATGCCGATTTCAAACTCGATATTGACGTGGTGTTTGTTGCGTCTACAAATACCCATCGTCCGGTAGTGGTGCGGGCGGCGTTGGAGGCTGGGAAGGCGGTGGCGACGGAATATCCTTTGGCGCTAGACCCGACGGAGGCGGCGGCGTTGATTGCTTTGGCGGATGCGAAAAATTGTTTGCTGCATGTGGAACATATTGAGCGATTGGGGGGCGTGCATCAGGCGTTAGTGCAATATTTGCCCCAGGTGGGCGAGCCGATTTACGGGCGCTATTCCACGATCGCATCGAAACGGCCGGCTCCGAAAAAGTGGACATTCTCGCGATCGCAATTTGGGTTCCCGTTGGTGGGGGCGTTGTCGCGGATTCATCGTTTAACCCATGCTTTTGGCCAGGTCGGGCAGGTGTCGGCATCGGCGACCTATTGGGATACGACGATTGAGGGGGCGACGATTAATGGGGATGGGGAAGATTTTTATGGGGCATGTTGGGTGGGGGCGCGGTTGAATTTTGCTGCGGGTCCCATTGTCGAGGTGGTTTATGGGAAGGGCGATCGCTTTGCCCAGTCGGAGCGGCGGTTGGAGGTGCGGGGGACGGAGGGGACGTTGATTTTTCAAGATAGTGAGGGGGTGTTGTTGCGGGATGGGGAGGCGATCACCCTGGAGGTGGGGGGCAAGCGGGGATCGTTCAAGCGGGATACGGCGGCGGTCTTGGATGCGGTCCTGGATCAGAAGCCGCTTTACGTCACACCCCAGGAGAGTCTTTATTCGTTGCGGGTGGCCGATGCTGCTCGCCAGGCGGCTGAGACCCATCAGATTGTGAATCTTCTGGGCTAGCCGCATTGAGCAATTGGGGGGCTGCCATTTGGGGACGGGGCGATCGCGCGGGATAATATCGGCGGAGTGTTTCGGAATTTGCAAGGAGTTGCTATGGCTGCTGCGTCGACGTTGGGGGTGGCGATCGTCGGGACTGGGTTTGGGCAAAAAATCCATTTGCCGGGGTTTCAGGTTCATCACCGTACGACTCCTGTTGCAGTCTGGAATCGGGATTTAGCTAAGGCCCAGGCGATCGCGACGGAACATCAGATCCCCCATGCCTTTGATGATTTTGCGGCGATGGTGGCTAGCCCCGAGGTGGATGCGGTGAGTATTTCGACGCCGCCGTTTTTGCATTATGAGATGGCGAAACAGGCGTTGGCGGCGGGAAAGCATGTGTTGTTGGAAAAGCCGGTGACGTTGTCCGTGGACGAGGCGCGGGAGTTGAAGCAGTTGGCGGAAAGTAATGGGGCGATCGCGGCGATCGATTTTGAGTTTCGCTATGTGCCGGCGTGGCAGCGGTTTGCGGAGCTGTTGCAGGAGGATATGGTCGGCAAGCGGCGGCTAATCAAAATCGATTGGATGGCGTCGAGTCGGGCAAATCCGGACCGGGCATGGAATTGGTATGCCCTGCGATCGCAGGGGGGCGGCGCGTTGGGGGCGATCGGCTCCCATGCGTTTGATTACATTGCTTGGTTGTTTGGTCCGGTGGCGAGTCTGGCGGCGAATTTGACGACCTCGGTGGGCGATCGCCCGGATCCTATTTCGGGGGAGCGGAAACCGGTGGACTCCGATGATATTTGTAATTTGTTGTTGACGCTGACCGATGGCACGCCGATTCAAATGTGTCTTAGTTCTACGACCTATCAAGGGCGCGGGCATTTTGTGGAGGTGTATGGGGAGAAAGGGACGCTAATTTTGGGCAGCGATAATCAAAAGGATTATGTCCATGGCTTCACCCTCAAATTTGCACCGGCGGGGGGTGAGTTTGAAACCTTGGAAATTCCGGAGCGGTTGGAATTTCCTAAAACTTATGCTGATGGGCGATTGGCTCCCTTTGTGCGGGTGGTGGATGCTTGGGTGCAAGGGATTGAGGCTGGCCGGGCGATCGCGCCATCCCTGGAAGAAGGGGTTTATTCGCAATTGCTGATGGACCTAGCTCACCAAGCCAATGACACCCAAACTTGGGTCACAGTGCCCTAAACACTGGTTCGCACGGGTGGATAGGCGTTACTTAGGACTCAAAATATAGGACTTGAACCATGCTGACTGAGGCTCAAAAACAGGTTGTGTTGGATGCGGTGAAGGCTGCGAGTTCCCAATGGCAAGTGGCGTTTAATGGTGGGGATGCGGCGGGGTGCGCCAATCAATATGAAAGCGCTGCGGTGATGCACGCTCGCCCGTTTGGCACGTTTACAGGAACGGAGGCGATTCAAGCGTTTTGGCAAAAGCTTATCGATGATGGTTTTGCGGATGTGCAGTATGTGGATCCCAAGATTGAGGTTTTGGATGAAACCCAGGCGGTGCTGACCTCGGGCTGGACGATGAATAATGCTCGTGGCGTCATTCATAAGGAGCTGTGGGTGTTGCAGGGGGATGGCCAAGCTAAATTGCGGGAGGATGATTTTGAGGCCCAGGGCTAAGGCATTTATTGCCCGCAATGCTTTGAAAGTCCGCGCTATTTCGATGAGTTCCTTCTGCTAAGTGTGATGAGTGCTGCCCTACCGGATTTATCTGAGATTCAATCTTTGTCGCTGCCAAAATTGGTGGCGCAGTTGCTGGTGGTGCGGGCGTCGGGGATGGTGTTTGACCAGCAGATTCGCTATCCCGTTTGGGAGCCCCAGGCGAAGGTGCTGCGCCATTGGGTACAGGATTTGGGCGTGGGTGGGGTGATTTTGTTGGGGGGTAGTGCGTTGGAGCTGGCGCAGCGGACTCAGCAGCTACAGGGATGGGCCAATATTCCCTTACTGATGGCGGCGGATGTTGAAGAGGGGGTGGGGCAACGATTTGCGGGGGCGACTTGGTTTCCGCCGCCGTTTGCGTTGGGGATGTTGGCTCAGCAGGGCGCGGACGGCAAAGCCCAGGCGCAGGATTTAGCGCGGAAAATGGGGGCGGCGATCGCCCAGGAATCGGCGGCGGTGGGGTTGAATTGGGTGCTGGCTCCGGTGGTGGATGTGAATAATAATCCCGATAATCCGGTGATTAATGTGCGGGCGTTTGGGGAAGATCCTGAGACCGTCGCTGATTTGACGGCGTCCTATTTGGAGGGGATGGCGACGTTTCCGGTGTTGGGATCGGCGAAGCATTTTCCGGGGCATGGGGATACAGCGACGGATTCCCATTTGGACTTGCCGGTGATTCCCCACGATGACGATCGCCTCAGCCAAGTTGAGCTGGTGCCGTTTCAACGGGCGATCGCTGCCGGAGTCGATACGGTGATGACGGCGCATTTACAAATTCCGGCGTGGGATGAGGATTGGCCGATTACGTTGTCTCGCAAAGTATTGACGGGGCAGTTGCGGGAGCGGTTGGGCTTTGACGGGATTATTGTTACCGATGCGTTGGTGATGGGGGCGATCGCCAATCGGTATGGGGCGAATGAGGCGCCGGTGTTGGCGTTGGAGGCGGGGGCGGATATTTTGCTGATGCCGGCGGACCCACCGGGGGCGATCGCCGCGATTTGTGAGGCGGTGGAGACGGGGCGAGTGACCCGCGATCGCATTGAGGACTCGGTACGGCGAATTTGGAACGCCAAGGCAAAGATTCAATCGACGAAGACACCGAAGCCGTTAGAAGCGCTGGCTACTCCCGATAATGTGGCGCTGGATCGGCAAATTATTAAGGCTTCGCTGGTGCGGGGACATGGATCGTTGTCTCTGGCGATCGCCTCACCCTCCTCGCAAAGTACTCTGGCGAATGAATCCATGGAAAATCTGGGGACGTTGGCGGAGGTGGCTAATCAGGGAGAAGCCGACCAGCCGCCGGGGATTAATTGGATTGCGGTGGATGATGGGGTGAGTGCGGATTTTCTGGGGCAGCATACGCCGGCGATCGCCCAGCCTCGCCAGTGGGGATTTTCGGAGATGCGCCTGATTGATGGCTATTCGCCGGTGAGCGCGACGACCTTAGAGCAGTGGCTGAGCGATCGCCCCTTGGGACCGGTGTTGTTGCAATTATTTGTTCGGGGTAATCCATTTCGGGGGAGTGCTGGACTGACCCAAAAGGCACTGACCACCTTTACGGCATTGCAGAAAACGGGCAAGCTGAGCGGTGTCATTCTCTATGGCAGTCCCTATTTGCTGGATACCCTGCGATCGCACCTGATCCAGCCGGACGGTACAACCCCGATCCCGTACCGATTTACCCCCAGCCAGACCCCCGCCGCCCAGGCGATCGCCCTTGAATCGTTAATTTCACACTGATTAATCTCACACTGAAATTGATCTCCCCCTGAGATTATTCCCCCCCCAATATGACCACTGCCCATCAGCTCCATTTGCAGGCGTTTGACCACGCGAGACAGGGACAGTTCGCCGCCGCGATCCAACTGTGGCAACAGGCATTACAACAGGATCCAACCCATATCCTGAGCTGGCAAAATATGGCGATCGCCCAATACAAAACCTACGACTATGTCGGTGCGGTCCATACCAATCGTCAGGTCTTGACCCTGACAACGGAGCCGGAGACCCAAGCGCATGTGCTGCTCAACCTGGGGGCGGCCTTGGTGAAAACCCGAGATTATGATGAGGCGATCGCTACCTACCGATCAGCGCTGAAACTCAAACCCAATTGGTATGCCGCCCGGCGTAATTTGGGTAATGTCCTGACCCTTACTGAGGAATTGCTGGAGGCGGAGACCCTATTGCGGGATGTGCTGGCGGAGGAGCCCGACGATGGCGAAAATTATCACGCCCTCGGGAACGTCATGCGGGATCAGGGGCGTTATGAGGACGCGTTGGTCTTTTTCCGGCAGGCGATCGCCCTGAAGCCCGATTTTGCTGAGGCTCACTGTAATCACGCCCTGATTAAATCCCTTCTGGGCAACTGGATTGAGGGGGCGGAGGAATATGAATGGCGGCTGCGATGCGCGGATCTGATGCGGCTGCTCCCGACCTTGCCCTTTCCCCTCTGGCAGGGGGAACCGCTACGGGGCAAAACCATCCTGCTGCACGGGGATTTGGGGTTGGGGGATTGCCTGCAATTTATGCGTTATGCGCCCCTCCTGGAGCAGCAGGGGGCGCGGGTGATTTTGAATTTGCCGAATAGCCTGGTGGCGATCGCCCAAACCCTGCCGGGCAAGATGCAAATCCTGTCCCAAAAGGAACCGATTAATTGGCATGATCCCCAGGCTCGCCCGGATTTATCGCCCGTGGATTACTGGTGTCCCTTATTCAGCCTGATCCAACGGTTCCGCACCACGCCGGATAATATTCCCGCCACCATCCCCTACCTGCAAGCACCGGGCGATCGCCCCCCGTTGCCCCCGCCGATCAAACCTGACATCCGTCTCAAGTTCGGCATTGTCTGGACCTCCGGCGCCTTTAGCGACACCTATCGCCAGCGGTCTACCCAGCTCCACCAATGGCAGCCCCTTGCCGAGTTGCCCAACGTTCAGCTCTACAGCCTACAGAAAGAGCGATCGCCTGAGGACCAAGCCCAGTTAAGCGCCTGGCAAATGATTGATCTGGCGGACCAATTGACGAGTTTTGCGGCGACCGCCCACTTTATTAATCAACTCGATGCGGTGCTGACGGTGGATACGGCCGTTGCCCACCTGGCCGGTGCCCTGGGGAAACCGGTCTATGTCCTCCTGCCCTATGTGCCCGATTGGCGTTGGCAGCTTACCGGCGCCGAAACCCCCTGGTATCCCACCATGACCCTGGTCCGTCAGCCGGCCTGGAAGCATTGGGAACCGGCGATCGCCCAGCTCGCTCAACTGATTCAGGGTGAATAATGTCGATGCCTTCTATTGAGTCTGCGCCGCCTTGGCTACAGCCGGCGATCGCCACCCTGGAAACCTGGCCCACCAGTACCGCTGCTGCCAAGGCAATTCAATTGGAGTGGCGCGATCGCGTTATCTCGCGGGATCAGTTTGGCGGCCTTGAAAATTTGACGACGGTGGCCGGGGTGGATGTGGGTTTTGAGGAAAAGGGGGCGATCGCTCGGGCGGCGGTGGCGTTGCTGAAGTTCCCGAGTCTGGAACCGCTGGGGGTGGCGATCGCTCGGATCCCAACTCCGTTTCCCTATATTCCTGGCTTTTTATCGTTTCGGGAAATTCCGGCGATCGTCCATGCCCTGGCCCAGCTCAGCCAAAAATTTCCAGATCCGCCGGGGTTAATTATTTGCGATGGCCAGGGGGTTGCCCATCCTCGCCGTTTTGGATTGGCGTGCCATGTGGGCGTGTTATTGGATTGCCCCACCCTGGGTGCAGCTAAATCTCGATTTATTGGGGATCATGAGCCCGTGGGATCCGAAAAAGGGCAGTGGGAACGGTTGAGCGATCGCGATGAAATCATTGGTGCTGTCCTCCGCACCCGAACCAATGTCCGCCCTCTCTATATTTCTGTGGGGCATCGTATTGGCTTGCCGTCGGCGATCAATATTGTTCTGCGCTGCACCCCAAAATACCGGCTGCCCGAAACTACCCGTTGGGCTGACAAAATTGCCTCCCAACGGGGATCGGACGAGAGCTATGCTCACTTGATTTGTCGCTGATGATTTGTCGCTGATAATCGGTTGCCGGAACCCTAAGGCGATCGCTATTGGGGCTGTTGCAGGCGCATCAGTTCTTCCTGGACGCGCTGACTCAAGTTGGGATCAATGACCTGGGTTTCCACCATGCGATTGAATTGCTCCACCCCTAACCCGGTGCTTTCTACCAGAGACTTTGCCTCATTGCAGAAGGTCACGGCCACCTGCCGCACCTCCGGTGAAAGGGTTTTGATGGTGTCTTCCTCGGAGCAAATGACCACGGGGACCGCTCCCCCGCCCAGTAGGGATTGGGTTTGGGAGTAGGCGGTTTGGCGCAGGGCTTCCACCGCTAGCACCGCCTCGGCATACTGACTAATATCGGTTTCGCTAAACCCCTGGGCGTTGGCGGGCGATCGCCCAAAGCCGAGCCATGCCATGCCAAATAATCCCACCGCCACGGTGACCATGCCGCCGATGGTGAGCTGGCGCTGTTCCCGCGATCGCTGCTCCCGGCGCAGGGCACGGCGCTGCTGCAAATAGTCCCGAGAGATGGGTTGTTGTACTGGCGTGAACTGCTCCATGGTTTCCCTCTTGTGGCTCGACGCGGATGACGATGCCTGCCCTAAGCTTGCCCTAACTATCTCTCAGTCCTCCTCTAATCTTATCCGTAGATCTACGGAATAATTTATTGATTCTGCATACTGATTTGTATCTTCATGCCAGATAAGGATTCACCCTGGGACCTAAGCCGCCGTCAAGCTGAGGCGTTGGGCGGCTTGGGTCAAAAATTCATGCCAGCTAAACCCATCTCGCACGCGATTGAACGTGGCTTGCAGCACCGTTGCGATGCGGTCTGACGATAGCCATTTTTCGTCGGTTTCCCCGGCGATCGCGATGCGCTCCGACTGCGCTTCAAATAGGGTCACCAAGGTCAGCCCGGCCACCCGTGTCAAATAGGCTGCACTCATGGCCTGAAGCGCGCCGCCGGCCACATAGGTCATGGCGTTGGTTTTCAGGGCCCCCGCCACTACCTGGCTGGATAGCTCCACTAGCCCCAGCTTGACCATTAATTCCCCGAAGGTTTTGGCGATCGCCGATGCCCGCTCCAGGTCAAAGGACAGTTGATAAACCTGCCCCAAATCCATCACCAGTTGCCCATTCACCGCCGCCGTCGCTACCAGGTCCAGCCCCGGCACCGGATTCGCAAACGCTGCCGCCGCCGCAATCCATTGACTTTGCTCAATCGCTGTCAGGGATCGCGATCGCCGCGCGTCGTTTAACTCGCCCTGTACCCCTTGCAAAATGCCGTGCAGCCGTCGCATGGACGATCCCCAATTCAATTGGTCGGCTTCGGCCTTCGCCCACTGTTGAATTGCCGTGGAAACCGCCGCGATCGCCGGTTCCGGCTGCTCCAATTTTTCGATGACAGACCCATCCGGCTGATGTTGACGGACCTTCAATTCTCGCGGGGCGGCCGCCGCGGGCACAATCCGCTCTGCCGGGATCACTCCATTCAGCCGTTGCCGAATCCGATCCAGCACCGCTTGTTCTTCCTCTGGCAGCCACTGATCCCGTTTGTTGACCACCACTAAGGGCACACAGGGCGTCCCCTGCAACCCCGCCCCAGCGTCGCCGCGACACAACTGCTGCAACACCTCAAACTCGCTGGCCGTCATATCCCCCGCCAGCACCAGCATCACCCCGTCTGCTGCTGTCGCCTGCGCCAAATTTTCAGCGGGATCGGTGCCCTCATCGTCAAACAGTGCCGGCAATTCAGACCAGTCCAAGGTTAGCCCGGCCGTTTGTCGCGGTAGGGTCGGGATCAATGTCGATTTCCCTGTTGATCGCCCCCCTAATACCACCAGCGATCGCCCCGTCATCTGCTCCCGCCAATCCAAATCTGCGGTGATTTTTTCTAGCTCCGACCGCCATCCGTCAATCGCTGCATTATCCGGTTTTTCCGCCGTCAATACCGCCAGACGCTTTTGGGTCAGACTCAGCAATTGGTCGACCTGCGATCGCCCCAGTCCAATATTTGTCGGCGTTACGGCCTTGGGGGACTTGTCTTTTCGTGCCAGCCAAATGCCTGCACCGGCGGCCGCTAATCCCAGGGGTAACCAATCGCCAACGCTAGCCAAAACATTCTGGGTGACATCCAATGCGACCCACATTCCTGCTACACCAGCCCCAAGGACCCAAACTGGTTTTCCTTTGAACCATTGCAGCATCGGTGTCTCCCCTCAGCGATCGCACGTTACCCGCAGCGCCTCGGACAATCGAACGAACGGCGCTGCCTATGCCTCCATTAAAGCGGATTGTCTCGCCGCAGGCGTCTTCGCTCAATAATTGTCTCAATAAGCCCCGATCAAAAACGCGATCGCTCCCATTGTCTCGGGGGCGATCGCGGTCTGGATTTTGATCCCGGTGGAGCCCTTAGCCCAGCTTGTCGCCGAGGATTTTGGCGACGGTTTGGACGTCCTTGTCGCCGCGGCCGGAGCAGTTGATGACTAGCTTGGGGCTGCCTTCGACGGTGGGGCAGAGGTATTCCAGGTAGGCAAAGGCGTGGGCGGTTTCGAGGGCGGGGATAATGCCTTCGAGGCGGGAGACTTTTTGGAAAGCGTCCAGGGCTTCTTGGTCGGTGACGCTGTAATATTCGGCGCGACCGTTGTCGTGCATATAGGAATGTTCGGGACCGACGCCGGGGTAGTCGAGACCGGCGCTGATGGAGTGGGGTTCGATGACTTGACCGTCGTCGTCTTGGATGAGGTAGCTCATGGCTCCGTGGAGTACGCCGACGCGACCTTTGGTGAGGGTGGCGGCGTGTTTATCGGTGTCGGTGCCAAATCCGGCGGCTTCTACGCCAATCAGTCGGACGCTGGGCTCGGGGACGAATTCGTGGAAGAGCCCCATCGCGTTGGACCCGCCGCCGACACAGGCCATCAGGATATCGGGAAGACCGCCCCATAGCTCTTGGCATTGTTGACGGGTTTCGCTGCCGATGATGGCGTGGAAGTCGCGAACCATCATGGGATAGGGGTGGGGACCGGCGACGGAACCCAGAATGTAGTGGGTGGTTTCGACATTGGTGACCCAATCGCGAATCGCCTGGGAGGTTGCATCCTTCAGGGTACCGGTGCCGGCGGAGACCCCACGCACTTCCGCCCCCATCAGACGCATCCGAAACACATTCAGGGCTTGGCGTTCCATATCGTGGACGCCCATATAAATAATGCACTCCAAACCAAAGCGAGCGCAGGCGGTCGCCGTTGCCACACCGTGCTGCCCAGCTCCCGTCTCAGCAATAATGCGCTTCTTACCCATACGCTTCGCCAGGATGGCCTGGGCGATCGCGTTATTAATCTTGTGGGCGCCCGTGTGATTGAGATCTTCCCGCTTCAAATAGATTTGAACACCCGTACCATCAGGCTTGGCATAGTGCTCGGTCAGACGCTCCGCAAAATACAGCGGACTTGGGCGACCGACATAATCCTTGAGAAGTGCGTTTAGTTCCCCCTGAAACTCCGCATCATCCCGATACTTCCAGAACGCCGCTTCTAGCTCCGCCAACGCCGGCATCAGCGTTTCAGGAACATACTTGCCCCCGAACTGACCGAAGCGCCCCAAAGAATCAGGAACCGTCTGAGAAGAAGCAGATTGAGGACGAATAGGAGTCGTAGTCACAGCCAAATTGCCAAAGAACTAAACAGATAACGCATCGGGATTCTTAAGGGTGGATGACCCTTAAGCGGGGTCTCAGGGGCAGCGCCCCTGAACCAAAAATTCTGCCCGCAAAACCGATGAAACAATTGTAGAACCAATCCCAAATCCGCCCCAGCGAAATCTTTCAAAAAAGCAACTTGCGTTGATTCTGGCGTTGATTCGGGACGCGCCCTATCCCTCCGACATGGTTCAACAAAACCCACCCCATCCGCTACAGTGAAAGCATCGCCGGCCAAGCCAGCCAGCATCAGAATTTTTCGTTCTTACGACTGTTCTTTCGCCTGTCCATCCCTACCCGATTTCAAGGTCCCGCCAGTGAAACCCGATTGGTTGCGAGTCAAAGCCCCCCAAGTGGAGCGCATTGGCGCAGTGCAAGACATCCTCCGCGACTTGCACCTCAACACCGTCTGCGAAGAAGCCTCCTGCCCCAACATCGGCGAATGCTTCAACAGCGGCACCGCAACTTTTCTGATTATGGGACCCGGCTGCACCCGTGCCTGCCCCTACTGCGACATTGACTTCGAGAAAAAGCCCGTTGCCCTCGACCCCACCGAACCCGTGCGCCTGGCCCAAGCGGTTCAGAAAATGAAACTGAACCACGTCGTCATCACCTCAGTCAACCGGGACGACCTGCCCGACGGAGGTGCCAACCAATTCCGCCGCTGCATCGAAAACATCCGCAAACTCTCCCCCGGCACCACCATTGAGGTCCTGATCCCCGACCTATGCGGCAACTGGGACGCGTTGCAAATCATTATCGACGCCGGCCCCGAGGTCATTAACCACAACACGGAAACCGTCCCCAGCCTGTATCGCCGGGTGCGCCCCCAAGCGAACTATCAACAAACCCTAGAGTTGTTGCGCCTCACGAAGGAGCGCGCCCCCTGGATTTATACCAAATCCGGCATTATGGCTGGACTGGGTGAGACCGACGACGAAGTGCGGGCTACCATGGCAGACCTGCGGGCGGTGGACTGCGATATTTTGACCATCGGTCAGTATTTGCAACCCACGCCGAAGCATTTGAAAGTACAAGCCTTTGTGACCCCCGCACAATTTGATGCCTGGCGCGTCGCTGGCGAAGAAATGGGATTTTTACAGGTGGTGTCCTCGCCCCTGACCCGGAGTTCCTACCACGCGGAACAGGTGCGATCGCTCATGGAACGCTATCCCCGCCCCAAGCCGACCCTCAGCCCAGTCAGCCTGTAGGGATTGATCAGAGATTTATCGGGCGATCGCTGTTGCCATCAAGTTCCTAGGGATTGGCCAGTTGATCGAAATGTCATGGGGGAAGACGAGGGGCAGCTTCATTCGATATGCTAATGGGTGGGATATGAGTGTTATGAAAGCACCCTATCCTTCACCGGGCGTTCGATTCTATACTCCGAACCGGCTAATTGACTGAATCGACGCGCTCCAGACGCCGGCTTTGCTGGCAACCGATTGCACTCCTCGACTTCTGGACCCCAATTCTTATGGAATGGCACCAAACTGACGCTGAAAGCTTGGCAACGATCGATGCGGAGATGGGAAACCACTCTTTTGCACCGGCGGAATATGAAATTGTTCGACGGGTTATCTACGCCACGGCGGATTTTGAATATCGCACGCTGATTGAATTTTCCGATGATGCGTTGTCCTCTGGGGCGACGGCTTTGGCGGCTCGGTCAACGTTGGTGGTGGACGTACCGATGGTGCAGGTGGGCATTATCCCAACCCTACAAACGACGTTCGCCAATCCGATTTATTGCGGGATGGAGACGATTACCCGCCCCCAAACGGGCAAAAGCCAGGCCGCTTGGGGGATCCAAACCCTGGCGGGGCGGTACCCAGAAGGGATTTTTGTGGTGGGGCAAAGCCAAAGTGCCCTGGAGCAGTTGCTCGATTTGATGGAGGCGGGGGAAATTTCTCCGGCATTGGTGATTTCAACGCCGTCCGGGTTTGGCAATGTGGAACTGACAAAAGTACGTCTGGTGCAGAGTCAGGTGCCCCATATCAGTATCAAAGGGCGGAAGGGCAGTGCGGTGGTTGCGGCGGCGATCGTCAATGCTTTGGTGGACCTCGCCTGGCAAGCCTATGGCAAGAGTGCGCTCCCCGCAGGCGCTTAACTTCATCTCCACTCCGATAAAACGTTATCAAAAGTGCGCTGCCGGATAATCCCGGCAGCGCACTTTTATGTTGAAAAGATCAACGCGGGATGGGGATGGCTAGCTCAAGCCGGACACCACCACAAAGGCGAGGACAGCTCCAAAAACGATCAGCGCATAGAACTGGGCGCGACCATTTTCGAAGTATTTCAAACTTTCGCCGGAGAGCAGCGTTGCAAAACCGGTGAAGTTCACCGCGCCATCTACGATGCGGAAGTCCACTTCCATTACCTGGCGAGCCAGTCGACGGCTGCCTTGGACGAAGGCGGCATCATAGATATCGTCGAAGTACCACTTGTTCAGGGAGAACTGGTACAGGCTTTGGATCTTCTCGGCGATCGCCCCGGGATCGATTTTGCGTTGGAGATACATCAAAATCGCGAGGGAAATCCCAATTAGACCGACGCCCACGGAGCTACCGCCCATAATCAAGAATTCGGTCATATCAAACCCGTGCTCCGCCGCTTCCACAACTTCGCCCGGGGCATGGATAAATTCCTCAAACAGATTATTGAAGGGGGTACCCACCAAACCAATCAACATCGACGGCACCGCCAACAGCATCAGCGGCAGGGTCATGGTGATGGGGGATTCGTGGGGCTCGTCGCTGTGGTGATCGCTGTGGTGGTGGTCATGGTCCAGCTCATGGGGATCCATGGCTCCGGGACCAAAGGCGGGCTCCAGTTCCACGGGAACCGCTGCCGCGGCTAACAATTCCTCGCGGATGGTGGCATCGGTGCCCCGGAAGTCTCCCTCAAAGGTGGAGAAGTACATGCGGAACATGTAGAAGGCGGTGATACCCGCAGTTGCCCAGCCCACAAACCATAGGGCGGCGTTGGCCTCGAAGGCCTGGGCCAAAATCTCATCCTTCGACCAGAAACCGGCGAAGGGGGGAATCCCGCAAATCGCCAACGTTCCGATCAAGAAGGTGGCGGAGGTGATGGGCATATATTTCCGCAGACCGCCCATCAGACGCATGTCCTGGGCTAGCACTGCATTGTGTCCCACGACTTCCTCCATTCCGTGGATTACGGAGCCGGAGCCCAGGAATAGCATGGCTTTGAAGTAGGCGTGGGTCATCAGGTGAAACAGGCCGGCACCGTAGGCACCGACGCCCATGGCCATGACCATATAGCCCAACTGGGAAATGGTGGAGTAGGCGAGACCTTTTTTGATGTCGTTTTGGGTGATGGCGATCGTTGCCCCCATAAACGCGGTGAGGGCACCGGTCCAGGCAATGATGGCCATCACGTCGGGCAGTTCCTCAAAGACGGGGAACATCCGCGCGATCAGGAAGACTCCGGCTGCCACCATCGTTGCCGCGTGGATCAGGGCGGAGATGGGGGTGGGGCCTTCCATGGCGTCGGGAAGCCATACATGGAGGGGGAACTGGGCTGATTTGGCGACAGGACCCAGGAAGACCAGAACCGCGAAGAGGGTCGCAAAACCGGCGCTTAGGGCTCCGGATTCCACCAGCTCGGTAAGGCGGGTGCCCATCACGTCAAACTCAAAGCTGCCAGTACACCAGTACAGGGCGAGCATGCCCAGGAGTAGGCCAAAGTCGCCGACCCGGTTGGTGACAAACGCTTTTTGGCAGGCGTCGGCCGCTTCTTTGCGGTCGTACCAGAAGCCGATGAGCAGGTAGGAACACATCCCCACCAGCTCCCAAAAAATATAAATCTGCACCAGGTTCGGGCTAATCACCAGCCCCAGCATGGACGAGCTGAAGAGGCTGAGGTAGGAATAGAACCGAACGTAGCCGGCGTCGTGGGCCATGTAGCCATCGGTGTAGATCATCACCAGGAATGCCACGGTGGTGACGATGACCATCATCAGGGCACTGAGATGGTCGATGGTGTAGCCCATGGTGATATGGAAATCCCCGGCGGCGGCCCATTCAATGGAGCGCATAAAAGGCTCATGCCCCTGGAATTGGCTCCAGAAAAGGGCGATCGCCATTACCAGAGCGGCCCCCAGGGTACTCAGAATAAAAATTGCGTTAAGTTGCCGAAGGCGGTTGGTTGCCTGGTTGAAGGAAATCAAACCGAGTCCCACCAGGGTTGCCCCTAGGAGCGGGAACACGGGGATTAACCAGGCATATTCATAGAGCGGTTCCATCAGAATCAGCCTGAATGACATAGTTATCTAGGTTTCCATACTGGGCCGTGTGACGCCAGTCTGGGCATCGTGACGCCCTAGGGAACCCTTTTGGGGATGTTATGGAATTGGTGCCCGCAGGTTGCAGCAGCACACGATATTCCCTGACCATTCTGGCACGGAATCCTCAGCCCCCAGGGATGTCCTGGGGATAAGCTACGGATTGTTGAGGGGACGTTGCTTCGGCCCTGGGAGGGATATGACTGCCCCGCAGGAAGACGCCTAGGAGTAGGCGGCCGTCTGGGTTAGGTCCCGTTCCAGGGATTTGAGGGCGTGGCGGAGTTGATCCCGACTCGCCACATGGTCCAGGCGATAGGTGGGGCTGCCATTCTCGAACAGGATGAGGGTTGGCAGGCTCTTCAGTCGGTAAGTGTTGGCGAGGTGCAGACTGCTGTCGGCGTTGATTTGAATAACTTTGAGATTGGCTCCGGATTCGAGTTGGAATTGATATAGCAGGGGCTCAATCATGCGGCAAACGCCACACCAGGGGGCCCAAAAATGAACTAAAACCGGGATGGATGCGCTCAGAACTTCGTCAGCAAAATAAGCTTCACCGGTGTCGTGTGTCATGGGGATGCGTGTGTTATTCGTGTGAGGTTTTGTTGAAGAAATTTATGCAAATTCAGGGAATGGGCTTCGCATCCGTGATCCCGGGAGGGGATGGGGCGAAGATTCGAGGGTCGTTGGGCGTTTGGCTTGGTGGAATGGGGCCCGCCCCGGCGGTAAACCAAGACGCATAATTCCGAACGACATCGACATTCCCTGGGGAAATAAAACTAAAAATTGACCTGTGCGGTCCAGCGCATGAGCGCAGGGTGGGCCCACCACAAACCTAAAACGAATGCGGTTACTCCTACATAAGCAGGGCGTAAAAATTCATGTAGTTTTAAGCTTTGATGACCTCGGAGAACAGCCAAGAATGGGACGACTGAGGTACGCTCCTTGACTGCCTGGAATGCGGACCCATGCTTGTTGCTCCAGCGGCGATCGCCATGCCATACGGCGAAACTGTGATGGAGCACCAATCCTAGGGAGGTGACGAGGGTAAAACTGGTGCCTAACCAGAGGGTATGGGCGACACACCAAATCACCTGGCCGACCATTTGAGGATGTCTGGAAATTCTCATAATTCCCGTTTCGTAGAGGTGGATCTCTGGCTTCTGGACGGCGGCAATTTCCAGCAGGTTGAAGGTGGCGGGGTAGAGAAAAATGAAGGAGATGAACGACAGGATCCACACCGCCGGTTGCACCCACGGTTCCCCTTGCACCATCCACAGTTGAGCGCCGTCGTAGCGGTGGTTGAAGAAGTAAATCAGCAGGATGCCGGCGAAGGGAATGCTCACCAGGGCAAACAGAACCCGGTAGGCTCGGGCTCCAATTTTCGATTCTCCCCAGGGGCGGAGGGCCGCTAGACCGCTATGGGCGATCGCAAAGCCCCCCAGCAGCCCCACCATGATCCAATGGCTGAGGGGAAACCACTGGGGGGTCAAAATATTGGGGACGATGGCAACTAAATCCTGAGGGACGGCAAAGGGCATAGGGCGGTGATAAAAATGGGCAGCAAAAATCGGCAATAAAAATCGGCGACAAGATTGAAGAATGGGAGATAGGGCGATCGTTTAGGGAACCGTTTGGGAAATGGCTTTGGGAGTTAATAACAACTTCAGCTTAGGGAGATATTTTATTAATTTTCTTTATGGTTTGTCACTTCGTGCCCGAGAATAGATTAATGGAATCTATGGGGGCAATGACAAATTGTTCTGCATCGGCCACGGTGTTCACGCCTTTGTCCCGCCTTTGCTCTCCACTGTTCTGCGTCATCCCCCAGTGTTTTTCACGGCCAGTCCCTGGTCACACGCTCATGTCTATGTCGGATCTTCCGTTCACTCTGGATCAATTGCGTATCCTCAAGGCAATTTCCGAGGAGGGAAGTTTTAAGCGTGCTGCCGACAGTTTGTATGTGTCTCAGCCGGCGGTGAGCCTACAGGTTCAGAATCTGGAGCGTCAGCTTGATGTTCCCTTGTTTGACCGGGGTGGACGACGGGCTCAGCTAACGGAAGCGGGGCACATGCTGCTGGGCTATGGCGAGAAAATTTTGACCCTGTGTCAGGAGACCTGTCGCGCCATTAAGGATTTGCAGAACCTGCAGGGGGGGACGCTGATCGTTGGGGCGAGCCAGACGACGGGAACGTACCTCTTGCCCCGAATGATCGGAAAGTTTCGGGAAATCTACCCGGAGGTGGGGGTGCAGCTCCATGTGCATTCCAGTCGCCGCACGTCCTGGAATGTGTCCAATGGGCAAATTGATTTGGCGATTATTGGCGGGAAGGTGCCGTCGGAGTTACAGGATTCCCTGAAGGTGGTGCCCTATGCCCAGGATGAGTTGGCGTTGGTGTTGGCACCGTCCCATCCGTTGGCGAAGCAGGAGGTGATTGCTAAGGAGGAGCTGTATGGGCTGAATTTTATTTCTTTGGATGCCCAGTCGACGATTCGGAAGGTGATTGATGCGGCGTTGGGCCAGGCGGATGTGGATATTCGTCGGTTGCGGATCGAGATGGAGTTGAATTCCGTTGAGGCGATTAAGAATGCGGTACAGGCGGGGCTAGGGGCGTCGTTTGTGTCCAATGCGGCGATTGAAAAGGAGTTGGAGATTGGGACGTTGCGCCGGGTGGAAGTGGAGTCGGTGAAGGTGCAGCGGACGTTGAAGGTGATTACGAATCCTAATCGCTATCGGTCGAAGGCGGCGGAGGCGTTTACCCAGGATGTGCTGCCCCATTTTGCGTCGCCGTCGGTGTATCAAGCGGCGACGGCGGCGGAATAGGCCGGTAGAGGGGGCCCTCTGGGCTCAGTTCCGTAACGATTTCGCCCCGATTCCGTAATGATCGCGGCGATCGTAACGCCACATTACGGTCCCAGAGCGAGACATTTTTTTTGTTTGTACAGTGAGGGGGAAGGGCGCTTCTCCTGGGAGAAGGGTGCCTGTTTTTTAACTAAACTCTGTCAGACCGCTGTCAGAGCCCTTTTATTGGAGCCCTTTTTAGATGCAGATTGATATCAAGTCCGTTTTGGTGGTGTTGACCGTTATCTTTTCGGTGTCGTGCTTGTTCTTTGGCACCCGCAACGGTTTTTACGATTCCGATGATTACCATGGCAACGGCTCTGCCCATTAGGCATTGACCTGGGGGGGATAGGCTTTTGGTTTCGTCGGACCGTGCTGTGTCGGCGCAGGATCGCCCTTCGGGTGCTGTGGTGGATTGTCGAGTCCACGGGGCGGGCCGGGGGGGCGAAGGGCTATGCCTGGAACTGCGCTTGGGCGATCGCTATTTTTTGTTGGATTGCGGGCTGGCGGATCTGACGCCGGTGTTGGAGCGGGGCGATCGCTGGGATGGGGTGTTGTGTAGCCATGCCCATCGGGACCATACGTTGGGCCTTTTGGAATTTCAATCCCGGTTTCCCGATGTGCCGGTGTATGTGAGTGAGGTGACGCGGCAGTTGTTGCCGTTGAGTTGGGGGAATGAGACGGTGGCGGGGACTTGGCAGGGGGTGCCCTGGCGATCGCCGATTCCGTTGACTGATGATATTTCGTTGGAATTATTCCCGGCGGGGCATCTGCCGGGGGCGGCGCTGTTTGTGTTGACCTATTCCGGTGGGGAGGCGGCGCAGGATCCGGTGCGGGTGATTTATACGGGGGACTTTTTTCTGTCCAATAGTCGCCTAGTGGAGGGGTTGCCCTTGGATGAGTTGCGATCGCATCGGCCGGATGTGCTGATTTTGGAGGGGAGCTATGGCACGGCCCGCCATGGGCGGCGGCGTCCCCAGGAAAATGCGATCGCCGATCAGATTTGTCAGGCCTTGGAGCATGGACAGTCCATTGTGATGCCGTTGCCGCGGTTAGGGCTGTCCCAGGAGTTGATTATGTTGCTGCGGAGCCATCATCGGCTGACGGGGCGGGATGTGACCATTTGGGTGGATGGGGCGATCGCGCGGGGGTGTGATGCCTATTTGGGGATTTTGGATCAGTTGCCCAGTGCGGTGCAGAATTTTGCCCGCCATCAGAATTTGTTTTGGGATGATCGGGTGCGCCCTCGGCTGCGGCGGTTGCCGGAGGGGGATGAGTTATTGGGGGGGGATTGGTTGGAGCAGGAGCCGGGACCGGTGATTGTTCTGGCGGATTATACGCAGCCCCTGGGACGATATTTGGGGGGCGGGCGATCGTGGCGGTTATTGTTGGCGGAAAATAGTCCGGGATCGTTGATGGATCGGGCGTTTCAGGCGGCGAAGACCCATCAAGGGACGGTGGATTTTTATATGTTGTCGGAGCATTGTGATGGGTTGGGGACCCTGCAGCTTATTCATAATTTGCGCCCTCAGCATGCGGTGTTGGTCCATGGGGATGTGGCGGATTTACAGGATTTGGCGGCGTTGGAGGAGTTGAATAGCCGGTACAAGTTGCATTGTCCGGAGACGGGGGCGGTGCTGCCGTTGCCGATCGCTCAGGAATTTCAGCAGCCGACGGCCCCGGCGGAGCGATACGAGGGGGAGGTGTTGAAAACGCCGGAGGGGATGGTGGAGGTCCAATTGCCGCCGGCGATCGCCCGGAGTAAGGCGTGGCAAGAGTGGGCGGATACGGGCATTGTGGAGGCGCGGTGGAATGGCGATGAGCTGGTGTTGCGGGGGTTGTCCCAGCAGGAGTTGATGGCGACGGGGGACCGGTGGGTTGCGCCCGATCGCCACTGTTGCCAAACCTGCCGGTTTTATCGGGGGGGCTATTGCCGGAACGGGCGATCGCCGATGACGGGGCGGCAGGTGGCGGCGGATGGGTCTTGCTCGGAATTTGAACCGGTGCAGCGGCAACGTCAAGGGGCCTAGGGACTTGCGATACTAGAGATCTGCAACACTGTTGATTTCTCTAGCGCCCTATCCATTGCCCATGGAATTGCATTTGATGACTTGGCCGGCCGTGGAGGCGTATTTACAAACGTCCACCGGCATTATTCTCCCCATTGGATCCACCGAACAGCATGGCCCCACCGGGGCGATCGGTACCGATGCCATTTGTGCGGAGGTGATCGCTAAGGGGGTCGGCGACGGGGAGGGGGCGATCGTCGGTCCCACGATTAATGTGGGGATGGCGCTGCACCATATGGCGTTCCCCGGCAGTATGAGTTTGCAGCCGTCGACGTTGATTGCGGTGGTGCGGGATTATGTGTTTTCCCTGGCGCAACATGGGTTTCAGCGTTTTTTCTTCGTTAATGGCCATGGGGGGAATATGGCGACCCTGAAGGCGGCTTTTCAGGAGATTTATGGGGAGTTGAGTTACCATCCCGCCATTCCCCAGGGCGATCGCATTCGATGCCATTTGGCGAATTGGTTTATGAGCCCTGCCGCCTATAAATTAGCCAAGGATAAATTTGGCCATGCGGAAGGCAGCCATGCGACCCCTAGCGAAGTGGCGCTGGTGCAGTATGTCTATCCGGAAACGGTGATGCGACAAAAAATGGATCCCGAAATTGGACCCCGGGGCCATCGCATTTACAGCGCCGCCGATTTTCGCGTCCATTATCCCGATGGGCGGATGGGATCCAATCCCAACCTGGCGACGCCGGCGTTGGGCAAGTTGTTTTATGAAGCCGCTGTGACAGATTTGCGCGATTCCTATCGAAAGTTTATGGAATCTCCGGCTACCCCTTAGGGAGGCTGACGATTCCCTCCCCCTATCCCGTAGAATACGGGGGGTAAATCAATCCTCGACCCTCGACCTTTCACTAGGCGTTATCTGGTTTTTTCACCATGATGCAAATCCTGGCCCTTGTCCCTGGCGGAATTGGCGATCAAGTTCTCTTTTTTCCGACCCTGACCCAGCTAAAACAGGCCTATCCCAATGCGGCGATCGATGTGGTGGTGGAACCTCGGGCGCGGGCAGCCTATCGCATTTGTAAGCCGGTGCGGGATACGATTCCGTTTGATTTCAAAGACCGATCTAGTCCGGCGGATTGGGGGAATTTGATCGGGACTATCCGCGATCGCGAGTATGATGCGGTGCTTTCGTTGGGGCAGCGGTGGGCCGTGGGGCTATTGCTGTGGCTGACGGGGATTCCGGTGCGGGTTGGATTTGGTGGCAGCGGTAAGTTATTTCTGACCCGCTCGGTGCCCCTCAATAAGAATCAGTATGCGGGGGATATGTATCACGACCTGGTGAGCGGTTTTGATATTGATGCGCCCCGTCCAGAGCTATATGCCCAGGTGCCCCAGGGGGATTTGGATTGGGCTGAAGCCGAACAGAAGACGTTGGGGGTGAAGGAGTCAGGTTATGTCCTGCTCCATGGGGGATCCAGTGCCCTGGCGAAGGTGAAGGGCATTGACAAGATTTATCCGGTGGAGAGTTGGCAGACGGTGATTTCGACCCTGAGCGATCGCAAGCCGGATTTGCCGATTGTCCTGGTGGAGGGACCGGAGGACGGTGAGTTTGTGGCGCAGGTTAAGGCGGCGTGCCCGAACGTCAAAACCACCCAGCCGGGCAATATTGGTCAACTGGCGGCGATGGCGGCGGCGGCGAACCTGATGATCTGTACCGATAGCGGTCCGATGCATGTGTCTGTGGCGGTGGGGACCTATACGATCGCCCTGTTTGGTCCCACCGATCCGGCGAAGCTGTTGCCCCCCAGCGATAAGTTCATTGGTCTGAAGGCCGACAGCGGCAAGATGGGGGATATTGCGCCCACGGCGATTCTGGAGAAGCTCGGTGTCTAGACCGGCGGTTTTTTTGGATCGGGATGGGGTACTCAACAAAGAGGCGGGCTATATCCACAATGTGGAAGATTTGCACTTGATTCCCGGTTCCGCTGAGGCGGTGCGACGGTTGAATGACGCTGGGATTTTCTGTTGTTTGGCGTCCAATCAGGCGGGCCCGGCCCGGGGGTTTTATCCCTTGGAGCATGTGGAAAATTTACATATTCGCCTGGCGAAGCTGCTGCAGGATGAAGCCGGGGCGAAGTTGGATGCGGTCCACCATTGCCCCTATCTCAGCGCACCGGAAGGGGCAAAAAATCCCGAATTTACCCGCTATGGCACTTGGCGCAAACCCAATACGGGGATGTTGGTGGCGGCGGCGTGGGACTTTGATTTGGATCTGCGGCGCAGTTTTATGGTGGGGGACAAGGCCACTGATATTGACCTGGCCCATAACGCCGGCTGTACCGGGGTATTGGTGCAGACGGGCTATGGCGATCGCGTCCTGGGGGGGACCTATCAACATGCAACCCAGCCCGATTACGTTGCTGAAAATCTCAAGGATGGGGTGACCTGGATTTTGCAACAGTTGGCACAGCGGGGTGATCGTGACCTGTCACCCTAGCCCGGTCTGATACTGCCTAGGTGACGGCCTACGAGATGGCTTCTACTTGGGCGGCGCGATCGCGGATTTGCTCGGGATTGATCCACCGGGCAATTTTCTGGAGGGGGAGCGTGCGACTCTGTTCCGCATATACGTTCACTTGGTAGATCATATCGTTGGATAAATCTAGCCCCGTCAACCAGCCGCTACGGGGATGGTAAGCCCCCGTATCAATATCAATCCAGCCCTTTCCTTGGGCGACCTCCCCGGGCTCCAGCCCCGGCAACGTAAAGGTAATGGTGTGGCCGGTCACAATGGTTTTATCGGCAAAATAGGGTTCGGCGGCCCCGTGGAAGGGGTCGCGAATCCAGCAGCATTGTTGGGCGGTTTGTTCCTCTACGGGCAGGGCAGGGTCCACCCCCGCATGGACGATCCAATGATCTCCCCAATCCACATAGAGGGGGCGCTCCATCAGCCACTCAATATGATTGGCGGGAATCCCTGGCTCTTGGAATAAATCTTGGTAGCTCATTAGGGTGGCCTGCCCGCCGCTCATCACCCAAGAGTGGAGGATTTGCTGTTGCTGGGGGCCCTCCTCAAGGAGATCCAGCAGCATTTTTTCGTGATTCCCCAACAGACATTCGTAGGGGCTATGCATCACAAAATCCACCACGTGGGCGCTTTTGGGACCCCGATCAATCAGGTCCCCCACGAAACACACGTGATCGTCGCTGCTCGGGGCGATCGCCCCCATGAGCTGCATTAGGGCATCGTATTGCCCATGAACATCACCAATTACAATTTTTCTTGCGGTTGCATCCATCAAGATCGACCCCTGTGATTGCGTTGCAGGCACTCCTATCCCTTGGCAAGCCTTTGCGAGCTTTGTTCAGCGGCGGAAGGTCTGGGGATAGAATCCTGAACTGTAAAATGCACGAGAAATTTACGAAAACCTGACAAAATTGACGAACATGACCCAATCCATACGGGTTGGGGAAGATGCAGCCCAAAGGCGCTTTCTTGCGTCCTAATGGCGTCCTATTGTAAATGGATCCCCGCTGGAGGTCCATGACACAGGATCGTTTGGGGCACAGGATCGGTTGACCTGAGCGGTGATGGAGATGTCCCTCCCTTAACCTTAACCCTTGTTCCTATCCTAGAACCACTGACTGTTAGAGAAGAATACCGTTGGGGGAGCATTAGGGGGATTAGGGAAAAATATGGGGCAGGCTATTTTTGGGGAATAGGGTTTTTGGGGAAAGGGTTTTGGGAAATGGGGGGAGAGTCGTCCAGGCTGGATAGGGAATAGATTGAGGATTTGCGAGGATTAGTGTGGTGCGAGGGCCGATGACCGAGGAGGAATGGGTGTGAGTGTGATGGGAATGGTGGAGGCGGTGTTGTATTTGCGCGCCCAGCCGGTATCTTTGTCGGAGTTGGTGGACCATACTGGGGAGCCGCAGGCGGTGATTGAGGCGGCGCTGGTGGATTTGATGATGGCCTATGGGCAGCGGGATGGGGCGTTGGAGATGGTGGAGACGGACCAGGGCTATAGTTTGCAATTGCGCGATCGCTATTCGACGTTGATTGAGCGGTTGGTGCCGTCGAATATTGGGGTGGGGGCGTTGCGGACGTTGGCGGTGATTGCGTTGAAGGGACCGTTACCCCAGTCGGAATTGGTGGAAATTCGCGGCTCTGGCGCCTATCAGCAGGTGCACGAGTTGGTGGATGAGGGGTTTGTGAAACGGCGGCGGCTGCCCCAGGGGCGATCGTTTTCGGTGCAGGTGACCGAAAAATTTCGGCGGTATTTTCAATTGGAGGCCGGGGGCGATGGGGAGGATCCGGAGCAGTTGAGTTTGATTTTGAATTCGGCGCGGGCACAGGTGGCGGCGGCAGAAACAGTGGCAACCCCCGAAACTTCGACCGAGGCCTCAGCCGAGACACCGACCGAAGCGCCGATCGCACTACCGATCGCCACACCGACCGAAGCCACGGATTAAGGTAGCGCTTGGACCGCGAAAAAAATATTTCTTTAAGGATCTGGCCCGCTCTCTACAGGGATACTTCGGAGCTCGGGTTGGGGGGTGGGGTTTCGATGATGAAGGGTTGTTGGATGGCGGGGTCGGGTTTCGGTTTCGGTTGATTTTGCGATCGCCATTGTTGGATTTGGGATTGGGCGATCGCATAGCCGCTGGTGCCCTGGGGGATTTTCTGGAGCCAGGCGATCGCGGTGGTGGAATCGAAGGCTCCCCGTTGGCGCGCTAGGGTGACCACTTGGCGACTCCAGGTGTCCATGGCGCGGCGGGCGGCGCTGTAAACTCGGGTGCCATTGTTCACCCGTTGGGCGACGGCCAGAGCTTGTAGCAAGCCGTCAACGGTGTTGCTGGCGGCGGCGCTGCGGGCGGTTTGCCAATTACTTTGGGCGTTTTGTTCCCGTTGCCATTGACCAATTAGGCGCTGGGCTTGGCTGGACAGGGCGCGATCGCTATTGGCGAGGGATTGGGCCACCTGGACGGCTTGGGACCAGTTGCGACTGTTGGCGAAGTTTTGGGCGCGGGTGAGGGTGGGCTGATCCTGTCGCCGTTCGATCTGCTCTTGCCATTGCTGCGCATCGGCTCTGGCATCCTCCGATAGGGGGCTACTGGATGGAATTTTGCTGGCGGTGGCGATCGCCGATTGGAGGGCGCTGATGGAGCCGCTTTGGGCAATATCCCGCGCTTGATCCAGGCGGGGGCGATCCCGCAGCCGTTGCCATTCGTCGCTCCAGAGGGAAATTTGTCGTCGGGCTTCTTCGTATTGACCGCTGCTTTCGGGGATGCGTTTGGCTTGGGCGATCGCGTCGGTGTAATCGTTCGCTGTGCCCCGGGCGGCGATCTGACGGGCGCGTTCTAAATATCCGACGAATTCTGTATCCCGCTGCCATCGGGCAATCAGCCGCTGGGCCCGATCATAGAGGGGGCGATCGCTGGTGATTTTCGATGCTTCTGTGATGGCTAGTTCTAAATCGACCCCGGTCCCCCGATTTGCTGCCGCGATCGCCTGGGCCAAGACCCGTAAATCGAAGCGCTCGGTGCCGTAGTCCTGGGTATCGGGCAGTAAGTTGGCTAGGGCTAGGGCCCCGGTCCCATTGCCCCCTTCGAGTTCCTGGCGGGCTTTTGCCAAGAGCTGATCGGCAATTTCTTCCTGGGCGATCTGGGCATCTTGATACAGGGGACTGCTGGGCTTGATGCTGGCCAGTAATTCCAAGGCTTTCTGATAGCCCGATTGCGATCGCCCTTTGGCCAGCCGCTGCGCCCGGCGAATTTTGCTGCTGTCCTCCAGTAGCGCCTTCATCCGTAGGGTGAGTTCCCCATGTTTTTCGCTGGACCAATAGGGGTTTGAGACCACCCGCAGCCGCCGTAAAAAGATCTGCGCTTCAGACCACCGTTGCTGTTCCATCGCCGCGAGGGCGTCCCCATGGAGCGTTTCCGCTTCTGCCCATTCGGTGCGCCATTCCTGCACCTTGTCCCGCAAGAGCTGCCGCGTGGTGTCATTGTCGGGAATCTCCTGGACGAGGGCGATCGCCCGGTCCAAATCGCCGGCGTTGACCACCGCTTCCGTGAGGGTGAGCAGCTCCTCGGTCCACTTAATCAAATATTCGTTGGCGAGGGGGCGTAATCCATCATCCTCGCCGAGGCCATCCAGGAGCATGATGGCGTCCAATAAGTCTTCCGGCGTCCGTTTTTTCGCCGACAATTCTGCACAGTAAATGCGCACGGATCCCGAGGCCAGGGGCCAAAATACCGAGGGACAGGTGGGGAGCGCGGGCACCTGTAGCAGCACAATCACCGCGATGGCGATAACGCCTCCAATGCCAGCGCAGCCTGTGACCATCCAAAACCACCATTGGGTGAGGATGCCGGGCACTTTGGATCGTTTTTTCTGGGTTGCCTGTGCCGCTTTCTGTGCCGCTTTCGACTTCCGCGATTTGGCAGGGGGTAATTGTCGACGCGATCGCCGCAGCGGGGGGGGTTGGGTCAAATCTGTCTCTGGATCGGACCCGGGGGGAAATTGAGACTGGGGCGATCGTCGACGTGGTTGCATAGGATTCAGGAATGGGGGCGAGGGCCTGGGCTCCAGCTCTCTAACGGCAGAGTACCAGCCAACGCAACTGCCCGTAGACGTTCCGTTTCAAAGGATTCTTCTGAGTGTATTCGATTCTATCGGACTGCATCCAGCCCTAGTCCCATTGCGGCTAAGAGATGGAATGTGAGATTCGTTATGATCAGCTCGATGGACACAGTCTGAAAGGACATCAAAAACTAAGTCAAATCAAGTCATTGAGAAACTAGCCATGGGCAATAACATAACCCAAACCCACAGTGGCAGCGGCGACAATGTCGCAGGTGACAAGGTTGCTGGTGACAAAGTCATGGGCGACAAAATTACAGGCCACAAAATAATGGGAGATCTGAACATTTCCCATGAACACCAGGAGATTGTTCAAGAGGTCAAAGCGATTATTATTGAGGCTGCCGACAGCTATAACCTGTCCAGCGAGAAGGGACAACAGAAAGCCACTCAAGAAGTGTTGGAAGAGCTAGACGCTAAACCAACTCTCAAACAGCGTTTTATGGGAGCGCTAAAAGGCGGCGGCGAAACAGCTATTAAAAGACTTCTCAATCACCCTGTCGCCGATGTTGTTGTGGATTCCGTCAAGGGGTTTCAGAAAGGGGCATAGTTCTCAAACCCCTAGCCCTTTTTCTCCAAGGAGAAGGGCTAGAACTTGAATCGTTGTCGGTGATTGGCGACCGATTCTACCAGCCCGATCGCCAAGAAGTTGGTTATCATCGCTGACCGCCCGTAGCTCAACAGTGGCAACGGGATTCCGGTGATGGGGGCTAGGCCAATGGTCATGCCGATATTAATGACCACTTGAAACACCAGCATTCCCAACACGCCGATCGCCAGCAACGAGCCGAAATTATCCTTGGCTCCTTGGGCAATCCATACCAGCCGGAGACAAATTAGCCAGAACCCGATCAGCACTAGCATTGAGCCAATAAACCCGAATTCTTCGCCGATCGCCGCAAAAATAAAGTCTGTGTCCTGCTCGGGGATAAAGTTCAGTTGGGTTTGGGTGCCCTGGTTCAATCCCTTGCCCCATAGTTCCCCGGCACCGATGGCGATCCGCGATTGGATCAGGTGATAGCCACCGCCCATGGGATCTTGGTCTGGGTTGAGGAACATGGTGATCCGTGCCTTTTGGTAAGGCTGCAAAATGTCCCAGAAGATTTTGCCGAGTCCCCCGGAGACGGCATTGATCGCCACTGCCCCGAGGGCCCCCATCGCTGACCAGGGCAGGCTTTTCCAGGCGATCGCCCCCATCAAGGCGGTCCAGGCTAACCACGCTGGAATGTACAAGTTAAAAAGAATGGCTGCGACCAGGGGGGATACCAGTAGGATCAGCCATCCCGGATTGGCGTTGCCCCAATAGAGCATGCCAAAGCAGATGGATGCAATGACTAACGAGGTGCCCAAACTAGGCTGAATAAACACCAGTGCCCAAGGGACTGCCGTGACGCCTAGTACCTGGAACATGCGCGGCAGGGTCGATGCGGTGGACTGGTGCAACATTGCTGCCAGGGTGATGATGATCCCCACCTTGGCAAACTCCGACGGCTGGATATGGACCCCACCAACGGCAATCCACCGTTCTGCGCCTAATGCTGTGGTGCCCACCAGTTTGACGGCGATTAGGGACAGATTGGTGAGCCCATAAATGATCCATTTCCACCGCAGTAGATTGTCATAGCGGAATCGGGCAATGCCTAGCGCCATTACCAATCCCACGCCGGCGGTGCTCAGGTGACGAATCCAGTTGGAGCCCTCGGATTTAATTTCTACGCTGCGAATGGCAACGCCGCCGAGGCAGGTCATGGCGATGACCGCGACCAATAAAATCCAATCCATTTCGAGCCAGGGTTGGATTAGGGTGCGCCATCGGAAACGCCCAAGCACAGTAGGTGCAGTCATAGTCAGGGCAGCTTAAAGAAGCTGGAAACCATCAATCAATATTTTAGGAGCAAGATTTCAGGAGCAGGCTCTCAGGAGCAAGGGGGGGAATCGCGGGATTCCCTGGCGGTGTGATCCGGGGTCACTCGCGCCTCCTAATGCTTTACATCATCCCCTAATTCAAATCCGACCGGTTAAGGCATTGACCGAAACCCGCGCCGCTACGGTTTGGGTGATTTTGGTTAGGGCGATCGCCGAGGCCGAGTCCGGAGCCGACACCACAATGGGCGTACCGCGATCGCCCCCTTCCCGGACGGGCATTTCCAGGGGAACGGCCCCCAATAGCTCCACCTCTAGCTCTGCGGCCGCTTTTTCGCCGCCGCCGGACCCGAAAATGTCGTACTGGCGATCGGGCATATCGGGGGGGATGAAATAGCTCATATTTTCGACGATGCCCAAGACCGGCACGTTGAGCTGTTCAAACATTCTCAATCCCCGCCGCGCATCCAAGAGGGACACCGTCTGGGGCGTCGTCACAATTACCGCCCCTGCCATGGGCACCGCCTGCGCCAAGGTGAGTTGCGCATCACCGGTTCCGGGGGGCATGTCGACGACTAAATAATCCAGTTCTCCCCAATCGACCTGGTACA
>CAZZMD010000023.1:0-36512 GCA_964655355.1 uncultured bacterium
AGATTTTTCGGCACAACTCCAGCGCACTATCCCGCAACCCCAACGCCTCATAAGCGGTCACCAACCACACCGAGATTTCACCGCCCAACGGAGACACCGGATTTTGCATCACTCCCGCCGCCGTTTCCAACTGGTTAATGGCATCCCGATACCGTCCCGATTCATAGGCCGTCTTACCCCGCTGCAATAGCGCCCGCGCTTGAAATTGCCGCTCCGCCGCCAATTCCTGCTCCAGTTCCGTTGGGGGCAATTGGAGGGCGTCATCCCCACGATTGGAGGGCGGGGTATCTCCGGAAGAATCAGTCGAAGAATCAGTCACAGTAAGGCTCTGGGATAATTGAGTTAACCTTTGGTCATCCTAAAACGTCTTAGCTATCTCCCGTCATGACAATGCTGTTGAACTTCTCTCGCATCACCAGTGGTTTAGCGATCGCGCCCCTCTTAGGACTGCTATCCCCCTTGCCAACGGCGCTTCAGGGTCCGGCCCCCCTCGCCCAAGTGCCCCAGCGCTTTGAACCCCAAGTCGCCTGCCGCCGCGCCCTGCCCCTGATCCCCGTGGGCGGCACCGATCCCGAAGTGGTCAAGCGGGTCTCCCTCCCCGGTCTCCTGGTGTCCCGAAACAACTGGAATACGGATTTTACAGTCCCGACCGAAATTAATTTCACTAGCTTCCGCGTCAACCTATTCTTCAAAGATTCCGGCACTTACAACGTCGAAGGGTTCCTGAAATACGGTGACAACTCCAACGACAATTTCTACAACGACAAAATTGTGACGGAAGCGAACGAACTGGTGCAAATCGAAGCCTTCCCCCGTCGCCGCACCAACAGCCGCGTGCTTCAGCCGTTCCAGGTGAATACGCTGGTGGGCAACACGGGCACCGTGGGCAATGTCTACGTTGTGTCGGTGGATGGATGCCGCTAGGGGTTCCGCTGACCCCATGCCGATCCCCATGCCAGGCGATCCGGCCACCCTCGATTGGGGAGCACCCTCTCAAATAAATTATTTGCGAGTGCTCAATTGCCCGAATCGTCGTCTGCTCCCTCCCGGTCCCTATCTAAGGGGGTTGGGCGAGGCTTCACCTGGTACCGCGCTTTATAGAAGGTTTCCAGACTGTCGCGATCGCCCACAAACCGCCAATGCCAGGGTTCGTAGGCAATCCCCTGCACATTCCCCCGGGGGAATGACAGTTCAAAATTAAACCGCACCGCGTTCTGCTCCAACCATTCAAAGGTACGAGTCTCCTCAAAGGCTTCCCGTAAATGGGTGGACGGCACCTCACCATCCCCAAAATCGATCGCATAGCCGGTGTGGTGCTCGCTATAACCCGGTGGCGCACTCACCTCCGCCCGCTCGTCGGGAGTCTGGCGGCGGTTTGCTTTGACATCAAAAAAAATCTGCTGCTGCAGCTCAATGGAGCGAAACGCAGAAAGCACCACCAAGGGAATCCCCGCCCGCCGTGCCTCCTCCGCCATCCGGGTATAGGATTCTGCCGCCGACTCCCGCATTTGGAATCGCCCATCCGCCGAAATAGCCACCAGCTCGTCTTCGGGGGCCTCTTCATAGGGCAAATGCCCCAGCAAATCATCGGCGCTCACCGTTGGCGAGGCCGCAGGATCGGTAACCTCTTCCACCACCGGCTCAGTCGCCCCCGGCAGCCAAGCTTGAAACTGCCCCGTGGTCACACCCCATCCCGCGATCGCCCCTAGGAGAATCAACACCGCCAGCACGATCCATAATCCCCCACCCCGCCGAGAGGAAGATGGGGTCACCCCCGGGCGATCGCGGACCGCCTCCGGCACATCCGTCGACAACCGAGACCGGGATGGCGATCGCCCCCCCCTACCCGACCGTCCCGTCCCCGTCCCATCCGGTCCCGATTGCTTGGATGCGGCAGGATCAGCCATGGCATCTCAACCCCAGAAAAACCTCACTGGCCATAGTAAACCGCCCCTCACTGAAAGGGGCGGCTTGCAAATCGATTCGAATTGTCAGCCCATCAGTCCACCGGTCAGTCCGATTGCTCAGTCCATCGCAGGGCAATCCTTACCCAATCCAGACCAAGCTTTCCGACGCTTCATCGTAATTTCTGGAGCGATTCAACCCCGTACAGGTGGTTAGCTCTTCCTTGTCATCCGTCGAGGGAGCCCCCTTCGCCGCCGTATCAGCGTTAGAATCCTGCTCCGTCGGTTTCACAAACCCCTTACGGTGCTGAGCCGCAGGACGCAGGGGAACCGTCTTATCGCCCTTGGCCGCAGCCTTACGATTCGTCGGCGGTGCCGCCGGGGGACCGGTAACAAATCCTTTACGGTGGGTGGCTTTCTTGGGCGTCCCCGCCTTCTGCCACGCCATGGACTTCTGCAGCGATCGCCGCTCAGGCTCGATCAACTTGTCGACAAAATATTCAATGGTCGCTTCCTTCATCCACCCCCGCTGCACGAGGATTTCACCGAACCGCAACCCGGTCATCTCCTGATCGTTGAGGACGACCTCCACCTGGGCCTGGCTCAATAGCCCCGCTTCGACAAAATATGTCCCCAGGGGAGGAAAGACCATGGGTTCCGCCGTGGCTCTGTTTCCCTTCACCGCGGCAGCATCCTTGCTAACGCTCCCTTTTCGCATGTGCATCATGGCAAACCTCGACAAACAGAACCCGCGAATTCTCCTGAGGACAAACCTTACGCCCAGGACAACAAAGACTAACAATCAGCTTTACGGAGACGCCGCCCAAAAACCGGCATATGCCTATAATTCGGCCCCGCAACGGTCAAGCGCGAACGGATAAACGGATAGAGTGAGAAGATAATATCTCCGTATATTTATTTAGACTAGCACGCAGCCATTGGGGCTGGGGCCATTCCTATTACGGTTGACGACGATCTCGCAAAAATGATTCCGCCCCGTTGCCATTGTCATAGCGCTCAAAGGGCTGGTGAATCCAGGGATTATGCGCCAAAAAGTCCACATAATAGTCCGGCGTAAAGCTAGAACAGGCTTTGCACCATAGGGTCGCAGTTCTTAACGACTTAATATCCTCGTGATAGTAGCCCTCTAAATATTGTTTCACTTTGTTAAGGGTTTGTCCCGAGTCCGCGAGATCATCCACCAGGAGGACCGCCGGACCCAGGCGATCGCCCACCATTGCCAGGGAGGTGGAGAGCTGAAGGTCTCCGCGATCGCGTTTCTCCGCCCCCGATCCCCCATAGGATTGGGCGGCCAGAATCCCGAGGGGTTTGTTATAAATCCGGGACAGAATATCGCCAACGCGGAGTCCCCCCCGGGCAATGCACAGGATCGTGTCAAAAGACCATTGGGAGCGGGCAATCAACGCCGCAAGCTGCTCAATTTTGTGGTGATAATCCTCCCAAGACACCCATAAATCGGGGTCTGACGGTGACGGGGACGGAGGGGCGTTCATGGGCAATTGGTGCAGGAAAAAATAGGGGACAGGGCAACGGCTTCGGGGGGGACCATGAAGAGTTCAGACCGCGGGGTGAGACCCTCTATGGGTGTCATTCCCCATTTGTGTCAGCCCTCGAGATCACTTTAGGGATATCTAGAACAGGTCTAGGATATCTAGCTGTTCGAGGTTGGCGTCGTCATCGCCATCGGATTTTGCTTTGGTATTATTTTTTTGATTTTTATCGTTGGTTTTACGGAGACCGGTGGCGATCCGGGAGTGTTTTTCGATTTGGGTCATCACCTGGCGGGCGCGGTGGATGGTCTTTTGGGGCAGTCCAGCCAGGCGCGCCGCTTCGATGCCGTAGGATTTGTCAGCGCCGCCGGGCTGTACCTGGTGGAGAAACACAATGCGATCGCCCTGTTCCTGGACGGTGACTTGGAAATTGGCGGCGGTGGAGATGAGGGCCGCTAGCTCGTTGAGTTCGTGGTAGTGGGTGGCGAAAATTGCCCGGGTCTGAAGGTCGTTGGCTAAATATTCGGCAACTGCCCAGGCAATGGAAAGACCATCAAACGTAGCGGTCCCCCGCCCGATTTCATCCAGAAGCACCAGCGATCGCGCGGTGGCGTGGTTCAAAATATTGGCTGTCTCGTTCATTTCCACCATAAAAGTAGACTGACCGGTGGCCAGGTCGTCGACCGCGCCCACCCGGGTAAAAATGCGATCGCTAATGCCGAGGGTGGCCGATTGGGCGGGGACATAGCTGCCCACCTGGGCCATGAGCTGGATCAAGCCCACCTGGCGGAGATAACAACTTTTACCGCTGGCGTTGGGACCGGTGAGGATGATCAGGTCCGGATTTCGGCGATCGCTCCCGGGGGGGTCGCCGCTGCCTAGGTTGCTGGAGTTGGGGACGAAAAAGCCATCGGGCAGGGAATATTCCACCACGGGATGGCGACCCTGGTGAATTTTTAACGTGCGTCCGGTTTCCATTTCTGGGCAGCAATAGCCCCGCAAGACCGCCAATTCCGCGAAACACACCAGGACATCCACCGCGGCGATCGCCCGCGCCACCTGCCGAATCGGCTCAGCTAATGCACCGGCCTCATCCCGCAGCCCGCGGAAGATATCGTATTCCAGCAGATTGGTTTCATCTTGAGCCGATAAAATCCGTGCCTCGCGCTCCTTCAGCTCCGGCGTGATGTAGCGCTCCTCATTCGTTAGGGTTTGTTTGCGGATATAGTCGTCCGGCACCAGGGCTGCCTTAGCGCGGGGGATGCCAATGTAATAGCCAAAGGTTTTATTGAAGCGGACTTTGAGACTGGTCAGCTCCAGGCGTTCCCGCTCCCGTTGCTCCAGCGCCGCCAGCCAATTCCGGTCATCGACGGCGCACGATCGCAGCTCATCCAGCTCCTCGCTTACCCCATCCCGAATCAAGCCCCCCTCCATCACGGAAATGGGCAAGTCTGCATTGAGGGCGTTTTTCAAGCGCATCCCCAATTTTTCGAGGGCTTCCGGTACCCATTGCAGGGCTTTAAGATAGGGCGACTCGCAGGGTTGTACTAATTGCGCCAAATCCGGCAACTTTTGCAACGAATCCGCCAACGCTAGCAACTCCCGCGCATTGGCTGTCCCAGATCCCGCCCGTCCGGCCAGCCGTTCCAGGTCGTAGATGTCCCGCAAATTCGCCTGTAAATCCCGCCGCAGTTGGGTATTGCCGATCAGTTCGGTGACGGTGCTATGGCGCGATCGAATCCCCTTGAGATCTAACAAGGGCTGCAATAACCATCGCCGCAAGGCTCGACTGCCCATGCTGGTGACGGTCTGGTCCAGCGCCCATAGCAGCGACCCATGGAGCAGCCCATCCCGCACCGTTTGTACAATTTCCAAATTGCGCCGGGTTTGGTGGTCCAGAATCAAAAAATCCGTCACCGTATAGGTTTTCAGGGTTTGCAGGGGCACGCGATCGCCCTCCACGGCATTGCCATCGCTGCCCCCCTTAAAGGTGTCCTGGATATAGTCCAACAATCCACCGGCGGCGCGGATGGCCAACGGCAGGCGATCGCACCCCAATCCCTCCAGCGATCGCACCCGAAATCGATGCATTAATCGTTGGCGCGCCTCATCCAACCCAAACGCCGACGCCGGTCGCAGCGCATAACAAAACTCAGACGGGAGGGCATCGGACAGTTGTCCCCCCCGATCCCGAAGGCGATCGCGACTTTCCCCCGGCCGCAATAGCCCCACCAAATCCGGCGCATCCACCGGTGTCAACACCTCCGACGGCTGCAACCGCAATAGCTCTTGGGTCAACTGCTCCAGCCGCTCCCCCTGGGTGGTCCAAAACTCCCCCGTGGACACATCCCCATGGGCCAAGCCCCAGCCCTTGCCCGACACCACCGCCGCCGCCAAAAAATTATTTCGCCGGGCCGCCAACATCCCCGTCTCAATCACCGTCCCCGGCGTCAACACCCGCGTCACTTCCCGACGCACTAACCCCTGGGCCAGGGCTGGGTCTTCGGTTTGATCCCCGATCGCCACCGCATACCCGCGATTCACCAACTGCGCCGCATAGCGATCCAAGGCATGGTGAGGCACCCCAGCCATGGGCACCCGCCCCACCTGTTTCCCCGCATCCTTACTGGTCAGGGTCAGCTCCAACACCTCCGAGACCGTACAGGCATCCTGAAAAAACGTCTCGTAAAAATCCCCCACCCGATAGAGCAATAGGGCCTGGGGATGCTGCTTTTTGGTGCGCACATATTCCTGCATCATCGGCGTCAGATGCTCGAAGACCACCTCAAAACAATTGCGGTTAGGAATATCGCGGGGACCCGATCCAGTCATAGCCCTTGGGATACCAAAGAACAGCACCGAACCCCTAGGTTAAACCAACAGGATAGACAGCAACCATAACGTTTCCCATTCGCCACGAACGCATTTCCCAACCCCTATCCCTAGCCTCGCAAGACTGTAGGATAGGCGTTGCCCCCCGTGCCTGTGCCCATGGTTGCCAACCCCTCTCCCGATCAATACCAAGCGGATCAACAACAACACGCCGCCCCTCTCCTCACCGTTCCCACAGGCTTCTATATCGTCTCCGCAGCCCCTACAGATCCCACGGGCCAGGGCGATCGACCTCCTTTCCTCTCCCTCATCGTCCCCACCTACCAAGAAGCCGCCAATGTGGTGGCGCTGTTGGAAAAACTGGTGCAATTGCTCGACCAATATTTATTGGATGACTACGAACTCATCGTGGTGGACGACGACAGCCCCGATCGCACCTGGGAATCTGCCCAAGGCGCAACGGCAGCGTTTCCCCAAATTCGGGTGATGCGCCGCACAGCAGAACGGGGACTCTCTACCGCCGTCATTCGCGGTTGGCAGGGGGCGCGGGGTCAGGTCTTGGGGGTGATCGATGCGGACTTACAACATCCCCCGGAGACCCTGATTCAGCTACTCTCGGAAATTCGACGGGGAGCCGACCTTGCCGTTGCCAGTCGCCACGTGATCGGGGGTGGCGTCAGCGATTGGAGTTTGGCGCGGCGGGTTTTATCGCGCGGGGCACAGATGTTGGGGCTGGTGATTTTGCCGGAGGTGGTGGGACGGGTGTCGGATCCCATGAGTGGTTATTTTCTGGTGCGGCGGGCGGCGATCGCCCAAGTGCCCCTCAGCCCCATCGGTTACAAAATCCTGATCGAAGTCCTTGGGCGGGGTCGGGTGCAATGGATTGGCGAATGTGGCTACGTCTTCCAAGAACGCCAAGAGGGAGATAGCAAAGTATCGCGCCGTCACTACTGGGATTATTTGCTCCACCTGGGACGGCTGCGATGGTCCCGATGGCAGGTGGGTCGACTGGTACGCTTTGGGATCGTCGGCTTTAGCGGCGTTTTTGTCGATATGGGGGTCTTTTATCTGCTGCGGGGGGTCCTAGGCTGGGGACTCACCCGAAGCGCCATCCTGTCGGCCGAGGTGGCGATTCTCAATAATTTTCTGTGGAACGATCGCTGGACCTTTGGGGATATTGCCAAAGCCCAGACCCAACGCCGCCAGGCCATCAAACGATTTCTCAAGTTCAACCTGGTCTGCCTATCGGGGCTACTCTTGAACGTGACCATCATGAATATTTTGTTCAATGGCTTTGGCGTCAATGCTTACGTGGCCAAGCTCCTGGCGATCGCCGCCGTCACCATATGGAATTTCTGGTTCAACCTCAAGCTGAGCTGGCGGGTGACCGAGAAAGATTGACGCTTATTCACAACTTAAAAATCCCTGATCCAAAGACTAAAGCAGTCATCGGAGATCAGGGATTTTGGGGGGATCTATCGATTAGCCGAGGAGCCTTATTCGATATCAATGACCCAATTGCCGAGGAAGCGGAACTGTTGAGCGCGATCGCCCGGAATTGCAATATTGCACCGGAACTTGAAGAAGCCACCATTGCGGGGATTAGCGACATTGTGGAAGACCACCTCCACGCGCTCTCCGGCTGGCACCGGCTGCTCAGGCACCAAGGACACAATTCCACTCTCGGTATCGACCGCTAATTCCCGCAGCTTGAACACCCGCTCTCGGCCGTCCCGGTCCTTGCGGTACCGAAGCTCGATGTTATCTTCATCTAACCGGCCTCTCCAGCGGGTGGGATCGTAACCGACGACCACCTGTGAAATCGCCGTCTCCTGAGGGGGAATACGCAACCGATAGCGATCAAAGGTGCTATTAGCCCCGCTATCCAGGTTGAAATTGAGGGACTGCTCCCCAAACAAGGTCAAACCAGGACCCGTTGCATGGGAAGGCTGAGGTGGAATCACCGTTGCGGCGGTGGTGGCCGTCAGCAGCACGGCTGCGGCTCCAGCTACGCGACGGGACCAAGACTGAGCAAACGATAAGGGATGGGAAGACATAATCTTCGAAATCCGATTTGAACGGACGGTAAGGGCGAACAGGTTAGGCGGCGCTCCATCGCCACCAGGCAACAGTGCAAGTGTTACCTGACAAATCAGGCCATAACAACTTGTGCTGATGAGAATGCGCTGGCGAGATGACACCATCCAACCGCACTAAATAGTAGTCATGATACAAGGGTCGTGGGCGATCGCCTATGACAGCCCCACATCTGACTCCTGCATCTCACCCCAGCGGCAATGGAGTCAATCGGGTCAATGCCTCACTCCATCTTTCTTTCAGCAGACGCGACCCGAAGCCGGAAAATCCGGCGATCGCCCCGATCATTTGCCTAGTCACTCGCCTAGTTTTCGTCCCGATTCGGCCACACCTGGGCAAACCGTCGATAGGTTGCCAAATATTCTTCCAGGACCACGAACTGGGCCACATTGAGGCGGTAATACACCCAACGTCCTTCCTGGCGGCCCACAATCAGCCCCGCCTGCTTCAAAACCTTCAGATGGAAAGACAACTTCGATTGGGCAATACCCCCCAGGGCATCGCATAGCTCTCCCACACAGAGCTCCTGGGTCCGCAGCAATTCCAGGACCTGGAGGCGAATCGGATCAGACAAGGCCTGGAAACCGACAAGGTAGGAGCCATCTCCCCCAACGGATGGATCAAGTCCTCCCTCAGCTCTGAGGACATCCGATGACTTGGGGAGCTCTAAAGTTGTAGTCATAAGTCGTTTAAAGAAAATTAGTTTAGATTCCGTTGTACTTAGACATCAGATCTAAACAACGCTAAATAAATAGATTTACTAAATCAAAGAACCGTTTCATTTGCCTAAGCATAAAGCAATTCCCCTGGATATCCTAGGTGATACCAGGGGAATTTGAAGTTTTGGTAACGAAGGCGGTCGGACGTAAGCCCCACCCCAAGGGAAGACCAGGGGATCCACCCTTGGGCAGCACCGCCCCCCTTAACGAGTAATCGTGATGGGGGGAAGCTCAGGGGCGATCGCCGCAGTTGCCCCTTTCAAGGACTCCGCGAGGGGACCGGTCCGCTGCCGATCCGCCACCAGGGTGGGGACCGATGCCCGTAATCGAGCGGTCAGTTGCTGGGTGGTGGAATCATAAATATCCGTCAGGGACTTGGGATAAAACCCAATCCCGATGATGGGCAGCAACAGGCAGGCAATGATAAACACCTCTCGAGGCTCCGCATCCACCAGCTTTTCGTGGGACGTTAGCTCCTTGTTCTCGGGGCCATAGAAGATTTCCCGCAGCATCGACAGCAGATAAATCGGCGTCAAAATCACACCGACCGCCGCCAAAATCACCACAAACACCTTGAAGGGCAGGGAATAGGCGTCGCTCGAGGTGAAACCGAGGAACACGGTCAGTTCAGCGACAAATCCACTCATCCCCGGCAGGGCAAGGGACGCCAGCGAGCAGGTGGTGAACATGGAGAAGATTCGCGGCATCTTCTGGCCCACGCCGCCCATTTCATCCAGCATCAGGGTATGGGTGCGATCGTAGGTGGCCCCCACCAGGAAGAAGAGGCTCGCCCCAATCAATCCATGGGACACCATTTGCAACACGGCACCGCTCATCCCCAGGTCGGTGAACGAGGCGATCCCAATCAACACAAATCCCATGTGGGAAATGGAGGAATAGGCAATCTTTCGTTTCAGGTTGCGCTGGGCAAAGGAGGTCAACGCCGCATAGACGATATTGACGATGCCCAAAATAATCAGGACCGGCGCAAAGACCGCATGGGCATCGGGCAACATGCCCGCATTCATCCGGATCAAGGCATAGCCTCCCATCTTCAGCAGGATCCCCGCCAGCAGCATATGCACCGGGGCCGTCGCTTCCCCGTGGGCATCCGGTAGCCAGGTGTGCAGGGGGAAAATGGGCAGCTTCACGGCGTAGGCTATCAAAAAACCGCCATAGAGAAGTAATTGGAGGGTTTGCCCATAGGGTTTGGCGGCCAGGGTCGCCATATCAAAGGTGACCGTATCCCCATAAAACGCCATGGTCAGGGCGGCCACCAGGATAAAGAGGGAGCCCCCAGCGGTATAGAGGATGAACTTGGTCGCGGCGTAGAGGCGGCGTTTTCCGCCCCAGATGGACAGGAGCAGATAAACGGGGATCAGCTCCAGTTCCCAGACCAGGAAGAACAACAGCAGATCCTGCACGGCGAAGACGGCGATCTGTCCGCCGTACATGCACAGCAGCAGGAAATAGAACAGCTTGGGCTTCAGGGTGACCGGCCAAGCCGCAAGGGTGGCCAGGGTCGTAATGAAACCGGTGAGGAGCACTAGGGGCATGGAAAGACCATCCACACCGACGGACCACTTCAAGTCCAGTTGCTCAATCCAGGTGTAACTTTCCACCAGCTGGAGTCCCGGCTGGGCAAAGTCGTACTGGGTGCAGAAGGCATAGATAAGAATGGCAAAGTTGATGAGGCCGACCACCAGGGAATACCAGCGGACGGTTTTGCCGTCTTTGTCTGGAATGATGGGCAGAAGGAGGGCGGCCGCAATGGGCAGCAGGATTGTGGTGGTTAACCAGGGAAAGTCCATAGCGGGCGATCGCTGTTCAGCGGTGTGACTCGTGGGTGCCCCATCCTTAAGGTTCACCGGTACCGGCCGTCGGCCCTGAGTTCCGATGAGATCCATAAGGTGGGTCTAATCATCGTTTTAGGGAATCTGGATGATCCCGACAAGGGGGTGTAACAGTTCTGTTAATTGCCTCGGGTTTTCGGGGGAGTTATGTCATTCCGTTTTTGATCTTTCTTGAACCGCTGTTAAGTTTTTTGTGCTTGTCTGTTGTTTTGCAATGGAAAATCAGTCCCAGGACTCGGGACTCCTGGGCGATCGCTGATTAGCCGGTGACTTGGCGAGTGACTTAGCCGGTGACGTAGCTGAGGGTTCTGATTTCGTGGTGCGATCGCACGGCATCGCTAATTTTTTCCGACATATCGCGGCAATGGTTATTCGCTTTGAGGGGCAGCTCTTCGTTGCGAATAATCATATTGAGATTGATGCCAGTGGACTCGGGGGACTGATTTTCCACAAGCACCTCAACGCTTACCAGCTCTGTAAAGGTGACTTGCCCCGGTTGTTCCTTCGCCAAGATATAGTCTTCGCCACTGTGAACAATGGACAGATCGCAAACTTGCAGGATTTGGGGCAACCATTCAGTGATTTGCTCTTGGGAACAGGAAATCGCGAAGGTACAGGTATAGCGAGCCATGGATCGATCCTTGGGGCTTTGAAAAGGGGCGTTGAAAAAAATTCCCTTTCATCATACCGGAGTCATTTAGGATAGGTATCGGCTTGGATAGTCACCTGGGAGAATGGGTTTGCGGGGACGCTTCATTACATTTGAAGGCATTGATGGGGTGGGCAAGACCACTCAGATTCAGCGGGTACGCAGTTGGCTGAGGGATTCAGGGTGGGCGAAGACGCTGGTGGTGACGCGGGAGCCCGGGGGAACGGCGATTGGGCGGTATTTGCGGGATGTGTTGTTGCAGGTGGGCGGCGATTGGGCCCAGCTCGACCACCGGGCGGAGTTGTTGTTATATGCGGCGGATCGAGCCCAGCATTTGTCGGAGGTCGTGCGGCCATCGTTAGAAGACGGGGAATGGGTACTGTGCGATCGCTTTACGGATTCCACGATCGCCTATCAAGGATTTGGGCGGGAGCTGGATATGGATCTGGTGAAACAGTCGGTGGCGTTGGCGACCCAGGGATTACAGCCGGATTTAACGTTGTGGTTCGATGTGGAGTCTGAAGTAGCTCTGGAACGGCGACAGGTGCGATCCGTGGCGTCGTCCAAATTAAAGGAGGGCGATCGCATGGAGGCCAATGGGGTCGCATTTCAGAATCGGGTGCGGGCTGGGTTTCAATCATTGGCGGACGAGTTTCCGGACCGGATTGTGCGCATTGATGCGGGGGTGCCCCTGGATGCGTTGTTTGAGAATGTGAAGGCGGCGTTGGAACCTCGGCTGAAGCAATGGGTTGAGGAGGCTGGGTAGGTGAGTGGGGGGCAGGGGTCTCCCTGGTTTGCATCGCTGTTGGGCCAAGACCAGGCGGTGGTGTTATTGGAACGGGCGATCGCTCGGGAGCATGTAGCCCCGGCCTATTTATTTGCGGGGGCCGATGGGGTCGGTCGGGGGGTGGCTGCCCGATGTTTTGCCCAGTTGTTATTTTCGCCGTCGGGGAGTTCTGACCCATCCCCTCGGCTGACCAAGCGTATTGCCGAGGGAAATCATCCAGATCTGCTGTGGGTGGAGCCCACCTATACCGACAAGGGAAAACTGATTCCAGCCAGTCAGGCGGCGGAAGCGGGGATCAAAAAGCAAACGGCCCCCCAAATTCGCCTGGAGCAGGTGCGGCAGATTGGGCAATTTTTGGGGCGGCAACCCTTGGAGGCACCGCGATCGCTGGTGGTGCTGGAATCGGCGGAAAGTATGGCGGAGGGGGCTGCGAATGGATTGTTGAAAACCCTGGAAGAACCGGGGCAAGCGACGATTATTTTATTGGCCCCCAGTGCGGATTCCCTGTTGCCGACCCTGGTGTCTCGATGTGCGCGGATTCCCTTTCGGCGGCTGTCGGAATTAGAAGTTCAAACGGTACTGCGGCAGGCGGGCTATGACGAGGTGGCCAACCAGCCGGATGTATTGGCGTTAGCTCAGGGCAGCCCCGGAGCTGCGATCGCCCATTGGGAAAATTTGCAGGGACTATCGGATGAGTTGCGATCGGCCTTGGAGCGCCCTGTGACGAATACGGTGGAAGCCCTCACGTTGGCGAAGCAAATTTCCAAAGAATTGGCCACCGATGCCCAGATTTGGTTGGTGACCTATCTCCAACATCGCCACTGGTTGCAACATCAATCTCAGACCGTCAGCGGGGCGATCACCCCCAGGAGCAATGGAGACGAGAGCCCAGATCCAATGCAGTTATTTGAACAGGCCCGACAACAGCTACGGTCCTATGTTCAACCGCGCTTGGTCTGGGAAGTGACGCTAATGAAGCTCAGCCAAATTAGCTAGATTGGCAACGGTCGGACCATCGAGATAGAAGCTCCGGTATTTTTCAGATGTTTGTGTAGGACTGCTAAGATGCGACACCTTATAAGGCGTTGCAACGTCTTATATCGGTACATTGTGCATCTTTCCTTGGCGTGCGACTCTCTCAGGCTTTCCACCAGGTAATAAACATGCGCTCCTCGCTCTTTGTCGTTGACTCTCGGGTTGCTGATGCGAATCAATTGACGGAAGGCTTGGCGCCATCCGCACAGATATTACCCATTGCTCCTGAAGAAAACGCCGTTGCCCGCATTGCTCAAGTTTTAGACGCGCACCCCAACGGTATTGATCGCCTAGAAATTGTGTCCCACGGTCAACCGGGAGCACTGTTGTTGGGACGCGATCGCCTAGATGCCGCACAACTAACCCACTATCGAGCGGCCCTGAAAATCTGGGGGCGATCGCTCGGCCAAGCCGGAGAAATTATCCTCCACGGTTGCCAAGTGGGAGCCGGGGCGATCGGTCAGGCATTTGTCGAGCAAATCCACCGGCTCACCGGGGCGGGCGTTGCGGCCAATCAAGATATCACCGGGGGCGATCACACCGAAGGGAATTGGGTATTTGACGTATTGGTCGGCGGGGCGATCGGGCGATCGGGTTTGAGTTGGACTGCCCGCCAGTCCTAATGGCCACACCTTAGCGACTTTCCTCGTTAACAATCCCACCGACGATGGCACCGGATTTACCACCGGCACCCTGAGTCAGGCGATCGCCAATGCCAATGCCAACCCCGGGCCCGACACCATCGCCTTCAGCAGCACCTTCTCAACGTACACGCTGAGCAATACGATGCTCCGGCTGATCAACAGCGACATCACGATCACCGGAGACGATCCAAACACCGCCTTCGTTGAGACCGCCGAAATTAATGGGTCTGGTGCGTTTCGTCCCCTGTTTATCCGCTCAGGCACGGTTGTCCTGGAAGACCTGGCCATTACCAATGGTTATGCCCAAGGCGGCGGCAGCGGCAACGGCGGGTCAGGAGCGGGTCTGGGTAGCGGCCTCTTCATCTACGGCGGTGATGTCACACTCCAGCAGGTTGCCTTTAGCGACAACCAGGCGATTGGTGGGGGAAGCGGTGTGGGTGGCGGTGGGGGTGGCATGTTCGGTGCTGGCATTGGTGGGGGTGGGGGTGGACTATTTGCGTCAGGCGCGGGCGGCGACGGTGGCTATGGCGGCACCGGCAATTACGGGGGCGGGGGCGGAACCGTCGGAATTGCGGGTGGGAACAGTCTCTTTGGCGGAGGCGGTGGTGCCAGCCTCGGGGCCACAGGGGGCATTGGAGGCTTCGGCGGCGGCGGCGGCGAAGGGCAAGACGGTAGCCTAGACGGCGGAGATGGGGGATTTGGTGGCGGCGGAGGTAACGGAGGTAACGACGGCGGAGACGGGGGCTATGGCGGCGGCGGCGGCTATGGCGGCGGCGGTGCTGGTGGTGGTCCTGGGGCAGGCGGCTTTGGCGGGGCGGATGGTGGCGTAGGCAGTCCAGGCGGTGCAGGGGCAGGCTTCGGCGGTGCGATTTTTGTCCGGTCTGGAAACGTCACCCTTGACACGGTTACTTTCTCCAACAACACGGCATTCCGCGGCGGCATCGGTGCTGATGGTCGGGGCGGCGCAATTTTTATTGTGCAAAACACCACGTCAACCATGCCGGGGGTCGCCGGTCTCCCAGGCACATTGCCAACGGTACAGGCGCGGACCGTCACCTTTTCGGGGAATGGTGCCGATAGCGCGGGCGGGACCACCGGAACGGATGGGGTGGGAGCAAACCAAGATAATAACGATGTCTATGGGACCATTACGGCGCTGCCCCCGCTGTTTGTGCCGGAACCGGATATTTCAGTGATCGGGGGCAATACGACCTTTGATGGCCGGAACACCCCCTTTGCCCTGGATTCGACCGCATTTGGACAGGATTTTGAGCGATCGCTCCGTGTCCTCAACGCGGGCACCAGCACCCTGACCCTCAGCGGTGTCTCAGTGCCCGCTGGTTTTAGCCTGACTCGGTCCGACGGCACCCCTATCACGGCCGGTCAGTTGACCGCTTCCCTAGCACCGGGGCAGGCATTGGATCTAATCCTCAGACGGGACGATATCCAAGTCAGTAGCTTTACCGGGGAACTCAGCATTACCAGTGATGATCCCGATCAGCCCAATTTCATCATTCCGTTGACCGGGGCCATCACGTTCACCCCCCAAGCGCCCCTAGAAATTAATTTCACCCTGACGCGACTGACCCTCCCCCCCATCGCAATTGATGAAAACAGTTTTCAGTTGCAGCCCGGGGAAGTGGTGCTCACCCCCGGGGATGGCAGTGAGACGGTGATCGGCAGCGACGAGCCGGATCGGTCGTTTGGGTTTGGCGGCAATGATTTTCTGTCCGGCTCCGGTGGCCGGGACTTACTCAGTGGCAACGCTGGAGATGACCGCATTGATGGGGGCGATGGCAACGATCGCATCTTCGGCGGCTCTGGCAATGATCGCATCTTGGCGGAAGCCGGTGATGATATTGCCCGGGGCAACAGTGGCAATGATGAAATTGACGGGGGCACCGGCAACGATATTTTGCTAGGGGACACGGGCAACGATTTTATCGACGGGGGCGATGGCAATGATTTTCTGCGCGGCGGCGCTGGGGATGATTCCATCGGGGGCGGCGATGGTCAAGATTTTATCCTCGGGGAAGCGGGGGCGGATGTGTTGGCCGGTGAGGGCAATGCAGACCGGATCTTCGGCGGCACGGGGGGCGATCGCATTGACGGTGGGTTAGGCAATGACACCGTGAACGGCGGCGCGGACAATGACGCGATCTTCGGCAACGATGGCAATGATGTATTGCTTGGGGACAATGGCGACGACCTCTTAGAAGGCGGCATTGGCTTAGATGTCCTGACCGGCGGACTCGGGGCAGATACCTTTGCCGTTGATATTGATTCCTTCGTGGCGGGCAGTAATGAGGTTGATGTCATTACGGATTTCCAAGACGGGACCGATTTGATCGCGATCGCCGGTCTGAGCGCCGTGGATAGTCTGACCTGGCAAGACGGTTCCGGCGGTCTGGAAGTCTTCGTCAATGGCAATCAAGTGTTCCAAGTCACCGGCATCAGCAGCAGCGTCATTAGCGCCGCCGACTTCGTGACATAGTCAAGTTCCACGGCCCCACAATCGCCCGTGCTCTTCTCCCTGAATCAAACTAGGGGGGGAGTCTTAGCATTCAGCAACGGTTTATAGACCCCATGGGCTGCATTTTCTGCCCGGTTTAGGAGCCAAGGGGACACTAAACAACACTCGATGGAAAAGTCAGTTCCGCAGAGTGTGACAATCTCTGATAATTTGTGGTGCCCATGGAGCCAGCGTGAACGAATATTTTTCGACTGGCCAATATACACAACTCGCTGGGCGCGATCGCGAACCATGTAAATGCCCGGTGCCGCCGGAAGCGCTTTGAGATTGGCAAGCTTAACGATGTTCTTAGGGACGTCCACTGCTACAGCTCTTCGATATGAATATCAGAGAACTGACTTTCCAACTGGATTCTTTGCCAATCCATCTCCACCTCCTCCTTACTTAAGCCCGCCATCGCCCCCACTTTCGCCAAAGACTCACGCAGCATTTTGTCTGACTCCTCTAAATCCTTCAAAGACAGATCACCGTCATGCGAATGATCTGCCTGCGTGAAGTGGTCTAGGAGCGCTTGCCAATGCTTCTTGTAGCGCAGATCCTTGGACTTGGTAAGCTCCGGGTACTTTTTCTTGAGCTGGCGCGTCGTTTCCGTACCACTCAGCTGGTACACCTGGACTTTGATCTCCTTGAGCTTCATGGCCATCGCCCACCGCCCCTAGTCCGCTAGCTTCGTATACTTAATGCAACGACGGACAAGCTTCAACACCTCGGACTTTTCAAGATCCAGGAGATCACTACCGGACAAAACCGCCTTATTCACTGATTTCGTGCGGTATACCGCATCAACTTGATCCAGAATGCTGGGATCAACTTGATCCTGGGCAGCTCCCCGACTCAGAATTTCCTTCACCAAATCCCGCTGCACACGATAGGTATCATTCCAGGTTTGTAGGGATCGTTGGCTGCCTTCCAAATGGGCAATTTGCTTCAAACTATCAGACAGGGAATCCAAGGTTTTGGAGAGGGCAGAAATCGTACCCACCCCAGCCTTTTGCATCAGCTCCTTCAGCCAAAAGCCTCGACGCTTAGACTCCGCTATAACTTTGACGTGCTCGTTTCTGTAATGGTGCAGGACCTGCTCTGCGGCTGCAACAGAAACCTGCTTCTGCTCCCAGCCAGTCACTCTGCCATTTTTCTGCCGTACGTCACTCAGCACAGCGTCGTAATTCGTCATGTTGTGGCGAGCGTGATTAAAAAGCTGCCGCCCATCTGCATCTTCATACTCAATTGGGTATCCCTGAGAATCGGTGGGGGAATACATTTTCTCGGGGTTAGTCAGCTTGACCTGATCCCGTAGATTCTTGTCGCGCTCTTTCATAGCAGTAGTCAGCAGAGGAGTGAAGTATTTATTAACGATGATGTAACTCTGTAGCCCCAGGCTGTATACGTTGTCACACAAACATTACGCTAGCGCGCCTGGTTCCCCTTTACACCTTCACTTACTCTATCAACTTAAGCCACAGGTATTGGTGCTTGTGTACTGAGATGTTCAGCCACAATCCCTGCTAAGCGCAACCCATTTTTCACGCAGTCGCCCACGGCAACACCGCCAACATAATTACTACCAGCAAAGAGACCGGGGTATTGCTCCAGTCCTGCTTGTAAGGCATCCAAGCGTCCTTGGTGGCCCAGGGTGTATTGGGGGATGGCGCGATCCCATACATGGCAGGCGAGGACTTTGGGTTGGGGGGCACCGTCTTTCAATAAAATTCGACTGACATCCGCATGGACCTGTTGGACGATTTCCTCCTCGGTCATTTGGGCGATCGCCGGGTTGGTGCTGCCGCCAATAAAGTTAATCAAGGATTGCCAGCCGTCGGGGGCACGGCCGGGGAAGAGGCTGGAGGCCCAGATGGTACCGAGGGTGTCGATGCCGAGGCTACGGGGGATCAAGTTGCCGAAGCCTTCCATATCAGAGTTGAAATGCTTTTTGGGGTAGGCGAGGATGACGCAGGCGACGGTGGGATAGGGGATTTGGGCGATCGCCTCGGTGCTGTGGGGGGCTAAGGGTGCCAGCAGTTTGCCGGTGGTGTTGGTGGGGGTGGCCATCAGGACCGATTTTGTGGTGACGGTGGTGGGTCCGTCGGGGGTATCAATGGTGAGGCGATAGGTGTTGTTGGGTTGGGGCTCGATCGCCGTGACTCGATGGTTGAGTTTGACGCGATCGCCTAGTTTTTGGGCGATCGCCTGGGGCAGAGCCTGCAAGCCGGTTTTGAAAGATCCCAATTCACCGCGCTTGACGACGGGTAAGTCGGTACGGGGGGGGTTGGCTTTTTTTGCCTTGGCCCGTTCCATTAGGGTCAACGCTGCGCCTGCGCCTAAACCACCGCCGCGTGCTTCCATCGCGGCCATTTTGGCGAAGGCGGCCGGAGCACTGAGCTGATCCACATCGCCGGCATACACGCCCGAGATAAATGGGATCACCAATTTTTCGACCGCTTCCGGTCCCAGGTGACGGGTGAAAAATTCCCGGATGGTTTCTTCCCCATCCCGCGCCGACAGGTCTGCCCCCATCTTCGGGGCGACAAATCCCATCGCTCCCCGCACCAACCGAAATTTACCGGCATCACTAATCAGGGAAGTTTTTAAGAAGGCCCCAGGACTCATGGGCACGGGTTGTAGTTTGTCGTCCCAATAGACAAAGCGGGGCAACTTGCCATCGGCGAGGACCATTTCATCCTTGAGTCCCACGTCCACAATCAGCCCCAATAATTCGGGGTTGGCGGAAAAACTGTTGGGGCCCTCTTCCCACAAATAGCCATCGGCGGAGTTGGTGGTGACGCATCCCCCCACGCGCTCAGCAGCTTCCAGGACCAGGACCTTGCCTGCGGGCTGGGGCGATCGCACCGCTAATTCATAAGCAGCGGTCAACCCGGTCAACCCTGCCCCGATCACCACCGCATCCAGAACATTGGCATCAGACGCAGACGTGGTATTCGCGCCGTTAACCGTATCGTTGACCAGAGTGCCCGTCATGGTTCCGCCTGCTGTTGCAATTCACTAAAATCCCGTTTCTAAATTGAACCGTGAATGCCGGAAGGAAAGGGCAGGCGGTGGGGGATTGTTAATGTTTTGATAATTTCTGCCGAGGGGGGCTGTGGGTCCGGGCGATGGCCTTAGGGCAGATTAATGGGCTGGCCTTGGCGGGTGAAAAGGGCGATATCCCATTGACCATTGCGGTTGACCTCGAAGGCGATCCGGCGACCATCGGCACTAATCATGGGCGATCGCACCTCGGCGGGCAGACTGCCGGTGATATCGGAGATTTGTCGGGTTCGGGTGTTGTAAACCAAAATGCGCGATCGCCCCTGGCGGCTGGCGGCAAACGCAACCCATTGCCCATCATCAGACACACTGGGCGACGACGTGATCGTATCCAGGGAGTTCAACCCCGGTAACGGCAACGACTGGCGCGATCGCAGGTTGTAGAGGTAGATATCTTGGCTGCCGCGCCGGTCCGACACAAACACCAAATAGGACCCGGCCAGATGGGGCGATCGCTCTGCGAACCCACTGTTCAAACTGCTCGGGTTGGCCCCGTTTAAATCGCTGGGATAGCGCACCAATCGCCCCCCCATACAGCCCGTCAATCCCGCCGCCACCGCTATCACCAACCATCGCCACCGCACGCCCATCTTGTTGTTACCCTGTGTCTATCGCGCCTTGTTGACTGGCCTGTTTAACGCGCCTTCGTTATCCTCTTCGATCCTAATACGGGGCGATCGCCTAATTTTCCTGGAGCCTTACCTATGCTTCGCTTGAAATGGTCATCTCGCTTGAAATCGCTTCTCGCGATCGTCGCTATGATCGCCAGTCTGAGCTTGGCGATCGCCCCCTTCAGCCACGCCAGCAGCGATAATTCAGTTGCCGAAGCGCCCCCCGAGGTCACCCTTACGGTTGAACCGGTGCGCAACAACATCTACATGGTGAGCGGCTCCAACAACGCGGGCAATGTTGGCGTGGTGGATGGGGATCTCGGCACGATCTTGATCGACAGTCAAATGGGCGGCGACGCCACCGAGAAACTCATCGACACGCTGTCCCGCCAATTCAGCAACGGTTTTCCCCTGCTGATTAATACCCATTGGCACTTTGACCACGTCGGCGGCAATGAAAGTTTTGGGGACGCTAGCACGGTCATCGCGGCCCATGAAAACGCTCTGAAACGCATGGCAACCGAGCAAACCATCGAAGCCCTTGGATTCACGATCCCCGCCTCTCCCTCCGCCGCACTCCCCGTCATCACCTTCTCCGACACGAGCACCTTTCACCTCAACGACGAAATTATCCACTGCTTCCACGTCAAAGACGCCCACACCGACGGCGACATCGTGGTCCATTTCAAAAACGCCAACGTTATCCACAGCGGCGATCTGATCTTTAACGGTTTCTACCCCTTTATCGACGTTTCCAGCGGCGGCAACATCAACGGCATGATCGACGGTGTGGACCAAATGCTGGCGATCGCCAACGATGACACCATCATCATTCCCGGCCACGGTCCCCTGCTCACCCCCGCCGAACTGATGGACTATCGCACCATGTTGATGACGGTGCGCGATCGCATGGCTGCCGCGATCGCCGATGGGAATTCCCTCGAAAAAATCCTAGAACTGAAGCTCAATGCTGACTATGACGACGCCCTCGGCGACGGTTTCCTATCCCCCGAGCAGTTCACCACTATCCTTTACCAAGATTTATCGCGACCGTAGAGGGCGGCAATGCCCCCCCCGGGGGGACGGCAATGCGCCCACCTGAGCCCAGGGATTCAAGCTAAGCTGTATCGAAAATTTAGCAATTTCGAATCAGGTACTGTGCTAACCCAAGATTCTCCCGGAGCTTCCACTACCCCCTCCCCTTCCAATCCGCCTAAAGAACAGCCGAAATTGGAAGTGCAGACGGTCCAGATCGCAGCACGACGGGCAGGGATCAACCCTAATCACTGGTATGCGATCGCCTGGGCAAGGGAGTTAAGGGCTGGGGAGGTGATGCCCATCCAGGTGTGGAATTACAAGTTTGCGGTGTACCGCACGGAAGGGGGAATGCTCGGGGCAATGGATGATGCCTGTCCCCACAAGGGCGTAGAAATGCACCGGGGCAAGGTAGTCGGCGAGAATCTAGCCTGTCGATACCACGGCTGGGAATTTGATAGTCAGGGGGAGTGTCAAAAAATTCCCTACCTACCACCGACGCAAAAACTCCCCCCCTGTGCGGTCCTCAAAACCTACGCCATCCAGGAAAAGTACGGGATTATTTGGCTATTTCCCGGCGATCGCGACTTGGGCGAGGCGACGCCCCTATTCGAAATGCCGGAATATGGCGATAACCAATGGTTTATGGTGCCGGTGAACGGTCACTTCAACGCCCATTTTTCGATTTGCAATGAAAATTCCATGGATGTTTTCCATGGTTTTTTGCACGAGGATTTGCAAGGGTGGTTCGATCCTGTTCTAACGAAGCTGGAAGACTCCGGCGATCGCATTGCCGCCGACTATCGCGTCTCCTATAAGGGTCAAATGGCGAAATTTCTGGGCTTCACCAAGGACGCCAACGAAGTCACCACCCGTACCATTTCCGTCCAATATCGCTATCCCCACTACTACAGCTCATTGGAGGGCATCTCCAGCCTGTACCTGATGCGGCTACCGATTTCGGACCAGGAAAGTCGGTCGTTTGCCCTGTTTTTCCTGAAGCTGAGCTTGCCCCAGTGGCTGATCGATCCCGTGCGATCGCCCCTGCAGCGGTTTGTGGAAAAATTCCTATTCCAAAAATTCCTCGATCAGGACACGGAAATGATGGAAAGCGAGCAGCGGGTTTATCTGGCAGATCCCGATCGCCGCTATGTGGAAATCAATCCCGCCATCATCGCCGTTCAACGCATGATCGTCCGCCAATACCAATGGTTCCTGGACGGCAAGACCGGCCCCGTCACCAAGTAGGGCCAGGGCAGTTAATCGGGCGATCGCTCTGCTAATTGCGCTTCCAATTCGGCAATGCGCTCCTTCAGCGGATCCACGATCGCCGCCACCTCATCGGCCTCCAGCTTAATGGGAATGTGCTGGGGACAATTCCAGTCCCACGCCTCCACATGGATGATCATCCCCTGCTGCACTTCAGCGGGATATTGGTCATCCTTGAGTTGCTCCAGCAACGGATGCTCCAAACCCACGATTTCCATCCGCCCCCAAATTTTTAGCCGTCGCCGATGGGCATAGTCCATCAAAAAGAGAAATACCCGATCATCCACCATCGCATTCGCAGTGCTGAGATATTGCCCATTGCCATGGAAGTCGGCAAACCCGAGGGTGCGATCGTCCAGGATTTTCAAAAAGCCCTTGGGACCGCCGCGAAATTGAATGTAAGGCCACCCCTCCTCGCTTTTTGACCCCAAATAAAAACTATTGCGCGCTTGAATAAACTCCGCGACCCGGGGCTCAATCTGATCATTTTCTTGAGTCTGTTCAATGCGGGCATAGGTCGCCCGTGATCCCCGTTGGGTTTGCAGTTCCTTAACCAGGGGGGTAAACGCAATCTCGGCGTACTTACGAGTCATGGGCTTCAATCCAGCGATCGCCGGATCCTCACGTTCATCAACACAGCAGCAATCAACTTGGCGGGGTAGCGGCTGTCATTACGCTCACCGCTAACCCCAATCCTGCCTCAGCTAAGCGGCGTCCATCTCAATGCCAATCGCAGGGCGGAACCCTTTCAACTGCTTCACCCGCTCGATCCATGCCAGCACGTTGCCATAGGAATCAAGCTCAATCTTGCCGTCCCGAGCCAGCGCCACATAGGGGAACACCGCCACATCCGCAATGGTCGGACGCCCAAACTCCAGCCACTCGCGATCGCTCAAATGATCATCCAACTGTTGCAAAATAAGAGTCGCCTTTTCCGTTGCCCGGTCAATATTGATATTTTTCGCCCCAAAGAGATGATAAAGCCGAGCATTCTCAGGCCCCTGACGAACTTCCCCCGCCGTCGTGGATAGCCATCGCACAATCAACGGCAAATCCTGCGGATCCCGAGGCAGCCAGACATCATCCCCATAAACACCGCCAAGATAAGTCAAAATCGCCTGGGCATCCTGAAGCACGCGATCGCCATCCACCAAAACCGGCACCTGCCCAAAGGGATTCAGCGCCAAAAAGTCCGGCTTCTTGTGGGCCCCCGCCATCAAATCCACCCGCACAAACTCATACTCCAACCCCAACAAATTCAACAGCAACTCAACCTTATAAGTATTGCCAGACAATTCATGACCGTAGAGCTTCATCGGTTTTCCTCAACTTAATCGAACGTTCGGTACACAAAAGAAACACAGAGTTCCAATCTTCCGACTGCTCCCTTGATGTAATCACTAAGGGCGGGCGGGTGACTGAGCACAAATTAAATGTACTGAACGTTCTGTATAATGTCAATGCCGCCAGAAAAAATAGTTCAGCTTGAATGGGGGAGTGGAAGATATGGCACGAACAGCAGGGCGATCGCGGACGAGTCGGGCGGATGTGATCCAGGCGTTGATTGATGTTTTTCGGCGGTGTGGCTACGACGGCGCGACCCTATCCAGCATTTCCGAAGCGACGGGACTGGGGCGTGCCAGTTTGTATCACCATTTTCCGGGGGGGAAGCAGGAAATGGCGACCGCGGTGCTGACCGATGTGGGGACCATGTTTGGTCAGATGGTGCTGGGGCCGTTGCGCCAGTCGGGCTCCCCGCTGGAGCGTTTGATGGGGATGTCCCAAGGATTGGTGGCGTTTTATGGGGGTGGGGAGAAGGCCTGTTTGATTGGGGTCTTTGCCCTAGCTGATGCGGGGGGGGTGTTTCGGGAGTTGATTGCCCAGAAGTTGCAGGGATGGATTGGCGCGGTGGCGGCGGTGTTGGAGGAAGCGGGATTGGATCCCGCGTTGGCTCGGGATCGGGCGGAGGAGTCGGCGATCGCGGTGCAAGGATCGTTGATTTTGGCGCGGGGATTGGGGGACGGTTCGGCTTTTATGCGGGTGGTGGAGCAACTGCCGGATCGGCTGCTCGCCCCCGCCCCGGAATTGTCCCACTCCCCCTAAAACATCGCCCTAAAATCTCCCCTAAAACACCTCTGGCACCCGACGGCGTAGGGAGTCGTTGAGTTCGGGTAATCGGTCCAGTAAGTCGCAATACCAGTGGTAGCGATCGCGGAAATGGAGGGCTTGCATCCGATAGGTTTTTACCCAATCGTAGGCGGCCCGCGCCAGGGAATGGCGGAGTTGGGGGCGTTCGATTAGGGCATTTAACCGGGCTTCAAATTCCGCCGGATTGCGAAAAATTAGCCCCGTGACGCCATCCTGGATCGACTCCCCATAGACCACCGGGCTCGCTAGGACCGTTGCCCCCGCAGCGGCACATTCCAAAAATTTCAGGTCGGATTTCAGGGAGCTAAAGCGGGTGGGTTCCAAGGGCAGGATCGCAATATCACTCTGCCCCAGGGTTTGTTTGTAGGTCCCGTAGGGCACAAAGGGCTGGAAGGTTTTGTGGGGCGTCTCCAGGGCGGCGAAAAATTCCTCATCAAAAATCACTTCCACATGGAGGCGATCGCCCCACCGTTGCAGCACCCGATTCAGGACCGCCATGAGGGGCGTCCAATCCGGCTTACGATTCAGCGCCCCAAAAAATAGCCGTACGGGTCCGTCGGGGGCATCGTCATAGGGTCGCGGCGGCGGCAGCTCGGCAATTTGATTGGGGAACACCCCCACATGGGGATTCACCTGGCGCAAAAATCCCGCCAGATTTTCCGTGGAGGTTTGCACCGCATGGGCAACGCGATAGGTGAATAACACGTCCCCTTTGTCTTTCCAACGGAGGGGATCGTCGTCCACTTCCACCACCAATAAATAGCCGCGCCGGATCACTTCCTGCGCCTTGACCAAGTCGCCTGGATAGGTCAGGATGGGGCGCTGCCAGATAAAAACCGTTTCTTCGCCGGGGCGGTGAAAATCGAGGGGGGTGGAGCGATCGCGGGAAATATGGCGGGTCCCCGGAATGCCCTCAACAAAATAATTCGGCTCGGTGACCCGCAACCGCTTACACACCTTGCTTTCCATCACCAGGGAATGGAGTAACAGCCGCCGTACCGGTTGGGGCTGGGGTCGTCGCGCTTGCAGGGTATATTGATACGCCGTCGCCTGGGCATCAAAGGTTTCCATCGGCACCCTCAACCGCTCCAGCAACGGTGCAATCAAGGTTTTGAATTCAGCAAAGGCTTCATCCCGCTGCTGTTCCACGGGCATCAGGCTGATTAACTCCAAGCCTGCCTGGGAAAATAGGGTCTCGATGGTGTCCCGGGTAAAAAATCGCAGGTGGGTCCGGTCCATCAACCCCTGATCCTCATAGTGCCAGCGCCCCTGAATCAGATCGGCGATCGCGCTCCAATGTTGAATGTTGGGGATACAGGCGGCGACGATCCCCTCTGGCTTGAGCCATTGGCAGTGTCGGGCTAGGGCACTCCAGGGATCCACAAAATGCTCCAGTACATCCCCATACACCACACAATCCACGGTGCCCGGTTCAAGGGTCACGTGAGCCCATAAGTTAAAATCCGCCGCGGCCGCATCCCCCACGATCACTTGGTCCAGCCGCGTTTGGGCGATCGCCGCCCCCCCCGGGTCAATCTCAATGCCGATGTAGGTGCAATGGGGATTCAGCCGTTTGTAGGCTTCCCCTAAGGCCCCCTGATAGCACCCCACCTCCACCACGACCCTGGCGTCCTTGGGCAGCGATCGCAATAAATGCCGATTCACATTGTCTGTATAGGCCAGGGATGCATCGGAGGGGGAGGCGGCGGGATCGGGGACAGGATTCATAGCGGGAGCAGTCAGGACAGGGGGCAACGGGGGCAACAGGGGCAGGATCGGAACTTCGCGCCGAGTCACTATCGGTAACGCTACCGTATGGGAGTGGGACGAAAACGGTCACATTCGTAACGGTTTGCCCCATAGGAATTCACCCCGACGACACGGTGATTACCCAAGATTCTAGGCGATGAACCAGCGATGAATTTTCTATCAGGACTGACGATTCTGCTGACCTACGAAATTATGGGAGAGGTGACGGTGCGCTTTTTCCGGCTGCCCGTGCCCGGTCCCGTGGTGGGTATGGTGCTGTTGCTGCTGAGTTTGATCATCCACGGACGAGTGCCGAGGGTGCTGGATGAGGTCACCCGTGGGCTGTTGAGCCAGCTATCCCTATTGTTTGTCCCGGCCGGGGTGGGGGTGATGGTTCACTTCCAGCGGATTGGGGATGAATGGGTGGCGATCGCCGGGGCGATCGTGGGCAGCACCGTCCTGAGTCTGATTGTGACCGCCCTGACCATGCAATGGGTCCAACGGCATCTTCAACGACATATTCATCGTCGGAGCAGAGCCCCAGGGCGGTGAACGCCCAAACCTGCCCGCCTGACCCAATCCGTCGTCTGAGCTTAATCCCATGGCTGCTAACCAACCCGATACGATTTTCCATCTGTGGGTCTACCTCTCCACATCTCCCCTCCTGGGACTGACCACCACCCTCGCGGTCTTTATTTTCGCGACCTGGCTCTATCAACACAGCAAAAAAAATCCTCTCCTTAACCCAGTCCCCGTCGCCGTTGCCATCATTATTAGTCTGCTGCTGCTGACCCAAACCCCCTATGAAACCTATTTTGAAGGGGCGCAATTTATTCATTTTCAATTGGGCCCCGCCACCGTCGCCCTCGCGGTAGCCCTCTATCAACAGCTGCCCAAACTGCGGAAACTCTGGCTCCCAGTCTCCATCGCCCTAGTGACCGGCGTCGTCACCGCCGTCCTCAGTGGAGTGGCGATCGCCCGACTTTTAGGAGGCAGCCGCGCCACCCTGATTTCCATCGCCCCCAAATCGGTTACGACCCCGGTCGCCATGGGCATCGCCGAACAAACGGGGGGATTACCTTCCCTCACCGCCGCGTTTGTCGTCATCACCGGCATCGTGGGCGCCCTCACCGGGACGACCTTGCTCCGCTGGCTCAATATTCGCGACGACAGCGTCAAAGGCATCGCCATGGGAATTACATCTCATGGCATGGGAACGGCGCGATCGTTTCAGGTGAGCCCCGAAATGGGAGCCTTCGCCGGGTTGGCCATGGCGATCGCCTCTTTGATCACCGCAATTTTGCTCCCCTGGCTGTTGGGATTGATTGGATTGCAATAAGGGACTAATAAGCAAACTGACCAGCAAAAAAACTACGATCGCGCGCAACGCCCTAAATTAGGGACTTTGGGGCTCGTGGGCCGAACAAAATTTCTTTGGGTCGGCTGCCTAGGGCAGTTGATCTTGCTCAACGATCCACGTCACCATAGAACGGTGAGGATCAATACTTTATATTCCGTTATATCCAGTCATAGTTATATCCAGTCATCGTCAGTTAAGCGATCGCCCATAACCGGCAACGCTGGCAATCTTTCGACCCTGTCCGCCCCTTACGTGGGAGAGCCCTGGTATGCAACTCGTCAATCCTGCCCGTCCGTCATCCCCCATCAGCAACCCCAGCTGGGAAGCCTCCGCCCTGAGCTGGGAATATCACAAAGCGGCGAATCCTAACCTTCCCGACGTTCCGATTCGGGCATTCCCCGCGAGTTTGCACCAAACCGGGACAACGGCGATCGTCCCCCTCGACCTATCGGCGGATCTGGAAACGCCTTATCTGGCAACCACTTCCAACCTACTGGCCAACTACATTGAAATCGCCCCCGGCGACACCCTCCGCTCCCACGCCATCAGCAGCTCCGAAGTTTTCTATGTGATGCGGGGCAGCGGTTCCACGGAAACGGAATTCGGCACCATTCAATGGACGGCGGGGGATTCGTTCACCCTGCCCGCCAACGGTGGCGCAACTCATTGGGCCGCTGAGGACAGCGCGCTTTATTGGGTACACGATGCCCCAATGCTGGCGTACCTCGGCGTTCAGCCCAGTGCCCCCCGGTTCAAACCTGCCTTCTATTCGGGCGAGTACCTGCAAGGGGAAATCAATCGCATTCGGGAAGAAGGCATCCGCCGCAAACTCAACCGCAACGGCATTATCTTGGGCAACCCCGACAGCGCCGAAACCCGCACCGTGACCCACACCATGTGGTCGCTGTATAACCTGGTCCCCCCCCACTCTGCCCAAAAACCCCATCGCCATAATTCGGTGGCGCTGGATTTGGGAGTCTTTGCCCAGGGGAATACCTACACCTTGATTGGCGATCGCTTGGATGATGACGGCAATATTATCAACCCCGTCAAAATGATGTGGGAAACCCATGGGGTGTTTGTGACGCCGCCGGGGCTATGGCATTCCCACCACAATGAGTCCGATGAGGATGCATTTGTGTTTCCGGTGCAGGATGCGGGGATGCAAACCTATATGCGCACTTTGGATATTCAGTTTGCCAAGTAGAGCAATTAAATTAGTCTCTTGATACCGCGGTGATCGCCCCCTCTATCGCCGCGGTTCTTTTGCCCTAGTCAGATATTGACTATCCAACAACACAGCTATACAGGCTTTAATAAGATCAGTCGTTAAATTTAGATTCAAAAGGAATACGACATATCAATAATTTCATCCTGTGCTTAATCAAACAGGAACATATCAATTCACAAGGCTCATACTAGAGTGAGACTTCAATGTCAGATGTAAGGATGCTGTATCAATAGGCTTCGACTTCTTTGCGCTAGCCTTTAGAAAAGCTATCCACTTTGTGAATCTCAGCTCATTACTCTCTAAAGCGTAACCAGGTAAAAGCCATGAAGAAAGCAGCATTTCTAGCCACTTTAGCCAGTGCTGCAGCGATTTCCCTATTGACGCCCTCTGCTGAGGCTCAATTTCAATTCGCAGCTTATCTGTATAAACACTCCAACTTTAATGGAAGTCAATTTGTCATTGAAGCTGATAGGGATTATGCAAATCTTGGATGGTTCAACGACAAAGCTTCTTCAATACGCGTCGCTCGCGGTTGCAGTATTACTGTCTATTATGACAGTGACTTTCGAGGCCTGTCGAAGGATTTCCCCGCCGGTGATTATGAATTTGTTGGAGAATCTCTTAACGATAAAATCAGTTCGGTGAAGGCCTTTTGTTGATTCCAGATAAATTCTGGCTAATACTTTTATTGGTCTTTTGCTTGATTTTAGTTCTTTTCTCTCATGCATCTGAGGCTTGCCTATGAATTAGGTAGGCCTCTCTCTTTGATGGTGTATAACGGCCGCCCTTTCACTTCTTCGTAAATGCGGCCGATGTATTCTCCTAGGATCCCGATGCTGACCAGTTGGACGGCTCCTAGGAAGAAGATGGCGATCGCGATCGCGGCAAATCCAGTCACTGGGGAATTCGCCTGAGTGACCCGCCAATAAAAGACTAATACCGCCATAATTAGGGCGATCGCGGCGGAGAATAAGCCTAGATAAGTGGAAAATCTTAGGGGCACTTTCGAGAAGGAAACGAGCCCATCGATCGCCAAATTTAAGGATTTGCGGAAGGTATATTTCACCTCGCCGGCATGGCGGGGGGCGCGATGAAATTGCACCGCCGTTTGGTTAAATCCCACCCATGATCGCAATCCCCGTAAATACCGATTCCGCTCCGGCATTTGGATCAGGACATCCAACACGGCCCGATCCATCAGACAAAAATCGCCGGTGTCGGTGGGGATATCAATATCGGCGAGCTGCTTGAGCACCCGATAGAATCCGTAGGCTAAAAACCGTTTCAGCTTGCCCTCCTTGCGGCGGCTGACCCGTTGGGCATAGACCACGTGATAGCCCGCCTGCCATCGCTCTGCCATCTCTAGGATTAATTCCGGCGGATCCTGTAAATCCGCATCCATAATGACGATCGCCGCCCCCCGGGCCAGATCCATCCCCGCACTCACGGCAATCTGATGGCCAAAATTCCGCGCTAATGCCACATAACTCACCCGACCGTCGGACCCATGGAGCGATCGCATCAGGTCCAACGAGCGATCGCGGCTGCCATCGTCCACCAGGATCAATTCCAACGGTCCATCGAGCTGTTCCCCCAACGCCATCACCCGCCGATGCAGCTCCAGTAAATTTTCCTCTTCGTTATAGATGGGAACGATTAAGGAATAGCGCGGCGGATTCGCATCAGGGGCGATCATCGCCGGTAGGTCGGGCAAACTACTGGGGGCGTCAGGCAGGGACACGGCAGACTCCTAGGTCAGTTGCTAGGTGAGCTGTAGCTGAGCGCTGGCGAGGGTTGCCCAGTGATGTTTCAGCCGTTCCGCGATGCGCTCCTGTTCCGAGGCGTCTAACTCGGGGAACATCGGCAACGCCATCACCTGCTGCGCCACCCGCTCCGCCGCCGGAAATTGTCCTTTCTGGTATCCCAAATTGCTAAACACCGGCTGCAAGTGGAGAGGTAACGGATAGTACAGGCCGCTGCCAATGCCATCCTCTTGCAGGGCAGCCCGTAGCTGATCCCGGAGGTCTGGCGATCGCCCATCGCCAACGCGAATACAAAACTGGTTCCAAACGGGCGTGGATCCCGGCGTCGCTTGGGGTAATTGCAGCCCGTCCACCTCTTTCAATAACCCCTGGTACCGTTGGGCGATCGCCGTCCGGGCTTGGTTCCACTGATCCAAATATTTGAGTTTGATTTTTAGTATGGTTGCTTGGATGGCATCCAGGCGGCTATTCAGCCCAATCACCTCGTGGTAGTACCGCTGCCGCATTCCGTGTTCCCGATACATTTTCAGCTCGGGCACCCACGTCTCATCATTAAAGGTCAACGCGCCGCCATCGCCACAGCCGCCCAGGTTTTTGGTGGGATAAAAGCTAAAGCAGCCCATCGCCCCCCAATTGCCCACTTTCTTGCCCTGCCACTCCGCCCCCGTCGCCTGGGCACAGTCTTCAATCACCCAAATTTTCTGACCAATATCCTGACCCCCCGCTTCGGCGATCGCCATCAACCGCGTCATATCCACCGGCTGACCAAACAAATGCACCGGTACAATTGCCCGAGTCCGGGGGGTAATCGCTGCCGCGACCGCCTCCAAATCCATATTAAAAGTGGCTGGATCAATGTCCACAAACACCGGCGTCGCGCCAGCGGCCACAATGGTTTCGGCGGTGGCAATAAAGGTAAACGGCGTCGTAATCACCTCATCGCCGGGACCAATATTCAACGCCCGAAAGGCCAAAAACAGGGCATCGGTGCCAGAGTTACAGCCCAGACTATGGGTCGTGCCGTGGTAATCCGCAAACGCAGTCTCAAACGCCGCCACCGCTGGACCGCCAATATACCCTCCCGATTTCAACACCTCACTGACAGCGGCCGTCACCTCCGCTTGCAGCGTCTCAGCGAACTGACGGGTTAGATTGAACGCGGGGATGGGGGTTGGAGTCATGGCCACCAAGGGGAAAGGGGGTGCATCGGAGAGCGTCGAGCGATCGCCACCGGGTCTGGACATCATCGCCGGGGCCACCGAAATCGAGCCATGGATTTCTGTGCCTGTATCCTACAGCAAATTTTCTTTAAAGGTTAGTTGCAAATCTTGCGGTTGCGGCTGATTTTTTCTAAACAACATCCTTTTCTTTGCCCCCAACTTTGCCCCCAATGCCCATGACCCTAACGCCCCTGGACTTCGTTTTCACCCTAGGATTTTTGGGGCTCACCATCGCCATTTCCGCCGCTTTGGGGCTCGGGCTTACCCGCCAGTGGCTCACCGCCGGGGGACGCACCCTCCTGCAACTGGCGGGGTTGGGCTATCTCCTGGCGATCGCCACCGATGGGTCTAACAATGCCCAAAATATTCCCTGGGCGATCGCCGTTACCCTCGCCGTCATCGCCCTCGGGGTTTTCAATATTTATAAGCAGGTGCAGGGCTTACCCCGATGGGTCTATGGGGCGATCGCCCTCGGTCTGGGCGGCGCGCTTCTGGTCAGCACCAGCATTATTGTTTTGATCATCCTGCGCCCGGCCCAATGGGCCACCCCCGCCCTGTGGTTTGCCATCACAGCAGCGATCGCCACCCCCGCCAGCCACGGCACCGCCCAAACAGCCCTGGCCTTGCACCAAACCCTGGTCCGCCGCCAACGCCAGGCTTATCATCAATCCTCTCCCCCATCCAACCCTTCTGACACACCGCCATCCCCCTCCCCGGAGCCCCCGGCCGTTGAGGACGAATGGGTTGACGGCTGGGATTGGAGCGAGGATGGTAAAAACACCGGCGTATCCCCCGTCACGGCCTCCCCTGCCACGGCGTCCCCAGCAGCAGCACCCCAAAAAAAACGATCCAATCCCAAGCACGACGCCATTCGCCAGGGGGTAACCCCCATTCTCAACGGCCTAATGACCGCCGGGATCAGTACCATTCCCCTATTCCTCAGCGGTCAACTCCTGGGGGGGATCCCACCCTTAACCGCCGTCAGCTTACAAATCACAACCCTCTTCGCCGCCGCCCTCACGACATTACTGGGAGCGATCGCCGCCGCCGAAAGTATTGCGATCGCCATACAATCCATGGCGCATCCCCCAAGCAACCGCTAGAAAAGAAGTACACTCGGCTTCGGGTGTAATGATTGATGATCCCCCGGCAGAGGCGATCCCCACAGCGAAAGCGATTACCGTCGCTTCGCTTTTTGGCGACCCGACCGCTACGCCACAGCAGAACGCCACAGTAGAGTTAATCGCTTTAATATAGCCTTAACCCTGTCATAAACTTTTACTTAAGGAGGGCCACCTGCATTCACCGGCCCCCTTAATAGCCCCCGATCCCCGACTGCCCCCGTTCACTCCCCATGTCTCAGCCGCCTCACCCCCCTCAACCATCCCCCCCAGGTGGCTCGCCCCAACTCAGTCGCTGGCCAGGCCCGTGGCAAGGGCGACTGGTGCGGCGATCGCTCAGCACTAAAATTCTGATCGCCTACGGCATTGCCTTTGGGGTCAGCCTGATTGGCTTGGGCAGCGGGCTGCTATGGGCGCGGAGGATTGAGGTTCAGGCCCAGCTAGTCCAGATTGAGGTCATCGAAGACCTCGAAGATATCCATCAGCTCCAGAGCAGCGTCTCTCAAATCCTCATCCACCAGCTCGCCATCGACCAATGGCTAAGCGCCCCGTCTCGCTCCGTCAATCCGAACATCCTTGCCACCCTTAGCGATCTGCGCCGGGATTACGTGCTCTTCGAGGAGGCGTGGGAGGAGTTTCTGGAGTCTGATGAGTTCGGGGGGGAAGAAGAAGATGAGGACCTCCAAGGTTTTGAGCCCACCGAAGCAGAAGAATTGATCGCGCTTGCCCTAGTTCGCGACCATCAGCGGGATGTTGAGCAGTATATTGGCAAGGTCCAAGCCTTGTTCAACGCCCTGGATCCCCAGCTCCCTGCCCCCTCGCCCGCCTTTCTCAGCGAGAATCTGGCCCAACTACAATCCGCCAACCTCTTTCTGAAAATTGATGGATTTAACAACAGAATTTACCAGTTAACCCTGGCAACGGAAGAGGAGCAGCAAGACGCTCAACAATTACATGCGGACGCGAACCGGGCCCAGCTCACCATCATCGCCAGTGGCATCATTATCTCCGGTTTATTGGGATTGATTCTGGTGTTCTTAATCACCCGATCGCTACTGGGTCCCCTGAAAGAAATGACCCGCCTCACGCAACAATCCATCGAAGAAGAGAACTTCGACATTGAAATTCCGGTCCGTAGTACCGATGAATCTGGTGTATTGGCAGAAACCTTCAACGCTTACACCGATTTTGTCGCCCGGCTCCTGAAGGAAAAGAACAACAACAACGCCGTTCTTCAATCCACTCTGATCGCCCTGAAACAGAGCCAAGTCCAGGTTATCCAGAGTGAAAAAATGTCTAGCTTGGGGCAAATGGTCTCCGGCATTGCCCATGAAATCAATAATCCCCTAGGCTTTATTTCCAGCAATATTACTTACATCCAAGAATATACTGACGATGTTTTAGAGTTGCTTGAACTGTATCAATCCCACTATCCCAATCCGCCCGATGCAATTCAGTCCCAGTCCCAAGAGATGGATCTGGACTTTATCCAAAATGACCTCAAGGATATTCTAAAATCTATGACCTTGGGAAGCGCTCGTATTCGGGAAATTATTAATTCCCTACGTAATTTTTCTCGGATTGATGAGTCGAAATTGGTTACCAGTAGCCTTCATGAAAATATTGGAAATACCCTGCTGATTCTGGGTCATCGCCTTAAGGCGAAGGTAGATTCTCCTTCGATTCAGATTGATAAACAGTATGGAGATTTGCCCGAGATCGAGTGTTATCCGGGTTTGCTGAATCAAGTGTTTATGAATATTTTGGCGAATGCGATCGATGCGTTGGAGGAGGTTTACCATGGCAAGGCTCCCGACTCGATGGCTGAGATTGCCCAGGATGGGGCACAGAATAGGGAACAAATTCGGGAATATCGAATTCAGATTAGAACCTCACTCATCGAAGATGGGCGTTGGGTGGAAGTGGCGATCGCGGATAATGGTCCCGGCATTCCAGAGGCGGTCCAACAGAAAATTTTTGATCCGTTTTTTACCACCAAGCCCGAGGGTAAAGGCACTGGAATGGGGATGTCGATCAGCCTCCAGATCGTGACGGAGAAGCACGGGGGACGGTTTGACTGTCAGTCGACGGCGGGACAGGGAACCACATTTTTAATTCAATTGCCGGTTAAGCATCGCGATCGCCTCATCACCGAAGACAAGCCCACATTACCGGAACCGGCAGTGTCCTAGGGAGTGACCTATCTTCCCTTCCGGTGGCCGACCGCCCCGTAGCCTACATACCGGACAGAAAATATCAATTTTTCTATGATCGATATGATCTGTAGGAGACCTGTAAGAGACAGACTTGGGGCGCTTCCAAACCGGGTCGATTGCTGAAATCCCATGTCCCAGCGGGGAGCTTTCCCATCCTTATGATTCGCTTATCTCTCCCATCAACTGTCGTTGATAGGGTGGGAATAAGCATCAGTCTGTCCCAGAGGTCCTAGACTATTAATCACCATTAATCACCTTGCCGCGGTGGTCCACCACCCAGCATCACTATTACTGAAGAAGAGAGTTCATCCATGTTGAATGCATATCGTCAGCACGCCGCCGAACGGGAAGCGTTGGGGATTCCTGCGCTGCCGTTGAATGCTCAGCAAACTAGCGATCTCTGTAAGTTATTGCAGAGTCCCCCGGCCGGTGAGGAAGAATTTTTGATGCATCTACTCTGCGATCGCATTCCACCGGGAGTTGATGAAGCCTCTTATGTGAAAGCGGATTTTTTGGCGGCGATCGTAAAGGGATCCACCAGCAGTCCGTTGATCGCTGCGGAGAAGGCGGTGGAAATCCTGGGCACCATGATGGGCGGCTATAACGTGCAGTCGTTGGTGGAATTTTTGAAAGATGATCGAGAGGCGATCGCCCAGACGGCGGCCGATGCCCTCAAAAAGACCCTACTGGTGTTTGATGCCTTTAATGATGTGATGGCATTGGCCGACAGCAATTCTTACGCAAAGCAGGTGATTGATTCCTGGGCCGCGGGCGAATGGTTTACGAATAAGCCGGCCTTAGCGGAAACCATCACCGTTACCGTATTCAAAGTCCCCGGCGAAACCAATACCGACGATCTGTCCCCGGCTCCCCACGCCACGACTCGCCCGGATATTCCCCTCCACTCCCTGGCGATGTTGGAATCGAAAATGCCTGAGGGTTTAGCGACGATCGCCGAGCTGAAACAAAAGGGGCATCCCGTGGCCTATGTGGGCGATGTGGTGGGGACGGGTTCGTCCCGGAAATCTGCAATTAACTCGGTGCTGTGGCAGTTGGGGGATGATATTCCCAATGTGCCCAACAAGCGGGCCGGCGGTTTTATTCTCGGTGGGGCGATCGCGCCGATTTTCTTCAATACGGCGGAGGATTCCGGTGCCCTGCCCATTGAGTGCAATGTGGA
>CAZZMD010000023.1:36553-60280 GCA_964655355.1 uncultured bacterium
TTCATCCTTATAAGGGTGAAATCACCAACGAAGCGGGCGACGTGGTGTCTACGTTTAGCCTGAAGCCGGATACGATTACTGACGAAGTGCAGGCTGGGGGGCGGATTCCCCTGTTGATTGGTCGGGCGCTGACCGATAAAACCCGCGAGGCATTGGGGCTGCCAGTGTCTGACCTATTTGTGCGTCCCCAACTGCCCGCCGATAACGGTAAAGGATTTACGCTGGCCCAGAAAATGGTGGGTAAAGCCTGCGGTTTGGCGGGCGTCCGACCCGGCACCTCCGTTGAGCCTCGCATGACCACCGTGGGATCCCAAGATACGACTGGACCCATGACCCGTGACGAGCTGAAAGAGTTGGCCTGTCTCGGTTTCAATGCGGATTTGACCCTACAAACCTTCTGCCATACCGCCGCTTATCCGAAGCCGGTGGATATCGACACCCATCAGACCCTGCCGGACTTTTTCTCCAATCGGGGCGGCGTCTCCCTGCGTCCCGGCGATGGCATTATTCATTCCTGGATGAACCGGATGTTGTTGCCGGATACCGTCGGCACCGGGGGCGATTCCCATACCCGCTTCCCTCTCGGTATTTCCTTCCCAGCAGGGTCTGGTTTGGTGGCCTTCGCGGCGGCGTTGGGCGTGATGCCGTTGGATATGCCCGAGTCAGTGTTGGTGAAATTTACCGGGACGTTACAGCCGGGGGTGACCCTGCGGGATATCGTCAATGCGATCCCTTGGGTGGCAATTCAAGAGGGCAAGTTGACTGTCGCGAAGGAGAACAAAATTAATGTGTTCTCGGGACGGATTATGGAAATGGAAGGGCTCCCGGATTTGAAAGTGGAGCAGGCCTTTGAGCTGACCGATGCCACCGCTGAGCGGTCTTGCTCCGGCAGCACCATCAAACTCAGCGAAGAAACCGTTGCCGAGTATTTGCGCTCCAATATTTCCCTGATGAAGAATATGGCGGCGCGGGGCTATTCCGATGCCAAGACCATCCTGCGTCGGGTGGCGAAGATGGAAGAGTGGCTGGCGAATCCGGAGCTGATGTCTGGGGATGCCAATGCGGAATATGCGGACACCGTGGTGGTCAATCTGGACGAAATCAAGGAGCCCATTGTGGCAGCTCCCAACGATCCCGATAACGTCAAATTGATGTCGGAATGTGCCGGCGATCGCGTGGATGAAGTGTTTATCGGTTCCTGCATGACCAACATTGGTCACTATCGAGCCGCGGCAAAAATCCTGGAAGGGGCGGGCACGGTTAAGGGTCGCCTGTGGGTCTGCCCGCCCACCCGGATGGACGAGCAGCAGTTGCGCAACGAAGGGGTTTACGGAATTTTTGCGGCGGCCGGTGCCCGTACGGAAATGCCCGGATGCTCCCTATGTATGGGTAACCAAGCCCGCGTCGAAGACGGTGCAACGGTGTTCTCCACCTCCACCCGAAACTTCAACAACCGCATGGGTAAAGGCGCTCAGGTGTACTTAGGATCCGCCGAACTCGCCGCCGTTTGTGCCCTGCTCGGAAAGATTCCCACCGTTGAAGAATATATGGCGATCGTCAAAGAGAAAATTTCTCCCTTTGAAGGCGACCTCTATCGCTATCTCAATTTCAATGAGATCGATGGCTTTGAAGATGAAGGCCGAGTCGTGGCGATCGAGGATATGCCCAAAATCGAAGAGCTATTAGGCATGCCAGTTAACGTTTAGCACATCTGAAAGAAGCAATGAGGGGGGAGTCAAGCATCCCCCCTAAGATTTTTCAAAAAGAAAGCCTGTTCTAACACTGTTCTTCTGCCCAGAAAAAGAACGGAAACAGCTGGTGAAATCAATGAATACCAAACTCACAGGAAGGCATAGAAAAGCGTTGCGGCAAGCACTAACATCTGCATTCCCTAGCCCTCAAAGCCTAAAGCAATTTTGTCGTGAAGAGCTGGAGATCAGCTTGCACTCTATTGTAGGCAATCACTCACTGACCAGTACAGCTTTTGAGTTTATCGATTGGGCTGAGTCAAGGGAGAAGATCAAACCCTTATGCATAGCATTAATGAAGGAGTTTCCTAAAAATTTAGAAATTAGAAATACCTGTGATGAGATTATCTCCGTTCTTCCAAATCCTCCCAAAATGTCAGACCATTCAGAGCACTCCACGAGTCAACCCCACGTTCCAATACAAGTCATATACTTATTATTCTCCCTGTTCCTTATATCAACTGGATCTCTTCTCTTTTTAGCTTTCATCCTGAGAGGCTAGCGATCGCCATGTATGCCCAATCCCCTAAACTCAGCCCCAAAGAATATCTCACCCTAGAAGCCGGAAGCCCTATCAAGCATGAGTATTTTGATGGGGACGTGTTTGCTATGGCGGGGGCGACGGATGCCCATGTGACGATCGCCGGGAATTTGTTTGCGGAATTGCGATCGCATCTCCGGGGCTCTGGGTGTCGGGTGTTTATTTCCGATATGAAAGCCCGAATTGAATCCCGAAACTGTTTTTTCTATCCCGATATCCTCGTTACCTGCGATCCGCGAGATACGGAAACTGACACCTACAAACGTTTCCCAAAACTCATTATTGAGGTGCTTTCAAAGTCTACTGAGTCTTTTGATCGGGGTAAAAAATTCCACGATTATTTAACCCTGGAAAGCTTGGAAGAATATGTGTTGATTGATAGCCGAGTGCGCCGGGTGGAAGTGTTTCGGCGGCAGCCGGGCGATCTATGGCTATTTCAAAGCTATGACGACACGTCGGAATTTCGCCTGGAGAGCATTGATTACACAGGGACTTTCGAAATGCTCTATGAGGATGTGGTGATTGTCCCTGAGGAGTCCGAGGAGCCTTTGGACTCGGAAGCGTGACGGGCGATCTCTCCACAAATCCTATTAAAATCACTGAAGCTGCGTTAATTCCATCGTCATGACCGCTACAGTTTCTCAGGATTCCCCTTTCCGCATTCTTCAACGGACGGAGCGCCTTCGGGTGAGCGATCGCGAAATAGCACCGATTTTGCCGGGGGCGATCGCCCAGAAAACGCTGGTCTTAGTCCTACCCCAATTAGGCGACTTCGACAGTTTGGAATATATCTGGTGGATTCAGCGGGGGCGCGATCGCCTGGCTGACCTCAATATTGATGTGCGGGCGGTGGGGATCGGCGATCAATCGTCGGGCCAAATTTTTTGTGATTTCACGGGATTTCCGACGGATAAATTGTGGATGGATCCCACTGGGGCACTCCACAAGGAGTTGGGATTATATGAAGGGCTAACGACAAATTGGCCGGGGTTGTCGTCCTCCCAGGAAGCTTGGGTGAATTTGATGTTGATGTGTGCTGGGATTTCAAGTCCCGGAACACTCGCAGAAGTCTTTCGCGGCTATCGGGGCGATCGCAAGGCTCCCCAGTTGATTGCCGATGATGAAACCATTGAGACTAATTTATTGCCGCCCCTCAAAGGTAAATTTTTTGGTGCAGCCGGGGGTAGCGGATTCCAACGGCCGTTTGAGTTGGCGACGGTGCGGTTGCGCAATATGGTTCAGGTGCTTAGCAATTGGAATACCTATGTGCCCGATGCCAGCCATATGACCCAGCGGGGGGGAACCTTTGTGTTTGCTCCCAGCGGCGAAGTCCTCTATGAGTATCGCGATCGCGGCATTTTGGGGTTTGCGGAGAATATGGCTAATCCCCTGAGTTTCCTCGACGGGCTGGATTAGCGGCTGGGATAGAGCACCCGATCCAACGTTTGGCGCAGGCGATCGCCCATGGATTCCACTTCGTTTTGCACCTGGGTGGCTTGGCGCTGCACTGTTTCCGCCTCGCGTTGAATTTCCTGGATGCGCTCTACCCGCACGTGCATGATTTCTGATGGGTAATTTTGGATAAATTCCAACAGGGTGAGTTGATTGTCGTCTTTGACGGAGGTGGTCGCCGCATCCCGGAGCGCTCGGATGGCCCACTGGCGATCGTCCCCGCGCAATCCCTGTTCTCGATAGCTGGACGGATCTTGGGAGGGGGAAATGGCATGGCTAAATCGCCCCAGCACCGTATCTCCCCAAGGACCTGCCAGCGCGGCATCGAGCAGGGTCGCATTTACGTTAAAGGGGCGATTTAGCAGTTGGCGCGCCGAGGCGGGGGACTGGCCCCCCAAATTCAGATACATTTCCAGCGTCGGATTGGTTTCTCCGGTTTCCGACAGCTTTTCCAAGTCATCCACGTCGACCGTGACGCTGAAAATACTGTAATGCAGCCGCACTTTTTCGGCCCCTTGGGCAGCGGTCAAGGGCAACAGCGCGATCGCGATCGCCCCTAGTCCCAGTCCTAATTTTTGCCCGGCCCGGGCCAGCGATCGCCCCCATCGACGGCGACGGTCTTCAGGGGCGACAGGTTGGACGTTAGATAGAAAGGAGGAGGTCGTGGGGGAGGCGTGCATGGGTGACTGGGGACGGTCGGGGGGTCAACAAAAACAATCCCATGTTTGAAAGGATACGATCAAACATAGGGCGGATGCGGCGATCGGTCATCGCGTCAGGCATCACTATTGATGTTGTAGCGCGCCCTTCGAATCCTATCTACTATCCGAATGACACTCTCCGGAGCGTCCTGGGGGCGATCGCTAAAGTTGATCAGCCATCGTCATTAAATTTGCCCCCTACAATAAAAAGCCCCGTCCCTTGACGCAATCCTCTTCCCCAGTGCCGGTTTCTATGACCCTGCTCCGCCTTGCTTCCACCCTATTGGTTTCCGGTCTAAGCGCGTTTCCGACCCAGCCCGCCCCGGCCCAAACGACCACCCACAGTGGGGATCCCCTCTGTTCCCAACCGGTTTTGGAGCGGCTGGAAACCCATACGGTTGTTCGCGGGGAAACGTTGGAGGCGATCGCCCGGCGCTATGACGTCCAAGCGGCGACGATTATGGGGTTGAATCCGGCGGCTCGGGATGGGGCGGTTCAGCCGGGCGATCGCTTGGAAATTCCTCCTTTTGATGGCATCAAAATTCCGTTTCCTAGTGGCGAAACCTGGCGGGATATTGCCCAGCGGTATCGGACCCGCCCCAGTGTCCTTTTTGATCTCAATGGTTGCCCCACGGGCGATCGCCTGCCCACCCATATATTTATTCCGGGCGTGACTTGGTCTCCCCCGTCTGCCGCTGGCACGATTCCCAATGCGGCGGATGAGCGTAATCCCCTGACTCGCTATCCGTTGCCGGAGGCGGGGCGGCCGATTGTGGGCTATGGCTGGCGGTTTGATATTCAGCGGGGGCGGCGGGAGTTTAATAGTGGGGTGGTGTTGGCGGCTGGGAATCAGGTGGGGGTGTCGAGTGCGGGGGATGGCACGGTTGCGTTTGTTGGCGCTCAGGAGGGCTACAACACGTTGGTGGTGGTGAACCATGCCAATGGGATGCAGACGCGTTATGGCAATTTGGAGCAGGTGGCGGTGAAGCCGGGCCAGCGGGTCCGGGCGGGGCAGCGGTTGGGGCAGCTGGCACCGGCGATCGCTCCGGCTAGTACGTCCTATTTAATTTTTGAAGTTCGTTATAATTCGCCGGTGGGCTGGATTGCGCAGAATCCTCAGCCTTATCTCCGACGGATGCAGGGGCAGGTTAAGCCGTTACGGTAGGATGCGGGGCGATCGGCAATACCCAAAATTTCTGTTCTCAGGGGCGTTGCCCCTGAACCCCCACCAAAGGGTCAAAGACCCTCTGGACTCCCGTTTTAGGGGGTTGACTATGACCTAATTTGGACTGGCATAACTAGGTGGGTGGCTTTGGTTCCCCCAAGCGGTGTCACGACGACGGGGGAGGTGGGCGTGTTGAGTTGCATTTGTACTTCGGTGACGGCTAGGTTTTTCAGGGATTCCATTAAGTACCGCACGTTGAAGGCAATGTCTAAGTCGTCCCCAGAAATTTGCACGTTTTCTAGAGTCTCTCGACCACTTGCCACATCCTGAGCATCGGCCGAAAGAGATACTGCCTGGGATTTTCCATCGATTTCAAATTTCACAATGTGGCTACTCTTTTGATCAGCCAAGACCGCAATGCGTTCGAGAGAACTTAGGAGCGATCGCCGGTCAATCGTTAACTGTCGCTCAAATTGCCGGGGGATGAGCTGGTTATAGGCGGGATATTGACCGTCTAGGGTGCGGCTGGTGAGGTAAGCATCGCCACATTGAATGGCAACCTGCCCCCGTTCCACATAGAGTGCCACCGGCTCATCCGATTGCTGCGCGGCGACAATTCGCTCTAGTTCCCGTAACGCTCGCCCTGGGACTGTGACCTCAAAGGCTTCCATCTGGGCATCCGCCGGCATATCCGTTTTCACCACCGCCAACCGATGCCCGTCCGTTGCGGCAAATTCCAGCTCTTCCCCGCTGATGGACAGATGCACCCCCGTCAAGACCTGCTTTGTCTCATCAGTACTTGCAGCAAATAAGGAGCCCCGCATCCCTTCCAATAATCCTGCCGCCGGCAAATACACCGGTTCACTATCCTCAACCACCGGTAATGTGGTGAATTCTTCTGCCCCCAAGCCTTGAATTTGATACTTCCCCGTTAACGCCGATAAGGTGACCGACTGGTCCTCCGTCACCTCTAAAGACAAACTGCCATTGGGCAATCGGGTCACAATATCCGATAACAATCTTGCCGGCAGGGTAATTTCCCCCGATAATTCCACTTCAGCCGGAAAACTGGTCTGAATCCCCAAGCTCAAATCAAAGGCCGTTAAACTGACCCGCTGCGTTCCCGCATCACAAACCAACAGCACATTGGCCAACACTGGATGGGTGGGACGAGACGGCACCGCTCGGCTGACCAGAGAAAGATGGGTATTGAGATCGCTCTGCGAACACAGCAGTTTCATAGGTCGGACCAGTGGACAATAACGAGGGAGAACAGCAATCAGGAGGGATGGGGCCAGTGATCGCCCGGATCGCCCAGTCAATCTTGACATACCCCCCCAAAAAACACAGCGATTGGACCATCGCAAGGGCGAGGTAACCATAAGCTCAGGAACAAATGGGCTCGAATTACGGGCGAAGACCCTATTGAGTCCACATCCCAACTGATCGATCAAAGGACCATAAGTACAGGATTCAATTGGGCAATTGGAGACCCACATCACCGGCATTAATTGATCATTAACCGATCAAGTTTGATGGATCCTTTTTGGGAAATCCATAGGATAAAGCCTTGTAAACACGGGTAGTGCAGGACCTTCACAGATCAGATTTTTATGATCTGGAATTTTGAGGTTTTTCCATTTCATCCCGCTTTTTCGCCTTTGTCAATCACTCAAAAATCAGAGGTTCTCTATCTAAAACTCTTTTCTTTTTAAATTTAAGATCTAGTAGTAGTAGGGCCTGTGGAAACTGTGGAAAAAGCTTGAAAACCTTCATAGCGTAATGATCCCAGCGATTTTTGCCTGTGGAAAACCTGTTGAAAAGAGGGTGAGTTTTTCAACAAGAGTATTTATACTTACTTGAGGTTTTCCACAACACCCATCGATCTTTCCACAGCGATCGCCCAACCTTTCCACAGAAAAAAGAAGTTTTCCACAGGTTTTCCACAGGTTTTTGGGGATTTTTCCTGGTTTTCCACAGGGAAAGTCGATAATTGGGGTTGTATTTCTTAACGATCTTGAGACATTTGGCGGGAGAGGAGAGACGCATGATGGATTGGCGGCGGGCGGCATCAGCTGCCTATCGGTGGACTTTTACCCCTGGGGCTGACGCGTTTGGGGGCGATAAAAAGCCAGAGAATAGCGATCGCCGATTTTGGATCGTGTTGTTGGTCTCGATTGGGGTGGCGATCGCCTTTGGGGTGAAGGCCCTGCAAGCCGGATTTACCGAACCCCACACTATTCAAGATGATGCCCGCCAGCATGTGTTTTGGATGCGCCGATTTTTGCAACCGGATGCCTTTCCGGGGGATCTGATTGCGGACTATTTTCAGACCGTTGCCCCCTGGGCCTATCAAGGGTTTTATCGCGGCGTCGCGGCGTTGGGGCTGGATCCCCTGGTGTTTAACAAGCTGCTGCCCATGGGATTGGGGCTGATCGCCAGCGTCTATGGCGCGATTTTGGCCTGGATGATGATGCCGGTGCCAGCGGCGGCCGGGCTGGGGGCGGTGCTGCTCCAGGCCAGTCTTTGGTTTCGGGATGATTTGGTGTCCGGCACGGCGGCCGCTTTTGCGGGACCGCTGATGTTGGCGGTGTTGGTCCACGGCTTTCGCAACCAGCGGATTCCCCTGGCGATCGCCCTGCTGCTGTTGACGGGCACCTATCCCCAGTGCGCCCTGGTGATGCTCGGGACCTTGACCCTGGGGGCATTGCCCGGTTGGTGGATGATGCGGCGATCGCCTCGGGAGACCTGGATCACGGTCAGCCTGGCCTGGGCGATCGTGGTAGCAGGACTGCTGCCGTTTGTGTTGCGGGACAATCCCTATGGTCCGGTGATGAAGGCAGAGGAAGCCCGGACCCTGGCGACCTTTGGCCCGAAAGCCTGGTCAACTTTTTTTACGGACGATCCCTGGAATTTCTGGGCCTGTGGCAAGCGCAGTGGTCTTTTCCCCGAGGAATGGTGTCGGCTGATGTCCAAACATGCGGTTTGGCTGGTGCCGATTTGGGCGCCTTTGGCGCTGTTGCTCCCCATCTTTATTCGAGTCCTCCGACGGCAATTTCCCTTGGGGGGCCATTGCCAGCCGGCGAGTCGATTATTGGGGCAGCTAACCTTAGCCTCCCTGGTCTGTTTTACGGTGGCCCATCAAGTTCTATTCACCCTACATTTACCAAATCGATATTCAGAACATAGTTTGAGAATTGTGGCTCCCTTGGCAGGGGGAATGGTGATCGCGATCATCCTAGAACGATGTTTTTATCAGCTACGTCACCTTCAACTTCCACTATCTAAAACAGTCATAAAACCCATTGTCGGAACTGCTTTAGGGGGAGGATTAATCCTGTTTTTGCTGTACTATCCCACCGCCCTAAACGCCAAGAATTACAAGTTCCCTACCGCTAACTATATCTCAGGTGTCCCGGAACTACAGGAATTTCTGCGAGAACAGCCGTCGGATATCGTTATCGCATCCCTAGAGAAGGAAGCGGATAATATCCCTGCCCTAGCCGGTCGCTCGATTTATGTGGGGGCCCAGGGCTACATCCTGCCCTATCATCGAGGGTTTTATGAGTTGATGGTGGACCGTTTAGCACGATTAACCGATGCACAATATAGCGATCGCTGGGACGAGATTCAGGCTTTTTCAGAGTCAGAAAACATTACTCACTGGCTAATTAATCGAGATAGTTTTAATGCGGAGTATTTAGAAAGTCGCCAATTTATTCAGTTTGACTTGGGGCAAGATATCCGAGACAAATTCAAGGAAGGATTTCAACCCGTACTCCCCCAGATTCTAGACACCTGTAGCATTTGGGAAAATGAGGAGCTGGTGTTATTAACCAGTGATTGTCTGGCTAAGCAAACTTAACCCTAGGTCTGCAATTTACTGACCTAGAATTACTGACCCTAAAACTACTGGTCTGAGGGCGAAGGGGAATGATCCTGGGGGGCAGGCTGGGAGCGATGGCTGGCGCGGCAATCCCCAAACCAACGCCGTTTCCAGCGGGAGGTGGGCTCTAAAGACGAGGTTTCTTGCTCCCGGCGGCGGCGCGCCAGAATGTCATCGCGGCTCCCCGTCCCCAGGCGATCGCGATAGGGAACTGCTGCCCGGGTTTGCAAATGTTCCAACTCTTGAGGGGAGAGGGGCGGCAGCATGGGATCGGGGGCGTTGCGCGGATAGGCCGCCACCGTCCCCGGCCACCGACGACCGAAGGGAGGACTCGCTCCTATGGCCAGCCCTGCCGTTAATAGGGCGCTGCGGACGGCGGCGGCACAGGAATAGGTCGCTAAATATCCCGTGGGGGCAAGCCGTTGGGCAACAATTGTCAAAAAATCTAGGGTCCAGAGCTGGGGACACTGGGGGGGCGAAAACGGATCCAAAAAAATTGCGTCAAACATTGCGTCAACGGGCGGGGTGTTGAGAGGGCGATCGCCCGTTGCCCGTTGCCCAAAGGTTTCCCGAGCATCCCCCCAACGCATCTTGCCCTCAAACCCGACGAGCCGACATTCCCCAGTCTCCGCGAGCTGCGTGATCACGGTGCGGGTAAGGGCGATCGCCTCAGGGGTCAAGACAATGGGCTCCCCCTGGTCCGGGTGGATAGCCCGCGCCGGCAGGGTCGTCCCCTGAACCCGATCCAAGGTCGCTAACACCGATGGAATGGCGGCGATCGCCACCGATGGATCCCGCTCTAACCCCAACCACTGCACCGAACACTGGGGAGCCACGGACCAAAGCACGGCTAATGCTGCGGCGCTGTTATACCCCAACCCATAGCAAATATCTAGCAGCCGGATCGACTGCCCTGTCCAAGTTCCCAACCCCGTCGGACCGACGAACTTGATCAGCGCCTCATCCCACGCCCCCTGCAAACTATGAAAATGCTCCCCGAACTCCGACGACAAAAATGTCACCGAGCCATCAGCCGTTGGATGAGGGACCCAATCCAAAGAAGTGCCGTCGTTCATCGCCCACCCCCGGTGCTCTACCCCCGTGCCACCCATGGACCACTGGGGAGGGCGCTACGCGATTAAACGCTGGACGGTGCTGATCAATTCTTGGGGGTCCACAGGCTTCTCCAGATAGGCATTTGCCCCCAGCATGCTGCCCCAGGTTTTGTCCACATTCGTGTTCTTCGTCGAGCAAATCACCACCGGCACATTACGGCTGGCAGAACCGTCCTGCTTAATTTCGCGGCAGACTTCAAAGCCGCTTTGTCCCGGCAAAATCACATCCAACAGAATCAAATCAGGGGTCTGACTTTTCAGCCAAGACAATGCTTCCTCACCACTGCCCACATCAATGACGGTCATACCGGCCGACTTCAAATACCCAGTCACTAAACTGCGGTCGGTACTACTATCTTCAACAACCAAAACCGTGCGCATGGATTACCTCAGGGGATATGAAAAAAGAGAGAGTAGGAAGAAAAACGAATTTCCACTGGTGATGATGGTTACATCGAAGGCAACGCCACCGAATAGACCGCACATTTTACAAATCCTAACAGACCCGATTGCGGTTACCAATGGCGACTATTAAGAGCAGCGATTATTGAGTTGAATGTCTCGGCTAGGATGGTTGCTGCGAGCGGATTTCCCCTTCTACAGTGCAAAAGGGCAAAAGGGTGCGATCGCATTAGGCATTGCCAGGAAAAGCCTGGGGAAGGGTTCCTGATGTTGGGTGAATATCGCCCCCCCCGACATACCGATTTAGGATGGCGCGAATCTTGTCCGGATCGATGGGTTTGCTGACAAAGTCGGTTGCCCCCACCACTTTGGCCCGGACCCGATCAATAATCCCGTCGCTTCCTGTGAGAATAATGATCGGGATATCCTTGAACGCTGCGATGCGTCGGATTTGGGAGCAGATTTCGTAGCCATTGGCCACGGGCATAATTAAGTCGAGGAAGATGAGCTGGGGCTTATGCTCCAGGAGCTGTGTCAGGGCTTGGGTAGAGTCCTGAATGCAGATGATATTGTACCCTGCCTGATTGACTAGAGCTGCCATGGACTCGCAAATGTGAGGGCTATCGTCGATGCAAATCACCATGCTGCGGCCAGTCTCCGCGGGGGGGACAGCGCGGCGATCTACCCCACGGGGGCTGCTGCCTTGCTTGGGCGCAGGGGCGGCGGCTTGGGACAGTATCACTAGATCGGGATCATCCTTGAGGGTACGGACGCCGATCAGCTTGTGCTTGATATAGGGCAGCAGCGATCGCATTAAGTCGCTTGGGGACTTACCCAGGCGCTGGGCAATCAGACGGATACTGCTGCGACCGTCCAGGGCGATCGCCAATTTTTGATAGGTGCTTTCCCCTAACTTGGCCTGGAGCAGGGACGCTTCCCTAACCACCAGGGAATGGCTAGGGGAGACCGGCCCTAACCCCACTGATGACCAGGCTCTCCAATCCTCCAGGGCTTGGTTCCAAGCGGCATCGCCATTGATGGGGGTGACCGCAATCTGGAGAATATCTAGGGGATCCTGGGGCGTCTGGCTCCAGGTCATTTCCCCATAGGTTCCCTGGTGATGCAACACCTCAAACAGCACATCCCGCAGGATATCTCCAACCACTGCCGTGAAGGTGTCCTGGTCAAGCACCTTGCGCTGGAGGAGGACAAAGAGCAAAACGTAATTGATGCACTCGAACGCATCGTTTTGACGCAGGGCAAATTTACGCTGCTTCAGTTGGGAGCAGTGGCGGCTCAGATGATGCAGGACTCGGCGATTGCGGCTGCGATTGTCCGACGCCCAGAACAGGTTACCGACACAAAAATAGAGGGACCACTCCGGGAGGACATTGTTCGCATCCGGCGTGGTGGCTCGAGCGCGCAACTGGCCGGTGAATTGATCATCCCTAAGGCTGAGGATGCGTTCATAGAGCGCTTGAGGGGGAGTGGCGGGAGGGCTCATGGGCGGTCCGAAGATGTCGGTGGGTCTACGGGCGATCGCCCGGATAGGGGATAGCTGCCAAGGGGCGAGCGTGGCGAATGGCGACGGGGTCGGACGGAGCTGGAAAAATGCTGGGGGCGATCGCCGGTCAAGGGGCAAGCCGAAGGACAATTGCGGAGCGTTGCGGACGATTCAACGGACGGTACCGTTAACGAAAATGCTACTTACTTCTTGCTAATTTTAACGTCTCTATCGCCTTACTTCAGGGGCATCCCATTGATTTGAGTTGACACTGAATTGATGGGCGGCGATGGGGGTGGGGGGTAACGTTGGGATGCACTGGGATGCCCTTAGAGGGCGACCCGGTTGAGGTCGAGGAGGAGGAGGGTTGAGTCCGGTGTCGCGGTGGGGTTATCTTGCGTCTCGCTCCCTGGCAGCACGGCAATCATGGGGGCCAGGGACAGGATGGGATCTTGATGGGTGGAGGGGGGCAAGGGGCGAATCTGGGATCGCTCCACTTCTAATAGGTCGGGAGGCGTATCCACCGGAATGCCACACAGTTCCCCATCCCTGCGACGGGCGATAACTAGAAAACGGGGGGACTGGTCCACCGTTGCCGCCGCTGCTTCTGGGGTCGGCCTGTGAGCGATGGCAAGATCGTGCAAATCCAGGATCCGAATAACCTGCTGTTCCAGATGGATAAGGCCCGTGCGACCCAGCCCCGGGTTCTCGAGGGGAGGACAGTGGATCACCCGGGCGATCGCTCCCATAGGGAGGGCAAAGGTGTAGCTTCCGATACCAAAGGCGATCACTCGAAAGTGGTCGGCGGGGGTCGCGGGGGTCGATCGCTGCCCTTGGGGGGATCCGGGCAGGGTAATTGCGGGAGTCAGGCTAGACATGGTGTATTTTGGCCATCAGAACTGGTGTGCCTATTTTTAGGATACCCAGGGTTGCCGGTGGCTATGGCGATCGCCCCGGAAAGATTAACGGATCTCCGAGGATCGCCCTCTTTTACGGTGTTGCGGTGGTCGGCCAGCAATCGCGATCGCCTGACGATGACCTGACATCATCCCGCAAGTTCCAAACTCTGGAACTGTTGCCCGGGACCTGGAGCCGATCTATAGGCAGGCGATCGCTGCAAATTTATCCGTATTCAGGTGCTTGATGTTACTTGTAGATGGTTGGTCTTACTGATGTTTGATCTTACTGATAGTTGACGATGCGGGAGAAGTCCGCTGGGGCGAGGCTGGCACCGCCCACCAATGCACCGTTGATTTCGGGTTGGGCCATAATTTCGTCTACGTTGCCCGGTTTGACGGACCCGCCATATTGGATCGTCACGTCAGGGTTGGTTAATTTGCTGCGGATAATGCCGATGACGCGGTTGGCTTCGGCGGCGTCGCAGGTGTCGCCGGTGCCGATCGCCCAGATGGGTTCGTAGGCAATGATCAAATTGCTTTGGTCGACCCCTTCCAAGCCTTCCTTGAGCTGTTGGATGATGTGGGCTTCGGTTTCTCCGGCATCCCGTTGGGCTTTGGATTCGCCGACGCATAGGATGGGGGTCATGCCCGCCGCTTGCACTGCTCTGAGGCGGAAATTGACGGTGGCATTGGTCTCACCAAAATATTCGCGCCGCTCGCTGTGGCCGATGATGACGTATCGGACGCCGACTTCCGTAAGCATACTGGCGGAAATTTCGCCGGTGTAAGCGCCGCTGGCTTCCCAGTGCATGTTTTGGGCACCGATGCGGATGCGACTGCCATGCAGGTTTTTGGATAGGGTGCTGAGGTTGGTGAAGGGGACGCACAGCACGATGCCGCGATCGTCGGGGGTTTCGCTCACCTCCGCGACGAAGGTTTGTAGAAACTCCAGGGTCTCGGCCTGGGTCTTAAACATTTTCCAGTTTCCTGCGATGACAGTCTTGGCCAAGGTTCTGATTCCTATTCCTAGGTGATAAGGGTTCTGTTTAGCTTTTTCTGTATAAAGCTATCGGGCGACGGGACGCGGGGTCAATAGACTTTGCTTGAATAGACCTTTGCACGAATTGTGCAACGCGGCATTAGGATTGACCCACCGTGTCTGTACTTCTGGTTGGGGAGCAAAAGGTGAGTCGAATTGTTTTGACCACGATTGGATCTTTTGGGGACTTGCATCCGAAGATTGCGATCGCCCTTGAATTGCGTCGTCGCGGTCACGATATTGTTTTTGCCACCCATCGAGAATATCAAGCCAAGATCGAAGCCCTAGGCATTGAGTTCCACCCCATGCGGCCCGACAACACCGCACTCAACGATCCTGAAGAAATGGCCCGCATGATGGATCTGAGAACAGGCACAGAATATGTCGTGAGAAACTGGATCTGTGCCAGCTTGCGTGAAACTTACACTGACTTGATGCACACGGCTCAAGATGCCGATCTCATCATCAACGGTGGAGGCGTATTGGCAGCCCGACCCGTCGCAGAAAAGCTAGGAATTCCGTGGGTACTGACGGTGTTGCAACCTCTAGCTTTTCTCTCTGCCCACGATCCGTCTGTTTTGCCAGCACTCCCTGCCATCTTCCAGCTACCCGGCTTAAACGTCATTGCCCAACGTGGGATCAGACCCCTCTCCAAAATCTTGTCCAAGGCTTGGGCAGAACCTGTTCACCAACTCCGACAGGAGATTGGTCTACCGCCTCTCGACGGCAACCCATTGGTTGACGATCAATTTTCTCCGGGTTTGGTCCTAGCGATGTTCTCACCCGCCCTAGCTGAGCCCCAACCCGATTGGCCCGACAACACAGTGCTGACGGGATTTACCTTCTACGATGGCAGCGAGGGCGGCGCACAACTCTCACCCGAACTGGAACAATTTCTGAATGCGGGTGAGCCGCCGATTGTATTCACCTTAGGGTCAGCCGCTGTTGTTTCTCCAGGGCAATTTTACGACGAGAGTATTAAAGCGGTCCGCCGCTTAAACTATCGTGCCGTACTCCTCATGGGAAGAAATGCGCCACCTGCCAATCTTCCCGAAAGTATGATCGCGGTGAACTATGCGCCATACTCTCAGCTCTTTTCGCGAGCTTGTGCGGTTGTTCATCAAGGCGGCGTTGGAACAACGGCTCAAGCACTGCGGGCCGGTTGTCCAACGCTAGTGACTCCTTACAGCGTTGATCAACCAGACAACGCTGCCAGAGTTGAGCGTCTGGGCACTTCGCGAACGGTTTCTCGCAAACAATATGCAGCAGACCGAGTGGCTAAGCAGTTGAACGAATTATTAGAAAACCCTAATTATGCAGCTAGAGCCGCAGAAATTGGGGCGATTATTCGAGCCGAAAACGGGGTGACTGTAGCGTGTGATGCGATTGAGCAACGGCTTAACGCTGCCTAAATCACTGTGAATTTTATCCCTGGGTTAGCTTTTGGAGAGGGCGATCGCCCGGGGTGGCTCGCAGGATGGCGGGTGCTTGCCCGTGTCCCCGGGGATGTCCTATAACCGATGGAGCCTGGCATCAGCGCAGTCAATGGCAGTCAATTTCGGTATGCTGCGGCGCTGCCCCTGGAGAGTGCCCGCGCCGCTGATTGTTTCGGTTAATTGTTTCGTCGGACTTGTGATTGAAGATTTATGGATTACGAAACTGCCCGCCAATTCTTGATTTTGCAGGGGGCACCGAGTCCCACCAATGCCGATGCGTTTTTGAATCGGCTGAAGGAGGGGCAACCGCCAATTCCGGGGCAGGTGACCTCAATTTTGCTGGCTCTCAAAATGGTCTATACCGCCCTGGAAGGCACGCCAAGCCTCAGCCGAGAATTTGCGGGGCCCCTGTGTCGTCTGGCGGTGGAAGGCAATATTGCTTACCAGGCGGGACTGGTGTCTGGGGTGCCTTGGCCGCCCTTGCTAGCGGAGGATTTACAGCGCATTAGCAAAGGGGTGGCGTCGATTATGTCGGGCTATTGGCAGGATTAGAAGCAGGAATTAGAAGCCCCGTGTCGAAGAGATTTCGAGGGATGACCGAGCTTATTGTCGGGGCTATGCTCCTCAGCGGCTATGCCTCTTGGCCGGCGTGGTAGGAGCTGCGGACCAGGGGACCGGAGCGTACATGGCTAAAGCCCATTTCCCGAGCGATCGCCCCCAATTCATCAAATTCTGCGGGGGTCCAATATTTTTGGACCGGCAGATGGGCGAGGGAGGGCTGCATATATTGCCCCAGGGTGAGGCGATCGCACCCGACCGCCCGTAAATCCTGGAGGGTTTCGATAATTTCCGCCTCCGTCTCCCCATGCCCCAACATCACGCCCGACTTGGTGGGAATGGTGGGATCCAGGGCTTTTACTGTCTCCAATACCCCGAGCGATCGCCCATAGGTTGCCCCCCGTCGCACCGGCTTCTGTAACCGGCGCACCGTTTCCACATTGTGATTAAAACAAGCCGGTTTCGCGGCCACCACCTGGGCAATGCGATCGCGCTGTTTCCGGGCCGCATTAACCCCGCCCCAAAAATCCGGCGTTAGGACTTCCACTTGGGTGTCCGGTAACCGCTGGCGAATGGCGGCGATCGTCGCCACAAATTGTCCCGCGCCCCCATCGGGCAAATCATCCCGCGCCACCGCCGTCAGCACCACATACCGCAACCCCAGCAACGCCACCGATTCCGCTACCTTCTCCGGCTCATCGGGATCGACCGGTAATGCCCGCCCTTTTTCCACCTGGCAAAAGCCGCAGGCCCGCGTACAGACGGGGCCCATCAACAGAAACGTAGCGGTTTGATTGCTATAACACTCCGCCCGGTTGGGACAGCGTCCTTCTTCGCAGATGGTGTGAATCTGCCGGGCCTTAATAATCTGCTGCACCTTGGAGACTTGGCTGGCGCGACCAATCGGCCGTTTCAGCCAAGGAGGAAGGGGCAATATCGACGGGGCGGCCGGGGCGATCACCGGTTGCTGTTGAGACTGCTCTCCGGTGTCTCCTGGCTCATTTGCGATCGTGGCATTAACCTGAGTCATCACTCCCCATCCAACCGTTACAAAAGGCTAAAACCCACCCTTTTCCATGTCCGGCCCAGTCCCGGCGATCGCCCCCATTCATCCGTTTCGACCCCCCTCAACAGATGCCCCTTGATACAAAGAACTTCGAAAATGGGGAAGACCCGTCAGTGCCGTAATCCTCGCTGACTGAATCGCCTCCCCGGAATGGGCAGACACCTTGCATTAGAATATGTTAGGACAGTCTGCAACGGCAAAACCGCCGCCCGGCGGTCTATGCCTTGATTTTCCCCATTCAGTCGACCTTGCAACCACTCGGGAGTTAGTCGTGGCAACGCACAAGATTCTGGTGATTGATGACAGCCGAGTCATCCGGATGCGGGTCCGAGAAATGTTGCCGGTGGGAAATTTTGAAGTCATCGAAGCCAAGGACGGCTTAGAAGGACTTAACTTTATCCAGCAGGAAAACCCCAACCTGATCATGCTGGACTTTTTGCTGCCCAAGATGAGCGGGTGGGAAGTTTTCCAGCAGATCCAGGCTTCTCCGCACCTTCAGACCATTCCTCTGCTATTGATGTCTGGGCGGAAGGAAGAAGTCACGGAGAAAATCCCCGAGCCCTTTGAGCATTTTGCGTTCATCGAAAAACCCTTCGAGAAGAAGGAGTTGGTGGAGTCCATCAAGGAAGCCATGCGTAAGGCTCCTCGACGCCCCACCACGGTCACGGGACCGGTGGCAACGGCCGGGGCAGCCGGAGGCGGGGGAGCTTCGTCCGCGGAAGTGGAAGCTTTGACCAAGAAAGTGGCCAGCCTCCAGAAGGAAGTGGATGCCCTGAAAAAGCAGATGGGGCAGTTGGTGGGCTTTATCAAACAGCGGTTGTCCTAGCCCTACGTACTGGCTCTATTCCCACATGATGGACGATCCAAATCGGGCCCACAGCTCGACCTATCGAGCTGGAAAAAAGATTGTGTGTCTCCCTTGGATCTGGCAAGCATTCAGACTATAATCGAGAGCCTGACAGTACTTTTCGCCGCGGCTGGCAGCTCGCAGGATCCTCTGCTTGTGGGCAAGTGCTTGGCAAACCACGAATGACCGTGGCTGGATGAGCGATTATCGCTATCCGCCAACGTCACGTCCTTTTTTGTAATTCAGAGATTTAGTTGTTACGTTATGGCTCGATACAGAGGTCCGCGTCTTCGGGTAGTTCGTCGTTTAGGTGAATTGCCTGGTCTTAGCCGTAAAACCCCCAAGCGGGCATATCCCCCTGGGCAGCACGGTCAAGGTCGCCGCAAGCGTTCCGAATATGCAATCCGTCTTGAGGAGAAGCAGAAACTACGCTTCAACTACGGTGTGAGCGAGCGCCAGATGTTGCGCTACGTCCGCAAGGCTCGTCGTTCGTCCGGTTCTACCGGAACGGTCCTGCTGCAGCTTTTGGAGATGCGGTTGGATAATACGGTGTTCCGCATGGGCATCGCTCCCACGATTCCTGCTGCTCGTCAGTTGGTTAGCCACGGTCATATTTTTGTGAATGACCGTTGTGTTAACGTCGCCAGTTACCAGTGCCGCCCTGGGGATGTGCTCACGGTGCGTCAGCGGGATGCGTCTCGCAAGTTGGTGGAAGCAAACCTTCAGTTCCCTGGTTTGGCGAATATGCCCAGCCATCTGGAGTTTGATAAGGAGAAGTTGATCGGTAAGGTCAACGGCGTCATTGAGCGGGAGTGGGTTGCCCTCCAAATCAATGAGCTGCTGGTGATTGAGTATTACTCTCGCCAAGGCTAGAGTTCGATACTGCTGGTGTGGGACTGGGGGGCGATCGCCCAGGCCCACACCTAACGGCCCACCGCACAATCGAACAACAAGAGAAGGATGGGACCTTTGTCTTTGGACGGGTCCCATCCTTTTTTGATGGGGACTGGGGTCCGTATGACCGTCCCCAAGGGGCAACTATTTTTACGCGGGTTTGGAACCTTACACGGATCCGCTGCGTCTAGGGAGGTAACAAAACGTAAATTTCGGGACTGACGACGGATAGAGCGCCCGAAACTGCGTCATGGCCTGGGGCTGACTGCTTTTGACATGCCGGACAAGTGACTCTCGCGTGATGGATCTCGGCAGGGGGATCCCACCTCAATAATTCCCCTCGAGAAACAGTATTATTGCTGCTTCAAATACTAACTATTTTGTTTCCTTCCAAGGAAAAACAAAGCATAAAAATGAATTGAAGAGATCTATGATTTCCTTCAAAACTGATAGAAACTAAATGCTGCAAGTTTGTCGGGAGCGGGAGGAACGTCGTCTCTCGGACCTGGGCGAACCTTGAGTGCTCAGCGCTCGTGCCCTGGTTTGCCGTCGTGCCCTGGCTGCTCTCTTGACCCTTGAGACGGCCCCTATCCGCCTGATGTTCCCTCCGGATACCTTTTCCCATAGATGATCTGGGGGGCGGTTTTTGGGGTGGTCGCGATCGCGCCTCCTTCAAGGGCGATCGCCCCCTGGTGCAGCACTGCCCGGAAGCTATCCTCATCCCTGGCGGATTGGGTGCTGATAATTTTTTGGAGCCTCTCCTGAACCCGACCCTCCTCACCCGTTTAGGGATTAAGGGGACGGTATTCGGCGATCGCGATCGCTTGAAACTCAGGCTCAGCCGCCTTCAGTATGGGGCGATCGCGCTGAATCTCCTGTGTCACCGGATTATTGAAGGATCTGATCTTTGCATCGGGGGAGATGGATGATCAGAACAAAACGCCACTAACTTCTCAACTTTAAAAATTGCAAACCCGTGGAACTTCTAACCCAAAGAAATTTAGGCAAAAAATAATTCACCCTCCGGATTATTTCCAAAGCTAAGGAAAGGCTAGTTAAGCAATTCCAAGCACAACGTTTCCATTGTGGTATTCGTCTCTTCCCAATCTTGGGGTTGCGCTACTGTTCGGTCCTTCAATCCTTGAATGACCTGTCAACACTCACTAGTCAAACTCAGTGGAGGAGTAAATGGCTATCATCAATGGCACTAGTTTTCCCGATGTTGTCCCCGCTACCGACTCTGTAGCCGCTCTACAGGAGCTGGCTGGAGACGATATCATTACCCTGCTAGACGGGAATGATATCGCCCGTGGTGCAGACGGCGATGATTTGATCTCCGGTGGTCCTGATAATGATCGCCTCTTCGGCAACCAAGGCCGAGACACCCTACGAGGGGATGACGGCGACGATCAGCTACACGGCGGACGAGGGGCTGACACCCTAGAGGGGTCGGTCGGCAACGATATTTTGTACGGCAACCGTGGCGCCGACTTTTTGGAAGGGGGCGAGGGCGACGACAGCCTCCTCGGCGGTAAGGATTCGGATACCCTCTACGGTGGGGCTGGCGACGATATCCTCGCTGGTGACCTGGGGGCTGACGTTCTGCGGGGTGGCTTAGGTAACGATACCTTTGTTATTGGTCGCCGGAATGATGTCTTCGCAGCGCAAACGGGCGCAATTTCTACCGGTGGGGCAACCATCGCCGAAGCCGACATTATTGAAGACTTCAACCTGTTTGGTCAGGATCAGATTCAATTGCTGGGTCTGTCTCGCACCGACTTGAACATTACCGATGGTTCTGGCACCACCGCTAATGACGCCATCATTCAAGATGGTGGCACGGGTCAGGTGCTGGCGGTTGTGCGGGGCGTTTCCGCTAACACGTTGCTGAATACCCCGGGGCTCTTCGTTGAGACCACCCCCCAAACCGGTATTACGCCGCCCCAAGGGAACTTGGAATTCTCCTCGTCCTCCTTCATCGGAACGGAAGGCGGCACGGCGACCATTACCATTGAGCGCGACATCAATACCGCTGCCGGTGCGGTGTCGGTGGATGTGGACGTGTTGGGTGGCACGGCGACCGCTGGGGCAGACTACACGCCGTTTAACCAGACGGTTAATTTTGCTCCGGGTCAGGTGTCCGCTAGCTTTGACGTGTCTTTGCTGGCTGATGATGTCGTAGATACGGGAGACACCATTCGCGTGCTGTTGTCCCGCCCCACTGGCGGTGCAGCCCTGGGTGCCCAAGACGATACCACCATCACCATCCTGGATCCGGGGGCGATCGGTGGTGGTGGCGGTACCGGCACTTCCACCTTTGCGTTCAGCGGTGCCACCTTCACCGCAACCGAAGGCAGCGCCACTGTCCAAGCGGCGATCACTGTTACCCGTACGGGCGACACCACCAGCGCCGGTTCTGTTTCCTTCGCTACCAGCGACGGTACCGCAACGGCGGGGGCTGACTACACCGCGGTTACCCAAACGGTTAACTTTGCCGCCGGTGAAACCTCTCAAACCGTTAACGTCCCTGTGTTGACTGACGCGGTTACTGAGAGCACCGAAACGGTGAACTTGACGCTGACCAGTCCGACCGGAGGAACTTTGGGCACTCAGGCCACTGCTGTACTGAATATCCAAGATATTTCCACCGCAACAACCCCACCGGGTAGCACCGCCAATGGCGCCACGTTGCAATTCGATGATGCTGCCAATGCGATTACCGTTGACAACTCCTTAGCTGGGTTGTTCCCGGATGGCATTAATGGCGGTGGCGGGGACGATCAATTTACGGTTCCTGCTGCGCTTACGGTTCCTGCCACCTTGAATGGTGAAGCCGGAAGTGACATATTCGATGCGTCTCTTGCGACTGTCGGTGTCACCCTCAACGGTGGCGATGGCGCTGACCAAATCACTGGTGGTACCGCAAATGACACGATCCGTGGCGGTGCTGGCAACGATGCGATTAATACGGCTGCTACGGCTGCGGGTGGAGCCAACACCATTGTTGGTGGTGCAGGGCAGGATAACATCACTTTGTCCGCTGCCGCTGGAGTCGATACGATTGCTTTCCAAGCGAGTGATCTTGTTCCTACCGCCGCTGGAGCTGACGTGATCACGGCATTTGCTGTCGCCAATGACCTGATTGGGTTGGGGCCTGATCTCGCTTCCTTGGCGGTCACGGCGGAGGCTATTGATACCAACGCTAGCGGCGCCGTAGATAGCCTAGCGTTGTCTGTCACCCCCGCTAGCGGAACACCACAATTCTTAGCTGTACTGGCTGGTGTGACGGATCCTACGACCTTTACCGCGGCAAATGTGGTGAACGTTAGTGCAGATGTCTTTGGCTAAGGCTTAGTCACTCGGGAGATTCTCGAATGCGTCCAAAAATAGGGGGGAGGTCTTCTCCCCTTTTTTTAATGCGCTTTTTTTTGATGCGCTGGACCTTACAGTATCCGCATACTGATATCGAGCCAGGGCGATCGCGTGATGGGGGCACTGGTGGAAATAAAATCGACCCCGGTTTCTGCCACACCGCGAATGGTCTCTAGCGTAATATTGCCCGACGCTTCAATTTTGACCCGAGGACCTTCTTGGCGAATCAACGTCACCGCCTCCCGCATCATCGCCGGCGACATATTGTCCAACATAATAATGTCCGCCCCCGCGACCAAAGATTCCTTGACCTGATCCAGCGACTCCGTTTCCACCTCAATGGATAACGGATAGGGCACCCGCTCCCGCGCCGCCGCTACGGCCCGAGTGATCCCGCCCGCCGCTGCAATATGGTTATCCTTCAACATCACTGCATCGTCCAATCCCATGCGATGATTCCGCGCCCCCCCAACGCGCGACGCATATTTTTCCAGCTTCCGTAAACCGGGCGTTGTTTTCCGTGTATCGACCAATTGAGCCGGTAAATCGGCGATCGCATCCGTATATTGCCGCGCCAGGGTAGCGATCCCACTCAGTTTCATCACCAAATTCAACGCCGTCCGCTCCCCCGTCAACAACGCCGGCATGGATCCCGACCCCGTTGCAATCACCTGACCCGGTTCGCAGCGATCGCCCTCTCCGACCTCGCAGGTCCATAGAGCTTGGGGATCGATCAACTGAAAAACTTGCCCCGCCAATGGAAGACCCGCAACTACGCCCGGCGCTTTTGCAACCCATTGGGTTTTCAATTTCTCTGGGGATAACGGGGCGATCGCCTCAACACTCCAATCACCCCGCCCCACATCCTCCGCCAACCAACCCCGTAAATCGTCTCCAATATCCCAAGCATCACTCATCCACCCAAGCTCCGTGCGATCAACCCCCCCAGGCTAAAACACGAAGAAACTCGCGGAACAGAGAAAACCCAAAACCCTTACCCTATCTAGGCTTCAGGCATTCTCCACCCCACTCCAAAAAATATTCAGTAAAAGTATTGACAACCCTGTCTGGTGTCCCTATATTAGTAAAGCGCTGAGGGACA
>CAZZMD010000024.1:0-59776 GCA_964655355.1 uncultured bacterium
CAGGGGATATTTTGATCGCGACGGGCGTCCATGGGGCATCCCGAGCGGGCTTGGACTTATTACTAAATCCCGAGGGCGGCGCAACGGTGTCTGAGATGCATCGTAAAACTTGGGTTCGTGCCCATCAATATCCCCAGCCCCGTTTGGATTGGTTGCCCCCTTTGCGATCGCTCCAGGGAGTTTCGACTGATCGGGCGATCGCCGGGATGGATAGCAGTGATGGGTTGGGGGATGCGGTGGTGCAACTGGCGCGGGCGAGTGGTTGTGGTGTGGCGCTATGGGGCGATCGCTTGCCGATGCCGCCGGGGTTGGTGGATTGGGTGGGTCCGGAGATGGCGCGGGATTGGTTGCTGTACGGGGGGGAAGATTTTGAGTTGGTGTTGGGAATGCCTGAGCGGTTATTAACCCAGCTGGAAGGGGCTCTGCCCTATGTTGCGATCGGTCAGGCGGTAATTGGAGAGGGGGTGACCCTGTTGGATAAACGCGGTGGGGGGGCGATCGCCCAGCTTTCCCTAGAGGGCGGGTTCCAACACTTTGGGTAGGAGCGTGGCGATCGGTACTGGTACGCACTCTATTGAAAAATTTCGTTGAGGGCTTCTTCTAAGGAGGGCTTCATCACAATTTGATTTTCGTGAACGACGATCACCCGCGCTAGGGTGGGCAAGCCTTGCTCGACGGCTTCTAAATAAACGGGCTCAACGTATAGCAGGGTTTCGCCTAGGGGGATGACCAGTAAGTTGCCTTGGATGGCCCGAGATCCTGACCGATTCCACAGGGTGATTTGCTCGGAAATTTCGGGCTCTTGGTTGATGCGGGCTTCGACTTGCTCCACCCCGAAAACGGGCTCGTCTTTGGGGAACTGATAGAGCAATAGTTTGCCGTAGTTTTCCCCGTCGGAGCGGGCGGCAAGCCACGCCACTAAATTGTTTCGGCTGACGGGGCTGAAGGGGAGGAGCTGGACAAATTCTGGGGTGGGGGTGCCAGGGAGGCGCAGGATGGCGAAGTAGGGGGCGACGGGTTGGCTTTCGTTGCCGTAGATTTCGGTTGGGATTTCCCAGACGTCTTCCCGGTTGTAGAACACCTGGGGGTTGTCCATGTGATACGTCAAGAGCCGCTCCGATTGGATGCTCAGTAGGTCATTCCCGTAGCGGAGGTGTTTACGCAGGGCCGGGGGCAAGGTGTCGAGGGGTTGGAAGAGGTTTGGCAGGAGCCGTTGCCAGGTTTGGATGATGGGATCGGTGGGGTCGGCCACATAAAATCGCACGGTGCCGTCGTAGGCGTCGACGATGACTTTGACCGTGTTGCGAATGTAGTTGATGCCTTGGGGGTTGGGTTCGGAGTAGGGGTAGCGATCGCTGACGGTGTAGGCGTCCATGACCCAAAACAGATGGTTGGAGTCGCCGCGGGGATTGTCGATGTAGCCGGGGGCGTCTCCCACATCCACCACTACGCCATAGGGATCGCTGTCATAGCGCAGGAATGGGGCGATCGCCCGGATTCGTTCCCGAATTTGACGGTGGAACAGGACGCGGGTCTCGGGGGTGAGGTTACGGGCGAAGAGCATTTGCCAATCCCGTAAGTTCCAGGCAAAGGCGAGCCGTCGCCAAAGGTTGCTGAGCTGGACGCCGCCTTTGCCGTCGTAGTGGTTATAGGCGTTGGTGTCGCCGCTGGGATAGTCGAATTCATTGACCGTGGAGGGGGCCATGACGTAGGTGCTGGCTAGCTCACCGTAGTAAATTCGGGGGCTATCGATGGGGATGGCTTGGCGAATTTCGGGCGGATCGACGGTGAGGTCCCCCCCGCCGGGGCTGGTGGCGTCGCTGCTGATGTCCTTAACAAAATATTTGGGTAGGCCGCTGGGATCGACTTTATTGACGGGGCTAAGGGTGAAGCCGTAGCCGTGGGTGTAGGCCAGGTGGCGATTGACCCAGGTTTGGGCTTGGGCGGGGATGGAGTCGGGATCGATTTCCCGGAGGGAGAGGATGACCTGTTGCAGGGGGGAGTCGGATCCGGTGTTTAGTTCGGGGAGTTGATATCGGTCAATGTCGCCGCTGGCAAAGCGATAGTAGGGCCGGATTTGTTGGAGTTGACGGTTGGTTTCCAGCAGGGGACCGGTGTCCCATAGGCGAATATTTTCGATGGTGGCGGTGTTGCGGGTTAGGACATCCGCATCGGCGATCTCGGTGGGTTCAAATCGACGAACTTCAATATCTTCTAGGCCGAATCCCCGTTGGGTGTATTCGATATTGCGGGCAATAAAGGAGCGCTCCCGTTCCAATTCATTGGGTTTGACCACTACCGCATTGGCGAGCTGGGGGATTGCGAGACTGCCGATCGCCGAGAGGCTGATATAGAGCCCCAGTCCCAATAGGACCGTGCGCATGGGTAGCCGCTCATCCGTCACCACATAGGACGGTCGGGGTAGATTATCGACCGGGCGGCGTTTGGTGCGAGGCACGCGGGCAATGAGTACTGATAGCCGTTGACCGGTGATGCCGTATCCCAATAGGCCCGCGCCAATCACAAAGCCTAGGACCCCTAGGGAGGCATTGGCGGGGAAACGGAACCAGATGTCCGTAAAGGATGCCCCATAGGTGACGCCGCGGGGGGAGTAGACCAGCTCGAAACAGCTCAGGCAAAAGCTCAGGGCGATCGCCACCATTACGCTGCCCAGGAGCCGGCACCCGTGGCGCTGTTGTGGGATCGTCAGCCCCAAAAATCGCCCCCGCTCTAGGGTGCGCCCCCCGATGAGGTAGACCAATGTGACGGAGAGTAGTCCCGAAATGCTGAGGCCAATCAGCCAAAAATCCAGTAAATCCCACAGGGGCAGGCTGAAAATATAAACACTGATATCGAACTCGAAGAGGGGATCGACGGCGTTGAAGGGGGTGGGTTGGCTGGCCAGCAAAAAGACCTGCCATTGGCGACCCAGAAGCCAGGCAAAGCTGAGGGATTGTACGAGGGTTAGGGCGGTGAGTGCTTCGATTGGCCGCAGCAGGAGTCCAAGCCCGGCGATCCCGACCATAAACAAAATTCCTTGCCAACCATCGCCCCCGATAATTGCCCCGAGGCGATCGCCCATCACCTGGGGATCAAAGCGGGCAGGGATGGAGTCTAGGGAGTTTCCCCCCAGGGCTGCGCCATTCCCGATCCCGCTGGCGGTGGTTAAGGCGCCCCTGAGGGAGTCCCAAGCCAGGCTGCCGTAGTGCAAACTCAGCAGCTCCAACGCCAAAATTGCAAGTATGGCGATCGCCACTGTGGTTCGGAAGGGCAAGGGGGAATTGGCTTGGTTTGGGGGCGGGGGGACCGGCGATCGCACCCACCATTTTTCGGGCAATTGGGGGGAGGGTTGGGGTGTCTCGCGTTTCGGCAGTCGCCGCAGGGCTAAGTTCAGATTGCGCCAGAGCCAGGCCCAACTCAGACCGCCAACCGTCGTAAACAGAAGGACTTGGCAAATAAACCGGGTCCAAAAAACACGGCCATAGCCGAGGGCGGTGAACCACCAACCTTCGACGCGGGCATGGATCAATCCATCGACGCCGACGCATGCCAGCAGCCCCAGCCCTAGGACGACCAGGAGGCTGGGCGATCGCCACCTTTTTCGCCGCTGCTGGGGTTGCTGCGTTGACCGGTCCTGCTGACTGCGTTCTTCAGGGGCCTTTGCTTTCAAGACGGTTCACCCAAGACTGTCCACTTCCATCGACCTGTTTCCAGCTAACCATGGATTTAGGGGGCGTGCGATCAACTCTGTGCTCCTACAACGCTTATCCTGGCGGCCTTATCCTGGCGGGTTTTCTGTGAGGTTAATGCGATCGCTGAGCTGCCGCAGGAGCTGGGCGGTCTCCGGGTTGGAGTCTTTTTGCTGGGAAATTTTGTCGCAGCTATAGAGCACCGTGGTGTGGTCCTTACCGCCGAATTCTTCGCCAATGCGGGGCAAACTCAAATCCGTATGTTGCCGCATGAGATACATGCCAATTTGCCGCGCCTGACTAATTTCCCGCCGCCGGGAATTGCCTTTTAAATCTTCGATCGCCACCCCCAAGGTATCGGACACCGCGGCAATGACCGATTCTGGCGATGCTTCCACCGTTTCGGTGACCGGGTTCAACACCGGGGCAATGCTCTCGACGGTCATGGGCAGCCCAGAGATGGACACATAAGCCACCGCCCGAATCAGCGCCCCCTCCAGTTCCCGAATGTTGGAGGTATACCGCGCTGCGATGTATTCAATCACCGCCCGCGGCAGGCGCATATTTTCGTATTCCGCCTTTTTTTGCAAAATCGCCATGCGGGTCTCATAGTCCGGCGATTGAATATCCGCAATCAATCCCATGGAAAACCGGGAGCATAACCGCTCCTGCAATCGGGGAATCTGGTTGGGCGGGCGATCGCTGGCAATGACCACCTGTTTGCCCGCCTCATGGAGGGTGTTGAAGGTGTAGAAAAATTCTTCCTGGGTGTATTCTTTGCCCTCAATAAACTGAATGTCATCCACAATCAGCACATCCACCGCCCGATACTGCTCCCGGAAACCGTGCATCCCATCCTTCCGAATGGCGGTAATCAAATCATTCGTAAATTTTTCCGTGGACACATAAAACACTTTGGCATCGGGATTGCTCTGGAGCCGATAGTGCCCGATCGCCTGCATCAGATGGGTTTTGCCCAGTCCGACCCCGCCGCATAAGAACAAGGGGTTAAATTCTTTACCCGGCGACTCCGCTACCGCCAAGGACGCCGCATGGGCCATGCGATTATTCGCCCCCACCACAAATCGCGAAAACGTGTATCGAGCGTTCAACTGGGCGGGACTCAATCCCTGACTCCCCGCGGATCGCCCCTGGGTCTCCGGCGGTGGGGAGGGCGCTGTCGCCGGGATCGCGGCCGTCTGAGGGGTCAGGAAGACGCTCACGGATTCATCGATGGCTCCGGGCGCATCCTCTTCCCGAGTCGCAATAATTTCCACCTCCACCGGCCGCCCCAAGACCGATTCCGTCGCCTGGGCGATCGCCTTGATGTAATACTTCTGCAGCCAGTTACGGGCAAAGGGCGTGGGCGTTCGCAGGATTAAGGCGCGATCGTCCAACCGTTCTGCGATCGCTGTCTTAATCCACGTTTCAAACGTTGGACGGCTGAGCTGATCCTGAAGAATCTCCAGAACTTCTGCCCAAAAGCTTTGCAGCGACTTGTCCACAGACAGACTCCCTTACAACAAATAGCAGTGCACCCCAGCAGCCGTGGGATTCTCTTGCACCCAATTCCGCGTCTCTAACTCCGCGTATCCAATCCCGCGCACCCAGTTCCATTGATACGCATTACATGCCATGGGGTCACCCAACCAGCAAGGGCTTGTCAGATGTTGTTGACCAACGGGAACCTTTATCGCTAACCAACGGGAACCCCTATCGCTAACCAATGGGAACCCCTGTCGTCGACCGACGGGAACCCATTGTCATTAAGCAACGGGACCCCAGTCTCTCCTATCGTGGCATCTTCTCCGGTGAGAGTGGTAGCGCGACTTGTCCCAAGGGGGACCGAACAGGCTGGAATTGTTTGGGTGTATTTCCCAGGATGGCTATTGTATCGGTCTCTGGTGAGTTTCCTCAGTAAAATTTAGTGTTCCTCTTGATTACGGTTTTTTAAAGGAAAACAACAGTCGTACGGTTGTCCAGGATGGGTGGAACAATAGCAAACAAGTCATTTTTTTGGTTTCCGTTTCCCTATGAAGTCTTACCTGGCCGCCGCCCTCCAAATGAATAGCCAACCGGATTTAGAGAAAAATCTGATCCAGGCAGAAGAGTTGGTGGATTTGGCGGTACGGCGAGGGGCGGAGGTGATTGCCCTACCGGAAAATTTTTCGTTCCTGGGGGAGGAAAAGGACAAGCTGGCCCAAATCGATACCATTGCGGCTGCGAGTGAAAAGTTTTTGCGCACCATGGCCCGCCGGTTCCAGGTGACGATGTTGGGGGGGGGCTTCCCGATGCCCGTTGGAGAGGGCAAGGGGGTTAATGTGGCGATGCTGGTGGATCCCAATGGCGGGGAAGTGCGCTACGAAAAAGTCCATCTGTTCGACGTTAATTTGCCCGACGGCAATACCTATCGAGAATCGGCAACGGTCCAGGCGGGCACCCAGTTACCCCCGGTGTATCTGTCGGAGGAGCTGGGTACCCTGGGGCTGTCCGTTTGCTATGACGTGCGCTTCCCGGAGCTGTATCGCCATTTGTCGAAGCAGGGGGCGGATGTGTTATTCATCCCGGCGGCGTTTACGGCCCACACGGGCAAGGACCATTGGCAGGTGTTGCTACAGTCGCGGGCCATTGAGAACACGTGCTATGCGATCGCCCCGGCCCAAACGGGTTTGCACTATGGTCGTCGCTATACCCATGGCCATGCGGTCATTGTGGATCCCTGGGGCGTGGTGCTATCCGATGCGGGCACGGAGGTTGGCCTGGCGATCGCTGAAATTTCCCCCGATCGGATCCACCAAGTTCGCCGTCAGATGCCCTGCCTAGAACACCGCATTTTCGGGTAAGGGACGGGCACATCAAGACGGGCACGCCAATGGGAGGTTTGGGTTCCTTATAAAACCAATAGGTTATTTGCGGATGGATTTAGTCCGGAATGATTCTTAGAGGCTGCTGATTCTGGGATCGCCGGAAATTTACGACTAACGGCTCACAATTTAGTGAAAGCGGTAAAGCTGTGGCGGTCAGTCCATACAATCCCCTTGGGAGCCATGTGTTAATATGCCAACTGCTTATCAAAACGAAACATTCTCATTAATATCCTTGAGAACATCCTTGAGGTTGCGATGATTGATTCACCATTTCCCTGGAGAATTTAACGTGCAGGCTGGCATTTCCAACCCCACTGAGGCGTTCCAAAGTCAGCGATCGCCCAGTCCTGATTCCAACGATCCATCCCGCTATGAAGGGCGACTTCCCTTCACCCTAAAGCAGGTTAAAGATGCGATTCCTGCCCATTGTTTTGAATCTTCTTTATCCCGATCCCTATCCTATCTCGCCCTGGATGTTGGGATTATTGCAGGACTCTATGCGATCGCCCACACCCTAGATTCCTGGTTCTTCTGGCCGGTTTTCTGGTTGGCCCAAGGGACTATGTTTTGGGCATTATTTGTGGTCGGTCACGATTGCGGCCACCAATCTTTTTCTAAGTACAAATGGCTGAATAATTTTATCGGTCATCTATGCCATACGCCGATCTTGGTTCCATACCATGCTTGGCGTATTAGCCATCGTACCCACCACAAAAATACGGGTAATATTGAAACCGATGAAAGTTGGCACCCGGTTTCAGAGCAGGCGTATGAGGAAATGGAAGGATATGTTAAGTTCCTTCGGTACCAGATATCGCTGCTTTTCCTATATCCCATATACCTGTTTAAGCATTCTCCAGGACGGGGAGAGGCGAGCCATTTCTTGCCCAGTAGCCCCCTCTTTCGGGAATCGGAAAAGTGGGACATTATTACCAGCACCACTTGGATTTGCGCCATGGTTGGTTTGCTAGGATTCCTGACCTATCAGTGGGGGGGGATGTGGCTGTTCAAGTATTATTTGATGCCCTACATCGTGTTTGTGGTGTGGTTGGATCTGGTGACCTATTTGCATCACACGGATCCGGATATTCCCTGGTACCGTGACCAAGATTGGTACTTCTTCAAGGGGGCACTGTCCACCATCGACCATGATTACGGGTTCATCAATAATATCCACCACAACATTGGCACCCACGTCGCCCATCATATTTTCCTGACGATGCCCCACTATCACTTGAAGGAGGCAACGGAAGCTATTAAACCGATTTTGGGCGAGCACTATCGTAAGTCTGAGCGATCGGTCTGGTCTGCCTTCTGGCGTGCGGTCAAGACTTGTCATTTTGTGCCGAATACCGGTACCCCGACGTTTTATCAAGCGGATCGCGGCTAAGGATTTGTCGTTACGCTGAAGCGCAAGGATCGACTCGCAAAAGCATTAGAAACCGCCATCAACCGTTGGGTGAATGGCGGTTTTTAATGCTTTGTTTCCTCTGGGCTTGCCCTATCCGATCAGCCAGAGAATGCCTGACGGGATTTTAGTCGGTTTAGTAGGGAGGATTGGCTTTGGCGACGTTGGTGGCTTGGGTGACTTGGTCGGAATCCTGTTGCAATTGCTGGCGACCGTTACGGATGACTCGCAGCATTTCGCTGAGTTGTCGCTCGATATTGCTCAGCACTCGGTCTGCATAATCATCGGCTCCATCTTGGATCGCTTCACATTCTGCGATCGCCGTCCGCCGTAGATCCTCCAGCTCCAAGATTGTATTTTCTCGGGTTTGATCCAGTTCCGCCAAGAGCTGCTGGCGGGCAACGGCACAGTCTTCGTTCACCTGTTGCCGCAAGGCTTCCGCGTCCATCTGAGCCTGGCGCATGACCGCCGTTTCCTCGACGGATCGGGAGGCTTGCTGTTTTGCTAAGCCGATGACTTCCTGGGCTTGGCGCTGGGCTTCCGTTAAAATTTGCTCCCGCTGCCGTACGATCGCCTCGGCTTCCCGAAAGGCGGCCGGTAAACTCAGTCGAATGGTATCGAGCTGGTCTAAAAGCTGTTCTTCGTCAATTAGGGTCCGTCGCCCAAACGGTACCCGGGGGCTATCTAGCACCATCTCTTCCAGGCGATTCAGTTCCTGCTGGATGTTGCTGCCAGTCGGAGCTGCACCATTGGAATCGGCATTGCTCGGCCCTGCGCCGTTGCCTTGGGGTGGGGACCCCGCGCCGCCGGGTTGGGGCTGGGGGGGGACACCGGTAGGGGACTCGGGACCCTGGGTTACGGTTTGAGGCGGAATCATCCCTGCGGGTTGCCCTGGGCGATCGGTGGAGGGGCTGCTGGTTGGGGCACCGGGGGGATGGTTGGAAAACATCGTTGAATCTCTGTAACAACAGGGGCAGGCACTAGATGGGCCACGGGACCACCGAAGCGGGCGACTTCTTTCACAACGCTACTGCTTAAAAAGCTGTAGTCGCTGCGGGTGGCTAGAAACATGGTTTCAATGGTGCCGTTTAGGGTTTTGTTGGTATGGGCCATTTGCAGTTCCGCTTCGAAGTCGGACATGACCCGTAATCCTCGGATTAGCACCTTAGCGTCGATGCGCCGAGCGTAGTCGACCGTTAAGCCCGAAAATGCGTCCGCATCAACATTGGGCAAGTGCATTGTAGACCGCCGAATCAGGGTAACCCGTTCTTCCGCAGAAAAGAGGGGTGATTTGTTCGGGTTTTTCAAAACTGCAACAACCAACTGATCGAAGAGCTTTGCCCCTCTCTCCATAATATCCAGGTGCCCTAGGGTAATGGGATCGAAGCTGCCTGGATAGACGGCGATGAGTTTGGCCACGGTAGATGCCCCGTGAGAGGTGGTCTAAAACGTATGCGTAGAGGAGGAGTGAGAGGTTAGGAGTGACGTTAGGAGTAATGACTCCAGACTAACAAGGGATGGCGGCCTACGACGGGGTCCACGGGGAGGGGGCTGTTACGTCGAGGAGGCTGGCGCTGAGGAGATAGGCGTGATCGTCGAAGCGGACGGCCCAGGTGTTGCCGGGGCGACGTTCGATGACGATGCCTTCTGCTCCCAGGGTGAGGACGGTGGGGGGGCGGAGCATGGGCATGGGGTCGGCGGTTTTGACGAATTCCGGGAGGGCAGTCAGCCGAACGCGGCAGCCGACGGTGATTTTTGGGGCTTCTGGGGCGGCGGTCATGGGGATTGGGGTAGGGGGCGTTAGTGGGGGACGGTGGCGATCGCGGTGCGGTGGCGGGGGGTGTTGATGGTGAGGGTGGGGGTGTTAAATCCAGCGTCGATTAGGGCTTGGGATAGGTCGAGCTGGAGGTATTGGTCGAGGTAGGGCTCGGTACTTTTTAAGAGGGTGAAGATAAAGGTGGGCATTTTCTGGAAGGTGCGGCATTGGGGTTCCATGTCCATCAGGGCGAAGGTGCCGCCGGGTTTGAGGAGTCGTCGCGCTTCCTTGAGAATGGCGATCGCTGCGGAAAGGGGCAGTTCGTGGAACATCAGTGATGTGGACACCAGATCGAAGGAGGCATCGGGGAGTCCGGTGGTTTCGGCAGCGGCGTGGACCCAGTGGGGTTGGGTTTTCAGTCGATTCATGGGCGAGTGGGTGGTGTTATGGCGAGCCACTGCCAAAAAGTGGGGGGAGAGGTCGACGCCGGTCAGTTGGGCGTTGGGAAAAATATCCTGTAGGGCAAAGGTGCTCATGCCGACGCCGCAGCCGAGATCGGCGATCGCTTGGGGGGTGTCTAGTTGGGGATTGTCCTGAAAATGTTTTTGGATTAGGTCGGTAAAACTTTGGCGCATCCGGGCATCCCCATCCTTTAGGGGTTCGCCCCAGATTTGGGAGTGGACGGAGTAGGCGGCGAGTTCGACTTCCGTGGCCGGGGCCCAGCCCAAATTCCCTTCGTCGTAGGCGTGGAAGCTGTTGAGGTAGTAGTCGGGGTAGACCAAATTGGGGTTTTCCACCGCTTGTAAATCTTCCTGCCAGTCTCGGGCTTGGAGTTGTGCTGCTTGCGATCGCCAGGGGATGCCTAAATCCTCCGCTCGCTCAATCATCATGGTTCGCGCCCGATGTTTGGCGAAGTTCATCAGGGGTTTGATGCCCAATAAAACGTTGACGAGTCGGGTGCCTAGGTCGAGGGAGGCGCTGGAGAATTGAGGGGTGGTCGCTGACATGGATGGTTAGGAGGGGTAAGCCGGCTGCTAATAAATGCTTGAAAACAAATGCTTAAAAACGGTGATGCTGCATTGTAGTGTCAGCGGGAATTCGGCACCAGTTTATTCGGCACTAGTTTAAGGGTTGTAAATCGGAAGGCGAGGGGGCGATCGCCGGCGGCGGGACTGGTGGATTGCCCCACGACAGCCCGCTCAAATTTAAATTCGATAACGGTCTCGCCGCTAGGGGCTGCAAATTCAACGGCGTGATTAATGGCTTGGTCCAGCGGGGCATCAAAGGTGCGATCGCTGGTTTTGCCTTGGGTATGGATTTTGATCGCGATCGTCTGGTCGGGTGCTTCGGCAATGCCGCCAAATTTGAGTTTGATGTTGTGTGGCGCACCGAGTCGCAGCGTTAAGACCATCTGGTCACCGATCGCCCAACGCCATCGCCCTGACTCCCGTTCCCGTACTCGGCTTAGTCCGATGGTGTCGAGCCCTCGGGCGATCGCCACATCCATCAAATCGACTCCCTCAGGATGTCCCAATTCTGGATCGTCAAAGGTGGGATTGAAGGACAGCTTCGGAGAAATCTCGGGAACGGTGTCCAGGTTTTCTGGGGTGTTGGGGACAAATGCTAAGGTGCCCATTTTGGGGAGGGTGGCGATCGCGATGGGCTCGCCGTAGCGACGGATAAATTCCCGGTAGCATTCATCGGGCAGGCGATCGCGATGGAGCTGCAACCCCGCAAAAGATTGGCTGCGATAAAGCCTTTCGAAAAAGTCCCACTCCCCCGGTTTAAAACAGCGCCGCTCCTGGGTTGCTCGGTATAAATCCGGGTGGTTCGGTTGCATCAGGCGATGTAGTCCCATCGCTAAATACGGTTGGATTTGGCTGGGATGGAGCCGCCCAAAATATTGCCCCATCACTTTTTTTTCGTGGAATCGACTCAACCATGGAATCGCCGGATCCGTGCTGGCATAGGGACAGAGCCCATCGATGCCCCCAATCCCATTGCCACCAATGGCGCATATTGGCCAATCTAAAATCGCTTCGCCGGGGGCGTCTCGAACAGTTGCGAAATAATTTTCAGTTTGGGTGGGGATCGGTGGGAGGCGATCGCCCAGTTTCAATCCATAGGCGGTCGTGAGTTCTAAGCTGCCCAGGAAGAGGAGGGCGATCGCCATTTTTCCTCGCCAGGGTTTTGGCCAGCGTTGATATTGAAATCCTGACGCGAAGAGCGCACCGAAAATGGGGAGTAATAGCGTCACCCGTCCGCCCACGCGATTAAACCTCGACCAGGGAAATACTTTTAAAGTGGGGAAATCTTGGGGATGGTAAGCCAGAATCAATCCCAACATCACCAGAAAAGGTAGATAAATTCGCCAGTTTTGGCGGGATTGCCAGAGACCTAACGCGGCGATCGCAACAATAAATAAACCCGTTACGCCATCCCAAGGGTCTTCAATCACGGCTGGGATCACACCCGACAACGTGTCTGGATTGAATGCGGGCAAGACGGGGATCAATAAACGGAGGGGATTGGACGCCCAAACTCGCCCATAAACGTCTGAAAATTCGAATTGGGTTGCGGTTGTATAAATCTGTAAAACCAGCGGTAAATAAAGCCATACTCCCCAGGCGATCGCCAGTATTGAAAATAAGGTGAATAATTTTCCCTGGAACGTGATTTTGAAAGTCTTATTTTTGAGGAAACTACCTGGAATATTTTTTGGTTTTCTTTGTTTTAGCGATCGCCAAAGAAGCAAAGATAAAACATATCCCTGACAGACGACTAGGGACATTAATCCATAGCCCGCCACATAGCCCAAATCCTGCCCCAGGACTAAGAAAATTAATGCTATTCGCCATAGGATCCAGGCAAGGCTGACCCGTTCCCTGCGCACCACCTGACTCACGATGACGAAATCGGTGACGATGCTTAATAGGGTCCAATGGAAGACGGAAATATTGGCGTGGTACGGGAATTTACGGACCAAACCATAGAAGTTAAACAGCGTTGCAATGCAAGCCGTTCCTAGCGATCGCGCCGGCCCCAGCTCTTGCCAGAGTAGCGCCGCCGTTCCTCCCAGTCCTACCGCTACCGAGCCCAAAAAATAGAGCTTCGCCCACGGTCCCGGTCCCAGCGATCCCCACAGCCAACCGCACAATAAATCCCGCTCCATCCCCCACGCTTGGAACACGCTGGTGGTGCCCTGGGGATAGAAAACCGCATTATTCACTAGCTCCAACTGGGGGATCGGCAAAACGCCCCCCAACCACTCCCAGCGCAAATATTGAGAGAAATAGAACCCCGTATAATCCCACACATCGGTGTCATCCCCCGCCAGCAGCGGCGACGACAAATCCCCCACCACGACCGACGCAAACACGGCAAACCAGATGGCGATCGCCCCAATGCCAATCCATAACCGCCCTCGCGATCGCCGCTTTGCCACTGTTCTCATCTGCGCCAAAAGTTCTTCTGTCAAAGGTCAAAGACTGATGTCCAAATAACATCCTATGATTCAGGCGGTCCTAAACATTCCACACCACCGCACCCATGTCTACCCAACCGTCGTCCTCAGCACTGCCAAACCTCGCCGATTTTGACGCATTAATTTTCGACCTGGGGGGCGTGATTATCAATTTGGATTATCAGCGCACCATCGATGCCATGAGCCGCCACTGTGGTTTTAATGCGGCCACCCTTTACACTCAGCAATCCCAAATTGACCTCTTCGACAAATTTGAATCCGGCTTAATCAGTGCCGGAGACTTTCGGGCAGGATTGCGATCGCTCCTCAAACTGTCGGCGGATCAACCCAGCGATCGCGATTTAGATATTGCCTGGAATGCATTAATTCTTGACCTGCCCATGGCTCGGCTCCACTTCCTCAAGGATCTTCAGGCGAAGCCGATTCCCACCTTTTTGCTCTCCAATAATAATGTGATTCACAAGCAGCGATGTGATGAGTTACTGCGGGAAACAACGGGAAATTCTGATGCTAGTTGGGATGATTATTTTGCAAGGGCTTATTTTTCTCAGGCGATGGGCGATCGCAAACCGAATCTGAGTATTTTCCAGCAAGTTATCGACGAACAAAATTTAAATCCAAGTCGAACCCTATTCTTAGAAGATACTCCGAAAAATATTGAGGCTGCCCAATCCGTCGGACTCCAAACCCTTCATATTACGAAGGAGATAGAAATCTGTAATTTGATTTATGGCGATTGAACGCAAGACTAAAACAGCTCAAGTTGTTGGCAGCGCGATCGCTCATATTCTTGCTGTTTGTATTTCATGTAACGGTCAATCACCCCTTTAACTTTCTGCGCTGCCTCAAACTCTTCGCCATTCTCAGATTGCAAACGTTGTCGAACAATTTTTCGCAGATCAGAAATAACTTTGCCATTGATTTTGCGAGTTTGTTTCCAGTCGATCATCTGATCAGGGTAAGGGCTTTTGCCGAGGTATCGTTTTTGCTCGATTTCCGGCAGGCTATACCCCCTTAATTCAGGAATCCAGTGCCGGACAAATTGTAGATTGGGATCGCGATCGCCCAAATTTTTGCTTGGGTTATAAATCCGAAATGTGTTGGAGAAGGGATTGGTAATACCCGCCTGCATCTGCCATTGCCAATGATTAATCGCGATATCCCCATCGACGAGATAATCCATAAAATGCTCGGCGCCATGATGCCAAGATATGCCGCAGTTAATGGTTAGAAATGTGACGCACATAGCCCGCGTTCGAAAATTCATCCAACCCATTGCCTGGAGCTGTCGCATACTGGCATCAATGAGTGGAAAACCCGTTTCTCCCGATTTCCAAGCCTCAAATAGATCGGCCTTTTCATCCTCTAAAGGCTCCGGTGAATACCAATCGTCATACTCCCGATAATAATTCTGCCAGCCGATATCAGGGCGGTAATAGAGACGTTGGGTAAAAGAATCATGCCATCGAAGGCGATCGCAATAACTTTTTAGGGAAAAATCTGCCTTTGAAGCCTTTGGGGTATCGGTTTGTTTGAGCGCTTGTCGCCGTTGCTGAACCGCTTGATAAATAACCCGTGTGGAGATCGTTCCAAAGGTTAGGTGGGGCGAGAGATGGGAGGTTGACCCCCGTTGAGCTAACCAAGGGCGGGATAATTTCCAGTGGTAGCCCCAAAAACGATTGTCTAAAAAAGAGTTTAATGTCTGATGAGCTGCGGTTTCGCCGCCCGAAAAATATACCCGATCGGTTTTCCAAAATTTTTTGTATCTCTGAAACAACGTTTCAAATTCAATAATCGGTAAGCCTGAACTGGAGCGATTCAGCTTCGGGGAATTAGCGGATTTTGGTGAATCAAAGGGTTGGGTTTTTCGATACTGTTTTAGATCCTTGAGCCAAGTCTCCCAATTCAGCTTGGGGGTCTGCATATAATGATTGACTCCGAGGAAAATCTCTAAATTCTGATTTTGATAATATTGTTGGACTTTGCGATCGCGATCAACCCCATATTTCACCTGTACATCACGATTAAATAGAAGCTGTGGAGTCTGACCTTGCTCCTGAAAAAATTGCGTTAGCTGTTGGATGACCGCAATCGATTCGCCCTCTAATAAATAGAGTTGGCTGCCGCGATCACGCAGATTTTTATCTAAATCAACCAGCGATTCAAAAAGAAATCGGATGCGCATTGCTCTCCCTGAATTTGCGTTGTTATAAAACCAGGGATCAATGATAAAAAAAGGAAGTACTGGCTCACCACTGGCTGTGGCGATCGCCACGCATTCATTATCGAATAGCCTTAAATCTCGCCGGAACCATAGTAATTGCATGACGCTGGGGAATGGTCTGAAGAATGGTTCTGAATCAGGGAGGCTATTTCGCCTATATTAGTTATAGGTATTACCGCCGTACTGGATGCGTGTTCCAGCCCATAACAACTTTTCCCGTAGGGTTTTGAAATAGGAATAATTGTCCCGCAGGATAATAAATTGAGCGTCACATTTTGCCTGACGTACATCAACCCGTTGCCCTGGCCAAATGCTGGTGGCTAATACCCCATCGGTCCAAAGTTTGGTTTTCAAATCATAATCCGCCAACGGCCAAATACTGACCCGCGCCGCTGGGGGCAACACAATCGGACGGCTGGATAAACTTAGGGGGCAAATCGGGCTTACGACTAAGGCTTCCATCCCCGGATGCACGATGGGACCGTTGGCGGAAACGTTGTAGCAGGTCGATCCGCTGGGGGTTGAAACCAACAGCCCATCCCCGTGATATTGGTCTACGATTTCCCCGTCGATTTCCATCTCCAATACGCTGACGGTGAGATGGTCATCTAAACTGGCACGGATACAAATCTCATTCAGCGCCAAAAATGTCTCGCCGCGATCGCCCTCGCCGTCAGCCCGCTCGCTCGCCAAATGAGGGCCATCCACGACTTGTGCCTGGACCATCATCCGCTTTTGAACCGCAAAGCGATCGGACAACAATCGCTCCCAGACCACCTCGGGTTCTTGAAATTGCTCAAAGGATTCCGTCAGAAAACCCAGGTGTCCGCCAATATTGATCGCCAGGATGGGGATATGTTCGGGCGCTAACTGCCGCGCCGCCGCCAGCGCAGTGCCATCTCCCCCGAGAACCACCGCTAAATCTATTTTCTGACCGGCGGACGCCAGAAAGACCGGGTATGGATTGTCCTTCGGTCCACTCGGTCCAAACAGAACATGACAGCCCAAGGCTTCCAGCTCTTTTGCAGACTGTTCCGCCCACTTCTTACTGCGGGCATCCCCGGCTTTGTAGGCAATGATGACCTGATTCAGTTCCATCCGCTATCCCCACCATTGCCGGGCGATCGCCCCCGCCCCCTAAATCACTACCATTTCAGCAAATTAAACGCTTCCATATCGACCGTGTCGCGGTTCCGGTAAATCGCCAAGACGATCGCCAGACCCACTGCTGCTTCCGCCGCCGCAATAGTGATCACAAATACGGAGAACACCTGACCCCGAATTCCATCGGGATCTAAATAGTTAGAGAACGCCATCAGGTTGAGATTGACCGCATTCAACATCAACTCAATGGACATCAACACACGGATGGCATTGCGGCTGTTGACCAAACCATAGATCCCGATGCAAAACAGTGCCGCCGCTACCAACAAAAAATATTCCAGTGCCATCGTCGAGAATCCTTGAATTGATCGGTATTTTATCGGTTGAATAAGGGATCTGTCACAGGGCGAAAATCAGCAATCTAGGGATTACTCACCCACCACAGATTCCCGAGGACGTTCCGGCAATGCCAGGTCCGTTTCCAACGGTAGCCCGGTCTCGGGGTCATCCATCAGCAGGTCGCGCCGTGCCAAGACGATCGCCCCAATCATCGCCATCAATAGCAGGACCGATGCCACTTCAAAGGGGAGAAGGTAATCGCTAAACAAATGCTTCGCGATCGCCACCACAGAGGATTCCACTGCGGCGGTACTTTCGGCAATCTGCCACGGGGTGGAAACCGTCACGGTGCCCAGCAGGGCGAACAACCCAAAACAGACCGCCGCCGTGGTTAACTGACGAATCGCCAAGCCCGGCTCCTTGCGATAATCCTGGCGCTTGTTGACCAGCATCACCCCGAACAGGATCAGGACGTTAACCGCCCCCACGTACACCAAAATCTGGGCTGCCGCGACAAAATCAGCATTGAGCAGTAAGTAAAGCCCCGCCATGCTGGAGAACGTCAGTCCCAACAGGAATGCTGAATATACGACGCTGGGGGCCAACACGACGCCGAGGGCTGCCCCCAACATCATCGCCGTCAGGATGCCAAACGAAACGATCTGAACGCCTTCACCAAGATTCACGGTGACTTTTCTCCTTGTGTAAACTCAAACTTCCCAGGGTGAGGCTTCCCAGCCCGTCCGCCCAACCCAGAGGCAACCCCAAGCTGTTGCCATGATCCCCTACTACTCAGGGTTGGCGATGCCTTCCTTTTCCAGCACTTCTTCCGGACGCAAACCGGCACGGCGGGCATCGTCGGGGACGCCATGGGGATCCATTTCGCCTTTGGGCAGGTAAGCCAATTCCCGCAGGGGGGTCACCATGGGATCGTCGGTAACTTTGTAGGGTAGGCGACCGAGGGCTACGTTGTCGTAGTTCAGTTCGTGGCGATCGTAGGAGGACAGTTCGTATTCCTCCGTCATGGAGAGGCAGTTGGTGGGGCAATATTCCACGCAGTTGCCGCAGAAAATGCAGACGCCGAAGTCGATGCTGTAGCTTTTCAGCTCTTTCTTGCGCTTGGCTTTGTTGAATTCGTAGTCCACCACCGGCAGGTTGATGGGGCAGACGCGGACGCACACTTCACAGGAAATGCACTTGTCGTACTCAAAGTGGATCCGACCCCGGTAGCGTTCGGAGGGGATCAGCTTCTCGTAGGGGTATTGCACCGTGACCGGGCGGCGCTGCATATGGTCGAAGGTGACCGATAGACCTTGACCGATATACTTCGCGGCTTGGGTCGCTTCGGCGGCGTAATCACCTACTTTTTTCAGGAATTTCAGCATGGATCGACTTGCTCTCTAGCTGGGGGTGGGGGGGAATACTTCTACAGTAATTCAGTTTTGGGGGGCGCTGGAAGGGCGATCGCCCAGAACCGTGTCAATAAAACCAATGGGCCTAATCAGTCTCCCTAAAGCTTGTCGGAATCTAGCCCCCGAAGAATGCCGGGAAACTAATTTTCAAAGCTGCGGTCAACAACAGGTTGACCAACGCCACGGGCAATAGGAATTTCCAACCCAGGTCCAACAGTTGGTCGATGCGCACCCGGGGCACCGTCCACCGCAGCAACACCGCTAGGAACACCAATAGGTAAGCCTTGAGGATCACCATGGTGACGCCGAGGGAGGCGGTAATTAATTGAAGCCAGGGGGTGGCGGGGTCTAAACCCGCCAAGTCCGTCAGCCAGTCAATGGAGATAGGGAATTCCCAGCCCCCCAAATATAGGATGGCGACCAGGAGGGCAGACAAAATCAGGTTGACGTAGGATCCCAAATAAAACAGCGCGAAACGCATACCGCCATATTCCGTTTGATAGCCGGCGACCAATTCTTCCTCTGCCTCCGGAAGGTCAAAGGGGAGACGCTCACATTCCGCCAGGGCTGCAATCCAGAAGATCAAGAAGCCCACCGGTTGCCGCCAAACGTTCCAGCCGAGGATGCCATAACCCGATTGTTGACCGACGATGTCCACGGTGCTCAGGGAGTTGGACATCATCACGATCGCCAGGACCGCCAACGCCAACGGAATCTCATAGCTGATGGATTGCGCTGCTGCCCGCAAGCCCCCCAGCAGGGAGTACTTGTTATTGGAGGAGTAGCCGGACATCAGCAGCCCCACCGGTGCCACGCTGGATAGGGCAATCCAGAGGAAGACCCCTAAGCCCAGGTCGGTGATGTTGAGGTTTTGACCGAAGGGGATGATTAGGTAGGACAGGAAAACGGGAATCACCACCAGGGCGGGACCGATGCTGAATAGCCAGGGGTCCGCTTTGGCGGGGATGATGTCCTCTTTAAAGAGAAGCTTGAGACCGTCGGCGACGGGCTGGAGGGTACCGAGGGGACCGGCAAACTCAGGACCGACCCGCTGTTGGGCCGCTGCGGAAATTTTTCGCTCTAGCCACACCACGACCAATACCCCTACGGTGGCGGCGATGAGCATTAGCAACAGGGGCAGGGGGATCCAAAGTACGCGAGCCAGGTCTGTCGGCAAACCTAGATCGACGAGGAGTTGGATGAAGCTGCCCTGCAGATCGATTCCTGAGGTCATATAACCAGGGTTCCTTCTCTGAACGTCAGCGTTTTCGGCGTTTTCAGCCTTGTTTTCAGCCTTTACATAATTGCGTTGCCTTCGCAGCGCAGGTCGGTCAGGTTTGAATGGACGAACGGGGGTAAGCGGTGAATCGCTTTAGTGCCGGGCGATCGCCGTTTGGTACTGGACCAGTGCCTAGTATATCGTTGGATGCGGGCGTTCGGTCCCCTGTCTCCCCAGGTGTGTCGCGCCATAACCCGCGCCATAATTGGGATATATGTCAGCGTTATCTTTCTACTGTTGCGCAGGCATTAATACTTAGTCATCCTCCCTTGGCTCTACCTTCGCTGGAATCCCATGAGCAAACGTCAGAAGCGCAATCGTAAACAACGGCCCGGTTTATCCGCTGGGGCTGGGTTTGGTGGCAGCAATGCACCGGAACAACCCCCGGCTCCGTCAGCTTTTCAGAAGCCGGTGGAGGATCTGCCCGCCAGTGAGAGCGATCGCCTGTTGGATCAGCTACGCAAAAAACAGGGCTCTTGGGTGGAGTGGGGGCAGGCTTGTTTGCAGCTTCAAAAATCCAACCTGACGCCGATGGATATTTTTGAGGCGACGGGGTTTGAAGCCACCCATCAAAATTTGGTGATTGTGGCGGCCCAGGTGTTTCAAAGTTTGGTGCGCGGCGGCGCTGATGATGACATCGTGGCCTATTTTGAAGGGCGGGGCAGCGATGTGCTGTACGAATTCAGGATTTTGACCGAGGGCGATCGCGTGGCGGCGTCGACGTTGGCGGTACAACGGGGCTTGGATTGTGATGAGGCGCGGGATGTGGCGCGATCGCTTAAGGAGTTTCGGTATCTGAGTCAGTTGCCCGATGGGTTTGAGGATGATCCTGGCGATGCGGCGGCTTATCAATGTTGGCGGTTGGCGCGGCAAAAGTCGGATCTTCAGGAGCGATCGCGGCTGATTGCCCAGGGATTACGGTTTGTGTCGTCCAGTACGGCGCGCAAAAAAATTGAGGCGTTGCTAACGGATTTTACGGTTGTTAAATCTCGCCCTGCACCGCGTCTGCCGACCTTCCGTCTGGAGTCGGCGATGGAGGTGCCTCGGATTTTACCGGTGGCGGGACAGTTGCCCATGGAGGCGGCGGCGTTATTGGCGGTGCCGTTGTTGGAGCCGGAAGAGCCGTTTGATATTGTTCATTTTTCCGGCATGGGCGCTTGGGTGGCGGTGCCCAATTGGCAGGTGCTGATGAACTCGGGCGATCCGGTGACGGTGCTGTGTGACAGTGCCCTGTTGCCGGGGGCGACGGATGATAGCCCCAAGGAAGAAGTTTTGGTGGCAATTGATCGGGCGGAGAAAACCTGGGAGCGGGATAGTTATTTTGCGATCGATGATGGGGGTGAGCTGCGGTTGGCGTGGTTTGAAGAGCCGCCGGAGTTGGAAATCCTCGGCAAGGTGGTCTTGATATTACGCCCCAAGCGAATCTTTGATGAGGAAGTGGTCAAAGAATTGTGGCAGGTAGAAGAGTAGCCAGAGACTCTCGCTTGATCCTAAAAAACACTAATGCCCCCAGCCCGAAAGAAAGGGCTGGGGGCATCGGTATCTAGGCGTAAACTTTGTCGTAGTATTCGCGGTAGGCGGGGGATAGGAGCGGCTGCCACCAGTCTTGGTGGGTCAGATACCATTCAACGGTTTGCCGTAGTCCTTCCTCTACCGTTACCGAGGGCTCCCATCCCAGCTCGGTTTTGATTTTGGTGGCGTCGATCGCATAGCGTTGGTCGTGGCCGGGGCGATCCTTTACAAAGGTAATTAGGGATTCACAGGGGCTGGTGGGTAGGGTGACGCCATGTTTGGGGGCGAGTTCATCCATCAGTCCGCACAGGATTTTTACCAGGTCCAGGTTGCGCACTTCGTTGTTGCCGCCGATGTTGTAGGACTCGCCGGGGCTGCCCTTATGGATCACCGTGGCGATCGCCTCGCAATGGTCGGTCACATAGAGCCAATCGCGGATATTTTGCCCATCCCCATAGACCGGCAACGGCTTGCCCAGCAGCATATTGATGCACATCAGGGGCACTAGCTTTTCTGGGAAGTGGTAGGGACCATAGTTATTGGAGCAGTTGGTCATCAGGGTGGGCATGCCGTAGGTGTGGAAGTAGGCACGGACCAGATGATCGCTCCCGGCTTTGGAGGCGGAGTAGGGGCTATTGGGGGCGTAGGGGGTGGTTTCGCTGAAGGCGGGATCGGTGTCGCTCAGGCTGCCGTATACCTCGTCGGTGGACACGTGGAGGAAGCGATAGGTGTCGGACTTGTCGGCGCTCAGCCAATGTTGCCGGAAGGCTTCCAGCAAGGTAAACGTGCCCACCATATTGGTTTGGATAAACGCACCGGGACCGAGGATCGACCGATCCACATGGGATTCGGCGGCGAAGTGGGCAACGGTGTCGATCGCCTCTGTCTTGAGCAATTCATCGATTAGCTCGCGATCGCAAATATCCCCTTTCACAAATCGGAAATTTTCGCTGGCGTCTAGGGGGCTCAAGGTTGCCCGGTTCCCCGCATAGGTCAACGCATCCAGCACCACCACGCGATCACCTGGGTTGGCTCCGTGCCAGTGATAGACAAAATTGGAGCCAATAAAGCCGGCACCACCGGTAATCAGAATGCGGCGGGGGGAACGGGAATCAGTCATGGGGATCGCTAACAGCCAATCACGACAGGGAAATCAGTAGCATCAAACCACTAAACATCAAATCACTAAATCGCCTCTCGGGGATTTTGATCTGCTGTGGTGAATTGGGTATTACGGATCGGGTGCTGCAGATTTACTGGGCGGCCAATTGGGCGGCACGCGCCTGCATCATTTTGAAAATGTTGTAGAAGCCATTGGCCCGGGACGGGGTCAGGCTCACGTTTAGTTTGGTCTGCTGAATAAAATCTGGGCTAAGATCCGTGATGGTTTGGGGTTCCAAACCGCTTAAGCCCTGGATCAACAGCGCCGCCAACCCCTTGGTGAGCTGGGAATCGGAATCGCCGCGATAGTACACCGCCCCATCCTTCAGCTCCGCATTGATAAAGACTTGGGACACGCAGCCCCGCACCTTATTCTCATCGACGCGATCGCTGTCTTCGATGGCGGGCAATTTCTTGGCGAGATAGAGCAATAATTCGTAGCCCTGCTTGGGATCCCGCACCCGCGCAAATTTTTGGACCAGGCGATCAAGGGAGTCGGGCAAGGCAGCAGTAGACATGGGAGGTCAAGCGGAACGCATTAGCTCGGCGTCTATCAGAATAGCAAGGCTGGGGGAAGATAGAACGATTACAGCCATCTTTAAAAACAGGCGTTACAGTCGAAACTAAAGCGTTTGCGTCACTTCAAAACGCATCCCCGTTTGCAACTGTCTATCCCTGAGAGGATTCATTCATGCTGGATGGTCAAGATATATTGATGATTCTGCACCCGGCGATCGCCGTGGCTTTCGTTTTTCCCATCATTGGAATTGTCTGCAATTTTGCTTGGCAGACTCGCCAGCGTCGTTTAGCCGTTGCCCGCAAAGAGAAAAGTAAAATCCCCCCCGTTGTTGGCAAAGAGCACGTACAGCTAGGGAAATGGCTAACCGGCGCAGTGGTGGGCAGCGCTTTGTTACCCATGATGATTGTTCTGTGGCTCGACAAAAACAATATTTTTTCGGCTGAAACCTGGTCAGAAAAGGGCGGGCTAATTGCCTTTCAAATGATTTTGGCCGCGTTGAGCATTGCATCCCTTGTGTTCCTATTCCAAGCCACTGAAAAAATCTGGCGCGGCACCTTCGCAACCTTGACGGGAATGGGGCTTGTAATTTTAGGATTCCAAGAGGGCATCTTCCGACGGGAAAATGAGTGGTTTGTCTCCCACTTTTTCTATGGCATTGCTGTTGCACTGCTGATGATTTTCTCCGTCGCTATCCTGCCGGAGATTTATCGCGATCGCAGCAATAAATGGCGCAAAGCCCACGCCCTTTTCAATATATTTGCAACCCTGTTGTTTATCGGCCAAGGGGTGACCGGAGCCCGCGACCTGCTGGAAATTCCCCTGGGCTGGCAAAAGTCTTTTGTGTATAGCCAATGCAACTATGCCAGCAAAGTCTGTACCCCAGCGGAATCTAGCCTTCGAGCGCCTTCCTTAGCTCAGTCCGGGGGCACCGGTTCAGACGGATTAGCCGGATACTGATTAGCCAGCCACTAAGACTCTTCCCCCTCCTCTACCCAAGCTTTCAGGGCGGCGGAGGAAATACGGATTAGGGGGTGGGCAAAGACCGTTTTCAAGGCTTCTTGTCCCCCCGCATCCAGCGCCCGTTTCAACTGTTTCCGCAGTTTGGGATCATTGTTGATGGCCCGATGAACCGTGTTTTCCACTTGAGTAATGGAAAGGTGTTTGTCCGCCATGGTGTCTAGCCACGGCCGCACCTGGATTTGGACCTTAGAAAAATCTTGCGACGGCGGCGCTCCCGTTGGAGGGGGACTATAGGCAACTGATACCTCGCCAATAACCGGCGATCGCACCCCATCATCCAGCCCCAATTCTTCGAACGCCTCTAACGCTTCTTCATCGTTTTTTTTTGAGCCTGGGACTGCTCGCTGAACCACCGATCCACCTGCCCGCCTAAATCAATGCCCGTGGTATGGCGCAACTGCTCCACAAACGTTGCCACCTGGGTCGCCACATCCCCATTGCCAGCACTATCCACCAACGTGACCGACTGCACCGAAACCTCCGGCACCGTCTCCACCAGGGTTTGCAACAGCTGGTCAATCTTCTGGAATAGGAACACATCCCGCGCATAGGGACCCGCCGCCGCCCAAGACTTAGCCAACTCCTGAATCCCCTCCGCCCGCGCTCGCCCTTCCTCAATAATTGTCGACGCATCCGCCTTTGCCTGGGCGATTTCCAGGGCGCAAGCCGCCTCCGCCGGCGCAATCACATCCGCCTGCAACTGCTCCCGAACCTGGGCAATCCGCGCCTTTTGCACCTCTAAATTAGACTCCGCCTTCGCCACCTTCGCCGCAATATCCGACTCTGCTTCTGCTACTAACGCCTGCCGTTTGGTCAGCGCATCTTTGAGCCGTCGATCTGCCTCCGCCTGGGCGATCGCAATTTGGGTTTCAATGCGGTTCAGTGACGTCTTCTTATCATTCTCCGCTGCTTTAATCTTCGATTCTGCTTGGGTTTCCGCCTCCGCAATCCGAGCATCTCGCAATAGCTCCGCCTGCTGTTGTCGCCCTAACGAATCTAGATATTTCACATCATCAGAAATATTCTGAATCTGCAAATTATCCAACACCAAACCCAACTTTTCTAGATCATCCTCTGCCTCTTCCAACAGGCTCCGAGCAAAGGCAATTTTATCTTCGTTGACCTGCTGGGGCGTCAAACTCGCCAACACCCCCCGCAGATTTCCTTCCAAAGTTTCCCGGGCGATTTGTTCAATTTCATCCCGGGACTTTCCGAGCAATCGCTCGATCGCATTATGGATGGTCGGTTCTTCCCCAGCCACCTTAATATTGGCCACCCCCTCCACCGATAGGGGAATTCCCCCCTTGGAGTAGGCATTATTAACCTTCAGCTCAATGATGGTATTGGTTAAATCCATGTGAAAGGCTTTCTCAAACAAGGGAACCCGAAGGCTTTTACCCCCTTTGACGATTCGATAGCCAATTTCGCGATCGCCCTCAATCTTCTGTTTAGGACCCGCAAAAATCAAGACCTCACTCGGCTCACAGATATAGAGCAAATTGCGAATGATTAGGTTGATCGCAAAAAGGCTTAGTCCAGCGGTCGATAGCAGAGTGATTAAAATTGGAAACATAATCTTGAGGCGATAGAAGAGTAAAACGTAATAAAAACTTCGATCAATCAGCCTATTCCTAGGGCTTTTAGAGGAGTTTTAGGTGGACTCTGCTGAGTCGTCTTCGGTAGACGCTGATAAACTCAATTCTTCAGATTCAGAAGCAGTCTCTGATTCGGGTAACGTATCGACCGCTAGCGCTGTTGGTAACGGAGTTTTCCCAATCAAATTAATCCCCAAGGTTCCCTCAACCTGCGCCAAAAACTGGGTGACGATCGCCGGATAAACATTCATCAATCCTGCCAATGTTTTGCCATCGCCGCGATCAATGGCATTGACCCGCGATAGCTGTAACTTACCCGGCACCTGCGCTGCTTTCTCCAAAATCAAATCAATCTGTTGAAGGGCGAACAATTCCGATGCACTGTCCCCAGTGCCTTCCCAAACTTCTGTTAGCAATGTATTGGCCATTGCCGATGCTCGCGCATTTTCCGCCAAACTGGCCGCCTCTCCCCGCGCCAACAGCTCCTTGGCTTCCTGGCGAGCCTGAGCCGGCAAAATCTCTTCCACTTCTAACCGCAGCCGTGCCAGCTCTGCCCGAATGGATTGCAATTTTTGTTCTGCTTTTGCCCGAGCCGTTTCCGCCGCTGCCTGGGTTCTTTCCTCCGCTTCCCGTACCGTTTCCTCTAATTTTGCCTTTACCTCCCGTAGTTCATTTTCCTTTTCTTGCACTAAGGTCTTCGCCTGGGTTTTTGCCACTTCTGACTGACGGGTGCAGTCATCCTCAATGGTTTCGGCGGCGGCGATCGCGTCCGATTCTGCCATTTCCGCATCCCGCAGAATCATCGCAATTTGTTTCCGACCAATGGAGTCTAAATAGTCCACATCATCGGACACACTCTGAATTTTTAGCGTGTCCAAATGTAGCCCCAACTTGGCTAAATCATCGCTCACATCATTGGCAATACGCTCGGCAAATTCCAACCGATCCTCGTTCAATTGTTCCGGCGTTAAGGTGGCAACGACCCCCCGTAAATTTCCTTCTAAAGTTTCCCGCGCTACCCGTTTGATTTCTTCCGTACCCCGATCTAAAAATCGCTCGATCGCATTGCGAACAATAATCGGATCGCTGGAGATTTTTACGTTGGCGATCGCCTGAATACTTAACGGCGTTCCACCCCGGGCATAGGCATTAATCACCTCAATGGGAACCGGCATGGTACGCATATCCATACTTTTTACCGTTTCCAAAATTGGGATGCAATAGGTCTGCCCCCCAAACTCCACTCGGTAGCCTACTTTTCGTCCGTTTACGGTTTGTTGGCGACCGGAAATAACCAGGATTTTATTGGGGTCACAAATGCGAATCGTGGTATTCAGCAACCAGAAAATAAAACCCGCCCCCACAATTGGGACAAAAATCATCAGTGCCGTTCCCAGAGAGTTATTTCCCTGTTGGGCGATGACCGGCGGTGATACAGCGGGCTGAATAGCAAGGGGTTGGGATTCCACCCTAGAGATCTGCTGTTGGGAAGTGGTTTGAGGTTGGAGTTGAATGCGGGGATAATAGGTCTCTAAATTGAAAGGCTGAAGGCGTCCAACGTCTTGCCCTAACTGTCCAAAAGCAGATTTAAAAATGGACATTCTTTCTAACCTTTCCCTTTCAAAAGTTTGAATTCAACGGTTAAGCGCATCAGCCAATCAACCCATACGAAATATCAACCCATACGAAATATCAACTCAACTATTACCTAAACATCAACACAATCCCTAGGGCGATGGTGCGGTTCGTACGCTGTCCTCTGCCACAATCCAAGCGCGATTGTTTTCTACTCGAATCACCACCACGCGATCGCCCACTTCGAATGTTTTATCTTCCGCGGTCAACGCTTGAATTCGGACTTGCGTGCCCTTCACCTCTAGCTTCACCTTACCTCGACTGTCTTGATTGAACGGAATTTCAACGGTTCCGCAAGCTCCGATCCAGTCATCGACGCCCAATAAACTGTTGGCTTGCTCCTGGGTTTTCAGCCATCCCAAAATGCCAACCGTTGTGCCGCCACACAGGACCCCAATGGCGATCGCAATCCCCAGTTCAACGGACATCGCTAGCCCAGGGGATAGGAATCGCAAGAGCAGCCCTGCTACCCCGAAAAAGCAAATGCCAAAGGTCCAAAATCGGAGAGAGAGCAGAACCCGCAGTAATCGCAGCAGCCAGGGGAGATACACTGGGCGAGGGGCGTCAGCGGATTGGCGTGCCGAAACATCCCAATCGAACTCCGTCTCCAACTCCGCCCCATCGATGCCACCGATCGCCGCTAGCCCGACAAAGGCGCCGCCGACGGCTAAGCAAATGACGTAAACCGTGACCATGGACACTCCCCCTGGGGCTCTTCCCTAGCTATAGCCGTGATTCCACGGGGATGGTATCTCCTTAATATTTCCTTTAGCTGCTGGTCCTCTCCCCTGGGCGATGGGACACTCCCCGTTTCTTCAAACGCAGTGCCTTTTCCTACGCCGATGCCCAATGCACAGGGACTCGTCCTTTGCAGCTTATTCGAAACAGATACGGGCAAGGTTTTAGGAAATATTTTGTGGACCGTTTCGTCTGCCCATGCCCTTAACGCCCCCTTGACCGACCGATAAACCGCATCGCTTTTTCCATGACCCATTCCCCCTCACATTCCACCTTCGCCCAAAAACTGAACGCAGCGATCGCCCGAAATAAGAGTTTGCTGTGTATCGGTTTAGACCCCAGCCCCAGTTTTCTCCCCTGGGATAAGGATTTTAAACGGCAGGCGATCGGTGTTCCGAGTCCTCCAGAGCGCGATCGGCTAGGGGAGAAGGGGGAGCAGGACCCTGGGGAGACCATCGCTCAATTGCGGGCATGGTTGCTCAATATCATTGCTGAAACCGAGGATCTGGTCTGCGCCTATAAGCCCACGTTAGACGTTTACCTGGCCCTGGGGGCACCGGGACTTCAGTTATTTGAAGAGGTATTGGATGCCATCCCCGACACCATTCCCGTCATCCTTGATGTGAAACATGGGGATTGGATTACGAGCGGTCTATTTAGCCGTACCGCGTTTGAGCGGTGGCAGGTGGATGCCCTCAATATTGTGCCCTTCTCGGGATTGACCCATGCCGCGCCGTTTTTGCTCTATCCCGATCGCGCCATTTTTGCCCTGTGCTATACCGACACCCCGGGTTCCCGCCACAGCAAAGCCCCTAAAGACAAAACCCCTAACGACGGCAAAACTCCCAACAACGATGCTGCTCCTGAGTATTTGACCCTGGTCCGGGAGATTGAAACCTGGGGGACTGGCACCCAAGTGGGGTTAGAGGTGGAGGGATCCAACCCCGCCGTGTTGGGGCAAATTCGACAGCTTGCTCCCCAGCGTCCCATCCTGGTGCGGGGGGCCTGGTCCACGGGGGAAGCCCTGCAATCCCTGACCTATGGTACGGATTTGGCGGATAGCCAATGGGCAGAGGTCACCCGCAACTTGGTGCCTACCCTGGATCAAGGACTGAATGGGAACGGTGAAGGACTGGTCGTCCTGGTGCCTCGCTCAACGTTGAACCATCCCCAGCCTCGACGACAGGTGGAACGGCTGCGCGATCGCCTCAATGATGCCCGAGCTACCCTTAATACCCAACTGCCGGACCACTGTGATCTCTGGGTGAGCGATATTCCCGCCACGCCCCAGCACCCCTATGCCGACCTGATTGTGCAGCTCTTCGACCTGGGCTGTATTCTCTTTGGCGATTACGTCCAATCTTCGGGGGCGACTTTCCCCTATTACGTGGACCTGCGGCAAATTATTTCCAATCCCCAAGTCTTTCAAAAGATTCTCCAAGCCTACGGCGACACCCTAAAAACGCTGACCTTTGACCGCATTGCGGGTATTCCCTACGGTTCCCTCCCTACGGCCACCGGTCTATCTCTCCAGCTCGATCGCCCCATGGTCTTCCCCCGCAAGGAAGTTAAACCCCATGGCACCCAGCGGGTGGTGGAAGGGGCCTTCCTCCCCGGTGAAACGGTCGTGATTGTGGATGACATCCTAATTTCTGGCAATAGCGTTATCAAGGGAGCCAAAAAACTGGAGTCGGTGGGATTAGAAGTTAAAGATATTGTGGTGTTTATTAACCATGACAGTGCTGGCGTTATCGATCGCCTCAGCCAGGAGGGGTATCGGGCCCATGCGGTTTTGAGCCTGGGGGAAATTGCGACCGTCCTCCACGAGGCTCAGCGGATTTCCACCACCCAGTTCGATACCCTCACCCATCTGAATCAGGCTCCCATGGCGAGCTAGGGGCGATCGCCCCTGTAACTCGCGTAAAACTCGTGTAAAAACGGCCTCAAAATAATTTCAGTGATATGCCCCGTAGTGGGATTTCCAATCGGCACGGTAATATTCAACAGAGCGTCTATCAAAAAATCTGCTGCACCCCGATTTCATCCCCCAAGGGGGTGGTGATCGGCCCCAGTGGATCACGCTACACTCGGAACAATCCTCGAAAAAATAACGAAGCGCGCACCATGCTGAAGCAGATTGCAAAACTGATCAAGGCGAATCGTCCCAGTGAAGTGGTTTATGCCCACTGTGATGGTCCCTGCGGTGTTTATGACCCTTCCTCCATCCGGATTGCCGCTGAGGCTGTGGTCTCGATGACCAAGAAAATTGGTGCTTTGGAAGTGCCAGATGCCAGCGATGCTAAGGCTGTGGCAGCTTACCAAAACACGGTTTCTCGCTATGTCGCCATTAAGGAAGAGCAAGCTCATTTGGCGAAGAGCGAAATCCTGGTGCTGTGGACTGACTACTTCAAGCCCGTTCACCTGGAGCAGTATCCCGACCTGCACGACACCTTCTGGAAAGCAGCCAAGCTGTGCTCCGCTTGCAAGGTGGAAGTGAGCGAAACCCACGCCGCTGAGCTGATGGAAGCCGTTCAGAAGATCCACACCATTTTCTGGGCAACCAAGGGCCGCGACATCACTTGGTACACCGCTAGCTGAGATAGCCCCTCGGCCACGGTTCCCCCCAGTTCATTGGGGGAGATACCGATCCCTCCCCCAGCCCTGCCTGCCAGTGGTTGGGGAGAGTTTTGGAAATGGTTGTGGCGATCGCGTCGGCGGGTGGAAGTGGTAGGCAACTCGATGAATCCTACCCTCTCCGCTGGAGACCAGGTTTTTTGGGATCCTAAAGCTTATGCCAACGTCTTGCCCCAGGTGGGTGAGATTGTGGTGGCTCGAGATCCTCGGGAGCCTGCTCGCCCTTTGGTGAAACGGGTGGTGGCGATCGCCCCGAACGATAGTAGGACTGTCTCCGCTGATCTCCGTGGGGACAACCCCAACGAGAGCACCGACAGTCGCCAATTTGGCGCGGTTGATGTCAGCCATATTTTAGGGAAGGTCACCAGTCGACTCCCCTAATCGATTTATCGAAACCCAGGAGCCAAGCGGTTCTTGGGTTTTAGTTTGTTTGTTTGGATTTGAGGGCTTGTGAATCTAAGCCCAACGCCCTACGGCAAATATTTTTGGACCACGCTCCAGCCGGAAATCAGCGCCAGCAGTAGGGCGATCGCAATTCCCCCATTCAAAATCAAATGCACTCGGCGGGCCCACGGTTTGCCCTGAAGAATCTGCATCGCACTCCAGGCGGAGGCTAGCGTTAATTGCACCGTCACGATACCGATGGGTAAATGAACCGAATGGCCCAGACTGCCGAAGTGTCCCAGGGTTCCGACAATCCCGATCGCCAATAAAAACAGGATCAGCACCACCATCACGATCCCGAAAACCCGATGGAGGATGGACAGCAGGGCGATCGCCTCTTTTCGCTGCGGCTCGGACAATGTTGTCGTCCCCCGAACCCAACGGAACAGGAAAAACCCACTCCCCGCCAGGCAAGCATAGGCCACCATTGCCCCACCCATGGACCAGGCCGCCGCCCGCCACAGCCACATAAAATCCGGTAAATTCAAATCCTAAAGCGATCCACGCCAGACTCAATACCCTCACTATATCTGGCTGAATCCATCGGCTGACCTCAAAGACGACGAAAGGGCTGATGGATGATAAGTCCCCCCTGGCTGCCGCAATAAGAAAGGGAGCTGGGCGGATCCCCAGCTCCCTAATCGGCTTCATTCAAGTTCGATTCAAAGGCGAGGGGCGATAATCCGGCACCCAATGCCCCGAATGTTTTTTCTGGATTCATCTCCGCCGCTGAACAGGGCGATCGGAGCCATGAACACTATACAGAGAACACTATGCAGAGACCTCCATTTTTGCAGATACCTCCATGGCCGGCGCTGCCTCAACGGGGGCGATCGCTTCTTCTTCCACCTCCGGACCTTCCAGGGCGTCGCTGGACATCTGTTGAACCGCCAACTTTTGACAAGGGATGCGATCCGAGAGGATCGCGCTTGCCATCATCCCCGTGTGAACTTCTAGCTGCCCTGTGATTGGAGCTTCAAACATCAATCGCTGCCCCGGAAAAACCACCCGCTCAAAATACCAATTGGCGATATTTGTGATGCGCACTACCTGGATCCGGCTCGTTGCATTGACATAGCAACACAGGATTGGCTCTGAATTCTCCGAAGGGACGGGATCAAGTATCTGAGCCATAATTGCTTACCGAATAATCCTATGATTTAAAACTGATGATTTTAAGCTAGCACTCGGTTCAAGTATTGTGTTGTAAAGGGAGTTACCAATTGATTTGAGTCGGCTGGGTCTTGATTTTAGTCCGACGACCCTGTCCCCTGGGAGACAGCAATTCAGGGGATCTACGCCGGAGAATCCGCGCTTTCACGTTAGGGCGCGATCGCATCACCCCCCTTTCCCCACCGGGTCTCGATTCAAATCCCTTTACAAATCCGAATGGTACCGCTGGCGGATCGGGCGATCCCCAGTGGGCGTCTACTGGAATGATAACAATCAGGACGGGCATGCGCGCCGTCAGGAAAATCGCCTGTGATTTCCATCATTGACCGGAATTGTAATAGTTGATTAGCATTAGTGATGGGTTGAATGGGTCAGCTACCTTTATCCATATCAGTGTTTGATTCAGTGCTTGATTTAGTGCTTAATCAGTGCTCGTTTTTACTATTTTTTGGCGACTAATTCTTATCCCTGAATTCTTATGGCTGTCCTTGTCAGTGTTGTTATTCCTGTTTTCAATAGTGCGAAAACAATCGTTAATGCGTTGGAGAGTGTCTGCCACCAGAGCTATCAGGATTGGGAGGTGATTGTGGTGGATGATGGCTCTGAGGATGAGACTCAGGCGGTGATTCATACGGCGTTTGATGGACCCCTTGCCCCCTGGCGCGATCGCCTGACGTTGGTGGAACAGGCCAATCAAGGGTCGGCGGCGGCTCGTAATCATGGCATTCGTTTGGCTAAGGGGGAGTGGGTTGCGTTTTTGGATAGCGATGATTGGTTCCTGCGCATGGATAAGCTTGAGGAACAGGTGAAGCTGACGGAGAATGCGGATTGTATCCACACGGGCTGGCAGCGGGTGGATGGGCAAGGGCGTTGCATTCGGGAAGTGTATCCGTGGGAGTATGCGCCGAATCTTGATTTGGTGGATTGGTTGCGGTGGAAACCGATCCGATTGAGTGGTTTGTTGGTGAGTAAGGCGTGGCTGGAGCGGATGGATGGGTTTGATGAGTCTCTGCGCCAGTCCCATGATGTGGATTTGCTGCTGAGGCTTACCTATGCTGGGTGTCGCTCGGTGTGGTGGAAGGCGATCGCCGTAGCCTATCGTCAGCATGAGGGTAATACGACTCGCCATGCCCAGGTCCAGGCGAAGTCGGTGCAACAGTGGTTGGATCGCTTTTTCGCCCAAACGGATTTGCCGCCGGATATTCAGGATATGGAGAATCGGGTGCGCCACCATACCTATGTGTGGGTGGCGTGGGCGTTGTATCGGGGGGGAGAGTATGGCGAAATGGCGCGATATTTAGAGCGGTCTTTCAGCCATGGGACACAGATGCCGAGCACGGTCCCGGGCACCTGGATTAGGCGTTTTGAGCAGTGTGCGGATCGGAGTGGTGAGTCGTTTGATGCGGATGCTTTGACGGAGCAGCCGGAGTGGCAAGAGGCGGTGCGCTCGGTGTTCCAGGCGCGATCGCTCCAGACCGCTGATAGCGAGGACGCCTGAAGCCGCTTAGGGGCGCTCAGCCAATAAAAAAGCCCAGTCGCGCTAGCGGATGCTGAAGCGACTGAGCCTAAGGGATAAGCCAATAGATACGTCAGGGTGGGGGGCAGCGTCCCTAACCGAACCGACCGCTGACGTACTCTTGAGTGGCTTGCTCTTGGGGGTTGTGGAAAATATTTTCCGTGCGATCGTATTCCACCAGATAGCCGATTTTGCCGCCGGTCTCGGTGGGCTGCGCATTGAAAAACGCGGTGTGATCGCTCACCCGCGAGGCTTGCTGCATATTGTGGGTCACGATCAGGATGGTGTAGTCCTGGATCAGTTCTTTGATCAATTCCTCCACCCGCAGGGTTGAAATGGGATCCAATGCTGAGCAAGGCTCGTCCATCAGAATCACTTCCGGCTGAATGGCGATCGCCCGGGCGATGCACAGTCGCTGTTGCTGACCCCCGGACAGCGCCAAGCCGCTTTCATTCAGCTTGTCCTTAACCTCGTCCCAGATGGCCGCCTGCTGGAGCGATCGCTCCACCAGCTCGTCCATATCGCCCTGGTAGCCATTAATCCGCGCCCCAAAAGCAATATTTTCGTAAATGGACTTCGGGAAAGGATTCGGCTTTTGGAACACCATGCCAATCCGACGGCGCAACTCCACCGGATCGACAGCGGCGTCATAAATATCCGTCCCATCGAACGTAATCCGCCCGTCCATCTTGGCACCGCTCACCAAATCGTTCATGCGGTTAAAGCAGCGCAAAATCGTACTCTTACCGCACCCCGAGGGACCAATAAAGGCGACTACGCGGTTACGGGGAATGTCGAGAAAAACATCCTTGACGGCAGTGGTTCCCCCATAGGAGACCCCGACCTTTTCCGCTCTTAATACGGCGTCCACTTGCTGATCCATAGCTACTGATCCTTGTTCCTGAGCTGAAGATTGACTAACCATACTCCCCTCGAATCGGAGAAAGTTTCTATCCCAAACCTGTTAGCGCGATCGCGCCCCTAATGCCGCTTCTGCAAATAATTCCGCAGGAGAACCGCCGTCGAATTCATCAACAACAACACTGCCAGCAACACAATAATGCCCGCCGCAGAATTCGTGTGAAACTCCTCCTGAGGACGCGACACCCAGTTGAAAATCTGAATCGGCAACACCGTAAACGGACTCTGTAAATCCTCCGGCAAAAAGGAAATAAACGTCAGTGCCCCAATGGTAATCAACGGAGCCGTCTCCCCGATCGCCCGGGACAGGGCCAAAATCGTCCCCGTCAAAATCCCCGGCAAAGCAATAGGAAACACCTGTTGACGGACCACCTGCCAACGGGTCGCCCCCAACGCAAACCCAGCCTGGCGCAAACTATCCGGCACCGCCCGCAACGCTTCCCGCGTCGCCACAATAACCACCGGCAAAATCAACAATGCCAGCGTCAACGCCCCGGACAAAATACTGCGCCCGCCCGTGATCGGTCCCAACCACCGCACAAAAACCTGCAAGCCCAACAATCCATAAATAATGGACGGAACCCCAGCCAAGTTATTGATATTGATCTCGATCGCCCGAGTGATCCAATTATCCTCAGAGAACTCCTCCAGGAAAATCCCAGCGCCCACCCCCAGGGGAAAAGACACCACCGAAACAATCACCATCACCCAGATTGTGCCCACCAAAGCAGACAACAACCCCGCTTCCTCCGCACGGCGAGACGGAAAATTCGTCAGAAACTGCCAATTAACCCGAGCCAGCCCATCGATCAGCACATCACTAATCAGAACCGCCAGAACCACCAGCAATACGGTGACCGCCAGCCAAGCCGCTCCAGAGAAAATGCCGTCAATGCGATAGCGCTTAGCCAGCTCCGTCTTAAACAAACTCTGGGATCCACGGGAAGACCCCGCCGGAGACCCCGGTGCCATATTCGTCATCAGTCGTACTTCTCCCGAAAGCGGCGGACAAACCAGAAGCTAAAAATATTCAAAATCAACGTCAGCAGGAATAGAGTCATCCCCACCGCGTAAATGGTCTTGTAGGCCAGAGAACCCGCGGGCGTATCCCCCAAGCTAGCCTGCACAATAAACGCAGTCATCGCCATCACCGGGACAAAAGGATTGAGCCCCAGGCGAGGATTCTGTCCCGCCGCCAACGTCACAATCATGGTCTCCCCGATCGCCCGAGAGACCGCCAAAATGACCGACGCAACAATCCCCGACAACGCCGCCGGCAACACCACCGAAATAATCGTCTCCCGCTTCGTGGCCCCCAAGGCATAGGAACCGTCCCGCAAACTCTGAGGCACCGCTGAAATCGCATCCTCACTCAGGGACGCCACCAGCGGCGTAATGCTGACCCCCAGCACCACACCAGCACTAATGGCATTGAATCCCTCCAGGAAAGGCATAAAAGACTGCAGGAAAGGCGTCACAAGCAACAGGGCGAAATATCCGAAAACCACCGATGGAATCCCCGCCAGAATTTCCAGCATGGGCTTCAGGATCCGGCGAACTCCAGGGGACGCATACTCACTCAAACAAATTGCAGAAAGCAATCCCAAAGGAAGCGCCACCGTAATTGCAATCCCTGACAGCATCACCGTGGCACTCACCAGCACGAAAATGCCAAACTCCGCACTGGAAAATAAGGGAGTCCACTTACCATCTGTCAAGAAATTAACAATTGGAACCTCTTGAAAGAACTCAAAGGCCTCGAAGATCAGCGTTGCAATGATCCCCACCGTTGTTGCCACTGAGACCAGGGCAAACAATCCGAAAATTAACTTAACGACTAGCTCAACTCGACGATTTAAAACTCGAGTTGGCTTCCATAAACTCGTATCATTCACTGGAAAAACACTGGTAAATCACATGAATGCATTGCTTGGAATGCCAGGCACACTTTACTTGCTTAACCTCCCCACAACCTTGGGGGATTAGTCCATGGGCATCTTACTGCTTAATGGCAAGATCTAACCCTGCCCCCCGAGAATTATCTCTATGCCCTTCACGGACCTTTGACAATCTCGGATTCAAACCTAAGAAACCCACGATTAAGTCTAGAAAAAACCCTCAGGAAACCGATTGAAATTTCCCAAGGGCTCATATCGTACTACTACACAAAACTACGGCGGGTTCTGTCGCCAGGCGGCAGAACCCAAGACTGGATCCGGGAGCCTACAGCTTGTCCGCCAGCTTCACGCCCACGGAAGAGCCACCCTCATAGATGCTTCCGGTGGTTTTCGCGCCGAAGCGATCCAGGGCTTTGCCGGACAGCTCCGAAGGCAAGGGCACATAGCCCACCTCGGAGATCAAGCCTTCGTTCTCAGACGCCAGGTGGAAGTCGATAAACGCCTTCACTGCGGGCTTCTCTTCGATCGCCTTAGTGCTGACGTAGATGAAGATGGGGCGAGCCAAGGGGTTGTAGGTCCCATCGGCAATCACCTCTGCGCCAGGAGAGATGCACTCGCCATCAGCATTCTCGATTTGAACCGACTTCAGCTTGTCCTTGTTCTCCTCGTAGTAAGCGTAGCCGAAGAAGCCCAAACCACCGGAATCTGCGGTCACACCCTGAACAATAACGTTGTCATCCTCAGATGCAGTGTAGTCACCTCGGCTCTCGCCTTCCTCACCGGTGGTTGCATCGGTGAAGTAGTCGTAGGTCCCGGAGTCAGTACCGGGACCGTACAGGCTGAGCTCGGTATCGGGGAAGTCCGCGCGGATTTGGTTCCAGTTGGAGATGGTGCCCTCTGCACCGGGCTCCCACATCTTGCCCAACTCGTCGGGCTTCAGGCAAGCAGCCCAATCGTTCTCGGCGTTAACCACCACGGACAGACCGTCGAAGGCAACGGGCAGCTCAACGAACTCGATGCCAGCCTCGGCACAAATCTCCATCTCTTCTTCCTTGATGGGGCGAGAGGCGTTGGAGACGTCGGTTTCGCCAGCACAGAACTTTTTGAAGCCGCCGCCACTACCGGAGACACCCACGGTGACCCGGCTGTCGGGGTTGGCTTTCATGAACTCTTCAGCCATGGCTTCGGAGATGGGGAAAACGGTGCTGGAACCATCGACCAGCACGTCACCGCTCACGCCGGAACCGGCTTCAGCAGCCGCTTCTTCGGTGGCTTCACCTTCGGGGGCTGCGGCCTCTTCGCCACCGCCACCGCCGCAGGCAACCAGGGAGAGGGCCAGGCAGCCGGCAACAAAACGAATGGATTTCTGCTTGAATTGCTTTGCGAAACTCATAGGACCGATTGTTTTTATTGTTGAGAGGCCAAGACGAAAGGGTAGGCAGCAAGGGCCAAGGATTGACCACTAATTCCTGGATTTTATTTACCCCACTCAATGAGTAATTTAATGGGTTTTAGTTTGTCAAGTTAAGGTGAGGTTAATCATCGATTAAAACAAAAAATAAGTCCTTTGTTTTGGCTGATTTTCGTCGTTTCTAATGCAGTTTGATGGGGAGGGGATCATTTATTTTTGCAAGTTAATTTGGCTGCTTTTTCTCTGTTTGTTGCACGAATTGTTGCGTGAATTGTTGCGCGAATGTTTCTGTTTTAGGCGGGGATCGCAGGTTCAGGGTGCAGGGGGGGTAGGGATGGGGCGGGGCTGCTGTTGCCAGTAGCGGTAGGCGGCGTAGGTGAGGGTTAGGACGCCGGTGGCGATCGCCTGTTCATCGGGGTCGAATTTGGGGTGATGGAGGGGATAGTTGGTGCGATCGCGCCATCCAACGCCGAGGCGGAACATGGTGCCGGGGGCTTGGTCGAGATATACAGAAAAATCTTCGGCGCCGAGGGAGGGTTCCGGTAGGATTTCAATGCGATCGTCGCCCAGGATTTGGCGGGCAGCGCGTTCCAGGATGGCGGTTAGGGCAGGATCGTTTTGGACGGAGGGGACGCAGGGGGAGTAGTTGACTTGGCTGCGGGCACCGTAGGTTTGGCAGACCTGGGTGACGATGTTTCTAATCCAGTCGGGGAGTTCGGCGGTGGTGTCCGGGTGGAGCGATCGCACGGTGCCGACGAGGCGGACGCGATCGGCGATGACGTTGGGGGCGCGACCGCCTTGGATTTGACCGATGGTGAGGACGACCGGGCGGAGGGGGTTATGGGTGCGGCTGATGGCCTGTTGCAGGGTGGTGATGACTTGGGCGGCAATCCAGATGGCGTCGATGGCTTCGTGGGGACGGGCGCCGTGGCCGGATTCGCCTTCGATGATGATTTCTAGGTCATCGGCGGCGGCGGTGAGGGCCCCGTAACGGATGCCGATGGAGCCGCCGGGGATGCTGGGAAAGACGTGGAGGGAAAAAATGTTGTCCACGTCTGCCATGGTGCCATCGTCGACCATCCATTGGGCACCTTTGGCGATTTCTTCGGCGGGCTGGAAGAGAAACCGGGCGTTACAGGGAATTTGGTCCTGGAGTTGAGACAACACCATGGCGGTGCCAAGACCGACGGTGGTGTGGATGTCGTGGCCGCAGGCGTGCATGATCCCGTCGAATACGGAGTCGAAGCTGAGGCGGGTGCGTTCCTGGATGGGCAGGGCGTCCATGTCGGTGCGGATGGCAAGGCGGGGCAGGGTGCGATCGCTCTGGAAATTGGCCACGATGCCGACTTGCCCCACTTCTTCCTGGACGGGAATGCCTGCGGCCGATAGAACCCCCGCTACGTAGGCGGCGGTTTTATATTCCTTGCCGCTGAGTTCGGGGTGGGCGTGGAGGTGGCGGCGAATTTCAATGAGTCGCGGGGTGAGGTGCGCGACTATCCGTTGGATCTCGGATAGGACGGGGTTGGGGGACTCAGACAGGGGCGATCGCTGATCGGGCATGGTTATTTACATCAAAAGACAAGGGGGTGGACCCAGGAAAGAGGGCGATTAGTGTGATTAGGGCGATCGGGGCGATCGGGGCGATTCGAGATTCGGGATCGATCCCCCCTGCCCTAAGAAACCGTGGGGAGATGAATCCCGACGCCGCGAATGGTGAATCGTAAGTTTGTATACAGTGATTATTTTTACGATGGTCCCTACTTCCTTAATCGGTTGGGCGCTCTGTTCGCTGGTTCGATGATTCCCTGGGCGATCGCCTAGGGGATGTGACTGGGGTTATTCGTCCTTGGGTTATGGTCGCCGTTGCAATTCCCCTGAGCTATAAATTTTCCTGGGTTTTCCTGGGTTATATATAGAGTACAAAGGGCACGGCGCTTCTGGCTTGCCTAGGTCGGCTAGCGAATTGCTGCAGTGCCATGGACCCGGGATCCACTCAAGGGTCCCCATGCCACGCCTTATTCAGGTCATCCACTTACGACTGTGTTCCCGCTCCCTTAGAATCGCTCATCCTCGCTAAGACTGCATGTCTACTCATTCTTCGCCAGTCAACTTCCCCATCACGTTTGCCGATGAAGGGGCGGTACTGCTCATTCCTGAACGCCTGTGTGTGGTGGAGGCGGTGGCATTTAAGGAAACCTGTAGCCGATTGTGCCAGCGATCGCCTCAGCCTCGCTCCATCATTCTCGATCTTCACCAAACGGTCTTTATTGACAGCAGTGGCGTCGGGGCGATCGTCAGCTCCTATAAAAGCGCGGACTCTTTCAAAATCCCCCTGCGGTTGCGGGGTGCGGGGCCCCAGGTGATGGCGGTGTTGTCCCTGACCGGTTTGGACGCGGTGCTGGATATTCAGCCTGCCCAGCCTTTGGCCATGGATTTGGAGCCCAAGCGCCGCGAGGAAACCTTGCCGGCGACCCATCCGTCGGTCCGTTCGGTGTTGAAACGGGTGCTTGATATTGTGGGCTCCCTGGTGGGGCTGGTGTTGACGGGCATTTTAGCCATTCCCATTGCGATCGCCATTCGGTTGGATAGCCCCGGTCCGATCTTTTTCTCCCAGGAACGGTGTGGCTGGCTCGGGAAACGATTCCGCCTCTGGAAATTTCGGTCCATGGTGTCCGATGCGGAGGCTCGCCGCCACGAGGTAAAAAATCAGGCCCAGGGGGCATTTTTTAAGAATGCGAGCGATCACCGCATTACCAAGGTGGGACGGTTTCTGCGGCGGACCAGTTTAGATGAGCTGCCCCAGTTTTGGAATGTGTTGCGGGGGGAAATGAGCTTGGTGGGTACCCGTCCCCCAACGCCGGATGAGGTGGCCCGCTATGAGGTTCCCCAATGGCAAAGGCTGGACGTTCGGCCAGGGATGACCGGAGAATGGCAGGTGAATGGACGATCCACGGTCAAAAATTTTGAAGATGTGATTCAGCTTGACCTGGCGTACCAGGAAAATTGGAGCCTCCTCCATGACATCAAGCTGATTTTTAAGACGGTTTGGGTTTTGTTTAACAAAAATAGTGGAGCGATGTAGAGGGACAGGCGATTGGGACGGCAATCTTGGTGGCGGCGGTTTCGAAATAAATTAAGACGATGTAGCTCGCGATCGCCCCAGGGGGGATTATCCCATCGGGGATCCGTTCCTGTGTTAGACCGCCAGGAGAGTCCGATGTCGGCTACGACGCCGGCTATGACGCCCGCTCGCCTTGAATGCTTCGACTGCCCCAGTGATGTGGATGCGGTGCCCAAAATTTTGGCGTGGTTGGAGGGGCTGCAACTGGATTTGACGGCGGCGGTGCTGTGGGAATGCCGCATCATTCTGGTGGAGGGGTTTACCAATGCGGTCCGCCATGCGCACGGTGGTCAGACCAATGCATCACCGGTGAGGTTGCAAATTGAGATATGGCCCGATTGGCTAGAAATTCAGATCTGGGATGGGGGGGCTTCCTTCGATTTTTCGACGGTGTTAGAGGCGATGCGTCGGCAAAATGAATCGGAGCCATTACGCTATGGCTCGGGGCGGGGGTTGTTGCTGATGGAGCAGGTGTCAGACCGATTGGCCTATGAACGGCGGGGCGATCGCAATTGTCTGGTGGCTCGAAAACGATTGAATCGCCGGCCGTGAGCGATCACCTGATCGCAAAGGGCAGCACACATCTGTTGTCATGCATGCTGCCCTTTGTTCTGATGGGAGGAAATGGTTGTGGGTGGGAGTCCTAGGACCGCTGGCGGGAGGCCAACTTCTCTGCCGCTGCCTGGGCTTCACGTAATAATGCTTCCATGGCTTCTCCCTGTTCCCCTGGGGAGGGCAGAAGATTCTTGGCTTGCAGGGTCATATGAAGCTGCATATCTGCGACGTAACCGCCGACGCCTGCCTTGGATCCCATGGAAAAGTTGTTCTCTGCGGGGGAATTGAAGTTGTTCTTCATGGAAACAATTCTCTGGAAAGAGCCTGGTGTTTAATCGGCGGGGCATGATGCCATCGCTCGGGGTCGCCGTTGGGTCTTGCTTCAATGACCCGGGGCGTGAATTCATTGCTAGAACTTAGCACGCTGTTTTGTAGGGTTAATTTGTGGCGCAAAGATCTTTAACGAATTCTGATGTTATCTATCGCGATGGCCGATCCACGGGGGACTCTTCACCTCAGAATCCGGCAGTACCTTCGCTGGAGGTGCCGGGGTGGGGATCCTGGATTCAGTCCGTCGATGCTGCGGTTCAACGGGCGATCGCCCCTAGCGCATCAATATTGGATCACGATCCCGCAGCCCTGCGGCAGGCGTTTCAATGGTTAGGGGATCAAGGATGGTTGCATTTAGCCGGCGGTGTTGACGGGGCATCGGTAACACCTTTGGAAGCGGGTCAATTTCGAGAAGTGTTGGCGCGGTATTCGGGGGCGTTGGCGTTTTTGCAGGTGCAGCACCAGAGTGCTGGGGCCATGGTGGCGAGCAGTGCCAACGAAACATTGCGGGCGGAGATTTTGCCCGGGCTGGCAACGGGCGATCGCCGTTTGGGGATTGGGTTTTCCCATCTGCGCCGCCGAACGCCCCCGGTGACCGCTACCCCTGTTCCCGGTGGTTATGTGTTGACGGGGACCATGCCATGGGTCACGGGGTTTGGCTGTTTTGACGCATTTGTCGGGGCGGCAGTCTTGGAAGATGGGCGATCGGTGTTTGGTTTGATTCCTTTTGGTTGCGATCAGATTAGTTGCGATCAGAAGGACGGCGATCGCCCCTTAAAAATGAGTGACCCGATGGCCCTCGCCGCCTTCAGCGCCACCCAAACCGTCACCGTTGAGTTTGACAATTGGTTTCTTCCGGAGGATCAGGTGCTCCACCGGCGATCGCCCGACTGGATCCAAACCAACGATCGTAAAAAAGTGCTCTCTAGCAGTTTCTTCGCCTTGGGATGTGCCCAGGGCAGTTTGGATATATTGCACGACTGTCTGACGTGGCGGCGGGATGTGGGATTGGAAGACAGCATTAGGGCGATCGCCGCCGAACTCACCGCTTGCCGCGATGTTATTTATGGCCATTACCGCAATGACCGTCCTAATGAAACCGAGCCGCTGAGTTATGAGGAACAGTTGAGGTGGCGGGGGCGGGCGATCGCCCTGGCCCTTAATGCTGCCCAAACCGCCCTGATTACCAGTGGTGGAGCCGCCAATCAACAGGATCACCCCGCCCAACGACTGTCTCGGGAGGCGATCGTCTTTGGCGTGACCGGTCAGACCAGTGATGTTCTCCGCACCACCCTGCGAGCACAGCGCATCCCAACACGTTAAGGTATACAGAACATAGGGATCAGGCACCGTCTCGGCGAGCCCCCCGACTGTTCGCCCCGATTGTTCGATTATTACCGTGTGATCGCGTGCAAGGAATGTCAGCAAACGAATCCATTCTCCCCAATATCCAAGCTGTCCAAGCCCCCTACAACGGCGGCCCCAGCGCCTATCGCACTCCCCCCCCAGACTTGCCATCCCTGCTATTGAAGGAGCGCATCGTCTATTTGGGGATGCCCCTAGTGCCCCAGGTGGCCGAACTGATTGTTGCTGAACTGCTTTATCTGCAATACGAAGACCCCGAGAAGCCCATCAAGGTCTATATCAATTCCATGGGATCCCTGGGCTTTGAAAGCGATGCCTTCGCCATCTGCGACACCATGAGCTATATCAAGCCGCCGGTGCACACCATTTGCTTGGGCTCTGCTGTAGGTATGGCAGCCTTACTCTTGGCCGGTGGCACTAAAGGATTTCGGGCCAGCTTGCCCAATGCCAAAATCGTGCTCCAGCAGCCCCAGAGCCAGGCACGGGGTCAAGCTACCGATATTGAAATTCAAACCCAAGAGGTGATCCGCACCAAGAAAATGGTGGTGGATGTGATGTCGAACTATACCGGTCAGGATCCGGAGCGCATCAGCAAGGATATGAACCGTCGGTTCTATATGGATCCCGTGGAAGCGAAAGAATACGGCATCATCGATACCGTTCTGGATCCCCAGTCTCCCGCGGCTAAGCTGCCCGCCGCCGCTAACAGTGGTATTGGGTAAGGTTCAGTACCCCTTAATCAGTGCCCCTTAATCCGAACGACGGAAAGCCCGTTGAGGTTTTTCGGCTCAGGCGCTTCAAGTTCTTCAAGCACTATTTCTCAGTCATCGCAGGAGTTACAATCCCATGCCCATCGGTATTCCCCAGGTCCCTTACCGCCTCCCTGGCAGTCAGTACACCCAATGGATCAGTATCTATAACCGCCTGTATCAAGAGCGGATTATCTTCTTGGGCAAAGAGGTGGATGATGAAATTGCCAACGAGATTGTGGCGGTGATGCTTTATCTGGATTCGGAAGATTCCAGCAAAGATATCGTCCTCTATATCAACTCTCCCGGTGGCTCTGTTACTGCGGGCATGGCGATCTACGACACCATGCAGCATATCCAATCCAACGTGGTGACCATCTGCGTCGGTTTGGCGGCATCGATGGGTGCATTTTTGCTCTCGGCGGGGGCTAAGGGTAAACGCCTGGCGCTTCCCCATTCCCGGATTATGATTCACCAGCCCAGTATGGGAGGCTTCCGGGGGCAGGCGACGGATATCGATATCGAAGCGAAGGAAATCCTGCGGACCCGGAAACAGTTGGATCAGGTGCTGGCAGATAACTGTGGTAAGGACGTCGATCAGGTGCGTAGCGATACGGAACGGGATTATTGGTTGTCCGCTGAGGAAGCCTTGGAGTATGGCTTGATTGACCGGGTGGTTGAGGATCGGACGATCCAAAATTAACGCTTGGATTTGATTGAGTTGCGTAGTTGTAACTGGTTGCGGCTGTCCTTTGGGGTGTCGCCAGTAAGAACGGGTTGGAGGCGATCGCCCCCAACCCGATTTTTATTTTTTCCATCTTGTCTTCGTGACTGCATTGCCACGGCGCATTTCTGCGGTATGGCAATGCCCTAGCCCGGTGAGCTTTACGCAGGCTTGCTGTTACGCAGGGTCCAGGCTTGGGTCAGCAACTTGAACCAACGCTTTTGGGTCTGCTTTGGGGTGCAACGGATCGCTTTCGCTAGGGTGTCATTATCCACCCCCAATTGCTTCATGCTGACTAGCTTTTGGCTGACCGCATCCAGACTATTCCAAAACTCCTCCCATTGCTCCGCCGAGAGGCCTAATCGGGAATCTAGTTCTGCGCCTAACCACTGGTGCACCAGCTCCCATTTATGGATGCGGGCAAAGCGCTCCACATGGTACTTGAACCGCTGTTGGAGATAATCCCGTTGGCGGGACGTGAGCCCTAAAATTTCATCGATTTCTGGGGCGGCCATGTCCTGGAGCCGCAGGGTGAAATAGTCGATGCATTCTTCCTGGTCTTGATCCTTTAAATATTGGATCAACTCCTGGACAATGCGATCGCGGAGGACGGCTTCGGATGGATCGACGGATTCGGACACCATTTTCTCCCGCACTTGCTGGGCGGCACTGGATCGGGCTTGTAATTCTGCTTCTTCTGTCCGAGCGGACTCTACAGCCTGCTCAATGTCGATGCTTAATTCGGGGGGGAGGCGGCGGGAGAAGGTTTTGGCTCGCAGCACCACCAATTGCTGATTGCGGCAACCGGGCAAGGAAATACGGCGCTTGGCATATTGCTCCGTGAACATTAGATACTCCGCCAGCTCCAAACGGGTGCGAGGCTGATAGGTGGTATCCAGCTCATTTTCCCGACGGAAGGCTCGCAGGGACTCGATATAGAACGCCTGCATAAAGTCTTCAATCAGCACATACCGGGCTTGGAATCCCATTTGGACTTTTGCCGGGGCCACGAATCGATAGACGATCGCACTCAAGGTGGTATGCAATTCCTGGCGACCGCGGCTGCTGCCCAGTTTGTAATAGCCTAGGCACTTATTGAGACGATGGCGAGCCAGGGAGAGTTTCCAGGCGGCCACTTCGCCGGACCGTTGGATGCGGGCACTTTTGGCACAGACTCGCTCCACTTCTGAAACCATGCGCTGGAGCACGGTTTTGGCCCGCGCGGGGAGGCGATCGGTACTATTGGCTAAATCGTCATGGAGAATGTCCAACAGCGGCTGGGGGGCAGCGCCTTGGGATAGGGGATTGCCGGGCTGGGCTTGGAGCGGGAGATTGAGATAGGACCCGTCCTTGGAGGTATTAGCGGGACCTTTGGTTTGGGGGAGCGGGGAACTTTGCGAGGATGGGCGGGCAGCAGGAGCAAGTTTAACGTTAACCATAGTTTCCTCCGTTGGGGGATGCACCGAAGACAGTGATGGGATTAGGGGGGGGAACGCCGGAGTGTTGACCCGGGGTGAGCGGTGAGCCGCCGTTCCTTGACCTGACATCCTCACTGTAGGAACGGGCGGGGAATTGGCTGGGGGGGAATGTGGCACTGTTTTTTCCACGGTGATTTCGGGCATCCAACTGGGGAATTGGTTAGGGTAGCCTGAAAGGGGCTTAGCCCTTATAGCCAGGGGGATACGGCGGATTAAGCGCCGGATGGGGATGCCAGAAACCGGGGGCCAGATAGTCCTGGTTGGGGAACCAGTTGAGGAATCGGCCGCCCCAGTCACTAGCTCTATTGCGACGGTTAAGCGGGGTATCCGGATAACGACACTCCTTGGGGAGGGGGGGTAAGGGGGATGTTTACCCGGAGAATTGTCCCGCCCCAAACGGCCCCAAATGGGGGCGATCGCCCCCGGGTTACCCCCGGATCGGCCACCCTTCCCAGCCCGCCCGCCCTACGATCAGGGCTGATTCAGGGCTGATTTAGTACTGATTCAGGGCTGATTGAGAGAGCGTTTCTGTTCTAGGGAGGGCTCAGAACTTTTTCAAGGGAAAACCTTGACAACTCTCAACAGTCTTAAGTATCTTGAATATCGCGCTAGAGAAAGAGCTGCTCTAACTAAAGCGTGTAATCCTCAGTAGCTCAGCGGTAGAGCGGTCGACTGTTAATCGATTGGTCGCTGGTTCGAATCCAGCCTGGGGAGTTTAGGACCGTCAAGCAGGCTAGGTATAGGGCCCGATTAAGCTCTGTCAATGGATTTGCTAGTCATCCCTATGGATTATTGCTAGGGGGCAAATGCCAGACTCAGGTTTGGTTTTGCCGCCGGGTGCCTTTCATGGCTCGCTGTAGGTAGAGCTGGGCAACGGAATCCTGGGGACAGGTTTGTAGGTAATGGGCGAGGGTTTGCACGGCTTGGGTATAGCTATCGGCGTAGTACTGCCATAGGGCCGACTCAAATTCCGCTTTACCCTCCAATAGGGGATCGCGGATCTCCGGGTGTAACCCATCCAATACTTCAAAAATTGCCACCGGTACCGATTTCCCTTTCACCTGTTGGCGATCAACAAACCGTAGCTGCACCAAAGACGGATCCGTCATGCTCATCAGTGCATTCTGGGAGATTAACATCGGCGTTTTGTAAGTCTTGGTCAAACTTTCTAGCCGTGCCGCCAAGTTCACCGCATCCCCGATCGCCGTTCCACTCATCCGAGCTTGCCCGCCCACGGTTCCCAATCGCAACTGCCCGGCATTAATCCCGATGCCAATCTCGATGGGTTGCCATCCCTTGTGCTCTCGCTCTTCGTTGTAGCGCTCCAGGGTTTGCAGCATCTCAATCCCCGCCGCGATCGCCATTTGGCTGCCCCCGGGGAATAGGGCCATAATCGCATCCCCAATAAACTTGTCGATAAACCCGCCATGCTTATGGATCACGGGCTCCATGCGCGACAAGTAGGCATTAATAAACTGAAAATTCTCCGACGGGTTCATGGTCTCGGAGAGGGTCGTGAAGGCGCGGATATCCGAAAACAACACCGCCATCTCCTGCTCGACCTGATCCCCCAACTCCACCTCGAGGATGCTGTCTTTCTTCAATAAATCGAGAAACTCATGGGGCACAAATCGCGCATAGGCCAGCGTGATATGGGACAACTCCAAATGGGTTTTTAGGCGGGCTAACAACACCCGCTTGGAGATGGGCTTGGTGAGGTAATCATTTGCCCCCACCTCTAAGCCCTGGACAATGTCGCTGGGCTGATTTTTGGCGGTCAGCATAATCACCGGCAAATCCACCGAGGAATGGACCTCCCGCAGCTTCTGGGTGACCTCATAGCCACTCATGCGGGGCATCATCACGTCCATCAAAATAATATTGGGGAGCCAGTTTTCCTCTAGGACGACCTGCAACGCTGCTGGACCGCTACTGACGGCTCGAACCTCGTAAAATCCATGGCCCAAATAATCAACCAGCACCTTTTGGTTGATGGGCTCATCGTCCACAATCAAAATTCGGAATAGGGAAGAATCGTCTTCACGGGACAGACCGCCAAATTGGAAGAGATTGCTTTGGGTCAACAGCATCTCGTCCATCAGTGCTTGCTCCGCCAATGCTTGCTCCGCCAACGCTCGTTCCATCAGGGCGGCGTTATCTTCTGGGGCGTCGCCCTCTAAATCAGGGCGATCGCCGCCGACCAGGATGAGATCCTCCTCCTCCTCCGGTACTGCTTCGCCCTCCTCAGGGGGGGATAGGGAAGGCTGGTCCGCCAATTCCGTTGCCGATTCAGGCGTTAATTCAGGTTCCAATTCAGGCCCCAATTCAGGCGCGGATTCGAGGGGGCGATCGCCCGGGTCCCTTTGGACGACCGTATCCTCGGAGAATTCCGCCAGGGGAAGAGTGACAAAAAAGGTGGATCCTTCCCCCACGGTCGACTCGACGGAGATGTTTCCATGGTGAAGTTCGACGAGCTGTCGCGTAATCGCGAGCCCCAGCCCCGTACCGCTATAGCGCCGGGCCGTTGTGCCATCCCCCTGCTTAAATGCGCCGAAAATGCTCTCCAGGTTTTCCGAAGCAATCCCGACCCCCGTATCGCTGACGCTGAGCTGTAGTTCGGAAGGCTCTGCCCCGCCGATCGGCTTCACCCTGAGCACAATGCTGCCCTCTTCCGTAAATTTAAGGGCATTGCCCACCAGGTTGTGCAAAATCTGATGGATGCGATCGCTATCGGCCCACAGCAGCGGCAACTCCGGCTCAATCTCCGCCGTTAGGGTGAGGCGTTGAATCTGGGCCTGGGCCTGGTACAGGCCAATGACATCTTCCACAATCGGCACCAGATCGACGGAACCACACTGTAAGCTCAGCTTCCGATTTTTGAGCTTGGAAAAATCGAGAATGTCATTGACCAAATTGATCAGTCGGTGGCCACTCTGGATAATCAGGTTTAAATTTTTAAACTGGCTCGGGTTAATGACCCCGATCGCCCCATTTGCCAGGGATTCTGCCAGGCCAATAATTCCGTTGAGGGGGGTCCGTAACTCATGGGACGTATTCGCCAAAAACTCGTCCTTCAGCCGATCCAAGTTCTGTAAGTCCCGGTTCGCGGACTGCAATTCCAAGGTGCGATCGCGGACTAGCCCCTCCAAATTGGCATTAAAAACCTCTAATTCCGCGGTTTTTTTTTGCAAGGCGTCCATCACCTGGTTGTATCGCGTGGCGATGTAGCCCACCTCCGTAAACTGATCCACCACCGCCCGCGCACTCAAATCATCCCCGCGAATATGCTGATCCATCACCTCAAATAGATCGTGCAGCTCCGTCTTGGCATTGTGCTCCGCCATATTTAAGCCCACGTTTTCCGCCTGCAAAGACACCCGCAGGGGATAGCGCCGGTTGAGCAGCCATAGCAGCGTAAACGACACCCCAAACGCCCAAACAATGGCCACCAAAATTCCCAATCCCTGAACGGCAAACTGCTCAAAACGATTGAGCCCAGTGTCTAAAATCTCAAGGTTGCCAAAAATTGCCACCGCCAGGGTGCCCCAAATTCCTGCGACGCCGTGGACCGGAATTGCTCCCACCGCATCATCAATTTGGAATCGCTCCAGTTGCTTCTCCGCCCACAGCATTAATAGGGCCGCGATCGCCCCAATGAATGACGCCTGGGGCGTTGTGACCGCATTGCAGCAGGCCGTTACCCCCACCAATCCCGCCAATCCGCCATTAATCAACGGCTCCACATCCGGCACCCCATGGCGTAGCCAATTGAACACACTGGCCGCAATCATGCCGCTGGTCCCCGCCATCAACGTGTGGACAATAATCCGCGCCACGGTTTCATCCAGCGTCAGGCTGCTCCCGCCGTTAAATCCCAACCACCCCAGCCATAGCAACATTGCCCCCAACATCGACAGGGGCAAATCTGAACCATTAATTTTGCGGGGTCGTCCCTCGGGTCCAAATCGCCCCGTTCTTGGCCCCACCACCACCAGCACCGACAGGGCCACCGTTGCCCCGATCAAATGCACCACCGTCGACCCCGCAAAATCTACAAACCCTAGCTGGGCCAACCAGCCTAACCGTTCCCCCTGCTCGATCCCATTCCAGGCCCAATGGCCAAACAGGGGATAAATCACTGCCGCATTCAACAGAGAAATTAATAAATAGCCCCCATACTGCAGTCGCTCCGCCGCCGCCCCCGATACCACCGTGGTGGCCGTGCCGCAAAACATGGCCTGAAAAACAAAGAACGCCGCCTTATAGGGACTGTGCTCAACACTCACAAACCAATCCGTGACCCCCACCCATCCACCAGCACTCTGGCCAAACATCAGGGCAAAGCCCAGCACCCAAAACAGCAGAACGGCTAGACCAAAATCCGAAAGATTTTTAACCGCAACGTTGATGCTGTTCTTGGAGCGGGTCAAGCCCGATTCCAGACACAGGAATCCAGCCTGCATCAGGAACACCAACGCGGAAGCCCCCAGGAGCCAAGCAATATCCTTCATGACAACCTCTGCGACGGAACAGGGCAAAACAGATTCAGCACGACCTCAGACCTGTGCGGTGGGGATGGGGGGGGGCGGCAAGGATGAAGTCTCCTACCCGCTCGGGCGTCTTCTCGAGCGTATTGAAGGGGACGGTCCAACGCTTCCGCCGATGCACTGGACTCTTCTATGATGCACTGGGTTCTATGATGCACTGGGCCGATCAGCGTCTCCAAGGAAAAAAGGAAGGGAGGGGCATCCAGGAGTTGCTATCCAAATACTACCCGGATTAATGGTTCACTCGGTCCCTGCCCTAGGGGAGTGGGCATAGTTTCGATGCAGTTAGTTTGATGATTGCGCCGACTTGTTACGAACGGGTGGGGATCGCCATTGCTCCACTACTCTAATAAAGGCGGTTAAAATGCTCCACCGAGAACGTCCCGGTCAAGGGCTGGATGGGAGTGTCCCGCTCGGAAATACAGCACGGTTTACGCGATTCAGTTCATCCTTTGTAGGGAGTCAATTCCATGAAAGCAGCCGACATCATGACCAGCAATGTATTGACGATCCGAGGATCGGCCACGGTGGCGGCAGCCGTGAAGATGATGCGGGATAAGAAGTTGCGATCGCTCATTGTGGATCGCCGTCATGATCAGGATGCTTACGGGATTATTACTGAGACCGATGTGGTCTACAAAGTAACGGCCTATGGGTTGGATCCCAAAAAGGTCCGGGTCCATGAGGTGATGACTAAGCCTTGCGTTGTGGTGAGCCCTGATCTGGAAGTGGAATATGTGGCGCGGCTCTTCGCCAATACCCGTATCCGCCGGGCTCCGGTGGTGGAGGGTAAGCTGTTGGGGATTATTTCCACGAGCGATATCCTCAGTAAGGCAACCTTTGTGGAGGAGCCGAAGGAGATCCGCTTGAAGGAGAAGATTCGCGAAGCGGTGGCTTTGGCGCGGACGACCTGTGCGGCGAGCGGCGCTAATTCTAAGGAATGTGCGACCGCTTGGGATGAGGTGGAAGAATTACAGGCGGAGCTGGCTCACCAGCAGGCCCGGGCGATTCCCCAGACGGCGTTTGATGAGTATTGCGCGGAGAATCCTGAGGCGTTGGAAGCGCGGCAAACCCGTGAGTATGACGTTTAAATCGGCGTTTAGATCGACGTTTAAACCCTGTCACCGAACCTGTTAATCCAATGCCAAGACCCGAGGCCATCGCTGTAGCCTCGGGTCTTGACCATTGAGGGGGACTGCCGGGGTCAGTCCACAAAATCGGGGCGGCTGGCTTGGGTGTGGATCAGCCATTGATTCAGGGTGTCCCAGTCCTCTGACGCGATCGCCGTGATCGCCCCGTCCAATTGCGATCGATAGTGCTGAAGGGATTGGAGCATAGCCGTTCGGTTGTATTGGGCCATCATTAGCCCCAATTCCGGGTTGCCGCCCCCGACTCGACTGGTGTCCCGAAACCCGGAGCTGGCGAGTTGTTTGGCGAGGGTCACCACTGCTGCCTCGTCGGCAGTGTCCGCAGTGTTAGCCATGGCCACCAGGGCAGCGCTAATCATAACGGGACCATGGGAAATGCGGGCGACGGCCTGGTCGTGGATGGGGGGCGCACAATCGTAATACTTGGCTTGGATGAGACGAATTAAAGTCTCCAGTTGGGCGATCGCCTGGGGATCGGTTTTGTCCGTGGGGGTGATGACATAGGGGCGATCCACAAATAGCGATCGCTGGGCCGCGTCAATGCCCGATTCGTGGGTGCCTGCCATAGGATGTCCCCCCACAAACTTTGGCCAGAGGGGTTCAATGGCGTCGACGATGGGGGCTTTTACGGATCCCACGTCGGTTAAGACGGCCGACTCCTGGAGATGGGGAATTACTTGTTCGGCGATCGCTGCCAATTTGCCGATGGGCGTACATAGGATGACCAGATCCGCCGCGGCTAAGGGGGCAAAGTCGCAGCCCGCTTGATCGGCAATGCCCAGGGTGACGGCGCGATCGCAGGTGGTGGGTTTCCGGCTGACCCCAATCACCTCACACCCACGATCCCGTAGGTCGTAGCCCAGGGAGCCCCCAATGGAGCCCAATCCAACAATTCCCACCCTCATTAAATCTTTGCCTCGCCTTGCTTTAATTCCTCACAGTATCCGTCGTCTATCTCCGTCGTCCATCTCCGTCGTCTATTGTGCGCCATGGGCCTTCCGGGCGATGCCTGACTGATCGCGGTGGTTGTTTCCCGGTGCCCAGGACCGGCCCAAAAAACTATCCCTGAAAGAATTTATACAGAGAACGTCTACAGAACTTCTACAGAGGATTTCTACAATGTAGAGGAGTCCCTGGCCGCTATCGGTGTCTAGCTGTCGGTTTCTGGGACAGACTTTCCTGGGGGCGGGGATTCCGTCCGTAGTAAAGACATCAGAGGCTCCGTCGCAATCGTTCCCAAGATCGTTCGAAAACCCGCCCCCAGACTGATTGGTCGTTGCGTCTTGCCGCGCTGGGGGTCGGACGGTTGTCCCCTTCACTCCTCCCACTTCTGATGATTTTTAGTCGCCGCATTGCTGTCCCTGTCCAGGATCGCCCCCGTCCCGTTGCCCTGCTGACGGCGATCGCCCTGGGGCTGATTGGTGGAGGCAGCGCATTACCGGCTTGGGGACAGATTGTGCCCGATTCGACCCTGTCTAGTCCCAGTGTTGTGCGATCGCAGGGCGATCGGGTGGAGATTACGGGGGGCGTGGAAAATGGCGGGAATTTATTTCATAGCTTCGACCAGTTTTCGATTCAAACGGGCCAGACGGCGAGCTTTGACCCTGGGGGCGTGGAGCGTATTTTTTCTCGGGTGACAGGGGATTTTGCATCCTCTATTGATGGCACCCTCCAGGTGGGGGGGAGCGCCGATTTCTTTTTGTTGAATCCCAACGGTATTTTGTTTGGCCCCAATGCCCGATTGGATATGGGGGGCTCTTTTATTGCGAGCACCGCTGAGCGCATGACTTTTGCCGATGGCACGGTGTGGGGTCCTGCCCCCGCAGGAAATACACCCCTGTTGACGGCGACCATGCCCCTGGGGTTGCAATGGGGCGATCGCTCGGGGGGAATCCAAGTTACGGGCGGCCCTGCCCGCCCTGTTGAGGATACGGCGACGTTGGGCAATGCGGTGCCCGTTCCGGAGGGGGGGCTATCGGTGCCGGCGGGACAAACTTTGGCCCTCCTGGGGCGATCGCTGGATCTTCAGGGGGCTTATTTAACGGCCCCCAGTGGTCAGAGCGTTCTGGCGGGCGTCGGCCCGGGGGCTAACGTAAACCTGACCCCGACGGCTCAGGGATGGCGCGTCGAAGAAATTACGGGCGATCGCGGTTCTATTGCTTTGACCCAAGGGAGCGTTGTGGATGTGAGTGGCCCCGGTGGCGGTGCGGTGCAATTACTGGGGCAATCCTTTTTTATGGGCGGGCGATCGGTCATTTTGGCGGATACCCAAGGGGATCAACCGGGTCTGGGCATTTCTGTTGATGTGGACCAAATTAATTTAATTGAGGGATCTTTTGTATCGAGCGCTAGCTTTGGTGCGGGCAATGCCGGCGATATCACCATCGTGGGCGACCAAATTAACCTCACCGGTCCCCGTCCACTCCAGGATGTCCTGCGGGAACTCTTTGCCATGTCTGTGCAAAACCCCGCTCAGGTGGGCAGTGGCTTTTTTGCGATGAGTTTTGGGACGGGTGATTCGGGCGACATCACGGTCCGAGCCAACAATTTGAATATGTATACCAGTGCATTTTTGTCCGTCTCTCCTTCGGGCGGGGGCAATGGGGGGCTGGTGGATCTGGACATTAGCGACACGCTGTTGCTGGATGGGGCAGAAGTGTTTGCGGATACCTTTGGCAGTGGTCGCGCTGGGGATATCGTTGCTCGGGGTCGCCGCGTGATTGGCGTCAATGGGGGGGGATTATTCGCGTCCACCTTTGCCGGCGGGGATGGGGGAGATATCCATATTCTGGCGACGGAGTCTATCGATTTTGTGGGGGCCACCTCCGACGAGGCCTTCGCCAGCGGTCTATCGAGCAATTCCTACCCCACGTCCACCGGTACTGGGGGGCTGGTGTTGATGCGGGCACCGGTGGTGCGCCTTGCCGATGGGGGGCTGGCGGTGGCGGCGGTGTTTGGGGAAGGTGCTGGCGGCACCGTGGTCGTAGAAGCGTCGGAGCTGCTGGAATTGCGGGGTAACAATACGGAGCTGACCAATTTAAATACTCGGACCCAGGGCACCGGACGGGCGGGGGATATTGAGGTGACTGCGGGACGGGTGTTGCTGGCGGATGGGGGCATTATCTTTACCTCGACGCTCAATTCCGGGGATGCCGGAGCCGTCACAATTACGGCCGATACCCTGGAAATTCAGGGGCGATCGCCCGGGACCCAGCGGGGGGGCACCGAGTTTCCCAGCGGTATCCGGTCCGATGCCAGCATTGACACCGTTCTGGAGGGATCGGCATTTATTACCGGCGCGGATGGTTTGGGCGATTCCCGTCAGGGGTTGGGCAATGCCGGAGACGTGACGATTAATGTGGGGACATTGCTGCTGAAGGATGGCAGTGAGCTGGCGGTGAGTAATGGCGCGGTTGATAATTCCTTTGGGGAGTCCCGGGCGGGGGATTTGGTGATCCGAGCGGATCGGGTGTTGCTGGAAAACCAATCCCGAATTACGGCGGAGCCCTCCACCGGCAGCGGCGGCAACGTGGATATTCGCACCAATTTGTTGGAGTTACGGGGCGGCAGTCAGATTACGACTAATGCCAGCGGGGCGTCCACCGGGGGCAATATTTTCCTGGATGCCCGAGTCATTGCGGCGGTGGGCAATAGCGATATTACGGCGAATGCGATGAATGGCGCTGGCGGCAATGTGTCCATCGTGACGGAGGGATTGTTTGGGGCGGCCTTTCGCGATCGCCTGACGCCAGGCAGTGACATTACGGCGACTTCGGCATTGGGGGCAGATTTTCAGGGACAGGTGAGTATCACCACCCCCGAAATCGATACCAGTTCCGGGGTTGCAGAACTGCCCAATACCGTCGTCGATCCTACCCAACGAATCACGAACCAGTGCGCTGCCCTGGGCAGTTCATTTGTGGCCGTTGGGCGGGGGGGCTTACCGTCGGATCCGGTCCAAAATTTGCGCGATCGCAATGGTTGGATCGATTGGCGGGACCATACGGGCACATTAACCACAGCTCGCGTCCGTCCTCCTCGTAATCTCTCCTCCCAAGCTACCGGCGGGGGAGAGGCGGCGGGGTCCGTTAATCAAGCTTCGAATAATCAAACTTCTAACCCTAAGGTGGGGACTCCCCCCCTAGTGGAGGCGTCGGGCTGGGTCCAGGATTCCAGCGGCGTTGTATCGTTGCATCATTCGTCGTCACATCATGCCCGCGGGATTCAACCGCAATCCCCAACCTGTCAGCAGCTAACCGCGTCCCCGTCCTAGTAGGGCATTTTGGAGCATTTCCCTTAGCATTGACGTACCCTCTGCCTGAGGGGGTATCCCTGTCCCGTTCCTACTTCCCCACTCCCTTGCGCTATGGCCCTCCGCGCTTCTCGTCACTCCCGCCGTCATTCCCCCCTGATGTTGACGTCCCGCCGATCACGATGGGGAAAATCTTGGGATTATTGGCTGCTTGTGCTGGCGGGGGCGATCGCTGTTGTGTTGCTCCATCCGTTGCTGAATCTGCCGAGCCAAGCCACGGATGCCTTGGGCGCAAGTCCAGAGCCGCTGGAAATGATCGGGGGGGAACGACATGCGCGACCACCCCGGGCGATCGCCCCGAGTACGTCCCCAGAGTTACTGCTGCAGCAGGGGCAAGAACGCTATGAAGCGGGATATTTTGTCGATGCAGCCCAGCTTTGGGAGACGGCCCAGCGGTCTTATCAACGCAGCAATAATTTGGTGGGGGAAATTCAGGCGGCGAATTATTTGACCCTAACCTGGCAAAGTTTGGGACGACTGACGGACGCCGATGAATTAAATCAATCAACCCTAAAGCAGCTTGACGACGCCCTCCAGGGGGAGAATGCTTCGTCTCGACTGCTGTTGGGATTGCGGGCCCAGGCCCTGAACCATCGCGGACATTTGTTGATGGGCATGGGGCAACTGGAGCAGGCGGCCGATACCTGGGGTCAGGCCAAGGTTGCTTACGAAAAAATTGACGATAAAACTGGCGCGATCGGGAGCGTAGTTGCCGAGGCTCGCGCTCTCCAGGGATTGGGGCATCACCACAAGGGCCAGGAATTGCTGGAGGATGCGGCGATCGCCCTGGAGAATGAGCCGGATAGTCAGTTGAAGGCGATCGCCTTTCGGGGGTTGGGGGAAGCGTTTCAAATTGTGGGGGATTTGGACCAAGCCCATTTAGCCTTGCAGGCGAGCCAGGAAACCGCTGAAGCGATTGATTCCCCAGACGATGTGGCGGCGGCGGTGATTGATATTGGGCACATAGCCCGACGGCAGCAGCGGGATCAAATGGCCCTGCAATACTATCGCTATGGGGCTCAGCGGGCGGTGACGCCCAATGTGGTCCTGCGGGGGGAGCTGAATGAATTGCAAACCCTGGTGCATTTGGATGACCCCAGCGCTGGCCGCAAATTAACGCCCCTGGTCAAAAAAATTGATGGCTTACCCCTCAATCGAGATAGCCTTTATGGCCGCATAAACCTGGCGGACAGTTGGATTCGCTATGCAGACCGGCGATCGCAATCCCCGGGGGAGCTGCCTCAATTTCTGGGCAAAACCGTTGGTCTGGCCCAAACCCTCGGCGACCCTAGGGGTGAAGCCTTTGGGCTCTATCACCTCAGCCGCCTCTATGAAGACCATAACCAGCTCAAAGATGCGGAAACTCTGGCGGAGAAATCCCTCGCGGTGGCCCAATCCCTGGGGGCGAATGATATTGCGGCCCGGGTGGCGTTGCAGTTGGGAACCGTCCTAGGTAAACAGGGCGATCGCGATGGGGCCATTGGGGCTTACAGTCAGGCGATCCAGTCTTTCCGGTATTTGCGTCAGGATTTGGTGGCGATCGGGACCGACGTGCAATTTGATTTCCGGGAAACGGTGGAACCCGCCTATCGCCGATTAATTGGGTTACTGCTGCAACCGGGGGCGACGACAGCAGAAATCACCCAGGCGCGGGATGTGATTGAAGCACTCCAAGTGGCAGAGCTAGATAACTTTTTTGGGGATTCTTGCCTAACGGCGCGTCCCGAATCCATCGAAACCCTGGATCCTAAAGCCGCTGTCCTCTATCCGATTTTCCTGGACGATCGCCTGGATATGATTGTGGCCATGGGCGATCGCCCCCTGCAGCATTTCAGCGTTAGGGCCCAGAATGCGGTCATCCAGAAAACCCTGACGGAATTTTATGCGTCCCTCAACCCCGCCTATGGGATCCAAGCCCAGAAGCGGCTGGGGAAAACCCTCTACGATTGGTTGATTGCGCCGATCCAAGATGAACTAGACGCCGCCGCCGTGGATACGTTGGTCATGGTCCCCGATGGACCCCTACGCAAAATCCCCATGGCGGCCCTTTACGATGGCGATCGCTATTTGGTGGAGCGCTATCAGTTCGCCATCAGTCCTGCCCTGCAGCTCCTACCCCCGTCTCGTAAGCCCCTGGACGCCACCATCTTTGCCGCGGGTCTGAGTGAAGCCCGCCAAGGATTTAATGCCCTGCCCGGCGTCACCGATGAACTGAGCAATATTTCCCAGGATTTTGAAACGGAGCTGTTGCTGAACGAAGGGTTTACGGCGGATGAATTTCTCCACCAGCTCGACCACAGTTCTTTCCCCATCGTCCATCTAGCCACCCACGGTCAATTCAGCTCCTCCCCCGAAGACACCTATCTGTTGGCCTGGAGCGATCGCCTGTATATCCAAGATTTTGACCGGCTCTTCCGCAAGCGCCAGGTCGGGGTCCTCTCCCCCATTGACCTGCTGGTGATGAGTGCCTGCCAAACCGCTAAGGGCGACGATCGCGCCACCCTCGGATTGGCGGGATTTGCCCTTCGGTCCGGTGCCCGTAGCACCGTCGCCAGCCTGTGGTCCGTTAACGATGAATCCACCGCGGCCCTGATGACGGAATTTTACAAATCCTTATCTGCCCAGACCACCGGCGATCGTCCTGGGACTGGGAAAGCGGAGGCCCTGCGCCAAGCTCAAGCCCAACTGCTCCAGAGCGATCGCTACAGCCACCCCTACTACTGGTCCGCCTTTATCCTCATTGGAAATTGGCAGTAAGAACCCGGTTTTTCTCTCCGCTCCCCGTGCCCCTGATCCGTCCCCAGGAGCGCCCCCCGGTTTAGGGTTTGGGGCATTTTTCTCCATCTCACAATCCGCAATTTGCCCCAGGGAAACACGGTGACGATGTTACAATCGGAACAATCGGGGAGTCTACAATTAACGTGTTCGGTAAAGATTGCGATTAACACATCTGCGTGGTGCAACCCCCTCGGGATCTGGGTGGTCGAGATAGACTAATCACTCACCCACGGTGGGCTTAGATTGACCGTTGCTCCATCATTGCCCCCCTTCTGACCCATGATCAATCGCCTTATTCCCCAGTTTTTTCTGAGACCGTCGGCCGATAGCCCGATTTCCAACGGTGGACAGGTTCAGCGGCAACAGTATTTACTGTCTGCCCTGGCTCTGGGCCTTGTGTTAGGCGGTGGTGTTGTCCTCGTTTCCGGAGCGATCGCCAACCCCGCTGGCGCTGCGACGCCAACCTTTGGCGCGGACTTGGACGCAGACCTGAACCCAGACTTGACCGTAGCGGGCAGCTTAGATGGCAACGTAGACATTGCAGAACCGAAGGGCGGCCGGATCCGATTTGTTCCCCCCAAGGACGCCCGCCCTGCCACGACCGCCGGTGCCGGTAGCCGGGGTCGGGTTCGATTTGCTCCGCCCGCAGAGGGTGCCCCCGCCACCACCGCCGGCGCGGGTAGCCGGGGCCGCATTCGCTTTGCGCCTCCGGGCGATCGCGCTCCGATGACCACCGCGGGTGCGGGGAGTCGGGGTCGAGTTCGCTTTGCCCCCAGGGGAGAGGATGCCCCCGCTACCACCGCGGGTGCAGGGAGTCGGGGTCGGGTTCGTTTTGCACCGCCGGGGGATGCGGCACCGGCCCATACGGTGGGCTCCGGCAGTCGGGAGGAGAGTTTAGAGGATGATGCTTTGGCGTTGCTGCCCCCGGG